>NZ_JBIVNO010000019.1:0-155440 GCF_044753645.1 Streptomyces sp. NPDC093261
GGCTGTGGGCCCCACCGAGGGAATCGGTGGGGCCCACAGCCGCGGGTAACGACTGCCCGGGCCGTGCGGGCCGCCGCTTCCGCCGAGCCGCGCCGACGCGCCACACGCTCCACTCCCCCCGACTTTCTCAACCAACCATCAACACCCCAGGCCAGACACCACTACCCACACCGGCCTCGAAGCCCTGCACCACATCGTTGAGGACGGTGGTCCGGTCGGAGGGGGTGTGCGCACCCCACAACAGGCGTGCGGGCAGCGACTCGTCGGCGGGCCACTCCTGCCCGGCCTGGTGCAGGCGCTGCACCATGCGCAGCAGCAGCTGGTACTTGTGGTCGCGGGCCAGCCGCATCGAGCCGACGAGGGAGTCGAGCGGGCGCAGCGACTGCAGCGAGTACCCGTTCGGCAGCTTGGCCGGGTCGAGGGTGCCGAGACCGGGCCGCCGTCAGACGCGTGTTGGAGGCGGTGTGCCGGTGGTCGCCGAGGCGGACGCGCTGTCGGTGTCGGTGGCGGCCAGCTCGTCCAGCAGCTGCAGTACCGTCGCCAGCGTGGACTTGCCCCAGTGCTCGCCTACGTCCGGGATCGTGTTGGGGATGTGCACGACCGGTATGAAGTCAACCATGAGGTCAAACCGGTCGAGGACCTGCCCCGTCGGATCGCACCCAGTAGGCGGCCTTGTCGGCGGGCAGGCTGAACACGTCGTGCGCGCCGCCGAGGTCTTCCAGCAGCCATTCGGCGTCGGTGAGGTAGCAGATCGTGGCCGAGGGCCTGCCCGGTGCCCACGGGTAGGTGCGCGTCACGGTGCCGGTGACCGCGTCCATGGTGTCGCCGACGTAAGCACCGGCTCGCCGTCGGCGCCGGCCACCTGCTCACGGACTGCCCGCCCGGGTCGGCGGCGAGTTTGCGGCCGACGGTCAGCCAGTCGACGCCGGCCAGGCGTAGGTCGATGGCGTCGGCTCGCCGCTGTGCGATGGCGGCGCGCGCGGCCTTGCCGGGGCGTCCCACCAACAGGGTCCTCTCGCTGTTGCGCGCCCCCACGCCGAGAAACATGATGGCACTGCAAGATCCGAGGGGGATGTAGCGGGCAGGCGCTACCGGATCGCATGCGGCACCGGGAAGGGGCGTGGCGCGCCGGTTGGTGTGCGCTGTGGGCCAGGCCGCGACCCGTAGGCCGTCCTGCGGCCACTGGAACATGCAGCGGATCTCCCCGGCAGTGTCGCTCAGGGAGAAGACTCGGCCGTCTGTCCAGTCCTGCCGGGCTACGACGGGCGCCGTCGCCATGCACCCTGAGATCACATCTTGAGCGCCGGGCGGCTGGCCCGCGGATACGTCGTGACCTTCGGCTCAGGCCTGTCCTTCTCGCGGCGCCACAGGCGGGCCGGTACGGGCTCGGGGATGTCGCTGGTGTCGTTCACGCTACTCTCTCCGGACGTCCCATTTCGCCTGCACACCGTCGAGCGGTCGCACTGGACCAGGGGTGTGTCACGCCTGTTCCAGGGAATCCCCGAACTCGCGCAGCGTTTTGCCGCGGTGGCTGCGGGCCAGTTCGTGCCCGACGGCTATGGCGAGCGCAACCGGCCATTCGATGAGGTCGAATGCTGTGAGGAGACCGAGGCCCGCGAGGTAGGCGAGCTGATCCTTCGGCGGCAGTTTGAGCCGAAGGCCACCCAGGGAGACGGTCACTGAATCACCCGAGACAACTCGTTCGGCCGCGGCGCGGGCACCGCGGGAATTCGTGATCGGAACGGGTGCGCCGCCAGGCGCGGTATCGGGGTCTGTCCTGCTCGCTCGCACGGTCATGTCGCATCCCATTTCCACGGCCGCTTCCGGGCATCGGCTCGATACCCCTCCTCCACGCTAGATCAGTTCCGGGCGGTCTTCCTCTTGTGGACCCGGGTCTTGCGGCGCTGCGGCCCGGCGACGTGGAGTGGCCGCCGGGCCGCCTGGGCTACGGGAAGGTCAGCTGCCGCGGGGCGTTTGGATCTTTCGGCGGCTGCCAGGCGGAGGGCGGTGCGCCGGGTGCGTCCCGGTTCGTTCGCAGCCACCACGCAAACTGCCAGTTGCGGCAGGTCCGGTACCTCCACAGATCCCGCTTGTGGGCGGTGGCGGGTATCGAGTGCTCGCCCCATCCGGTGATGGGGGGCGTTGTCGAGGGTGACGTGCAGGTCGCGCACGAAGGCGTTGCCTTCCCAGTGGTGGCTCTCGGCGTACTCGAAGGCCAGGTGTGCGTTCTTCGTCCGGTCCCAGGGGTGGGGGCATTTCCCCTCCGAATAAGGGCCGTGGGTTAGTCGGCTCGACTGTTCCTTTCTTTAACCAATTTTACCAGAATTTCCACGAGTTGCTTATGGCGGTCATGCAGGGAGTTATTCGGATAAGGCATGTTGAATTCCTCATCCAGGGCTTTCGAATAGTCGAGGTCGGAAAGCGGCAGCGGGTTGCGGCAGATGGCCCGGAGCGTGGCGTTGGACCGGCCGGTGACCTTGACCTCCCCGAAGTACGCCTTCAGCAGCTCGGCCAGCGACTCGGGCGTGTGGTAGCGGATCTTCATCCACTTCCCGGCCATGAACCGTATGTCGACGTTCTCGGAGTCGAGGAATGGCAGCCGGGTGGAGTCGTTGCGGCTGGTGGCGTGCTGCTTGTTCTCGAAGGCCTGCTCGACCAGCAGGTTGCGGGTGCCGATGCACACCGTCCCGTCGGCGGCGCACAGCGCATTCACGGCGGTCAGCACCCAGTGCTGGTAATCCAGGGACGTAGTGGCGTTGATGACGGAGTCCACCACCACCATTTCGTACAGGCCGTGCTCGGCGAGCCGCTTCTCGATGGTGCGGATCATCGACACGACGCTCTTGATTTCGACGGCGTATTTGCGGGGCGTGGTGCGGTACGGCTCGTAGTCGTCGATGCTGTAGCCCTCGGGGCGCAGCTTCTTGGCGTAGTCGCCGTGCCCGGCGCCAAAGTCCACGACCCGCGTCTCGGGCCGCTTCCGCGGCCGGGGCAGGGCCAGCTTCTCCCACACCTCGCTCTTGTAGGCCAGCTGTCCCTGCTTGCGCAGCGAGGTGCACTGGCGCAGCCGCTTTGGCGGCACGATGTGCTGGTTGTAGACGGGGGCCTGGTCCTCAAGGCAGCCGGTCCAGTCGTACACCGCGTACTCGCCGGTGAGGTCCGCGACCATCTGCGCGGCGTCCAGGGACGGGCAGGTCCAGGCGAGGACGTCGAAGTGGTTCGCGGCGGCGACGACCGCGTAGTCGGCGTTCAGCGCGATCTGGCCCTGGTCATCGATGACGACGCTGCCCCACGCGCCGTGCCCGCCCGTCATGTAGCTGATGGCCTGCTTGAACGGCTTGTTGCGGGACTGGGCGACGTTGATGGTCTGCCAGGGGATCCACGACCACTCGCCGATGGGGCCGGGCTGCGCGTACACGATCGACGCTTCAGTCTCGGCCCTGTTGTGCAGGAGGTTGAACTGGATCTCGTCGGTGGGGCCCACCTTCGTGCCGAGCATCACCGCCGGCGTGTGCGTCATGCCGAGCGCCGTCATCGCCTTGATTCTCTGGTGGCCTGCGACCAGAGTCCCGTCGGCGTTGAGAGTGACCGGCTTGACGATGCCGTGCCGACCGATGGACTCCTGCAGCCTGACGAATACCAGCAGCTCGCTGTCGGGGGCGATCCGGTGCGGCTGCGACTGCTGAAGGTCTACTCGACCGGCCGCCAGGCCAGCTGTGCGCCCGTCGCGCTCTGGTTTCCGTATCTGCAGAAGCCGACCATCTCTCACCATCTGACGATCATGCGTGAGGCCGGGCTCGTCTCGATCCGGGCCGCAGGCCGCAACCGCTACGTGAGGCTGCGCCGCGACGACCCGGACACGAGATTTCCCGGCCTCCTGGATGCCGTGCCCAAGTCGCTGCCCTTCCAGGCGGTGTCCGGCAAATGATCAACGGGAGAGAGAGTCGTCGGCGGCCTTTTCCTGAAACCCCTCAAGCAGCAACCGCGTTGCCCCGGTGACCGTCCGGTACCCCCGCAGGCGGTGGGGTGACACATCGACTGTGCGTGGGCATGCGGCGGGACCGCATGCATCAAACCTTCACAACCGTAGGCACGGACGCCGGTTTGTGATTGGATGCGCGGGTTGCGGCCCGTGTGGCGCAGCCTCCCCGCGATCGTGGAGGCCGCCGTGGCACGGGGGAGGGCGTAGGGGCCTTCGGGGATGGGGACTCAGGGGGTTTCCTTGGCGATGTCACAAGGCGATGCGGTGGTGGGTGCCACCCGACACGCACACAGACGCAGACACATCCGGCGGCGCGGTCTGGCGCTCGCTGTGACCGCCGCGGTGACCGCGTGCCTGGTCGGGCTGGGCGTCTCTCAAGCGCAGGCGAGTGAGACGACCGGCTCGGTGGACATCCTGCGGACCGGCTGGGACGGGAGTGAACCGGATCTCGGCCCGTCCGACGTGCGCTCCTCTTCCTTCGGGCAGCTCTGGAGGGCTCCCGCGCAGCTCGACGGGCAGATATACGCCCAGCCGATCGTCGTCGGCGGCACGGTGGTGGCGGTCACCGAGAACAACAGGGCCTACGGCCTCGATCGCGCCACAGGAGCCGTACTGTGGCAGCGCAGCTTCGGGCCTGCATGGCCCGCGTCCACCCTCAACTGCGGCGACCTGGTGCCGAACGTGGGCAGCACCGCCACCCCGGTATACGACCCCGCCGGCGGCGCGGTCTATCTGACGACCAAGGTCGACGACGGCCCCACCCCCCTGAGCCCGCACTGGTACATGCACGCGCTCGACCCGGTCACCGGGGCGGAGAAGTCCGGCTTCCCCGTGACGATCCAGGGCACCCCGTCCAACGACCCCACCCAGTCCTTCCTGCCCGCGTACCAGATGCAGCGTCCCGGCCTGCTGCTGCTCGACGGGGTGGTGTACGCGGCGTTCGGCGGACACTGCGACGCCGAGCCCTATCGCGGCTACGTGGTCGGCGTCAGCACCACCAACCCCTCGGTGACCTCGATGTGGGCGACGGAGACCGGCGCCAGCAACAGCGGGGCCGGCATCTGGCAGTCCGGCGGAGGACTCGTCTCGGACGGTCCCGGCCGGATCTTCCTCACCACCGGCAACGGCGTCAGCCCGGCGCCCGGCCCCGGCAGCGCGCCGCCCGGCACGCTCGCGGAGTCCGTGGTCCGGCTGCAGGTGCAGGCCGACCGGAGTCTGAAGGCCGCCGACTTCTTCAGCCCGTCCAACGCGCCGACCCTGGACCAGCAGGACAGGGACCTGGCCTCCGGCGGGCCGGTCGGCCTGCCGGTCAGCTTCGGTACCGCCTCCCACCCGCATCTGATGGTGCAGCAGGGCAAGGACGGCCGGGTCTTCCTGCTGGACCGCGACGACCTCGGCGGCAGGTCGCAGGGCACCGGCGGGACCGACGAGGTGGTGGGGACCACCGGGCCGCTCAAGGGCCAGTGGGGCCACCCCGCGGTCTGGGGCGGTGACGGCGGTTATGTCTACTGCGTCGGCAACGGTGGCTCACTGGTGGCGCTGCACCGCGGCGTGACGGGCTCGGGCGACCCCGCGCTGACCGTCGCCGGATCCAGCCAGGACTCCTTCCCGTACACCAGCGGATCGCCCGTGGTGACCTCCGACGGAACGCGCTCGGGCAGCGCTCTGGTGTGGGTGGTCTGGTCGGGCGGGTCCAGCGGCGTCAACGCCCAGCTGCGCGCGTACGAGCCAGTTCCCGACGCGAACGGCGTCCTGCCGCTGATCTGGTCCGCGCCGATCGGCACCGCGTCGAAGTTCGCCACCCCGGCCACTGACGGCGGGCAGGTTTTCGTCGGCACTCGGGAGGGGAAGGTCTACGCCTTCGGTAATCCGGTGGGCAGCCCGCTCAAGGGCGGCCCGGTCGAATTCGGGCTCGTGCCGGTGGGCGGGTCCGCGAGCACCGACGTCGTCCTGACGGAGAACCAGAGTCCGTCCCATTCCCTCGGCATCAGGGGCGTCACGGTCGACGGTCCGTTCACCGCGGACACATCGTCGCTGCCGCCGACGATCCCGGCGGGCGGGCAGTTGTCGATACCCGTCTCCTTCACACCCGCCGCGGTCCTGGGCGCGAGTGGAACGCTCACCGTGGCCACCGACGCCGGCAGTTTCGCACTGAGTCTGCACGGCGTCGGCACCAAGCCCGGTCTGGCTGCGTTCCCGGGCACGGTGTCCTTCGGCAACCAGCCGACGGGGACCACGGCCACCGCGAACGTCCAGCTGACGAACACGGGCACTGACCCGGAGACCATCATCTCCGTGACCCCGCCCGAGGGACCGTTCACGGCCGCCGACCTGCCGAGCGCCGACCCGGCGAACCCGACGGTGATCCCGGCCCAGAGCTCGATCGTCCTGCAGGTCGGGTACGCGCCCACGGTCACCGGCCAGAACTCCTCGTCGATCACACTGAGCAGCACCAGCGGTGCGCTCACCATCCCGGTCGAGGGCGACGCGATCAGCGGCGAGGGCCACCTGGTGTTCAGTCCGACGAGCCTCTCGTTCGGCGCGGTGGTCCGCGGCACGTCGAGCACGCGGAGCTTCACCATCACCAACACGGGGAACATCCCGGTCACCGTAACCAAGGCGAAGGCTCCGGCAGGTGTGTTCAGCAGCGCCGACCAGCTTGCCGAGGGCCTGGTCATCGGTCCCGAGCAGAGTGTCCGCCAGACGGTCACCTTCGCCCCGACCGTGAGCGGCAGCCAGTCGGCCACGTACGAGGTCACCGGCGACGCCGGGCAGGGCGCACAACTGGAGTCGCTCACCGGCATCGGTGTGCCCCCGGCGTCGCAGCTGGGCACCGTGCTGGCACGGGACAACTCCGGCACCCTGTGGCTCTACCGCGGCACCGGTGTGCCCTCCGGGGCACTGGCCGCCCGGGCCGCCATCGGAACCGGCTGGAACACCTACAACATCGTCACCAGCGTCAGCGGTGAGATGGCGGACGGCACCGGAACCGTCGTCGGCCGTGACAGCAAGGGAACGCTGTGGTTCTACCAGGGCACCGGCAACCCGAAGGCACCCTTCGCACCCCGGAAACAGGTCGGCCCCGGCTGGAACATCTACAACTCCATCGTCGGCGCCCGCGACGTGACCGGGGACGGCAAGGCGGACCTCGTCGCCCGCGACAGTAAGGGTGGCCTGTGGCTGTACCGGGGCACCGGCAAGGCCTCGGCGCCCTTCCTGGCCCGCATCTCCATTGGCTACGGCTGGAACATCTACAACTCCATCGTCGGCATCGCTGACCTGACCGGGGACGGCAAGGCGGACCTCGTCGCCCGCGACAGCAAGGGTGGCCTGTGGCTGTACCGGGGCACCGGCAAGGCCTCGGCGCCCTTCCTGGCCCGCATCTCCATTGGCTACGGCTGGAACATCTACAACTCCATCGTCGGCATCGCTGACCTGACCGGGGACGGCAAGGCGGACCTCGTCGCCCGCGACAGCAAGGGTGGCCTGTGGCTGTACCGGGGCACCGGCAACGCCTCGGCGCCCTTCCTGGCCCGGGCCTCGATCGGGTACGGCTGGAACATCTACAACTCGCTCATCTGACCGAGGGCGAAGGCGCGGCCCCGCATGAGGGATCGCGCCTGTGATGGTGGCGACAGCTGGTTCCGTTCTTCGCGGATAGCTCGCTCAGGTCTGCGGCCAGCGGGGGTGTGTTGGTTCCAGGCCCCGGGGAGGTCGAGGAGATGGAGCTGGACGCCGCGGCTGAGGACGATGGTGGGCAGGTCGGTGGCATGACCGACTCGAAGTCGTAGGCCGCAGAGGTGGTAGAGGATCATCCGGCCGGTGGGGCGGACATCTGGGTGCCGGAATACAGCCCGCGCATCTTCTGGTCGCCCCCGAGGGCCCGGCGGACCTGGCGCTCGATCAGACCGAATATGAGCAGATCCAGGCAGATCACCGCTACCAGTGCGGCGACTGGCTTGTCGGTCCTGCACGAAGACGGGGAGTGACGGCCAGGGGGCCCCTTGGCGTCACCGTAGCGGCGCTCGACCGTGCCCTGCTGGCCCTTGTGGCGCCGCAGCACCTCGGCGGCGCCGGCCTGCTTGGGGGTGAGGGTGGTCAGCAGCGCGTACCAGCCGTCGACGGCCGCCTCGGCCTGGAGCACGTCCCGGTCGCAGTCCAGTCCAGGGGTCCGGGTCCGTCGGGCCCTTCGGCCCGAGCGGCGGTACCTGCGCGGCGAGTTGAAGGAATCGGTTCCCGTTGCAGCGCATGCCGGGGCGAGCCGGTAGGGGTTCCCGCCCGACTCGCGGCGCGGCACGTAGAGGCTGCCGGCCGAGTCGCTGCCGAGACAGCTGCGCAGGCCCTGCATCCGCGCGGCGAGGGTGATCGGCGACCACGGCCTGAACGGGATCCATGTCGGCAGTGGCGCGCCCGGCCGCCCGTGTCCAACGGGGCTGTCCCGTCTTGTTAGATCTGGTTCGTAGTCAGGGCTGGGCCTGCGGGGATCAGATCGCTTGAGAGGGTGAGCTTCCATGAATCTCATGTGATCTGGTCCGTCACCGGCGGATGGTGTCCGTCGTCTCATCCGCCGGTGGCGTTTCGAAGTGACTGCAGGGCTGCATGTTGAGCCAGGCCTGGCTATCCGCCTGCGAAACGTGCCGCCAGGTCCATGGCCTCCTGGGTGAGTTTGATGTGCAGGCCGGTGTTGTCCTGCGTGGCGAGCTGGGTGAAGCTGCCTTCGTGCCACCAGAACACCGAGGGGCTCAGCGCGCCCGGTGACTGCTCGAAGCCCACGGCGGCGAACCGGGCCATGGTGCGCAGCGAGGGCGCCACGCTCCTGTCGCGGATGACGTGGAAGGCCAGTTGGTGGCGGTGCGGCAGCACGACCAGGATGCCGTCCGGCGCCGGTGCGTCCTTGGTGTAGCGGCGTACGACCTCGTCCAGGACCAGGGCGAGGCTCGCGATGAAGTACGAGCCGCCCATCAGCACGTCGAAGTGGGAGCTGTCCTTGCCCCTGACCACCTTGTGCTTGTCAACGCGCACGGCCCGTAGGTTCTGGAACGCGCGGTCCCGAAGGGCCGTCATTTCGCCCAGATCGGCGAGGGAGTCCGCGGTGAGCATGTCGACGGTTTCCGGGAGGTCGAGCGCGAGTACCTCCAGCAGCCCCGGGACCGATGGGGGACCGTACCCGAGAGCTTTCAGGAGCGTGGGGTCGCTGGGAATGAAGCGGGGATAGAGCTGGGCCAGGAGCCGTTCGTGCGGCAGGGCCCTGAGAGCCTGCGGTCCATCCATCGAACGGATGACCCTGTCAACATGGTCGTCGACCAGCGTCCGCCAGGTCCGGGGGCCACGGCTGTCGTTGTGGCACACCGCCGCAAGATTGGAGAGGCCGAAGTGCCAACCCGAGTCTGTGGTCACGCGTCCTGGTTCGGCCGTTACCTCGATGCCGCGCTCCGCGAAGGCCTCGCGGACGAACGTACGCAACCGGGCAGCCTCCGCCTCGGACAGGAACGTGAACTCCCCATCGCGCGGCAGGTCCGCACCCTCACGACGCTCTCCGCGCCGAAATATCCCCACCAGGTCCCCATTCGCTCGAAGATGCGGATCATAGCCGCGACCTGTCCAGACGTTTTCTTCAGGTGTTCACTCCCGGTGGGGGTCGGACGCCGACGGGCCCTCGGCTCCCCCCAGTGGCCTGCTCCCACACCAGGAACCAGATCACCTGACGCGACGAGCGAACCGGAGTAGATCATTGAGATTCGGACCAGGTCAACTGAGACGGGACAGAGGCGGCGAGTGAACTGCTTGCCTATCCGGCTCGGGGCGTTGGCCCCAGCCCGTAGCGCGCACCGCGCGCCCCTGCGTACGAGCGACTACAGGGCCTTGCCTACCGCCGTGCCCGAGCCGTTGAGGAGCTCGTTGATGAGCTGTCTGGTCTTCATCTCGAGGGAGCAGTCGAGCGCCTGGTTGATTTGTTGGATGCGTGAGATGCGCGACGCCATCGGGCAGGTGATGGCAGACCGTGCCACGGCGGTGACCTCGCCGCTGCCGGCTCCATCTGCGACGGTTCGGCACACCCGGCTACCGTCGCCTCGGGAACCCCGGAAGGAACGCCCGGGGCGCCGACGGCGCATCCGCCGGCCACTCCAGGCGACGGCAGGGCTGCTGGCGGCCGCCGTGGGCACCTACGTCATCACCGGATCCCACGCCCCTGCTCGTCCCCGGGTCACGGCACCCTCACTGATCGGCGAGACGACGGCCGAAGCCCGGTCGAGCGCCCACGCAGTCGGCGTACCCGTCCAGCCCGTCCGACACCGAGTGTGCCCTCACCCCGGCACGCCTGTCGGCCGAGTATGTGAGCAGACCCCCTCGTGCGGCAGCCAGGTGCCACGTCACGCCCTCCTGCGGGTCACCCTGCCTCCCGGCACACCTCATCAGAGGTAGAGCTTCCCTTGCGCACCACGACCGTATCGTCAGCCGTAAACTCGCCCTTCGGCGCGAAGTGGTGCACGACCAAGCCGGGCGACACACTCGCGGCGGAGGCGATCTGCCGCACGGTGACCGACTCCGGTCCATGGGCGGCGAACAGGCACAGGGCCTCGTCGCGGATGACGGCCCGGGTGGTTCGGTCGTCCTGGGATTGAACGCATGTGCAGCAGACTGAAGGATTGTTCAATCCGTGCCCATGGCGGGCGGACGGCAATCCGGCTACGGCGCGTCTCGCCTGGCGCGGCTGCGGATTCGGACATGCCCGGAATGGCAGCTGAGGTGAGGGGACTGGTCGGGCGGACAGTGCTCGCGTTGGAAGGGGCGCACGGCCAGTTGGTGGGGGCCTGTCGACGGCTGGCTTGTGCCCTCCCGCGATGCGGCCTTCACTCCCCATGGGCGCGGGTCAACCCCGACCGCCGACTGGGCCCCGAGCGTATTTTTTTGCGTAGCGCAACAACTATCAGCACTTCGCTCGAGTGCCCGGCCGGGGCGCGAGCCGTAACCGGTGTCCTGGTTCGGAACGACTGCCGGAGTTCAGCGTACGGAGGAAACGACCCTCCCCGCTTCCCGAACCCGGCCGCGCTGCCGCTCCAACGGCAGCCCCTTGTGCGCGCACAGGCGCAGCACCGTCCGGAACCTCGTACCGTCATTCCTCAGTCAGCCGGTCGGGCACAGGCCGACTGACCGCGCGGACCGAATGGCAGTCAGGGCCATTCGGAGGCTCTTCAGTAGCGTCTGCCGCGGACTCCGCGCAGTCTGAAGCGGATGCGCACGCTTCGCCGCGGATCGAGCGGCAACACGGCTCTGGGAGGACCTGTGACCGCTCCGTCGCGCACCACGGACGTCCCGCCCGCGCGGTACGACGACCTGCGGGCGCTCGTGATCAACTGCACCCTCAAGCGCTCCCCGGAGACGAGCAACACCCAGGGACTGATCCAACGCAGCTACGACATCATGGACGCGCAGGGCGTGCACGTCGATGTCGTACGAGCGGTGGACCACGACATCGCCACGGGCGTGTGGCCCGACATGAGACAGCACGGCTGGGAGACGGACGCCTGGCCGGACCTGTACCGGCAGGTGCTGGCGGCCGACATCCTCGTGCTGGCCGGCCCCATCTGGCTGGGCGACAACAGTTCCGTGATGAAGCAGGTGATCGAACGCCTCTACGCCTGCTCCAGCCTGCTCAACGAGAATGGTCAGTACGCGTATTACGGCCGCGTCGGAGGCTGCCTGATCACGGGCAACGAGGACGGTGCCAAGCACTGCGCCATGAACGTCCTCTACAGCCTGCAGCACCTGGGTTACACCATCCCTCCCCAGGCGGACGCCGGATGGATCGGTGAGGCGGGCCCCGGTCCCTCCTACCTCGATCCCGGCTCGGGCGGCCCGGAGAACGACTTCACCAACCGCAATACCACGTTCATGACCTGGAATCTGCTCCACCTGGCCCGTGCACTGAAGGACCTCGGCGGCATTCCCGCCTACGGCAACCAGCGCACCGCATGGGATGCCGGTTGCCGACTCGACTACGAAAACCCCGAGCACCGGTAGGGAATACCGATGGCGAGGGGCGGACCGCCGTCGACGGGTGCGGCGGCGGGGGTCGGGCTCGAGTGTTGTGGATGCGCTGGCTGGCGGCGGCCACGCTGGCCAGCGCGCCCTTGCGGTGGACACGGCGCGCTCTCGCCGCCGCGACGAGGCTGCGGTGGCGCGCAGCCCCAATGGGACGACTGGCCAGTCGATGGTATGGGAGTATGCTTTATTTGCATGGCAGATTCTCGGACCAATTCCGCGGCCAGCCCGTCCGCGTTTGGTGCCGACCTGTATCTGGAGCTGCACGGGCCCGGGTTGCGCGCAGGGCTTACAGACGCCTTGAGGGAGGTCGTGCGCACGGGGCGTCTGGCGCCCGGCAGCCGGTTGCCGTCCTCCCGCTCACTCGCCGCGGATCTCGGCGTATCGCGTAGCACGGTGGTCGAGGCTTACGCCGAGCTGGTCGCTGAGGGCTGGCTCACCGCCCAGCAGGGCTCAGGGACCCGGGTGGCCATCCGGGTCGCGCCGCACAGGGCCGCGCCCCGCGCTCCTCGCGCGACGCCGGACGAGCCCCGTCGCCGGTATGGCCTGTGGACCGGTGCACCGGACCTGGCTACCTTTCCGCGCACGAAGTGGCTCACCGTAGCCCGGCGGGCTTTGGCCGCCGCGCCGCACGACGCCTTCGGCTACGGGGACGCCGGAGGCCGGATGGAGTTGCGTACCGCACTCGCGGACTACCTGGCGCGGGTCCGCGGGGTGTACGCCGAGCCGGATCGGATCGTCATCTGTTCCGGTTTCCACCACGGTCTGGCGCTGACGGGGCAGGCGCTCAGGGCGCGGCGGGTGCGAGGGGTGGCAGTCGAGGCCTACGGACTCGATGTGTTTCGCGACCTGCTGGCGAGCGCCGGTCTGCACACCCCGCCCCTCTACGTCGATGACCATGGCGCACGGGTAGACGACCTCGCGCGACTGCGCGACGTGGGGGCGGTGCTGATGACGCCGGGGCACCAGTACCCGACGGGGGTCGCGCTCTGCCCGGACCGGCGCATGGCTGTCGTCGAGTGGGCACGTGCCACGGGCGGTCTGATCCTGGAGGACGACTATGACGGGGAGTTCCGATACGACCGTCAGCCGGTGGGTGCCCTGCAAGGCCTCGATCCGGAGCGGGTGGTGTACTTCGGTTCCGTGAGCAAGTCCCTGGCGCCGGGGGTACGGCTCGGATGGATGGTGCTGCCGGAGGAACTCATTCCGGAGATCGTGGCGGCCAAAGGGCACGGCGACTACATGACGAGCGCCTTGGAGCAGCTGACACTGGCGGAGTTCATCGCCTCGGGTGTGTACGACCGTCATGTGCGCTCGATGCGGCTGCGCTACCGCCGTCGCCGCGATCAGCTGGTCGAGGTCCTGCGCCAGAGGGCTCCCGGCATTCGCGTGACCGGGATGGCTGCAGGCCTGCAGACGGTGCTCGAACTCCCGCGTGGAACCGAAGGCTCGGTGGTCCAGGCCGCGGCCCGGCAGGGTCTGGCGGTCAGGGGGTTGACGCAGTTCCGCTACGAAGTGGCGGACGGCGGATGGCAGTTGCCCGAACTGGACGCCCTGGTGTTCAACTACGCGGCGCCCTCGGACAGTGCGTGGGCAGGCGCACTGGACGCACTGTGCAGGGTGCTGCCCTAGCTAGTGCCGCATCAGGCAACGTGTGCTGTCCTGGGCGGCGCGCGGCCGTCAGTCTGTGTGGGTGGCAGAACGAGTACGCGTCCGTGAGATGGACGATGACGAGGGCAAGCGGCTTCTGCGGATCATCCGCAGAGGCACCCGGTCGGTGGTGACCTGGCGACGGGCTCAGATGGTGCTGTTGTCCGCGCAGGGCATGGACGTGGTGAAGAACGCCGAGGTGACGTTCACCAGCGCGGACCGGGTCGGGACGTGATCCACAACTTCAACGCCGACGGCTTCGACTCCTTCTACCCGAAGTACACGGGCGGCCGGCCCAAGACCTTTCGGTCATATTCCGCCGCTCCTGCTGGACTGGGGGCACGTCACGCCCCTGGAAGTCAGCGTCCCCGCTCCAACGCTGGGGCTTGGCGCCCTGACGGAGACCTAGTAGGACCCATTGGCCTTCCGTTCGCCCCGGGCGAGCGACTGGTGCTGCACACCGGCGGAGTCACCGAGGCCCGGGACTGCATGGGCAGCTTCTACCCCCTCGTGGAGCGGGTGACGGCTTGGGCCGATCAGCGTCCGGATGCGCTCGTGCGCAGGAGCGGCGCAGACCTGCGGACGCATACGGGCGGCCCGCTCGCCTTCGACACGGCCCTGATCGTGCTGCAGCGCGAGAGTGCGCGCGTCCGGGCCCGGAACTGCGAGAACCGGTGGGACTCGTGACGAAAGCGCTGCCCGCTTGAGGAAAAGTGGTGACGGCGCCGGGTGCCCCGGGCCCGGTGGGCCGTTGCCTGCCGGGCCCGGCGAGGTGCGGGCGCCGGGCGTGCGACTGAGTCGCGTTCGCGCTGGTAGGCGGCGAGGAGGAAGAGCCAGATACCGCCCCATGCCTGAACCAGCGGATCACAGAAGGAGGTTCGAATGCAGATCGGGTGACAAGCTCAGGGCCGCCACCCGGTTCAAATATGAGAGGAAGAGGCTCGGGCGAGTGCCGAGATGGCTTGGGAGCCGCCGAATATTCACGTCATGAATCCGCGCCTACCTTCTTGACGGCGCGGCCCAGGCAGGCATGAGGTGACGCCGTAACCACAACGAGATCAGTTCGGGACCTGGCTGCTTGTTGGGGGCGCGTCAGGAAAGGATCCGCACGAGCGCGGAGAGCGCCTGAGGCCATGCAGCGTCGGAGGGCACCCCGTATCCTACGACGAGGGCATCGGCCATGGCGTTCAGTGACCGTTCATGACGGTAACGAGACAGGCTGGCCACCTTGAGGCCCTGCCCGGTTGCCGACTGAAGGACCCGCTGCTCGGCCCCGGTCGGCAATCCGAGCACGGTGTGCAGGCCAGCCGCTGTCCCGATGACGCGCACCTTCGGGGCGTGCTGGGCCAGGGCTGTGACGAGAGCGTCTCGTCGATCGCGGTAGCGACGACGGGCAGCACGTACGTGACGGTCGTAGGCGCCGGAGGTGATGAATTCCGCCATCGTCAGCTGGCTGAGTACCTCGCACGAGTCGATCTGCCCCTTGACCGCCACGGCTTCCTCAGTGAGCGTGGAAGGCAACGCCATCCAGGCCAGCCGCAGGCCAGGAGCAAGGGTCTTGCTGGCGGTACCCAGGTAGACCACGCAGTCGGGGTCGAGTCCCTGGAGCGCCCCGACAGACTGGCGGGCGAAGCGGAACTCACCGTCGTAGTCATCCTCCAGAATCAGCCCGCCGGTACGTCTGGCCCAGTCCACGACGGCCGTCCGGCGATCGCGCTGCAGCGCCGTGCCCACAGGGAACTGGTGAGCAGGTGTGAGTAGGACCGCATCGGTGCCGATGGGCGGCACCGGGTCGGTCCCCTGGGTATCCAAGGGAAGAGGGAGGGTCTTCAGCCCAGCAGCCGCCAGCAGGTCCCAGTGCCTGTCCAGCCCGTAGGACTCGACGGCGACGTTCTTCGCCCCCCGCCTGGCCAGGACTCCGCTCAGGATCCGCAGGCCGTGGGAGACGCCGGCGCAGATCAATATGTGCTCCGGACTGGCGTACACGCCCCGGGCTCGAGCGAGATGGGCTGCAAGTGCGGCCCGTAGTTCCGGCCGACCGCGGGGGTCGCCGTAGCCGAGCGCATCGTCAGGGGCCGCCGCCAGTGCGCGGCGTGTGGCCTTCAGCCAGGCTGCACGAGGAAAAGCGGCGAGATCCGGGTTACCTGGGATCAGGTCGCGGTGAGGGGCGCCGCGCGGCTCGGCTGCCGAGGGCGCCAAGAACGGCCGAGTGATCATCCTGTCTGCCACGAGTGTGCCGGAGCCTCTGCGAGCGGTAAGCCACCCCTCGGAGACGAGGTCGGCATAGGCGTCAGCCACGGTGTTGCGGGCAAGGCCGAAGTCGGCGGCGAGCTGGCGGGAGGAGGGCAGCCGTGTCCCCGGGGCCAGGTGGCCGGTGCGGACAGCCTCGCGCACGGCTTCGGCCAGCGCCCGGCGCGTACCTCGTCCAGCGCGTATCAAATCATGCTCAAAGGCCTGCCGTAGCTGCGCTGGACTGATTCTGGTGCGGGCGCTGAGGGGCTCGACACCGGCCGCGTTGTTGATCGGAACATCGACCGGGTCGCTGGACAGCAGGTCGTCGATGGCCGTGATGCGCTGGTTGTCGTTGTTCAGATAGGTAGTCACGAGGCGAACCTCAGCACTCGACGCAGTCGCGCTGATGGCGTTGGCGGCTTCGTCGAGTTGGTC
The DNA here is from genome assembly GCF_044753645.1 of Streptomyces sp. NPDC093261. Lineage (NCBI taxonomy): Bacteria > Bacillati > Actinomycetota > Actinomycetes > Kitasatosporales > Streptomycetaceae > Streptomyces > Streptomyces sp. NPDC093261. Next base: position 16,343 of record NZ_JBIVNO010000019.1, read on the forward strand.
GGGGGCGCGGGCGAGAAGGACCAGAGCCGATGATCAGACCGGTCTTGCCAACGAGCCCGGCTGTCATGCATGAGGGACGTTCCTTTCGACGCGGTGTGTGGGACTCCCACGTCCCGTGGCGCACTACGCGACTCCGATGAGCGAGAAGGTCTACCGGATCGTCTGCAGCTATCTGATGAGCGTCGATCCTTCGCGCCGCCTTACCAAGATTTCGCTGCTGCGTTTGTTCCTCGACGCCTCGCGCCCCACCCTTATCGATCAGAGGCGCCGGATGAAGGCGATTGTGGTGATGGACCAGGCCGAGGGAACGGCCGGGATGACGCTCGTGGCGCGGCCCGAGCCGCAGGCAGCGCTGAACGATGTCGTTGTTCAGGTTCATGCGCCGGGATATACGCCGGGTGAGCTGACGTGGTTCTCGACCTGGACCGATCGCTTCGGCCACGACCGGACGCCGTCGATTCCCACCGGTCGATGGTGACGCAGCTCGCACGAGGGGCGGCGCCTAGTCATCGGCACCGGACGTACCGTCGATAGACAGATGGCGCTCCACTTCGACACGAGGGAGTTTGTCGACTTCGAGAACGACGCCCTGGAAGACATCGGCGGAACCGATCTGGGTTCGATGTCACCAGTGGAGACATCGGCAGGCGGTCCGCAGGCGTGATCATGCCGGAGGAACGTTGGTGTCCATCGCCGGCCCAGTAGGCCCACGCCCCGCACATCATCCTGGCCCTATTCGCCTCGCCGACGCAGGTGTCGTGCTGAGCCGCGAGGTCCTCGCCGGCGCGGCGGGCCAGATAATGTTGTTGCAGGACGACGAGGTCATATCGCTCGACGATGGTCGGGGAGCGGCACATGGACACCTCGGACGAACTTCTTCAGAAAGCTACACCGTCGGCTCTTTTGACCCTGGACGGTGTCATCCGCTCCCTCAATGCCGCGATGGCCACCGCACTGGGCAGGCCGTTGGAACAGTGCGTGGGTCATGACTTTGTAGATCTGCTCTCCGAGGAGCAGCGCATCTCGGCTGAGAGCCTGCTGGCGCACGGGGCCACGACGAAGAGGCTTGCGATGCGTGTGCTGGAATTTCCCGGCACGAGCACCGCGTCCGTGGTCTGCCTCGTCGAGGCGCGACCGGTGACGGATACCTCGAGTGGCGAGCGGCTTGTGTGGATACATTCGCGGGACGCGAGGCACGACCTCGGTGGTCTGCTGATCCCGTTCCAGCTTGCGGCGAAGGATGCCGGCCTCGGCCTGTGGATGTGTTCCCCCCATGAGCACCAGGTGGAGTCACTGGGCGGCGCGCCCGCCCTGGCCGCGCTCTTCCCGCAGGCGTCGGTCCCCCTGTCCGAGGTGATCAGGCGAGTGCACCCTGACGACCGGAGGGACGTGCAGCGGCTTGTGCGCTCGTCCAGCGCCCAGTCCCCGTGGATCAGGTCGCGGTTCCTCACCGAGCACGATGGCTGGCGTGTTCTCGCAGGCCAGACCCGCCGGATTCAGTTGGGATACGGCGGCCCCGAACGCGTCTTCGCGGTGATCCGCGACGACACCCAGTCCGAGACACACCGCCAGGAGATGCGGGCCGAGGTGAGCGCGGAGCGGGAGCGCGCCGATGGCATAACCGCGTTCTCCTCCGCCCTGTTCACCGCCGCCACCGAGCAGGAACTGCAGCAGGTTGTCCTGGCCCGGCTCGCTGCGGCCGTCGGAGGTTGCGGCGCGCTCTTCGCCGTCGTCGACGAGGGGCGCTTGCGGGTCTCCTCGGATGCCGGAATTCCCACGTGGGAGGCTGATGCTCTGCACGGCATGTCGCTGGATGAGGACCGGCCGTTGCCCTGCGTGATCCGTACCGGTCAGGCGCAGTTCTTCCCCAACCACGAGGAGCTTGTTCGCCGTTGGCTGCATGATGACGGTCTGCCCCTGCCGCGTCCCGTCCACGGCACCGCCTTGTCGATCACCCCCCTCAGCCCGGTGGGCGACCGGCCGCTCGGGGCCTGGGTGGTGACGTACGAGAGTAAGCACCCCCCGTCCTCCGAGAAGCTCGCCTTCATGACGGCGCTGGCCGAATTGGCAGGCCAGGCGCTGAGGCGCATCAGGCTGCAACAAGCCCACGTCGAGCTGTCCACGGCGCTCCAGCAGAGCATGCTCCCGACGCTGCCGGAGCACCTCCCAGGCCTGGAGATTGCTGCCCGCTATCAGCCCAGCCGGGACGGGCTGGATATCGGCGGAGACTGGTATGACGCGTTCTTCCTGCCCGACGGTGCGGTCGGACTGGAAATCGGCGACGCCCAAGGGCACGACGTGGATGCCGCGGTTTTCATGGGCCAGGTACGCTCGAGCATGCGCGCGATCGCCGCCCAGGAGCCTGAGCCGGGAACGGTGGTGACGCGTACCAACGATTTGCTCGTCGCGATGGACGCGCCACGCTTCGCAAGCTGCATCATGCTGCACCTCGATCCGCATGACGGACAGGTCATCGCCACCAGCGCAGGCCATGTGCCACTGCTCCACGCACGCGACGACGGCAGCCACGCCATCCGCACACTTCCCGCCGGGCCGGTCCTGGGAATCGTGCCTGGCGCCGTGTACCCCGAGGAGACCTTCATCTTGGAAAAGGGCACCGCGCTGGTCATGGTCACCGATGGTGTAGTCGAAGGGCCGTGCCTGACCCTGGAAGCCGGACTGGAGCGAGCGGGAGCGCTGGCCGGTCGAGCCCTTCAGGATCGGCTCGGCGTCGAGGCGACTGCAGACCGGATACTCGACGCGGCGGCCGCGGTGGACCACCTCGACGACGTGGCTGTGCTGGTCATCAGACGCGCATGAGAGTCGATGCGCCTCCGTGGGTGGGAAGCTGCCCTCCGGCCCGAAACGTCAGGTGCCCAAGCCTGTCTCACCCTCCAGGGCGAAGCTGGCGAGAGCTCGGTGGGTTGCCGGGATGCTTCGATCGGCCCGCCCGGCCCCGAGGTCCGAGAACCGGAGGCCGACGATCCTGTCCTCTTGCACAACGAGCAGAAGCGGCCAGGCTGCGTAATTGCTGGAACGCCAGCTCCAGAAACTGCAGCGGCTCGACTCTCTCCGCGGCTGGAGCGCTGGCGGGACGCACTGATCGAACGCAACGCGCTCCGAAACGGAGCGTACGGCTGCCCGCTCGGCTCCCTTGCAAGCGAGCTGGCCGATCGGGACGAAGAGGCGCGTAAGGCGATCGCCCGGCACGTCCATACCTGGGAGGGTCTGCTTGAGGCCGGTCTCGAGCGGATGAAGGACTCTGGAGTCCTCCGCGCAGACGCGGACGCCGGAGAGCTCGCCGCCAGCCTCATGGCCGCCCTTCAAGGCGGCTACTTCCTTGCCCGGACGGCCCAGGACGTCAAACCCATGAGGATCGCCCTGGACATGGCGATCGGCCACGTCAAGGCCTATGCCGTCCTCGCCGAGGACGGCGATCCGCCGGCCGGGGCACGGGAGGACGCTTACAACGGCCAACACCGTGACTCAAGTTGCCGGCGGGTGATCAGCCAGCAGGCTGGTCTGAGGAACGCTTCGTGGATGTCTGCGCGTCGTTCCCAGTGCACACGCAGCCGACTCGGCCACCTCATTGTGCTTGCCGTTGTAAGCCGTCTGGGGCGCGGCGGCGCCGAGAAGCCCTGGTCTGGCGCCACAGGCGATTGCGTCGCGGTACCCGGGCCGAACTGGACTTTGCCGTCCTCCTGGTCGGCGGAGGCAGCCCGGCTGGGGACGAGACGACGGGAAGATGCCTCTGTCCACGCGCTCTGTGTCCGCATGTAATCCAGCCGCCGGCCGAGATTGGCGGCCCTCTGTGCAAGAGGCAGGTCTCCTCCATGCTAGACGGGACCATTTAGTCCTTAAAATTCGCCGATCTGCTGTACGTTTGGGGAGAGCGGTCCCTTGCGGACAGCCAAGCAGCCAAGTCTCACAAGGATCTCCAGGGCGGTAGGCACTATGCATGCAGGTGTCCAGTTCTCAGTGCTCGGCCCGGTCCGGCTCCACAGGCAGGGGAGTGAGGCCGCAGCTGGTCAGCCGAGGCAGTGCGCCGTGCTCGCTTCGCTGCTGCTCAGGGCGGGCAAGCCTGTAAGTCTCTCGAAACTGGTGGATGACGTGTGGGGCGACGAGGCCCCACCGTCGGCCGTAGGCTCCGTGCGCACGTACGTTTACAGGCTCAGGCAGGCACTGGGGGAGCAGAGTGACAGCTCCGTGAGCCTGGTCGACGGGGGCTACGTGCTGCACATCCAACCGGACGCTCTGGACCTGAACAGATTCAAGGAGACGACGGCAAGGGCGAGGGAGGCGCGTAGCACCGGCGACCTGGAGTCTGCGGCGAGCCTGCTGACCGAGGGCCTCGAGATGTGGAAAGGAGTGGCCCTCGCTGGGGTCCCGGGGCCGTTCGCGGACCGGCAGCGCAGCGTCCTCGGCGAGATGCGCCTCGCCTGTGCGGAGGAGCAGCTCGCCTGCGAAGTGGAGAGAGGGCACTACGCCGAGGCCGCCGCGGAACTGTCCGCTCTGCTTGTCGAGCACCCGCTTCGGGAGCGCGTATGCGGCCTCCTCATGACCGCGCTCTACGGCGCTGGCCGGCAGTCGGAGGCGCTGACGATCTACCACACGACCAGTCACCTGCTGCGTCAACGCCTCGGCGTCAGCCCGTCGCCGGAACTGCAGCAAGTCCACGAGCGCATCCTCTCCGGGCGATTCCAGCTCCCGCAAAGCGCCGACCGCCCGAAGGGCGCGCCGGCGACGCCCCCGCCGCACGCCCCGGCTCAGCTCCCGGCCGCCCTGCCTGGCCTCGTCGGCCGTGAGAGGGAGCAGGAGCAGGTCGAGCGCTTGGCCGCCGATGCAGAGGCGTCGTCCTCTGTGGCCATCTGCACGGTCGGCGGACTGGCCGGCGTCGGCAAGACGGCTTTCGCCACCACCGTCGCGCACCATCTGGCTGACCGCTTCCCGGACGGCCAGCTCTTTGCAGACCTTCAGGGAGCAGGACCGGAGGCCGAGCCGCGGGACCCTGCGCACGTGCTCGAGGACTTCCTGCAGTCATTGGGGGTCCGCGTCGCGGACATGCCCGAGACCGCGCAGGCACGGGGGCTCATGTTCCGCGGCTTGCTGGCCAACCGCCGAGTGCTCGTCCTGCTCGACAACGCATGGAACACGGACCAGATAAAGCATCTCCTCCCCGGAGGCCCCGGCTCCATGGTCCTTGTCACCAGCCGCATGCAACTGCACGCGCTCGTCGCTGCGTATCAGGCACTTCCCCTGACGCTCATGCCCCTGAACCAGACGGACGCGCGCAGCCTCCTCGCGCGCCGACTCGGCGCAGCGAGGACAGCAGCTGAACCAGAGGCCGTCGACCGCATCATCCGTCTGGCTGGGCAGCTCCCCTTGGCCCTGGCCAACGTCGCCGCCCGCGCGGCGTATCGACCCCAGCTGCGTCTGGCGAGCCTGGCCGACGAGTACGAGGCACCGGAGCACAGCACCCTGGACGCCTTCGCGAGCGACGAGGACCAGACGCTCGACGTCCGGGAGTCCATTACCCGCTCGTACCGCCTGCTCGACACCGAAACAGCCGCGCTCTTCCGCGACCTGAGCGTCTGCCCAGACCCCATGTTCGCGGCATCGCAGGTTGCGGACCTGGCCGGACGGCCCGAGCGCCGCGTCCGCCAGGCCTTGTCGCGCCTCACCCGAGCGCACCTCGTCGCGGAGATCGGTCCGGGTCGATACAGCTGGAACCGGCTTGTGGCCGCCTACGCAGTGGAGCAGGCGGGGCAGAGATTCCCCGACCAGGGCAAGCCGGCCCGTTCCTGTGGCGAGCAGGGGCCGGCATCCATGTCGTTGTCACAGGCGCCCTGCGGAGACGTTGCCATGGCCAGTAGCCGTGACCGAGCAGTTCCCGAAGGGGGGCATGCCCTACCGGGCGGCACCGTTCTACGAGAAAGAACTGACCAAAGAGTGTAAGCGCCGCGACCCCTTTGTGTGGTGCGACGACGGGCGGACCGGGTCCAGCCTGTTCGCCGATGTACCGCGCATAGTCGGCCGGAGAGTCTCCACTACGGCTGCATTCACCGTCTGCGACGGGATCGCGGAGGCCCTCCGGGAGGTTCCGACGCCAGGGAGCATCTCGTCCGTGGGAGTGCAACGCTCCGCTCGGGCCCGTTGGCGGCGAAGGCGGAACAGCCCAAACCGAAGGGTCGATGAGCCAGGGACGACTTCCTGTCCCTCCGTAGCGGGTCCGGAGGGCTCTATGTTGGCCCGCCCAGGGCAGGCGCATCCACGGAGGACCCGGCGTCGCCGGGACGGTATACGCGCTTCCTGCACTTTCGGCCCGGCAGCGGCTGCCAGGTCGGACGCGTCAAGCAGCCTCGGTAGGCGTTGAGGCCGGTCGGACCCACCCGCTCACCCGGACCAGTCGCCGGGCCCGCTGCGGAGGAGCCGGGCCGGGTGCCAAGCCCCTGGACTGTCCGGAGCGGGCTGACGCCGCACGCCGGCTTCCGCCCGGGCTGCACACAGCGTGACCGCCCGCCACCGGGGTGGAGGTCGCGGTCCCGCGTGGGCCGGCCTGCTCACCAGCCAGTCGAGACAGTACGGGAAGGCGCGCCCCGCGACGCGCGCGACTTGCTCATCGAATACGCCGAAAACCCCCCGTCCGTGAAATCTCGGGATGCGCGCACGGCGAAATAAAACAGCGACTTCGCGTAGACGGCCTGTAGATGAGTCTCGTGATTGGCTTGTCGGTACGGGATTGACCTGAGGATTGAAGGCCATGCGCTCTGCGGATGTCAAAAGAATGTGCCACTCGGCTCCAGACGGACGTGCCGGAAGCAGCGGTAGCGCCCCGGCAGCACGGCCCGCCGAGGGCCGAGGGCAACTCGACCCGGAATCCGCTGCCTGGGTGGACGCGCTCGAGGACGGCCGTGGGCCGCAGTACGAGCAGGCGTGCACGCGGCTGCACGAAATGTTGGTGCGCATTGCCATGGATGAAGTGTTTCGCCGGGGTCCTCGTTACCGGATTACCGGGCCCGAGCTGAACGATCTCGCCCACCAGGCGGCCGCCGACGCACTGATGAGGATCACACGCAAAATCCGGGAATTTCGAGGCGACGCCAGGTTCACCACATGGGCGTTCCGATTCGTCGTGCTTGAGGTGTCCAGCAAGCTGGGCCGCCATTTCTGGCGTGTTTCAAATGCCCGGATCGACTTGGACGAATGGGCGCAAGTGCCCGACCGCTCCGGTATCGACCCCGTCAGCCACTGGCAGGCGCGAGAGCTGGTCGAAGCCGTGCGTGACGCAATCGAGACACTGAGCGCCCGCCAGCGGCAGGTGTTCACCGCCGTCGTCAACGGAGTCCCCCTGGAAGCGCTGGCCAGTGAGTTGGAGACGAACCGCAACGCGCTCTACAAGGCGATGTTCGACGCCCGTAAGAAACTGCGAGCTCAGCTGATAGCCAGCGGACATCTCAGTGCCGCGGGCTGATGCAGCGGTGACTACGTCGGCACGGGCAGCGCTGACCAGGCGGTTTGCAGCGCGGCCCCACACGTCCCGGGCGCTCGGCTGCTGGTCCTGCACCTGCACCTGTGGTAGCCCGCGCCGTGGCGAGAACAGTGGTAGCAGGAAGACTAGGCGACCGGCTCCGATGGCGGACCGCCGAGGTAACGGGTCGGCGCGTGGAGTCGGCGACGGCCGTCACCCTGACACTGGACCTGCCGGGCTGGCCCATCCCGATGCCCGCGCCTACTTCAGCGACGCAAGGAAGCGGGCAACACCAGCACCGAAGCCATACGCGCACTGCGACGGCGACTCTCCGACGTCGTCTACCGCGCCCTCCTCAACGACGCCCACATCGGCACTCACCAGGACTTCCTTCGGCAAGCAGCCTGATCGGCATAGGAGCATGAGGACGCAACGCGGCCGTGACAGGGCACCGGGGCGAGCACGGTGGCCAAGGTGCCCAGCACGCCTGTGCACGTGACACTGAAAGGGCGAGTGACAGTAAGAACCCTCACCTGCTGGGCGCAGTTCTCTGGCATACCTATTCGTCAGTGGCCACCGCGGAGGAGTGCCGGCGGTTCGGGTCCCGGCTCGGCGGACGGAGGCTCTGGCACACAGCATGCAGAAAGCCGGGCACGCGCAGCCCTCACGCTGCTCTGGCCGGCCGAGGACCTGACGGCGCCCCGGCGGTACGCCGGACAGCCCATGGCTCTTTGAGAGAGGAAGCTGATGGGGGACGAGACACCGGCTCAGAAGGCAGCCCGCCTGGGGTGCGCCACGCTCGTCGACGCCATGAACCGGGTCCACGGCCACCGAGCGCATATACCCGCCATGTCGAGCCCCGACCCTCTCCGCTGTCTCTTCGGGCCTGCAGCCACCATCTCCTATCTCCCCTACCGCGAGGACCTGGTAGCAGAGGGCCATGACTTCCGGTACTACTTCTACGAAGCACTCGGCAACCCGCCCGTGGCGGGCCAGGTGCTCGTGCTCTCCAGCGGAGGGCACGCCGACGTGTCCCACGGCGGGGGCACAAAGCTTGCCAGAGCAGACAGCACAGGGCTGGCCGGCGTCCTCGCCGACGGCCGACTACGTGACTTCGGCCAGTTGCGTGGCTACAGCTTCGCCACCTGGTGCAGGGGGGAGGCGGTCCGATGGGGCGGTGACACGGTGATGCCCTACGCCTGCGCTGTGGCTGTTGAGATTTCCGGTGTCTGCGTGAGTCCCGGTGACTACATCTACATGGACAGCGCCGGTGGCGTCGTGATTCCCTCCACCAGCCTGCGGCGGGTGCTTTCCATCGCCGAGGACATCTCAGCCGAGGAAGCGGAGGCCGCGAAGGGCATGAGGTGAACAGGCGCAGCCAGGCGAGTAACGGCGCAGGCCCGCGGGAAGTGGCGGCTGCTGGAGGCCCCGGGTGCTTCTGCTCCTTCTGGCCGCCCTCCTACCAAGCGTCCTACGATCTGCGCTGGGTGGTGGAAGGGGAAGCAGTCGTCGCCCTTCGGTTCTCCGACCTGAGGAGCGGTACCTTGCTTCGACGGCCGTTTCCAGTAGCCCCAGGTTCCGCTTGAGGTGACAAATCCGAGCGGTGGCCCACCAGCTACCAGCGGCCCCGCTTTCCGTCGTGGCGGGCACCACCGAGCTTGCCGCGCCGACGGCGTGCCATCCGCAGGGGAGGCCATGGGTGGCTCAGTCGGCGCCGACGGGGATCGACAGTACTGTGATGCCGCTCATGTCTAGCCAGACGGTCTCCGGTGCGCGCACCAGACGTAGCATGACCTGTCCGCACTGCTGGCAGCGGGCTACCAGTCCCGGTGCCTGGCGGTATAGGTGCAGGAGCGCAACGGCCCCTGTGTTGCTGCAGTGCGCGCACTGGCTGGTCGCTGCCGTCAGGTCGACCGCGAAGAGTTCGGCCAGAGGGCCGGCCAGCGCGTTGCCGTCGATGTAGCCGCCCTCTGCGTCGCGTGGGATACCAGTGGCTGCCGGTGTGCCTGCCGTCATCTCAGTCCTCTCCTCAGCCGAAGCGCTCTGTGCGGACTCGCTCGGGGTCGTGTCCGAGGAGCACCAGGTAGGCAGCTGCCTTCTCGACGAATGCCGTGGGTCCGCAGACGTAGCAGGTGGGCGCGAAGTCCGGTGGCCATCCGTGGCGTACCAGGTCGTCGGGTGTGATGCGGCCCGGGGGGCGCGCGGACTCCTGTGGCGCTTCCCGGGTGTAGATGCGTGTGACGTCGACCCCTGGTGTTCCTTGGCGGATTTCTGGCCCGTACAGCAGCTCGGCCGGCGATCGCAGGGAATACAGCGCCCGGAAGGGAACCCGGCTGCCGGCTGCACGCCGCGATCGGATCATGCACATCAGCGGCACCAGCCCGGAGCCTCCGGCCACGAGCAGGATCGGTTCTTGCTGCTCCGGCTGCCAGACGAACCAGCCTCCGACCGGTCCCCGCAGTTCCAGCTGGTCGCCGGGCCTGAGCTCGTCGACCAGGTAGGGAGAGACCTCGCCCTCAACGACGCGCTGCACTGTCAGTTCCAGGCGCGTTCCGTCCGGGGCCGAAGCGATGGAGTAACTGCGTTGTGTGCTGTAGCCGTCTTCCGCGGTCAGCCGGATGTCCACATGCTGGCCTGCCAGATGGCCGGGCCATTCCGGCACCTCCAGCACCAGCGTGACGGCCGTCGCGGACTCAGCGCGACGTTCTATCACCTCGGCGACCCTCCATCGGAGCCGGTCGCCTAGTCTCCTCGATACCGCTGTTCTTGCCACGGGTCTCCGTAATTGTGGTATCCGGCGCTCTCCCAGAACCCCGGGATGTCGTTCTCCCGCAACTCCAGTCCGTGCACCCACTTCGCGGATTTCCAGAGGTAGAGGTGCGGGACGAGCAGTCGGGCCGGACCGCCATGCTCGGGAGCGAGCGGCCGGCCGTCGTAGCCGTACGCGATCCAGGCCTTGCCGTCCAGAAGATCCTCCAGCGGGAGGTTCGTGGTGTAGCCCCCGTAGGAGGAGACGAGGACGTACTCGGCAGCCGTCTCGACATCGGCGAGCAGGACGTCCAAAGACACCCCCTGCCACCGGGTGCCGAATTTCGACCACTTGGTCACGCAGTGGAGGTCTGCCGTCGGGGTTTCCGACGGCAGCTTCGTGAGGGCGGCCCAGTCCCAGTCGTGCCGCATCCCGGTCTCCGTGGTGACGGACAGCTCCCACTTGTCTGTGCCTATCCGCGGCGTGGGCCCGGCCGAGAGGACCGGAAAGCCCGTGGTCTCGTACTGTCCGGGTGGCAGCTTCCTGTCGGCGGGCGGCCGACGGCCGTGAAAACCGCGCGAGATGATCGCCATGCTGGCCGTCCAATCGGCTCGTCGTAAGCAGGGCTAGCGCCCCTAAAAAGTATCAGCGACGAGGAACACGCGCCTCTTGTCTTCCTTCTCTCCCACAGCCCTCAGCCGCACCTCTGGCCTTCGGCGCGACGTCGGTCCAGAGATTGCGCAGTCAGTCGAAGTGCCCGGCGGCCGCCAATTGAGCGCGCAACTTCCTGCGCGCGTCGAAGATGGCCTTGTACAGCGCGTTCGGACTGGGTTCGAGCTCGGCGGCCAACGCTCCCGCAGGAACGCCGTGTATGACACCGCCGCGGCTTCGCCCGCCGCCGACGCACTAGCTGTATTGATCACGAGCGTTGTCAACGCCGGTCAGGCTTGACCATGGCGAAGACCTCCGTTGTGGTGGAGCTGACTCGGAACGCATGGCATGGAGGTCTTCGTGTCCGCCGTAATGCCGCCTGCGGCAGGAGCGCGAGCTGGGCGCGGGTCGGATCGGGCCGATCCTGGGCCTGCCCGTCTCGACCGCCCACGGGACTCTCGCCCGGCACGGCCTGAACCGCCTGGCCCTCCTGGATCGGACCAGGGGCAGGGCACCGCCGCTACGAACGCAGCCGGCCCGGCGAGCTGGTTCACGTGGCCGTGAAGAAGCTCGGTCGCATCTCCGGCGGCGGAGGGGGGCGGGTCCACGACCGTGCCGCCTGCCCGGCCGCCGCCGCACCACCGGCTACGACTACATCCACGTTTCAGGTCAAGACACCTAGCGGGCCGACTCCCCATCTTCGAGGCTTCGGCCGCTGCGGTCCTCGGGAGCTGCCGCGAATGTCCTGACGTGGGCGATCGCCATGTCGAGTGCGACTCGCATCGGGTGTACGTCCCGAGCGGTCTGGGACAGGAGGTACCCGCCCTGCAGGGCGGCCATGAGGCCTGTGGCGAGCGCCTGAGTGTCTGCGTCCGGCCGTAGCACCCCGGAGTCCCTCATCCTGACCAGCCCCGCCTCGATGAGGCCCTGCCAGACGGTGAAGTGCCGGTCGATCGCCTTGCGGGCCTCCTCGTCCTGGTCGGCCAGCTCGCTCGCCAGGGATCCAAGCGGGCAGCCGTAGGCCCCGTTGTGCAGGGCATTCCGTTCGACGACTGCGTCCCTCCAGCGCTCCAGCCCACGGATGGAGTTGAGGCGCTGCAGGTGTCGTTGATGCCGTTCCAGCACTTCGGCGGCCTGCAGCGCGACGACGTCACGCATCAACGCTTCCTTGTCGCGGTAGTGGCGGTATAGCTGCGACTTACTCGTTCCGCTGGCCGCCCTGACGTCGTCGAGGGTGGTCATGGCGACTCCTCTGACGTGCATCATGTCGGCAGCGGCCCTCAGAATGCGCTCGCGGGTTGCCCGCCCTCGCTCAGTCAGCCGGGAGCCACTCTTCTCGCGCGCCTGTTCCGCCACGTCGGTCAGGTTACCTGCCCGGACGGTAGCAGGACCAGAGAAAGGACCTCAAGGTCCTTTTTCCTGGCTCCCTCGGTCCGGTGCCCTCGCCGCCGAAGGGCCAGGGCTGTCGAGGGTCGGATAGGCGACGTCCAGGATGCCCGCGTCGTCCGCGTCCGGGGCCACTCGCGTGTGCAGCCCCTTCATGAGCGGACCGCTGGGGGCCGTCGAAGTATGCGATGTGCTCACTCCGATGGAGCACGAGGGTGCGCTCGGCCTCTCACGCGATGACTGCCAGGACGAAACTGCGTCGCCTAGCCCTTGCAAGTGAGCTTGCGAGGCATCCGAGCTCCCGTAGTGCGTACCACGCTTCTCTCAAACTGGGCTTGACAGCCCAGAGTCGAGTAGCGTTAACTGCAGAAGTAAGTGGGCTGGCAAGCCCAAAAAGGCGGCAGTGTTCACGGCCGCGACGAAGACCGGGCTCTGGAGCAGTAAGAACCGACTTGGGCTCGACGCTGACCACTACACACTCACCGGAGGTTGCTGCGCCATGTCACGACTGAACGTTCTCTCATGACGACGTCCCCGACGGAACGAAGCGCATCCTCGACAACGTGGGCGCACGGTTCGGCTTCGTCCCCAACATTTTCGCGACTCTCGCGTCGAACCCGACCGCTCTCGAGGTCGTCACGACCCTGCAAAGCTGGCGATACACAGGTACGTATCGTCCGAGTTCGGTGGCATGTCGAGCGATGACATCGACTTGCCCCGGGCCGGGAGCTCGATCGACCCCAAGCGCGCCGCGGTCGCTCGTTTCGCTCAACAGGTGGTGGCGAGCCGCGGTCAGGTGAGCGACGCAAGCCTCGCGGCTGTGCGAGGCGCCGGGTACACCGATTCGCAGGTCCTGGCGATCGTCACGGTGGCGGTGCAGGTCCGGGGTCAAGCGCATCAGTGTGGGTCCAGCGCTCTACACCCACGCAATGGAGGCACTCGAACAGGCCACCAAGGCTCTCGTCGCGGGTGACCTCACCGCCGCGACGACAGGAATCAGCTTCGAGCGCATCAGCGACCTGCTTGCCCGCCGCGCGAACTAGCCCAAACCCCGCGAACCACCGCTCCTCACCCACTCATTGCAAGAAGAAGGCACATTCGCATGAATCTCGACAAGCTCATGAACAAGCACCTCACCAGGTATTTCGACCCCAGCAAGACCATTCCGGAGGAGACCCTTCAGCAGCTGCTGAGGTTCCTGCGCTCCACGCCGACATCGGTGAACGTACAGCCCAACCACTTCTACGTTCTCACCACGCCCGAAGGGAAAGAGCGGCTCGCCGACAACCTGGGCGAACGATTCCAGGACAACGCCGAGAAGATCCTGAACGCGTCGCACACCATCATCCTCACCACCCGGGCCGATCTGCCCGACAGCCACCTCGAGGCGGTGTTCACGAAGGAGAGGGCCGACGGCCGGTTCCCTGACCCGTCGAAGCAGGAGCTGTGGGAATCCATGACCCGAGACTTCCTCAACCTGCGCAACTACGGCTACAAGGACCTGAACCACTGGATGGAGAAGCAGACCTACATGGCGGTGGGCCTGACCATGATGGCGGCCGCTGAGCTCGGCGTCGAGGCCACACCGCTGGAGGGGTTCGACCCGACAAGTGTCGACAAGGCGTTCAAGATCCGCGAGACCGGACACAGCACGACGGTGCTGCTGGCCCTCGGTTACCCCGACCCGGAGAGGGTGTACACCACGCCGATCTCGCGATTCGACGCCGACCAGCTGTTCACCTTCCTCTAAACATCCACCCGGGAACCAGAACCCACAACACATGGAGCTCGTAACACGATCTGACCTTGCCGGCGTGCGGGCGCCGTCGCTCGTAGCGGCCAAACGGGAGACGCCACCTTGGGCCCTGGCCGTACGGGTCAGGGCATTGGGATCGATAGAGGAGTTGATCACCTTGGACGGACAGGAGCTGCAGAAGATCGCGGGCGACTGCGCTGTGGGACTGCCCGGCGTCGACCTGGAGCATCGTTTCGGCCCCGACTGGAAGGTCTACAAGGTGCACGGCAAGGTCTTCATGCTCATGACTAACATGCCGGGGCGCCCCGTCGTGATCCTGAAAGCTGATCCGGACGACGCCGCAGCGCTGCGTCAGCAGCATGCAGACATTACCCTCGGCTATCACATGAACAAGAAGCACTGGATCACGGCGGAAGGCGGGGGCACCATCGACGAGAAGCTGGTGAAGGAGCTCGTGATCGACTCCTACCGTCTCGTGGTCGGCGGGCTTCCCAAGGTGGAGCAGTCTGTGGATCCGCGCACCTACGGCCGCCGCGCCTGACCTTCGTCATACCCATCAGCGGCGAGAAGCTCCAGGACAGCGAGAAGCTCTAGGACAGCGAGAAGCTCCAGGACAGAGCGCGCGACACGGCGCTGGCGATTCGACAGAGCGCGCGACAGGGCGCTGGCGATCCGCCCCCGCCGGGCGCAAGTACCCGAACCGCCACGCATACCAGACCCATGACCTGCGAGTTCACGATGCACGCGGCTCATTGGCCTGCAGCATCATCTCCTGGACTCGACTGGGGAAGCACCGCTCATGACCGTGTTACGAGCTCATACGAGGAAGGGGACAATCTTAATGAAAGCCATTGTGGTGACCGACCAAGCAGCGGGAACGGCAGGGATGACGCTCACGGAGCGACCTGAGCCGTCCGCAGCGATCAACGACGTCATCGTTCAGGTTTATGCATCGGGCTTCGTTCCGACTGAGATGGAGTGGCCATCGACCTGGACCGATCGCGCCGGCCGTGACAGGACACCGTCGATCCCCGGCCACGAGCTGGCCGGAGTGGTCACCGCCCTCGGCTACGGCACGACAGGGCTGTCGGTCGGGCAGCGGGTGTTCGGCCTCGCCGACTGGCACCGCGACGGCACCCTTGCGGAGTACGTGGCGATCGAAGCACGCAACCTCGCACCGTTGCCCGGCGACGTCGACTTCACGGTAGGCGCGTCCCTGCCGATCTCAGGTCTGACCGCGTGGCAGGGGCTGTTCCAGCACGGCCGCCTTCAGGCCGGCCAGACCGTCCTCGCCCATGGCGCGGCCGGGGCAGTCGGGACGATGGTGACCCAGCTCGCGCGTGAGGCCGGCGCTTACGTCATCGGCACCGGACGCGCCGCCGACCGTGAGAAGGCACTCGACTTCGGCGCGCATGAGTTCGTCGACCTCGAGAACGACGCGCTGAAAGACGTCGGGGGCGTTCATCTGGTCTTCGATGTCATCGGTGGCGACGTTCAGAGGCGGTCCGCTGCCCTGATCAAGGCAGGAGGAACGCTGGTGTCCGTCGTCGGCCCAGTCGAGGCGCGGCCCACGGACGGCCTGGCGGTGGACTTCGTTGTCGAGGCCGATCGCACCGAACTGGGTGAGATCGTGCGGCGGGTGCGGGACGGACGGCTGCGGACACACATCGGTGACGTCGCGAGCTTCGATGATGCGATTGGTGCCCTTAACCCGAGCACGCGACGCAGCGGGAAGACAGTCATCCGCGTACGCCCGTAGGGAGTGGATGGCCACAGTCCGACTGGCGGGTCTTCCTCACGGTGCACGAGGTGAAGCGGCTCGGCCGCGACGCCGCCGAACTCACCGCGCGCGCCGACCATCTGGCCTACGGCCTGGTGCTGGAGATGCTCGCCGGTCCCCCCGCTGGAATGTAGAACCCAGCGGGCACGGCAAGCTGCTGTTCGCAGGCTTCTCGACGCTGGCGGAGACCGAGCGGGGAAACATCCGCGAGTCGGCCCTGACAGGGGCTCGACGCCGCCGCCCCCGAAGGGGTCCGTGTGCGTCTACGACGACGATCACCTGGTATGCGCCCCGATCCAGTCCGAGCAACTTCTCGGCGTCGTCGGGGAGGCCGCAAGCCGCGAACTCAGGGAACTGCTTGAGCAGCTGCGCGCACGGAGGAGAACTCCCGGTAGGCTGTGTCCCGTTCGGCGCCGGGGCGGAACGCGGTGCTGCGGTGGCAGTTCATGAAGGCGAGCTGACGCCCAAGTGTCACTCCAGGCTGCCAGGTCATCCGCGGCGCACTGTTGGGGATCGAAGTCGTCGTCAGGCGCAACCCCGAGGGCAAGGGGAAAGGGTTCGCGTCTTTCGCGGTGGTCCGCATCGACCAGATCCTCCTCCGCGGCGTGGACCCGCACCGCTCCTGGGTCCTCTCGGCCGACGGCAGAGACCACCTCCCGGCCGCGGCGGGTATCAGCTGGTGAGGTACCGGAGCCGGGACCTCTTCGGTGCAGGGGGCCTGCACGCGGTGCCCGGGCGCGCGGCGGGGGGCCGAGCGGGGAGTGAGTTCGATCAGGCGGAAGACCCGGTAGCGGTGCGGGCGGAAGGGCTCGTAGAAAGCCTCGATCTCGCTGTCGTCCAAGCGACGGCCGAGCAGGGCGGCACCCGTCATCCGGCCGAGGTGGTGGTCCCCGAGGGGGAGAGCGTCGGCGCCCCCGAGCGTGCGGTGGCCGACCTGGGCGGCGGTCCAAGGCCCTATACCCGTCAGCTTGGCCAGGAGCGCGTGGGCACGCCCGGGATCGCCCGAGGACCGGTCGATGCGAGCAGCGTGCTGGGCTGCCTGGATCACGGTGCGGGAGCGGTGTAGGTCGACGCCAGCCTGGCGCCACCCCCAACCGGCAACCGACTACCACCCCTTTGGGGTCGGTGGCAGGCGCATGCCCTGCGGGGCGGGGCGGGGCCGGGGGGTTCGGTGCCGTGCGCCCGCACGAGGCGTGCGAAGGCGGCGTGGGCGTCCAGACCGACGACGCGCTGCTCGATGATCGCCGGGACCAGCGCTTCGAACAGCCGCCCGGTGCACGGCACGCGCAGGCCGGGCATCCGGCGCAGCGCGCGCTTGAGAAAGGGGTGGTCGGGCCGGAACAGCTCAGGGTGATCCCCAGCGCCGAGTTCGGTCGGGACGGTCTCCACCAGCTCCCGGGCCGCGGGGCCCCAGGCGTCGATGGTCAGGTCATCGAGCCGCTGTTGCCGGATTCGATAGCTGACCGGCCCTGTGGAAGTGAGCGCGGTGCGCCAGAGGGCCCGGTCGGGCGTGACGCGGTGGGTGGGATCGTGGTTGCCGCGGCGCAGAGCGGCCGGCGTCCGTCGTGCGTCGACGGGAAAGCCGGGCTGCCAGTGGAGCGACTCGGCCGGTGGCTGGAGCATCTGGCTGCTTTCAGGAAGGCCGAACTCTCTCGGGGGTCGTGCCCATCGGATCAAACGGGCGCAGCCGCCATGCTGGGCACACGTCGAAGGTCGCCCGCAGCATGCACGGTGGGAAGCAGGGCGCACGTGGGAAGAGCCGGGATTCCGGCGGGCGTCGAGTCGTGTCGGCGCTGCCGGAGCGGGCCCATGCAGAGTTCGAGCTGGATCTCCGGCGGGGACAGGTGCTGGTGTTCGGTGCCGGCGTCGATCTGGTGGCTGGAGCGCTCCTGGCGCAGCTGCTCGTTCTTGTCGGCTTGCACATAGATCTGACGCGTGATCAGGTCCTCGCTGTTGAGGCGGGAAGTCGCGGGGAATCGGTTCGGAAGTGGCTGGAGTGGACCTCCGCCCCGTTGATGCAGTGGTACTGCGTCGCTCGAATCGGCCTCGGTACAGCCGCCCACGGTGGCGGCTGTACCGATGTTGTCCGCGCACCAGTAGGCAAGTCCGTGATTCTCTCGCACGCGAGGCCTCAGTTCCGACGGAACGGCTCCCGAGGACTCGGTGAGGAAGCGCGGCGGCATGGCGGTCGCCACTCGATGAGGCCTGTGCTTCCATGACCGACATCACCCCAGTACGGATCTGGCCGGGCGACATCTCGAGGGTGCGCGTACGGGGCGGCACGTCGGCAATCCTCTGACCGTGAGGCTCGTCATGATTACTCATCATGCTGGCTGGTCCCGGTCGGGTCTGTATGCGGGTTGCGTGCAGCGAGGACAGTGATCACGGTGGCAACGAAGGCGAGTGACCCGTACCCGAGGGCGATCTGCGGTAGCGAGAAGGTGTTCGAGAGTTGCCCGGAGATGAAGCTGAGGAGGGCGGCGCCAACGTAGCAGAGGAGGTAGATTGCGCTGAAGATGGGTGCCCGGTCGGCGAGGGTGCTGCCGTACAGCAGGCCGCGGGTGGCGGCACTGATGGCGATGCCCTGACCGGCGCCTGCCACGATGGTTGCGGCGATGAACAACGCCAGCGTGCCTGCGTCGATCGCTGTGATGATGCCGATCCATCCGGCGAGGAAGATGATCATGCCCACGCGTTGGGCCGCCGCCGATGTGAACCGGCCGCCGAGGGGAGCGCCGAGAACGCTGGGGGCCATATAAGCGGCGAACACCAGTCCGAGCACGAGCGAGCTGCGCGTATGGAGTTGATCTTCGACGAGCGCAGGCATGAAGGCCTGGTAGAAAGCCCCGGTCGTCCAGGTGGCCACGAACACCGCGGCCGCGACGGGAAGCAGATGACTGACCCGAGCCGGTACCCGGACGCGGGGTACCAGTGATCGCCAAGTGCCGGGCGTCGGCTCTGCGGTCTCCGGGCTGATGAGGATGAGTACGGCAGACAGGACGAGGAGACCGGCGGAAACCAGGTAGATGAGGTGGCGTGGCCAAGGGCCGAACTGGACCAGGGCGCCAGAAGCGATCGCGCCGAGGGAGAGGCCGAGCATTGGTCCTTGGCTGGACGCGACAGAGGCCAACCAGGTCGGCCTGCTAGGTGCGGCGTCGACGATGTAGGAGGTAAGGCTGCTGCTGGCCAACCCCGTACCGACGCCCATCAGTAGCCGAGCGGCCAGCAGAATGCCGATGTCGTGCACGTTCAGCAGCAGCAGACAGCCCAGCATGAGCAGGCCGAGGCTGGCGATCGCGGTGAGCCGCCGGCCCAGATGATTGGACAGGCGTCCCAGCACCAACAGTGCAGCGATAGTGCCCACGGAGTTGGCGACGACGGCCAGCGCGATATCGGCGTTGGTGAACCCATCCTCAGCCCGATAGGTGTTGAACAAGGGAATCGGCGTGACCAGCGCGGCGAAGGAGGCCACCAGGGAGACCACCGCAGATGAGAATGCCAGCCGGAGCGTTCTGCCCCCGCGAGCCAGGTTGATCACTGGTGCCACGTCTTGCATCGAGCCGTGCCTTTCCATCGTTGCGTCATCGTCCATCTCGTTTACGTCGATCCACGGCGCCGTCTTACCGGCCAATGTTGCGATCTCGCCCGCTCCTCAACTGCCTGCAGGCGCAGTCGGCTGCGCCTGCGTGAGCCGCTGCTGCCCGAGGCCACTCCCGCCTGGCCTGCAGAGAAATCCACACCGACGAGAAGAAACAGACCGCCACCGGCTTCTGGTGCAGGTCTGTTTCCAGTCGACCAACGCTCGATCTACAGGGGGTCTATGTCCGATGCAGACGCCGTGGCGTCGGTTGGTCGAGCACCACCCAACTCCTCCCGGCGCGCCTGGAGGCTCCCACGGGCGAGAGGGCCGCTCTGCCTCGCCGGTCGGGTGCGCGCACCGGTGCTGGTGGCCCTGACTCTCCTGCGGTCGGCCCGCCCTACCACGTACCTGTCGGTAGCAGGGCTCCCGTACCGGGCTCGGGCGGGTGTCCACCAGTGGGCGCATGTCGGGCACACAGTTCGGGCCGTCTCCCACGGGGCGCGACGTGGACCCAAGGCCTGACGAGGTCCGACTGCGCGGACAGGTGCAACGTCGACGACGTCAGGCCCAGGCGGGCTTCGCGCTGCTCGCGCTGTCGAACCCTGCCGACCAGCGCCGCAACACGGGACCATCCGCTGGTGTTTGTCGAACGGTGCTCCGCCGTCCTAATGTGGACCCGATCGTCCAGTCCAGTCGGCTCCAAGCAGTGGCGCACCCATCGGGCCCCAGGGTGGAGCGCGCGGCAGCGGGCGGCGGTTCGCAGGACGAGAGTGGCAATCGAGAAACCCAAGCGTGCGCAGGCCCTTCCCGTCGTGAGCGGGGTGCGGTCGGCGTCGCGCGGAGATGCATCGGGCTGTGGCCGGGCAAGTCTCTAACGACGATCAAGCCTGTCGGCCTGATCTGCAAGGCGACATAGCTCCGTACTAAAATGGACTTGAAAGTCCAGTTACGATCGAGGCCGTGCAAGCCGCGCAGGCAAAGTATGCGGACCTCATCGACCTTCAGCGCCCGGGGGCGACCACAGGGTCGCACCAGTCCTGAACCAACCCGCTGGCTCCGCCGACAGAAGGTGTTCGACAGTGACGACCAACATCGAGGCCGAGGCGGCCTTTCGTGTACAGAACAACGCGGCCCTCATCGCTGCTCTGGACGAGACCGGTCTCCGTGAGGCCGAGTCCGCTTGGGAGCTCGATATCGCCAACGACGCGGAGCGCGGTCGCTGGACCGCTTCCCTCGGTCCCGAAGCGATCGCAGAACTCCGATATCGGTTCGTCGGCGGCCGCGTCGTACTGTTGACGACCTGGGTCGACCCCGCCTACCGCCACAAGCGGGTAGCCGCGGAGCTCATCGCTCTCGTGCTGAACGAGATCCGCGAGAGCGGAAAGAAGATCACCATCATCTGCCCGGTTGTGGGCGAGTTTATTGCCCGCCACCCGCAGTACCTCGATCTCATCGACAAGGCTCATCCGGGCTCCGGCGCCCACCCAGAGCACGAACCCGCAGACGGGCCGGACGACGAGAGGCAGATCGCCGCGCTCGAGCACGACTGGATGTAGCCGTCCGTCTTTCAAACGCGCTTCGAGTCGTCCGGCGAGTCGGGAGATGGCCGACGCGGACGAGCATCGTCAGCGCCCCGACCCCCACCGATGCCGTCGGCGCCGTCAACCCGACTGAACGGGATAAGGGCAAAGACAACCATCGGGGTTCTTCCACCACTGGACGTGGAGAGAACAGAGATTCCCCGTTATCTCGTGCATGAGGTGAACGAGGGCTGTTACGGAGAGAGGTATTCAGATGAAAGCGATCGTGGTGACCGACCGTGCCGCGGGAACGGCAGGGATGAAGCTGGTGGAGCGACCCGATCCGGACACGGCGGGGCTCGCTAGTCTTGATGGGGCGAACTACGGCGATGTCGTCGTTGAAGTTCATGCGTCGGGATTCACCGGGGATGAGCTGGAGTGGCCCTCGACCTGGATCGATCGCCTCGGCCGTGACCGCACGCCGTCAATCCCGGGCCACGAGGTGGCCGGTGTAGTCACCGCCCTCAGCTACGGAACGGCGGGGCTGTCGGTCGGACAGCGGGTTTTCGGCCTCACCGACTGGACCCGCGACGGGACCCTGGCAGAATTTGTCGTCGTCGAGGCGCGCAACCTTGCGCCGTTGCCTGGTGACGTCGACTTCACGGTAGGGGCAGGCGTCGCGATGACTGGCCTGACCGCGTGGCAGGGGCTGTTCGAGCACGGCCGCCTCGACGTGGGGCAGAGTGTCCTTGTGCACGGTGCGGCCGGCGCGGTCGGCTCGATGGCGACACAGCTCGCACGTGAGGTCGGCGCCTACGTCATCGGTACCGGACGCGCTGCCCATCGTCAGATGGCGCTCGACTTCGGCGCACAGGAGTTCGTCGACCTTGAGAACGACGTGCTGGAAGATGTCGGCGGCGTCGATCTGGTATTCGATGTCTTCGGTGGTGCCATCGGGAAGCGGTCCGCGGGTCTGGTTCGAGCCGGGGGAACGCTGGTGACCGTCGCCGGGCCGCCCGAGGCGCGGCCGACCAACGGTCGGGCGATCGACTTCGTTGTCGTATCCGATCGCGCGCAACTGAATGAGATCGCGCGGCGCGTGAAGGACGGACAGCTACGGACGAACATCGGCCAAGTCGCGACCCTCGACGATGCTGTGGCCGCCTTCAACCCTACCGAGCGGATCAATGGGAAGACGATCATCCGCGTTCGTCGGTAAGGAGGGCCCAGAGGCAGCGACCGTCCTTCCTCAGGCATGCCGCTTCGGCGATCTCCCCGACGGGCCCGCTCGTAGGGGAGATCGCGCACGCACTGACCTCGGGGCGTGGCGGAGGACGTGAGTGCGCGGCAGCGCCGCAGGGCCGACCACCTCGGCTACGAGGCCGGCGATAGGTGTTGTCTTGGGTCCTGGGGTCGAAGATCACCGATGCGGTGACCGATGATGACTGGCTGGCAGAACCAGCCCGTTGACGAGGTCCTCCAAGAGAAACCGACACGCCGAGCGGTTCGTGTGCTCGGTACGCAGCACCAAGGCTTGTGCCCCTCGACGAGTTTCACGGCACCGGCCTAGGGGCGGGATCTCGGCGGCGGCATTGGTGTGTCGGCGTGGGGATCGAGAGGGAAGCCCTCATCGGTCCCCGCTTTGGAGAGCGTTTATGCAGGTCAAGCCCTATATACGGCACTCACTCCTGCCGTATTTTGAGGGCTTTCATCCCATAGGTGGTGAATGGCGCTCTCCAGGCGGAGGCTCGGCCATCCGCCTCGTTCGCTTCTGTATCTGGAAGTCCGTCTGGTTTGAAGTTGCTGCGGAATCGCCCCATGAACGGCGGAACTGAGCCCTCCGCCTCGCCCGTGATCACCTACGCCGTGAGCGAGCGCAAGCCGTACCCCAGCGACCTGTCCGACGCCCGATGGGCGCTGATCGAGTTGACGTTGACGGCCTGGAGAAAGGCCCGACTCGACCGCAGACCAACCGGACAGCCGGCCAAGGTCCATTACGGGACGTCTTCAACGCGATTCTCTACGTGAACCGGACCGGAATCCCCTGGAAACACCTCCCGCACGACTTCCCGAAACACGGCACCGTCTACGCCTACTACGCCGCCTGGCGCGACGAGGGAATCTTCGCCCACCTCAACTACCAGCTGACCGGACCGGCGCGCGTGATGGAGGGGCGCAAGCTCCAGCCGACCGCATCCGTGATCGGCACCCAGAGGGTGAAGACTTCCACCAACGTGCCCGTGACCAGTCAGGGAACGGACGCCGCGAAGAAGATCGTCGGCCGGAAGCGCGGCATCCTCACCGACACGATCGGCCTCATCCTCGCCGTGACCGTCACCGCCGCCGGGCTGTCGGAGAACGCCCTGGGAATCTGCCTCCTCGACCAGGCGAAGGAACGTACCCGACCCTCTCCAAGAGTTGGGTCGACACCGGCTTCAAAAATGCCGTCGTCGAGCACGGCGCCACCCTCGGAATCGACGTCGAAGTCGTCAACCGGAGTCCGGAGACCCGCGGCTTTCAGGTCGTGAAAAGACGCTGGGTGGTGGAGCGGAGTATCGGTTGGATCATGATGCACCGCCGCCTCGCCCGAGACTACGAGACCCTCACCGCCGGCTCCGAGGCCATGATCCACATAGCCTCGATCGACAACGTCGCCAGGCGCATCACGGACGAGACGACACCCACCTGGCGAGGGACGTACTAGGACGCAAACGGCAATCTGCTCACTTCAAACGCCCTCTTGCAGCGTGGACGGGAGTTCTTGGTCGGCCCAGACGAGCTTGCCGCCCGTTGCGGAGCGGAAGCCCCACCTGCTGGACAACTGGGCAATCATGAACAGTCCCCGGCCGTTTTCGTCGACGATGCGGGCGTGGCGCAGGCGCGGGTAACACTTTCCGCTGTCAAAGACTTCGCAGGTCAGGACTTGGTGCTTGATGAGCCGTAGCCGGATCGGGCCGGCGCCGTGGTGGATGGCGTTGGTGACCAGTTCGCTGATGATCAGCTCCGTGGTGGGCACGAGATGCTCCAGTCCCCATTCGCTGAGCTGATGGGCGGCCAGGTGCCGGGCGGCGCTGACTACGGTCGGCTCGGTTGGCAGATCCCAGGAGGCTATGTGGGCCGGCTTGAGTGTCTGGATCCGGGCAAGGAGCAAGGCGACGTCGTCAGATGCTGCCTGAGTGGGCACGGTTTCCATCACTGAGGAGCACAAGTCCTCCAAGGACTGTTCGGGTTGTGCCAGGGCGGTGCTGAGGCGGTGCATGCCGACCTCGATGTCGCCGTCACGGGATTCGACCAGCCCATCGGTGTAGAACGCGAGCAGGCTCCCTTCGGGCAGTTCCACCTCCACAGCGTCGAAGGGGACGAGTCCGAGGCCGAGGCCGAGTGGGGCTCCGGTGGGCAGGTCGGGGAAGGTGACCTGGCCTTGTGCGTCGACTATCGCGGGCGGGGGGTGTCCGGCCCGTGCCATCGTGCACTGCCGGGTGGCCGGGTCGTAGATGGCGTACACACAGGTCGCGCCCATGATCGCGGCGATCTGATCCGGGGCGTCGTCCTCTTCCCCGGTAAGCTGCCGGACGCTGTCATCGAGGTGGTTCAGCAGCTCGTCGGGGGGCAGGTCCAGGTCCGCGAGCGTGCGGACGGCGGTGCGGAGCCTGCCCATGGTCACCGCGGCGTTAATGCCGTGTCCGACCACATCACCGACGACGAGGGCCACCCGGGCACAAGGCAGCGGGATCACATCGAACCAGTCGCCTCCGACACCGGCGTCCGTGTCGGCCGGCAGGTAGCGCCCGGCCGCCTCGACGGCGACGCCGCCCCTCAAGCGGTGGGGGAGCAGGTTGCGCTGGAGGGTGAGGGCCGTGCTGCGTTCGCGAGTGTACTGGCGGGCGTTGTCCAAGGAGAGCGCGGCCCGGGTGACCAGTTCCTCAGCCAGGAGCACGTCGTCCTGCTGGAATGGCGTCGGGTCCTCGGTGCGTGCGAACAAGGCCACGCCCAACACGGAGTGCCGGGCACGGATGGGCACGATCATCAGGGAGTGAATCCCGTTCTCACGGATCTTTTGCGCCCGTGCCGGGTCGTGGTTGACCCATGTCCCAGGGGAGGTGTCCAGTACCGGTTCCAGGTGGGATTTTCCCGTGCGCAGTGCGCTGGCGAGTGGCGAGCTTGGGGGGACGGAAATTGTCTCGCCTCGCGCAGACGTCGACTCTGGGATCCCTGGGTGGATCGAGGCCAAACCGGCGCGTCGGAACACGCGGGAGTGATCGGGCATCGTGTCGATTCGGGCAGAGGGCTCTTTGCCGAGTGGAACCGACTCTGCCAGGTCGACGGTGACGTAGTCGGCCAACAGGGGCACGGCGAGGCTGGCCAGTTCCTGTGCGGTCTGCATGACGTCCAGGCTGCTCCCGATGCGTGTGCCGGCGTGGCTGAGGATCGCAAGGCGCTCGCGCACCCGCTGGTTGCTGGTGACATCCACGGTCAAGGAGCAGACCCCCAGTGCTTGGCCCTCCGCGTCCTGGAGGCAGAAGAACGAGGCCGAGAATGCGCGCTCCCGGCGCGGATCTTGCGGCGGCCATGCCCGGTACTCGTGGACCGCGGAAGTGCCGCTCGCCAGCACCTGCCGCATCACCGCTTCAAGGGCCTCGGCCTCGAAGCCGGGCAGTGCATCCTTCAGGCGGCGTCCGAACCTCCGGTCACGGGAAATGCCGTCATGCTCCATCGTGTCGTTCATCCAGGTACAGCGCAGCTGCGGGTCACGAATGGCGATGCCGACCGGCGCGCGGGCCAACATCGACTCCCGCACCGATCCGTTCACCATTCCAGGGGAGGGCGCGCCTATGTCGGTCAGGGATACCAGCCACCGGTGGGTTGCGCCCTGTCCCCACAGCAGCGAGAGGCGCACGCTCAGGTTAAGCGTGCGGCCGTCGCGGTGGCGGACCGCCGCGGTGCCGGACCAGCCACCTTGGGCACGGCACTGCTCGGCGAACGCTGATACCCCAAGCGCCTCCTCGGATGACGCCAGCACGAGTGCGGCGGATCGGCCGACCACGTCCTCAGCGCGGTACCCAACAAGGTGCTGAGCGGCTTGCGTCCACGCGACCACCATCCCTTGCTCGTCGATCACTGCTATCGCGGCGTCGGATATCTCGCGGAGCCCCAGCGGCTCCAGTAGCGCGGTCTGGTCAGTGCTCATCATCATGGTTCCCCTCAGATGCGTCGCGACCCGACCGTATGCGCGCGTCTGCCCACACGTGCGGACCATTCTCTGAGCAAAAGACCGGACCACTTCGCGCCGAACGGCCAGGCGGGGCCCCTGGGCGTCGCCTGTCGGTCCGGTTGTCACCGCGCAGCGCCACGTCGCATGTTCGGGACGCCACGCTCGGGAGCGGGTCAGCCGCGATTCTCGGTGCGGGACTTGATTGAGGTCTGCTCTGCCCGGTTCAGCGTGGGGAAGCGGAAGCACAGGGTTCGGTCGTTCCGCGAGGGGACGGGGATCTCCAGGTCGGAGAAGCCTGCTCGATCAGAGCGGGTGGTGGCCGCGCAGGTTGAGAGCGCAGGTCACGATGCGCTCGCCGGCGTGCTGGGTTCCGGTGGCGTCGAGGAAGTGTCGCCAGATCTTGTCGGGTGTGGCCGTCTCGTAGCAGGGCAGTTTACGGGCGACCATCCGGTAGAGGTTCCCGGAGAGATCTGCACGCGCCACGACGGTCTCGCGCGCCCGCCTCATGAGTCGGATGCTCGACTGCCGCATGGGCCCGCCCTCGCGGATACGACCCTTCTCACGTTCGATGGGCCGTCTACGGTCGCCAGCTAGGGAACCTGCAGTACGTCGACTTCGGGAGACCTCACGAAGGTCTGCACGTAGTCGATGGCTGCCTGCAACGCGTCCTTCAGCGGGGTGATGTCCCGAGCGACTTGAGCGAGGAGGCTGCCGCCTTGGAATGCGGAGAGAAGCAGATTGGCCAGCTGCGTCGGATCCGCGTCAGTGCTGATGCGGCCGAGTTGCTGCATGTGCCGGAGTCCGTCGCGAAAGATGTCCCGCCACTGATCGAACGCACTCGCGAGCTCGTCGTGTACGTCGAGGTCGGTCTTGATGATCTCGCTCGCGAGGGAGCCGAGGCTGCAGCCTTCCTGGTAGGCGCGCTCGTAGCCGACGTAGAAATCCGCCCACTCCCGAAAAGCGCCGATGTCGTCGAAGGAGGCGAATCGATCACTGCGATGGAACGCGAGGACGCGATCGGCCTGCCAGGCGATGACTGCCAGGACGAGACTCTCCTTGGTCGGGAAGTAGTGGTTGAGCTGTGACCCGCTGACGCCGGCTGCGTGACGGAGCTGCTCGTTGTTCGTCGCGTGGACCCCCTTCGTGTAGATGAGTTCCGCGGCGTGCTCCAGGATCCGGGTGCGCGTCGCCTGGCCCTTGTCTGTGAGCTTGCGAGGCGCCCGAGCTCGCGTCATGGCTTCCATGCGTAGCACGATACCGCAAGGTGGGCTTGACAGCCCAGTCTCGGGCAGTGTTAGCTCTGAGGAGTGGGCTGATAAGCCCAAAAAATGCTCGGCCTGACCTGGGCTCGGCGACTACTCGCACGCCTCACGGAGGTTGATTTGCTATGGCACGACTGAACGTTCCGTCTTCCGACGACGTCCCGGCGGGAGCGCAAGGCGTCCTCGACAACATCGGTGCACAGCTCGGCTTCGTCCCGAACATGTTCAAGACCATCGCGTCGAACCCGACCGTTCTTGACGCCGTCGTGACGCTGCAGAGCACCATGAGTCGCGTTCTGGACGCGAAGACGCGGCACACCATCGCGCTCGCGGTCTCGGAGGCCAACGGTTGCGCTTACTGCCTGGCGATTCACACGTACGTGTCGTCCGAACTCAGCGGAATGTCGAGCGACGACATCGACCTGGCTCGCGCCGGGAGCTCGGTGGACCCCAAGCGCGCCGCAGCGGCTCGCTTCGCTCAACGGGTGGTCGAGAGCCGCGGGCGAGTCAGCGACGCAGACCTCGCGGCTGTGCGCGGCGCCGGTTACAGCGACCCGCAGATCTTGGCGATCGTCACGGTCGCAGTGCAGGCCCTGCTGACCAATTTTCTCAACAACGTCAACCAGACCGACATCGACATCCCCTCCGCTGGCTCGGTCGGTACGCCCGGTTGAGCGCCGAAACCCCAGACTGAAGATATGGCGGCCGACCTGTACCTACCGCCGGCCGGACCGAGTGAAGGGAAAACCATGAAGGCAAGCGGAGTGTCCGGACCCGACGCGGACGTCGTCCTCCTGGAGGTGCCTGAGCCGCCGGCTCCTGGCGCTGGTCAGCTTCTGCTGGAGGTGGAGGCGGCCGGTGTCGGTCCATGGGATCGGTTGCTCAACGGTGCGGGCTGGGATGTGGGGCTGCGTCCGCCGGCGGCGCTGGGTGTGGAGGGCGTGGGCCGGGTTGTGGCTGTGGGTTCTGATGTCGAGGGCTTTGCTGTCGGTGACCGGGTGCTTGCGCATGAGGCCCCGTTGCCTGGTGGCAGCGGCTTCTGGGCTGAGCGGGTGCTGATCACTGCGGCGAATGCGGCGATGTGCCCGGCGGGGCTGGATCCGGTGCAGGCGGGGGCGCTGCCGGTTGCCGGGCTGACGGCGTACCAGTCGCTGGAGGCACTGGGGCTGGGCCGGGGGGAGCGGCTTCTGATCACCAATGGTGGTGGGGCGACCGGTGTGCTGGCGTTGCAGATTGCCGCTGCTCGGGGGATCGAGGTAACGGTGACGGCGTCCGCTTCGGCTGCTGAACGCCTGCGTGGTCTGGGTGCTTCAGCGGTCGTCGACTACCACGACTCGGATTGGGCGGGTCGGGTTCGTGGTGGGTTCGATGGTGTGCTGATCGCTGCTGGTGGTACGGCGCGGGCCGCGCTGTCACTGGTACGGGACGGCGGGCGTCTGGTGTCGTTGACCTCGGACGCGCCGACGGGGGAGCGCGGTATCACTAGTACGGATCTCTACGTCCGGCCTGATGCTGCTCAGCTTGCCCAACTGGCGGAGGCGGTCGTGGAGGGAAAGCTGAAGCAGAACGTGGAAGCGCTCCCTCTGAACGAGGGGCCGGCCGCTTTCGCCCGGGTGTCCGCTGGGCAGGCCGGTGGCAAGAAGTTCGTGCTGACCTGAGCACGTCCACGGCGGGGTGTCGCCCGGTCCTGACACCGACTCATGGCACCCACCGGACAGGGTACGGCAGCGTCCGCGGCCGTACCCACCAGGCGTGGCGCACATCGGGCGGTCGGCCGGCTCACGGTGGCACCGTGGGTGGGGGACCGACCGCCGGTCGGGCTCCGGGACACGGTCGCCGGAACGGCCGTCGGCGCGGATGTCATCACTGACCGGGGTGTCGGCGGACAAGGGGTGTCCAACGTGATCGGGAAGCCCGCGCAACAGCCCAGAGCGAGCGCCGGGGCATCGGCGGACCCGGCCATCGGCCCGTTGTGGTACTCGAAGAAGGCTGCGTCGTGACGGCCCAGCAGGGCGGAGAACGCAGACGTGGCAGGAAAGGTTGAAGAGCGATGGGAATAATCACTGAGGACATGCGGCAGATCGTCACCAGCGCCAAGCTGGCGTTCGTTGCGACGGTCTGCGAGGACGGCTCTCCGAACCTCTCCCCGAAGGGGTCCGTGCGCGTCTACGACGACGATCACCTGGTATTCATGAACATGGCCTCGCCCAACACGGTGGAGAACCTCCGGCACGATCCGCGGGTTGAGGTCAACGTGATCGACTTCCTGCTCCGGCGGGGGTACCGCTTCAAGGGAACAGCCGAGATCCGCGGGAAAGACGACCCGGTGTACGACTGGTCCCGCCAGTGGGTGCTGAACACCCACGGCGATCCCGTTTACCCGTGCCACGAGGCCGTACTGATCAGGGTGGACCGGGCGTTGCCGGTGGACTCTCCCGCGTACATGTTCGGGCACGCGAACGAGGATGACCTGAAGCATGAGTGGGCCGCCAACTACGGTGTGACATACCTTTGATGCGACATCGGACCACCTGTCCCGCAGGGCCGGCCGCCGAAGTACGAGCGGACAGGCGTGTTTGCCGCTGGACCCGGTGCCCCGGACGACGTATCGGCCGGGCCAGCCGGCCCAGTGTGACCTGTGGTTCCCCGAGGCGGACATCCCGCTCGGCCATGGGCAGACGGGCCGGCCGCCGGTCTGGGTGCGGGTGTCCGGCTGCTCGGGGGTGATCGCCGCGAGGATGCTGCCCTCGCGACGGACCGGGGACCATGATCCCGGCCCCTGTCGGGGAACGGCTGGCGATCGTCACCGCGGAGTACGACAATTGCACCTACTGCCTCTCCGCCCACGCCTACATAGGGGCGCGCGTCGCCAAGGTCGGCGCCAGGGGACTGGAGCGTGCCCGCCACGCGGGGTCCGCCGACCGCACGCCGCCGTAATGCCGGACCCGTCCCACGCCATTGCCCGCGGCCACATCGGTGAGACGCAGCTCAAGGCTGCCCGGGCCGTGGGCGTCACCGACACCGAGATCGCCGAGGTCGCGGGCAATCTGGCGTTGAACATCCTCACGAACTGCTTCAACGTCCTCGCTGATACCGACGCCGAACGACCGGTCGTCACCCCGCACACCCATGCCTGACCGACGCGCCCTGGCCTGGTCGGGAGCCCCGCCCAGGCCCGACCAACCAGGCCCGAAGGGCAGCATCACCACCGCCTCGACCGTCGTCAGGCACTCCCAGGAATGCGAGGAAGAACATAAGCGAATCGCACGAAACCCAGACGGGGAGTGCCTTACGACGTGGTCATGCTGGGCGCAGGCCCGGCCGGTGCGAACGTCGCCGACCGCGCCCGTGCCGCCGGCCTCTCCGTAGCGGTCGTGGAACGGGAACTGGTCGGCGGTGACTGCTGCCTCGTCCAGGGGGCCGACGGCGACTGGCTGTACGCCCTCGGCGACGTCAACCACCGAGCTCTGCTCGCCCACCAGGGCAAATACCAAGCCCGGACCGCCGGCGACGCCATCGGCGCCGGCGCTGCCGGCCGCCCGCTGGACGACCCGCCCTGGGGCGACCACGCCACCACCACCGACCAGCACGCCGTACCCCAGGTCTTCCTCAGCGACCCCGAGGCGGCGGCGGTGGGCCTGAGTGCCGAGCAGGCGGAGCGCTCCGGGTACCGCATCAAGACTGACGACCTCGACTTCAATGCCGCCCAGGGTGCCAACCTCTACACCGACGGCTACCAGGGCCACGCCAGGCTGGTCGTCGACCTAGACCCGTAATGGGGTCGCCGGCACCGTCAGGAGATCCAGGAAACAGAACCTTGAGGCCTGGGCGCCGGCGCATCAGGTGGAGGCGGCCTCTATGCCATTGAGGGTGTCCCGTTCCTCCTGGTGTAGCCGGTTCCGCTCCCGGACCTGGGCACAGAAGGTGCGCAGCGTTTCGGGGTCGGCGGCGGTCTCGCTGTCCACGACGGTGCGGGAGCCGTCGCCGACCTCGACTATTTGCTGGTCCATGCGGCCGCTGCTGAGGATGCCCATGATGGTCAGCCACTCATCGTGGACGGCCGGAGTCAGGTTGATGTCCAGGTGGCGCTTGGAGGGGGGATCGTCCGGGCTGATGGGCTCGGTCATTGCCGCGAGCAAGGTGAAAGTAAGGACGCGTAGGTCGGTGTACTCCTTGGGCTCCATGAGGTCTTCGAGTGTCTCGAGATAGAACCGGGCCAGTTCGTGGGCCTTGGGATCTGGTCTGGCGTCGGTGTTCTCGTGGTCGCGCAAGAGCTCCCTCTCGTCTCTTCTGTCATCCAGCGCTGGGCCGCCGGCCGACGCGCCAACCCACGCGACGGCGGGGACACCAGCTCGCGCCTCTTGCCGCGGGGAGGGTTCCGCTACGTCTTGTGCAGCGCCTCCGGCCGACACCCAACTACTGGATGGTGAACGGTACCTGGCAGCGTTCACGTCCGTCCCGGAGGTGGTTCGGTCGGCTCCGCGCGCTACGCGTTCGTGGTGGTCCGGACGGGCCGGGAGGGTATTCGGGGCGTCGGGTTTGTTGGCGGCTGTGGCCAGCAGGAATCGGACCTTGCGCGCGAAGTCGGATCCGGGCAGCGGCAGTTCCATGTCGGGCTGATGGAGGTAGCCAGCGGCGACTGCTGTGGGGAGGTAGGCCATGGGTTCGGTGACCGCGCCCGTACGAGGTCTGGCGGTGTGCTTCGCGAGGTGGCGCAGGACACGCAGGATCGTAGTGGTGGTGCTGGTGACGTGGTGCTCTGCCGCCTACCAGGAGTCAGGTGACTGTGGTCTCGACTCGTGTTCAGCGAGGGGGAGTTCGGGTCGCGGCCGGACGTCGTCGGTTTGGCGGTGCCACCATTCGGCTTTGTTGCTCTCGCCCAGGGCCAGGTGATGCAGGCAGAGGCAGTACGCGGCGGCAGGCTGTCCAGCGCCGGCGGCGTGCTGCCACCAGTAACGAGGTCCGTCGTCGGTGTCTGTCAGCTGCAGGACACACGCGAGGACCAGAGTGCTGCGGGGTTCAGGTACCTGGTCGGTGACGAACTCAGCGACGGCTGAGGCGGGCGTGTGGGTGACGAGGGTTTCGCACAGTGCCCCCAGGTCTCAGCGGCCTCCATGGACGAGCTGTCCTTGGGCGGGGGCATGCTGACTGGGCCCGCATCACGGCGGGTGGTCCGCGCGGAGGGCGGGACGATGTCCCGGGGCACCGTACGTTCGCGGACCAGCAGGGCTCGGGAGAGGATTTCTTCGATGCGGGTCATGCAGTGTTCCCTTCGGTCTCGGGCGGCGGGCAGAGAATGCTCTCGAGGAAGTGGACGGCGTGGCGCTCGTCGGATTGCACTGCGGCCAGCGGGACGCCAAGCAGGGCAGAGGCGCTGTCGGGTGTGAACCCGCACAGGCGGGGCAGTACCTGCGTCCGGCGCGTATGCGGTCGGGGGTCCGGGTCACTGCTTCACCGCCGGTCGGCTGTCCGCGAACCGGCTCGGCGGGATCCGTGCGCGGTCACCGAACTGGCAGCGGAGCACGCTGCACCGGACAGATCCCCTGAACGACGCCGCCCTGCCCCCACGACAAGGTCACCCCAACACCCTCGTGCCCGTAGGTGTGCATCACTGGAACGCCGCCTGTCCGGTGACACCCGTTGTGGTCGCCCACTGGAGCACCCGGCTCGGTCACCGCGTGAAGCGCATCGACGATCGCCGGCAGGCGTGGCAGCCGCGCGCGGGAGGCCACCTCGAGTCCCGCGCCACCCGCGATCTGCGCGCGCGAGTCGTCCATGCCCTCTGTGGCAGGACGAAAGAGTGTCCTTTTGCGAGCAGACTGACTCGATGGCACCCGGGCGCGGATCCTACAGACACGCAGAAGGCGCGCGAGGGTTACCGCCCCGATGAAGGTTGCGTGCGCGCGGCTATCAGTTCGCCTCCCGCCCATGGCGCCAAAAAAAGCAATCATCACGCTTTCATCACGCAACTCGCACAAAGTGTGTGGTGCCTGCAATGATCACCGCTGCACACCTGCAGCACCACCCGGGAGTCCCTGCTCCATGCCTCGCTTCGCCCTGCCCACGCTCACCCTCGCCGTCGCGGTCTCGCTCACCGCCTGTGCGGGCAGCACCAAGATCGCCAGCGCCGTCGGTCCTTCCAGCGCCCCTACCCGTGAGACCGCCGTCGCTCAGACCAGCGCCCCTGCCGCCATCACGGCCGGGCAGGCCCTGAACGCCCTCCGCAAGGGTGTCCCCACCGCCCGCCTCACCGGGACGGTCACCGCTGCCGATGATCCCAACCATCTGCTGGGCCGGCCGGGGCAGTACACCTCGAAGGTCACCTTCTCCGACAGCCGGATCGCCGCGTCCGACACCGAAGGATTGGATCAGGGGGATGTCGAACGGGGCGGGGCCGTGGAGGTCTTCACCAGCGCCGACGACGCGGCCCGCAGGATGACGTATATCCAGAGCGTGACCAAGAGCATGCCGGCCTTCGCCGAGTACGACTACCGGCACGACACCGTACGGGTACGTATTTCGAGGTTTCTGACTCCCAGCCAGGCCGAGGCGTACAAGAAGGCGGCCGACCCCCTCGGCTGAACCAGAGGTTCGCCAACGCGCCGGCGCGAGACGAGGCCGGCGGCCGTCCGCGAACCGGTGTTCACGCCCGCCGGGATGCCGTCGGACGGGCAGATCACCGACCTGCTTGCAACACGATGGAGGCGAGCCAACTGCAGCGGCCTGCGCGTGCAGCGCGGGCTTGCGTAGGCCAGAAGATCGCCCAAGAACGCCGACAACACCTCTCAGACGGCAGGAACACGGCGTCCGCGCCTCGCGGACACAGCGGCGGCAACTCGGGGCGACACATGGTGGCGTGGACCGCGACCTACATACACCTACTCGGAAAGTTCGACACACGTGAAGGATGAGGAAGTCAAGGGCTGTGCAGGCTGCCTGGCCGTCTGCCTGGTGGTCTTCGTCCTGTGGCTCGTATGGCAAGCCATCAAATGGGTCATCAGCGACTGGAACTGGGCGTGGGGACTTGGATCAGTTGCTGTTCTACCCATCCTGAGCCACTTGGTGGTTGCTGCATGGCGCGAGCCGCAGCCGCTGGTTCCCACGCAGTCCCGGGAGATCTGGCTCACCGCCGTATGCACCAGCGCCGTCATCCTGCTGGCCGTGCTCGTGCTCCTCAGGGGGTGGGGCACCGCGCTGTTCGCCATAGTGCTGGCCGTATCCGGCGCTGCAACCCTGGCTTTCGCCCCGAGCCGACTGCGTCTGCCCTCGCTGTGGCCGCCGCAAGCCGAAGCGGAAGCAACACAGCCCAAGCCCCCCGTGTCCGCTCCCGGAAACCAGCCGACTGACACAAGCGACACCACGTCTACGGAGGGGACCTCATGACGTCGCATGATGGAGTGCCACCCGACATGGACACCGACGCCGCCGATGAAGACGACGCCACCCCCGCACCCGAGCAGACCTGGCAGGAGGACGGCCGCAGCGGCAGACGAAAGCGCCTTTTGACGCTCGGTGCCACGCTCGCGCTCAGCGTGCTGATGATCCAGTTCGCTCAGAGCGGCCCGACGAAGACACACCCGGCCGCACAAGCCGAAAACATCACCCACTCCGCAGCACCGACCGTCGCCGATACGCCCGCACTGCGTCCGTCTGCCTCCACGACTTTGTCCGCGACGCGCAAGGCCATGCCGAGCCGCAAGGCTGCCAAGGCGTCACCATCGCCGTCAGCTTCGGCGAGCGACGCGGACTTTTCGGGCGACTGGCCCTACGACTACCAGGTTGGCCGTGTCCAAACCGAGTGCGACTCCATCGTGGGTTGCATGAGCACCTCCACGATCACGTTCACCAACATGGACAGCGTGTCGCACACCTTCTACTACGAGTACCAAGGAATCGACGCCTCCGGCACGATCGTCTACGAAGGTGCCTCCTCAACGGCTGAGCTCGATCCGGGGCGCTCTCAGAAGGATCAGATGGTGGCCAGCGACGACACCGATTCCGCGAACAAGGTGGAGAGGATCGAGGTGTCGAGCGTCACCGTGGACTCACCGTTCTGACGCGCCACCGCCTCCCGACAGCAACAGCGCCGCAT
This sequence comes from Streptomyces sp. NPDC093261, assembly GCF_044753645.1. Lineage (NCBI taxonomy): Bacteria > Bacillati > Actinomycetota > Actinomycetes > Kitasatosporales > Streptomycetaceae > Streptomyces > Streptomyces sp. NPDC093261. The sequence continues at coordinate 51,799 of NZ_JBIVNO010000019.1, forward strand.
GCCGTGAGGCAGCGGCAGGCGGCCGGGCTGCTGGTGCACCGGTTGACGGCTTGCAGCCGGGCGTTCTCCGGGACCTCCTCGGTGTGGTCGATCTGGGCAGGCAGCGGCCGCGGCGGTGCCCGGCATGCCGCCACCGGCGGGCACACGGGCCCGTTCGACGCCGAGCCGGCCCGCAAGCTGAAGCTCGGCGAGTGGGCCAAGGGCCACGGCCTGTCGGCGACGACGGGGCGCCGCTGCAGATGATGCTGACCCGGATGAAGAGGACGGTCGAAGCCCGTACGGCCAGCAGGTCGGCGGGCACCTGCCTTCCGCACGGCTGACCAACACGGCGCAGACCTCCTTCGCCCACTACCTGCGGGCGGATCCGGAGGATTGGCAGGTGTCGATGCTGCCTGCGTACCGGGGAAGGGGTGTCATTCGGCGGTGGAGCTGCCGGGGGTGACCAGGCCCGTCTCGTAGGCGAGGATGACGGCTTGGGCGCGGTCGCGGAGGGCGAGCTTGGCGAAGATCCGGGCGACGTGGGTCTTCACGGTGGCCTCGCTGAGGGTGAGGGTGTCGGCGAGTTCGGCGTTCGACAGGCCCCGGCCCATGAGGGCCAGTACCTGGCGTTCGCGGGGTGTGAGCGGAGCGAGGTCGCGGTGCAGCGGGGATGTGCGGTCCGCGGTCGCCGCGGTGGCGGGGCGGTGGGCCGCCTCGGCTCGGCCGGCCTCGTGTGTGGTCGCGTAGCGTTCGACCAGACGGCGGGTGATGGAGGGGGCGAGCAGCGCGTCGCCCGTGTTCACCAGCCGCACCGCCGCGGCGAGATGGGCGGCGGTGACGTCCTTGAGTAGGAAGCCGCTCGCCCCGGCGGCGAGCGCCGCGTAGACGTAGCGGTCGAGGTCGAACGTGGTGAGCATGAGGACCCGGCAGCGCGGGAGTAGCCGCAGGACGCGCTTGGCGGCTTCCAGGCCGTCCAGTTTGGGCATGCGGATGTCCATCAGGAGGACGTCCGGGCGTAGCCGTTCGGCCTCTGCGATGGCTTCGACGCCATCTGCGGCCTCGCCAATGACCTTGATGCCGCGCGAGGTGAGGATGAGGCGGAAGCCGGTTCGGATGAGTTCCTCGTCGTCGGCGATGAGGACGCGCGGGGCGAGGGTTTCCCTGCTCGGGCTCGGCTCCTGGGCGTTGGGGATACGGTTCGGGGCCTGGTGGATGCGGTCGGCGGGGGGCTGGGTCACGGGCGCTCCAGGGGGATGCGGGCGCGGACACGGTACCCGCCACCGACGCGGCGTCGGGCGTCGAAGTGGCCTCCGTAGAGGGCGACGCGCTCGCGCAGACCGATCAGGCCGTGTCCCGCTCCGTCGTTCCGGCGCTGGTGGCCACCGGATCGGGCTCCCGTGCTCGCGCAGTCGGCGGACAGCACGCTCGGCCCGCTGTTGAGCACCTCGACCCGCAGACCGTGGTCCGCATAGCGCACCGTCACGGTCGCGGTGGCGCCGTCGCCGTACTTGAGCGCGTTGGTCAGCGCCTCCTGCACGATCCGGTAGGCGGTGACGTCGATGCCGGGCGGCAAGGGGCGCGGTTCCCCGGAGATGCGCACCTCGACCGGGAGGCCGGCGAAGGCGATCCGGTCGACCAGGGTGCCCAGTTGACTCAGGCTCGGCTGGGGTGCGAGTCCGGAGAGGTCTCCTTCGCCCTCGCGCTCGGTCCGGTCGTCCTCGCCGTCCGGGGACGGCGCCAGCAGGCCCAGCAGGTGGCGCAGTTCGGTCATCGCGTCGCGTCCGGCACCCTCCACGGCCTGCAGCGCGCTCTCCGCCGCGTCCGGCAGGGCGGTGAGCACCTCGCGGGCTGCGGTCGCCTGTACGACCATCAGGCTGACCTTGTGGCTGACGATGTCGTGCAACTCCCGTGCGATGCGGGCACGTTCGGCTGCCACCGCCGTGCGGGCGGCAGCCTCCCGCTCGCGCTCCAGCAGCCAGCGGCGGTCCTCCAGGATCTTGCGGTAGCGGCGGCGGGCGCGCGCCAGCAGCAGGGCGGTGCCCCCGGTCACCGCCAGGCTCACGGTCGTGAGAGCGATGAGCAGCCAGCCCGTCTCCGATCTCCACACATCGCCCATCGTGCCAGCTGGCCGACGAGCGGGCGTCCCTCTCCGGGTCCACCCCGTACATCGCCGGGATGACCACCGCCGCGGGATACCTCCGGGGGCTGACGCTCGGAGCTGCCCACGCCGCCTACCGTCCCTGTCATGACCACCGAAGACATCAGCGGCACGACTGCGGAGGCCGGCCCGGCCGCCGTGCACGGGCAGGACATCGTCCGGGTGAGCGGCCTGCGCAAGGAGTACGGCGACACCGTCGCCCTGAACGGGGTGTCGCTGAGGATCGGCGCCGGGGAGGCGGTCGCGGTGATGGGACCGTCCGGCTGCGGCAAGTCCACACTGCTCAACATGATCGCCGGCCTTGACCGGCCGAGCGCCGGCCGGGTGTACGTGCACGGCGAGGACCTGGGCGCGATGAACGAGACCGGGCTGGCGCTCTTCCGGCGCCGCCGGATCGGCATGATCTTCCAGTTCTTCAACCTCATCGACGACCTGCCCACGATCGACAACGTCGCCCTGGCCGCCCAGCTCACCGGGACGCCCACCCGTCAGGCCCGGCGCCGGGCGCTGGAACTGCTGGACGAACTCGGCATCGCCGACCGCAGGAACGTCTACCCCGCCGCGCTCAGTGGCGGCGAGCGCCAGCGCGCGGCGGTGGCCCGCGCGCTGATGAACCGGCCCGCGCTGCTGCTGGCGGACGAGCCGACCGGCGCGCTGGACAGCCACGCGGGCGAACAGGTGATGGACCTGCTCATCGACCTCAACGAACTGGGCCAGACTCTGCTGTTGGTAACGCACGACCAGACACTGGCCACCCGCTGTGCCGGCCGCCTGGTGATGATGGCGGACGGCCGGGTCACCGGCGAGCGGGCTTTGGAGCGGTCGGCGTGAGCGCGGTGTGGAGGGCCTCCCACGCGGCCGTGCGTCGGCGCCGGTTGCAGACGTCCGTGGTCGCGGCAGTGGTCCTCGTTTCCAGTACGGCCCTGGTGGTCGCCCTCGGCCTGCTCGACGTCGCGTCGGGCCCCTTCGACCGGCTATTCGGTCAGGTACGCGGCGCGCACGTCGTCGCCACCTTCGACGCGGCGAGGGTCTCCGGCGCGGAAGTGGAGCGGACTGCGCAACGTCCGGGCGTACGGGCCTCGGCCGGGCCGTTTTCGCAAGCCGTGATCGACATGCCGCAAAGCGCGGCGTCCCAGATGCCCGGAATGGCGCCCGGCCCCCTGACAGTCGTCGGGCGGGCGGACCCCGGTGGCGACGTCGACCGACTGGACCTGTTCGCCGGGCACTGGGCCACCGGTCCGGGCCAGATCGTGCTGGCGTTGCCGGACGCGCCCGGGATGGGCCACGGTCCGCATTCGCCGATCGGCAAGAGGATCCAACTGCCCGGGCAGCGGCCCCTGACCGTGGTGGGCCTCGCCTCCAGCGTGAGCGGCACCGCGCAGGCATGGGTCTCCCCGCAGCAGATCCCGGCCCTGCACCCCACGACGTACCAGATGCTCTACCGGTTCGACCGGGCCGCGACAGCCCGTCAGATCAGTGCGGACACCTCGGCGGTCAGCGCCGGCCTGCCATCCGGATCGCTCGTCGCGCATCAGTCGTACCTGACGTTGAAGGCGCAGGTCGCGGCCAACCCCAACGGCTATGTGCCGTTCCTCATAGCCTTCGGGATCCTCGGCCTGCTGGTGGCCGTCCTGATCGTGGGCAACGTGGTGAGCGGCGCCGTCGTCTCCGGCTTCCGCCACATCGGTGTGCTCAAGTCCCTGGGCTTCACGCCCCGACAGGTCGTCGCCGTCTACCTGGTGATGGTCTGCGTCCCCGCCACGGCGGGCTCGCTGGCCGGCACAGCCCTGGGCGGGGTGGTCGCGCCGCCGCTGCTGCACCAGGTCTTCCAGGGCGCGAACCTCGGCACCGCGACCGTACACCCGACGATCAGCTCCTGGGCGTACGCGACCACCGCACTCGGCATGCCCCTGATGGTACTGCTGGCCGCGCTGATCCCGGCCCTGCGCGCCCACCGGCTCTCCGCGGCACGCGCCATCAGCGCGGGCAGCGCACCACACGCCGGACGGGGACCGGCGGTGCAGCGGTGGTTGAGCGGGGTGCGGCTGCCACGCTCGGTGACTCTGGGCCTGGGCCTGCCCTTCGCTCGGCCCGGACGGGCGCTGCTCACCATCGCCTCGGTCCTGCTCGGCGTGGCCACGGTGACCTTCGCCACCGGCCTGTCGGCCACCATGGTCTCCTACGGCCACGCGGAACAGGACTACGGCAAGGCACAGTCGACCGTCTGGCGAGGACAGGCCAAGTTCGATCAGACCGCCCCGCGTCACAACGACGCCGCAACACAGAAACTCCTGCGCTCTGTGCCGGATGTCGCAGACGTGGCCGCAGTGGGCTTCATCAACGTACGGATCCTCGGCCAAAGCGAAGGAGTGGCGGTCGAGGGCGTGCGCGGGGGACAGTCGACGCTCCCGGACAGCCTGGCGCGGGGCCGCTGGATGAGCAGACCCGGCGAAGTGGTGGCCTCCGGCAGATTCCTCGCCAAACAGGGGCTACGGCTCGGCGACTCCTTCACCCTGGCCGCGGCGGACGGCCGCCAGGAGCGCGTGACCCTGGTCGGCGAGATCCTGGCCGGCCCGGAGGACTGGATGCGCGCGGACTGGTCGACGGTGACCGCTCTGGCGCCGGACGCGCAGGCCAACCAGTACTGGGTGCACCTCACCCGCGATGCCGACTTCAACACCTACACGAAGGCCGTACAAGCCGCCGACCCGGGGCTCTACCCGGCCGAAAACACAATGCTGAACACGGACGCCGTGACTGTCATCAGCTCCGCCTCCGCACTGACCCTGATGCTGACGCTGGTCGCAGCGATGGGCGTGTTCAACACCGTCGTACTCAACGCACGGGAACGCCGGCGCGACCTCGGGATGCTCAAGTCCATCGGCATGACGCCACGCCAGGTCACGGTGATGATGGTTGTGTCCATGGCCGGACTCGGGCTCGTGGGCGGGATCCTGGGCCTGCCGCTCGGAGTCGCCGCGTACCATGTGGTGATCCCGATCACCGAGCACGCGGCCCAACTCACCTTCCCTGCCCGGATGCTGGACGTGTGGCACCCAGGGTTGATGACGTTGCTGGTGCTGGCCGGGGTGGTGATCGCCGCAATGGGTGCGCTGCTGCCGGCGCGCGCGGCGGCCCGGCAGACCATCGCCGGCGTACTGCACACCGAGTGACGGCCGGCGGTCGCTGCTGCTGCGGCGTCGACGCGTAAGAGGCCCCAGCCGCACTGTGTCGGAAGCCAAGACCGCGTCGGCGTGCGCGTGCCAGAGCTGAACGCATGTCCGGGGGTCGGGTCCCTCATGGTGAGGGGCCCGACCCCGTTTTCGTCGCGGACAACGGACAATCTCAAACCCTGTCCATAACGTGGGCTCCGCCGCCCAGCCCGGCCGTGGCTCGGGCCCGGAAACGGGGGCGCTCGGCATGGGGTCCGGCGGCGTCCAGATCACACCGGATTCCTTTCCACCGGGCGCTCCGGTGCTGTCGTTCTGCTGCTGAGTACCGTTAAGGGGTGCGGTGATCACTTCATGCCCCACCACGACCACCGGATCGAGGTCTACCACGCCACCACCGGCCGTTACCCGGGTTCCGCTGACCTGGCCGACCAGGCCACCGAGGAACAGGTCAGCGCCGTGCGGCGGGCACGGGCGGCCCGCGCCCGCCGAGCTGGGGCAAATCGGCGCCGGCGGCCGGGCGATGTACGCCCCGCGCCCCGGCGCCCCGCGCCGCTTCGACCGGAGCGGGGACATCCCGTGACGGCTGCCAACCGGTTCCCCTCACCCGCCTGAACCCGGACCACCACGTCAGTGCCGTACGGCTGTCGCGCTGAGGAAGGTGACGGCCCCCGCGATGACGAGCACGCCCCCCAGGAAGGTGTGACGACGGGCCCTGTGCAGGGTCTCCCGTACCTGCCACGCGTGGGCCGTGGCGAGCACCCAGCGCAGGTAGGGGTCGGTCTTGGCGACGTTGCGATGGGCCGTCAACAGACTGCGTCGAAGGGCGTCGCGGTCTCCGGGCTCTGCCGACCGGAGCAGGGCGGCGATGTTGGCCGCGATCTGGCGGTGCCGCAGCAGGTCGTCGAGGCTGGTGGCCACCGAACCGAAGTAGTACCAGGGCGCGGCGTCGAACTGCTCGCGCAGACCGCGCAGTGCCGGGCTGTCCAGTTGGGCCGGGGTCATCACGGCCGGTACGAGGACATCACTGGTCCGCCACAGCGCCCAGGCGACGCCGGACAGGGCCAGCAGCAGTCCGGCGCCTGCCCAAAGCCCGTGCTCCCAGTCCCCGACCCTGCCGACGGCCAGGAGGGGACCGCCGCCCAGCAACAGCGCGCCCACCGCTCCGGTCGAGGCGATGATCCACCGCGCCGTTGCCCGGCTTCCGTCGACCGAGGCCAGGGGCGAGGGCAGGGCGTCCAGTGTCGCAGGGCCCGGTTGCGACGCCGTCGCCTCTTCGTCGCTCACTGCCCGTCCTCGCGGAACACGATCCCCAAAGGGCCGGGGTCGTCCTCGGGCAGGTCGGTGTAGGGCACCCAGCGTTCCCCGTCGTAAAACTCGATGTCACCGGATTCGTTGAGGCGGACCACGTTCGTCTCCGTCGCGGCCTGCGGCGGCTGCACGCCGCCCGCCTCCCCGGTTCCCCCCGCTTCCCCGGACATGTTCCTTCCCTGCCCCTCTCACCCGTGCCCTGGCCCGACGCATCCACCATCATGTCAGTGAAGGGGGCGAAACGATGCAGTTGGTGATCGGGCACTCACAGGTCGCGGGACTGTTCCGGGGGCAGCAGGTCACCCAGACCGCTGGAACGGTGGATCAGCGAACGGCCCACGCGGTCTGGCGCCTGCGCAGGAAGCCGACGCCGGAAGTGCTGCGTGAAGTGGGCACGGCACTGGGACGCTGTTTCCTGACCGGTCCCGTGGGCGAGGCTTTGGCCGAGGAACTGGTCGGACCCGGCCGTCACCGTCTCGGTATCCGTGTGGCCGACGCGGAGTTGGCCGAACTCCCGTGGGAGACCCTCGTCGTCCCCGGGCAGCAGACCCCGTTGATCCTGGACGAACGGGTCGATGTGTACCGATCCGCACCTGGCACCAGGGTCGGTGCCTCCTTGCGTGGCGGCCCGCCCCGTATCCTCGCGGTCTTCGCCAGCCCCGACGACAGTAGCGGTCAACTGCTCGACTACGAAAAGGAGCTCGGGCGGATCCTGGACGCGGTCGAGCCCAGCCACCACCACGGTGGACGGGTGCGCCTCCTGGAATGGGGCGGTGTCGCGGCGCTGAGGACGGCACTCGCCGAAGAACCGGTGGACATCCTCCACGTCTCCTGCCATGCCCGCCCCGGTGCCCTGCTGCTGGAAACCGAGGACGGAGCGGAAGACCCCGTGAGCGGCGTCCGCTTTCTCGCCGAGGTGCTGCCACCCGGTCACATCGTTCCCCTGATCGTGCTGGCGGGCTGCTCGACCGCCCGCGATGACCACGTCGAGCAGGCAGGCACGGCCAGAAGCCTGCTGGAGCACGGAGCCCCTGCGGTACTGGCGATGAACGGGCCGGTCAGCGACGAGTACGCCACCGAACTGTGCACACGCCTGTACGAAGGTCTTGCCCGTCGCCCGGAAGCGGATCTGCTCACCGTGTTCTGCGAGGCGAGGCGCGACATCGAACGCGTGCCACGGCACCTGCCGGAGTGGGCGACCCCCGTACTCTTCCTCGCGGATCCGGAGTTCCCGCTCGCGGCCCCGGACCACGAGGCCCCCCGGCGACCTGTGGCTTCGACGGCCGCTTCCCCGGACTCGACGACCACGTCAGTCTCGGTGTCCGCATCGGGTGCCGTGGCCTCGAGCATGTCCGGGACCCTCCAGGACGCTGTCGCGCGGCGGCCCGGGGATTTCGTCGGCCGCAGGCCCATGCTCCGCCAACTGTCACAGACCGTGCCCCGGATCATGCTGCACGGCATCGGTGGGGTCGGGAAGACCAGCCTGGCCACCGAACTGGCCCGGCGCTTCGAGGCCGCCGGCGGCCTGGTGGTGGCGATCAGCGGCGAGACGGGCGTCGACACGATCCTCGACCGCCTGCGTCGGCGACTGGCGCTCTGCTGCGGCTCCGAGGAGTCGCCCGGCACACACCCGCTGCGGCAGGCCGTCATGACGCTGGCCGAGCCCACTCTGCACTGGGTGGAGAGGCTCAAGGCCCTCCGGGACTCGGGTGCACGCCCCCTCCTCCTTGTCGTCGACAACGCCGAGGACAACCTGGACGCGGAGCACCTCCCCGCCGACCGCGAACTCGCGGAGTTCCTCGCGGCCTGGGCGAGGGACCACGCTCTGATCGTCACCAGCAGGCACCCCTTCGACGTTCCCGGTGTGGACGCCCACCATCTCGGTCCGCTCTCCTGGCAGGAGACGCGGAAGCTGATGTGGCGGCTGCCCGGGGTGGACGTGCTCGCGTCTCAGCAGAAGCGGGAGGTGTGGAACCGGCTCGGCGGTCATCCGCGTTCCCTGGAGTACCTCGATGCCCTGCTGCGTGACGGTCACGGGCGGTTCGACGACGTGACCGCCCGGCTGCGTGCCGCCACCGCCGGCAGACGGCCCCCCGGCGACAGCCTCGGCGAACTGCTGGCCGAGACAGGGGCACTGATCGCCGAGGACGTACTGCTTCCGCAGTTGATCGAGCGAGTGGACGCCCTTCCTCTGGGAAAGGACCTGTTGCTCGGTGCGTCGGTGTACCGGTTGCCGGTGGACACCGACGGGCTCGCCTCGGTCCTGGCCGCCGCGCCCGGGGCCGAGGAACATCCGCCCGTCCCGGAAGGGATGGCAGGCGCGCTCGCCGCCCTGCTGCGCCTCGGGCTCGTAGCGCCTGACGGCCCGGGATACTCGGTGCACCGCTGGACCGCCGGGACACTGGCCGGACTGGCCGGCCAGGAGCGGTTACGCACGCTGCACGAGAGAGCCGCGGAATACTGGGCCCGTCGCAGTCGTGCCGTATCGGAGCCGACGGAGTACATCCAGCAGGTGATCGAGGCCCGGTACCACTGGCTGGCGGCGGGTGACGTGGAGGGTGCCATCGAGTGCACCAGGCGCGTCTGTCACGAACTCAACGCCGCTGGCCAGTGGTCCTGGCAGGAGCAGCTCATCCGCCAGTCGCTGGCGCTGACCCCCCAGAGCTCCAAGACGCGGGCCACCATTGTCGGAGATCTCGCCGGCGTGAGGCTGAGCCGGGGGGACACTGCCCAGGCGGAGACGCTGTACCGTACGGCTCTCGCCGCCTTCCGCGCTTTCGGCGCGGACCACGATGTCGCGGTGGTGCTCCATCAGCTCGGCCTGATCGCCGACGACCGGGACGATCTACAGGAAGCCGAACGGCTGTACTGGGAGTCACTTTCCATCAAGGAACGTCTCGGCGACCGGCATTCGATGTCCCTCACGATGCACCAGCTTGCCGGGATCGCCATGCGTAGGGGGGATCACGCTCTGGCCGAGCGGCAGTACCTTGAGGTTCTGGCCGTCTCCGAGGAAACGGGCGACCTGGAGGGAATCGCCGCAAGCCATCACCAGATCGCCTCGCTCGCTTTCCTCTCCCAGGACTACGCGAAGGCGGAACAGTGTGTCCTCAATGCGTTGTCGGGATTCACCAGGCTGAACGACCGAGTCAGGACAGGGCAAGGCAGGCTGCTGCTCTCCAGAATCGCGGCCGCGCTCTTCGACTACGAGTCGGCCGACCTCCACCTCAGGGCCGCACTGGAAGTATTCGAGGACATCGGAAGCACCCGCGACATCGCCGAATGCCACCTCGAACTCGGCGGCACCGCGCGGGAACGGTGCGACCTCACCTGGGCAGAGACCTGCTTCACCCGCGCCCGGGCCATGTACACGGTTCTGGGCGAGCAACAATTCCTGGCAAGTGCGAACCGCCAACTGGGCGCCGTCCGTACAGTTCTCGGCCGCGCCGCTGACGGAATCACCTGCACCGCGGACGCGTGGCTGCACTGGATGGAACACCCCTTCAGGGACCGCAAGGACATCGACTGGTTGGCCATCCAGTACCTCGAACTGGGAGAAGAGGACTTCAACGCTGCCCTCGTGGGTCATCTGCCCCCGGAGGAAGCCGCGTTGGCCCTCGACCGTGCCACCTCGTATCTCGCTTTCCGTCGCTTGCACTCCCACCCCAGCCCGCTCGGCAGCGCCTACGTGTTCCTTGCCATCGACCTGCAGAAAGCGGGCCACTACGGCACTGCCCGGATGTGTCTCGAGAGGGCACTGCCGATCTGCGAAGCGGCGGGCGATGTGCGGGCTGTCGCCAAGTGCCATGAGGACCTGGGCAGCATCGCTTCCGAGACAAAGCACTTCGACGAAGCCGAGACCCGGTACCGGATGGCACTGGGCCTCTACGAGCAGACGCACCGCGAGACAGAAGCCGCCATCGTCCACCACCAACTGGGATGCATGTACGAAAAACGCGGTGACTATGAGCGGGCCGAGTCAAGCCTGCGTTCGTCCATCGCCATCAAGACACGTCTGGGAAACCAGGCAGGAATCTGCAACAGTACCTTCCACCTGGGAAAAATCGCCCAGCGCCAAGGCGACTACGATCTCGCGGAGCAGTGTTTTCGCCGCTGCCTTTCCATGGACAAGGAACTCGGAGACCAGCAGGGGATCGCCCTCGACTACGCCGAACTCGGGAACCTGCGGGCGGAGCAGGAAATCCATGATGAGGCCGTCTACGCCATGGCGTACGCGCTGCGCATCAACGAGCAGATCGGATCGGAGAACGCAACCCGCAACATCAACGCCCTGCGTGGTCAGCGCGCGAAACTCGGCGATTCCGCCTTCACCCGCATTCTGAAGGCCTACCTCGGCGAGAACCAGGCCGTGCACATCCTGAAGGTCACCGCACTGCTGCCTGACGCCGAAGGGGATTCCGGGCCCTCCTGAGCATGTTCACCGGCCGGTGGGCGATGGCCGTCGCGCCACGCGCACCACGGCTGTCGCCACTGGCCCACCCTTCCGTCGACGCACCCACCCGGCCGGGCGATCCGCCAGCGGTGCCCGGCAGAGAGCACGTGGATGCACGACGCGGCCGGTCAGGCACCAAGGGCTGCGGAGAGCCCGCCCAATGCCGTCCTGGCTGGCACGAGGGACGGTTCAGCGAAGCGCCGGTGACGGCGGCCGCACGACACCGTCCGCCTCCGCGGCGACGCGTCCGCAGTGCGGACCCCGGCGCAAAGAAGCGCGGCCACCGCTCCGGCCGTGGGGGACGACCGAGGGAAAGGCGTCCCGGCGTCCCTCCCTGGCCGATGGCATGTCTGCATGACGTCACAGCGCTGTGGCTGCCAGGCGGCCGAGTACAGCGGGAAGTCCGCGCTCGACTTCCTCGCGCGGACGTGGCCTGGCCTGTACGAGCGTGACGCTACGGCCAGCGCCTACCAGGATCCTTCCTGGCTGCTGGGGTGGGCCGACAACTGCCCTGTGGATGCCAGCCCTTGATCCTGGCAGTGCTGGACAGGGACCGCCCCGTCGCCGCCCTCGCCCTGGTCCGCGAGACCGCCCGCGACGGCAGCACCCGCATAACCCCGCTGGCCTGGGCCGCTTCCGAGCAGGTCCGGCCGGTTGGCGAGAGCGGGGAGGCGGTGGGCTCTCTCATCCGACATCTACCGCACCTCGCCGACCGTGTGCTGATCGCCGAGCTGCCACACGGCTCACCCCTGGACCGGCAGGCAGAAGACACGTGGGGCCGCCGGGACATCCAGACCCTCTACGCCACCATTCCGCTGCCCGTGGACCTGGCGGCCCTGTCCCGGTCGACGCGGCGGGACCACGTGCGGCGCCGGCGTGATGTCCAGGCCCTGGGTGACCGCATCGGCTACCGCCGCACCCGCACGAGAGCGGAGCTCCTGAGCGCCTACGACGCGCTGGAGGCGTTGTACCGCCGCCGCAACGCCTCACTCGGATGGCGGGTGGGGGCTCACCGGAGAAACGAACCTCCAATGGGCCTGCCGATGGCGCACTGTTCGGCTGAGCTCGGCCTTCTGGAGCACGGTCGTGCGGCTGAGTTCCCTCGATTGCCAGACTCGGGTGTCGGCTGTACGCGCGATCCCGTCATGGTCCCGGCAGGTACAAGGCCACGGCATCGCTTTGAGTGATACATGCTGTGCGTCTGCGGTGCGCTAGGCGTGAGTGAGGGGAACCGTCACGGCATGCGGCGCGCTTATGCCCCTCATGCCTTGGAAGTAACTCATGTTTTGGGTGCTTGTAGGGCTGAAGTAAGGGCATCCGGTGGTCAGGAGGTTGATAACGATGGTTCCCCTGCTTCTGGTTCTTCTGCTGGCTCTGATCCTCTTCGGCGCGGGCTTCGCACTGAAGGCGCTGTGGTGGATCGCGGTGATCGTGCTCATCGTGTGGCTGCTCGGCTTCGTGGTCCGGTCCGCGGACAGCGGGGGCCGGAGGGGCCGCTGGTACCGCTGGTAGGCAATGGCGGACGGCGCGCGGAGCGCGCCACGTGCGAGCAATGAGTGGGCCCGGCCGGCATGGACACTGTTGGTAATGGTGGCTCCCACTGCGTCCCGCTGCCGTCAGGCAGCGGGACGCAGTCGTTCGAGGCGGGAGATACGGATTGCGGCTCGGGGTGTCCCGGTGATCCAGGCATCGAGCCGGGCGAGGTTCATCGCAGTGGCGGTGAAGAGGTGCTGCAGTCGGGTTTTGGGGTGGCCCCGATAGCGGGACCGCCGAAGGCCGAAGGCCCGGACGCCTTGGGAGATGGTGGCCTCGATGCCCTGTCGGTGCTGGTAGATCTCCCACCACTCAGGGCTCCGTTGGGCGGCACGGTTCGTCCTCATGGCCTCGTGTGCGGCCTTCTCCCGCAGCATGATCTCCCGGCCCCTGCCGGCCTTGGACGGCGTGCAGTCATGCACGTCCGGGCAGGACCGGCAGTCAGCTGCGCGAAACCGGACCTGGACCACCGGGATTCCGTGCGAGGAGACACGCGGATACCAGTGGTCGGCGACCTTCCCGTTGGGGCAGGTGACTCGCTTGTTCTCCCAGTCCACGGTGAAGGCGTCGGTGGCGAAGGTGCCGGATGACTGGGCGGTGGTGTTTCGCTGGATCGGTCCCACCAACTCGATGCCCGCTTCTTCAGCGTCGACCGGGCCCTGGGCATCGACATAGTTCGCGTCCGCCAGATGCACGGCGGGGAGCCTGCCATGAGCGCGCAGGTCAGCGTGGATGGCATCGATCATCTTCACGTCGCTCACGGACGCGTCGGTGGTGGCGACATGAGTGATCAAGTTGGGCGCGTCCGGCTCACACGTCTCGGTCAGCTGCACCAGGTAGCCGGTCCAGCCGGTGCCTCGCTTGGCACCGGCGCGAGCGTCGGTGCCATAGGGCGAGAAGGGCCGTAACCGGCCCGGAGGTACGTTCTTCGCGTCCCGTCGGCAGACGGCCCCGTCGACGATCCGGACGTTCTGCACCCAGATCTGCCGCAGCAGTTCGACCGCCTTCAACGACCGTGCCCAGCAAGGAGCTTGTGGCGAGAAGACCGCTTCCAACAGGTGCATCCCGTCGGCCCCGGCCTGCTCGATCCACGCCTGGCGCCTCTCCTTGCCCCGGGGCAGCCTCGCTTCCTCCACTCGGTGCCCGTAACGGTCGAACCACTCGGCATCCACCTGCGCGGCCGGCCACCGCGGGCACGCTGCGGCAAGCGCGTTCAAGACTGCCCGTAGAGTCTCCCCGATCATCTCTGGCACGGCCGGGCCCACTGTCGTGAAAGGCCCTCTCCTGAGGCGGCCGGGAGGGATCGGGCTTATCGGGCGCACCGCCGGGTACGTGAGTCATGCACCGGCCCCGCAGACTCAGCAGTGGAACCCTGCTCCTCCTGTCCGCGGGGCCGCTGCGTGGTCTCGGAGACATCGAGTTTGCCTCGCGCGCCCTGGCGCCGCCACTGCGACCCACAGGCGCCTCGGCGCGCGGGATCACCGCCAGGTTCTCGAGGGCCTCGAGGAAGAGGCCCCACTTCCTGCTGGACGGTCCCTGCCACCGCGATCGTCCTCGGCACCTACGCCCTGCCCCGCCTCGCCCGCGCCCTGGCCCTGCGCCGGACGGTACGCCGGCTGCTGCGCTGAGGACGCCCGTCGCGCCACTGTCCTGGACCCCCGCGCTCAGGAACCCTGCACCGCGGTCTACAGGCGCCCGTGTGCACACACCTGGCGGGCGACGTCGCGGAGTTTGATGTTCTTCTGCTGGGAGCAGCGGCGCAGGCCGTCGGATGCCTGGGTCTCGGTGAGGTGGCGGGAGCCCATGAGGATGCTCATGGCTTCGCCGACGGTGTGGCGGGTGGCGACGGCCTGTTCCCTCTGGGCGTGGGTGTGGGCGCCGGAGAAGGCGACGGCGGCGTGGGAGGCGAGCAGCCAGCCGGCCGTCTCGCTGGCCTCAGTGAACGCGCCGGGCCGGCGGGAGTTGAGGTTGAGGGCGCCGAGGTCCTCCTCGTCGGTGTAGAGGAGGAAGCCTCTCATGCTGCCCGGCCCCAGGCCCCTGGGGGCGCGTAGGCGGGCCAGCGCTGGATGTGGGCGGTGAAGTCGGCGATGCGGAACACCCGCTCGCCGAGGTGGTTGTGGGCGGCGTCGAAGCAGGGGCCTTCCTGCAGTCGTTCTTGGAGCTGGTCGCTGCCGATGACGACATGGTCGGTCGGGGCGAGGGATTCGACCTGCTTGCCTTGAAGGTGAGCACGCCGGCGGCTTGGCAGCCCTCGACGAGCTCGGTGGCGGAGGTGCTGATCCTTTCAAGCGTGGCGCCTACGGAGTCCTGGGCCAGCAGATCGCGTGCGTGGGGGCCGGGGCGGCGGTGTCGTACAAGGGGTTCAGGTCCCCGGCGGAGGGCACCTTGACGAGGTGTTCATAGATCAACAGGGTGCGGCAGCAACTGTGGAGGGCGGTGGACCAAGCGAGGTACCTACTGGACACTCTGGTCCAGTCCAGGCCGGACGCGAAGGCCGCGAAGCGGTTCATGGCCCAGCTCATGAAGAAGCAGCGCCGGGTGCCCAGGGTGCTGATCACGGACAAGATGCGCTCCTGCCCCGTGGCCCATGGCGAGCTCATGCGCTCGGCCGAGCACCGTGCCCACAAGGGCCTCAACAACAGGCCGAGAACAGCCACCAGACGGCGAGGCAGCGTGAACGCGCCACGAAGGACTTTCGCACGGCCCGATCAGCCCAGAAGTTCCTGTCCGTCTTCAGCGCGATCTCACCGCACTTCCGACCTCGCCATGCTCACCGCCGCCAGTGACGCGCGATGGGCCTGAGCCCCGGCGGCCACGAGCCTGTCGCCCGGCTCATCTGGCGCAAGGGCGGGCGCTCGGCGTGGCTGTACCGCGTCGACCTCGCCAAGCCGAAGCGGAAACCGACGCTGGCCCAGGAACTCGCGCTCGACAAGGCCATGGCCGCCCGCCAGACCTATCTGCTCTGCATGCGCCGGTATTTCGCGTGCCTGCCGCTCAAGACCCTTGGCAGCCGCCTCGAATGCCACGACGGAACGCCGGCGGACCCCAGCAGCTACATCGCGCCCCCGGCCACGCACCAGCTGGCGTGATCCACCTCGCCATGACCGACCTGATGGCCCGCCGCCTTACCGGCGAGGCCACCATCTCCTGGCGCGACCCGAACCACGGGATCAAACAGTAATAGCGGGATGAAACATCGGGAGAAAACGACCTCTGACGTGGTGTAGGTCGGGAGCGTGCCAGCGGCGCCTACGCCGTAAGCACCCTGCCGCCGGGCTGCGTCACAGCAGGCCCTGGAGCGGGCTGCGGGGCCGCGGTGAATGGGACGGCGTGTGCCGGAGAGGGAGGTGATCTGGCAGCAGGTCACCGCTCGCGATCGAGCGCGCAAACGTGTGGCCACATTCGTGGTGGGTGACGGTTCCTCTATAGCGTTCACTCTCATTCTATTGCAACGATCGACATTGAAGCTGTTGCGTTAGCTGCAGAATCATTGCAACAATATTCCTCTTCTACCTGCATCGATACCGTCGATACGCAACGAACTCGTTGCCGATTCCTGGAATGCAACGTAGCGTTTCCGATATCAGAAACAACGAGTCGACAGGAGAGCGCCATGCAGAAGTTCGACACCCCCGCCCCGGTCTCCGCCGTCCTGGACATCCCCGCGGGGCGCATCCAGTTCATCGCCGCCGACCGGGCGGACACCACGGTCCAGGTCCTGCCCGTCAACGCCGCCAAGAGCAGCGATGTGAGGGCGGCGGAGCGGATCGAGGTCGGCTACGGCGCCGGCGTCCTGCGGATCGCGGCCCCGGAGGCTAAGAACCAGCTCTTCGGCCCCTCCGGATCGGTCGAGGTGACCATCCAGCTGCCCGCGGGCTCCCACGTCGAGGCGAAGACGGCCGGCGCCGAACTCCGGGTCGTCGGCCGCCTCGGCGACGTCGCCTTCGAGGGCGCGTACCGCCAGATCAAGATCGACGAGGCCGCGAGCGTCCGCCTCACCGCGGTCGACGGCGACGTCGAGGTCGGCCGGCTGGGCGGTTCCGCGGAGATCAGCACCGCACGGGGCGACATCCGGATCGCCGAGGCCGGGCGCGGCACGGTCGTGCTGCGCACCGAGTCCGGCGACATCTCGATCGGCGCCGCCGCCGGCGTCTCGGCCACCCTGGACGCCGGCACCGGCCACGGCCGCATCAGCAACGCCCTCAAGAACGACGGCACCGCCGAACTCGACATCCGCGCCACCACCTCCCACGGCGACATCACCGCCCGCAGCCTGTAGATCCGCGGCCTGCGACGAGCAGAGGCCGGGACCGTCCGGCCGCGACCGCGATCCTCTGCGTCACCGCCGGTGACCCGGCCGCCGTTTCCAGGGGATCGCGCTCCACGTGCAGCGCCCGGAGAAGTCGAACAAGATGCTTCACGCGACCAGGGGGAACCTATGAGGAAGAACAGCACCTTCTCGACCGATGCACAGTGGACCGGCATGGTGCCGGTCGACGACACGGCGCTGGCCGTGACCGACAGCGGCGGCCCCGGGATCCCCGTGGTCTATCTCAACGGCCAGTTCGCCACGCAGGGATACTGGCGGCGGGTCATCGCGGAACTGGGAACTCAGTGGCGGCATATCACCTACGACGAGCGGGCCCGCGGCAGGAAGTCGAAGTGTTCGGCGGACTACTCCTTCGAGGCCGCCGTCCGTGATGTCGACGCCGTTCTCGCGGCCAGGGCCGTGGGCCGGGTGCTGCTGGTGGGCTGGTCCTACGGAGCGGTCGTCGCGGCGCACTGGGCCGACCGTAACCCGGCCCGTACCGTGGGCGCGGTCCTGGTCGACGGCGCGTTCCCGCACGACTGGCTGGATGAGGCCATGGAGCAGCGAATCCGGAAGCTGTTTCGGCGGATGGGCTGGTTCACGCCGCTGCTGCGCCCGACTGGCCTGACCCCGCGGATGACCGCCGAAGAACAGGCGAACAGCAACATCGAGCTCGGCAGGCTCTCCCGAGAGCGCGAGCTGGGCCCCGTGCTGGACAACATCGCCGTCCCGGTGCGCTACGTGGTCGCTTCGGGCACGTCGTTTGGAAGCCGCGGTGATGAGCAGGAACGGATACGCGCCGGCCTCGATGCAGTGACCGCCCGCAACGCCAACCTCCGCGTCAGCGCGAAGGTCCCCAGCAACCACGGTGCGATCCTGAGGAAGGACTACCAGGCCATAGCCGGGGCCGTACGCGAGGTCGCCGCCCTCAACCGCGGCGGGCGCTGAAGACAGAGACCGGCGGACTGACGGTCGGCCAGGCGACGCTGTAAGTGGTCAGGTGATCCGCCGGACAGAAGCCATGGGCCGTCGTATGACGCGGGTCAGCTGCCGGAGCGGGCGATGTCGCCGGGGGAGAGGCCGGGGCGGCTGCGGTGTCCGGCGTGTGGGGCCGCGCCACGGGCCGGCGCTGTACCGTAGGAAGTCGCGACACAAGAAGCCGGAGAACGTCCGCCGCTTCAGCCCTGCCCCGAGGCCATCGCCGAGCTGACCAGCCTGCTTGCCCCCGGCGATCGGCGGCGCTGATGGTCAGGGCTGGGTCGTGGCGACTTTGAGGCCGAACCCGATCAGTACGACGCCTGTGGTCCGGTCCATGGCCCGGCGCACGCGGGGCTTCTGGAAGAAGGCACGGGCCTTGGCCAGGAGCATCACGTAGCTACCGAGCCATACCGCGGTCAGCATCGCGTGAATGAGGACCAGCAGCGTCATACCGGCGTGCGGGGACAGCCCGGACGGGGCCAGCGCCGGCAGCAGGCCGGTGTAGAAGACGGCGATCTTGGGGTTGAAGACGTTGCTGATCAGGCCGGTCCGCCAGGGGCTGCCGGCGGGGGTGGCGGGGAGGGTGTCCGCGGTCTGTGCCTGGCCGCGTCGGCTGTGGACCAGCGCCTGGACGCCGAGGAGGATCAGGTAGGCGGCGCCGGCCAGCTTGACCAGGGTGTACGTGGTGGCGGAAGCGGCCAGAACCGCAGCAAGACCCACGACCGTGAGAACACCCCAGACCAGCAGCCCTGTGGTAATCCCGCCGACCGTCCGCAGACCGTCCCGCCATCCGGCGGAGACGGCCCGCTTCGTCACGACGGCCATGTCCGGCCTGGGCACCACGGTCAGCACGGCGAGCACACCGGCGGCGGTGAGGAACTGTATGAGCATGCCTTCAGTCTCACATTCACCAGGCCGGAGGCCGAGGCCCCGGCCCGCAGACCGTCCGGGCAGACCTTCATACCGGTTCGTACAGGACGCAGCCGAGGGAGTAGACGTCGGATGCGGGCTGCGCGGGACGGCCCAGGGCGCGTTCGGGAGCCAGGTGGTCGGCGGTTCCGATGATCTTGCCTGTGGCGGTCAGGGTGCCGGCGGCCTCCTCGGCGAAGCGTGCGATGCCGAAGTCGGTGGTCTTCACCGTGTGGTCGGTGGTCAGCATCACGTTGGCGGGTTTGACGTCCCGGTGGACCACTCCCTGCTGGTGTGCCGCGCAGAGGCCGGCGGCCGCCTGTGCCGTGATGGCTGCCGCCTCTTCCGGGGGCAGGACGCGGCGCAGGGAGCGTTCCTGGGCCAAGTTCCAGCCGTTGACGAGTTCCATGACCAGGTAGGGCTGGTCGTGGTGTGAACCGAAGTCGTACATGCCGACGACGTTGGGGTGGTTGAGCCGGGCCGCGATCTGCGCCTCCAAGTGCCTGTATAGGCAGCCATATTTTGGGCATTGTAGACGCCGGTGTAACGCTGCAGTGCATGCGGAACGCAGAAGGAGGAAGAAGCGGGGTACCGACCGGCGGAATCCGGTGCCCTGGCGCGAGCGCGCAGACATGGCACTACGTCAGATCGGATATCCCCATGAGAAACATCGACCCGGTTCCCGGATACCAGGTATACAACGAGCCGCCAGACCCGGGCCGCGCTCTGCACCGTCAGGCCACCACCCGGCGTACGGCCATCACCATCTGCACCATCGCCGACATCGCGGCGGGCCTGCTGGGCCTGTGGATCCTGCTGTTCCTGCTCGACGCGAACCGCGGGAACGTGTTCGTCGAATTCGTACAGGGCACAGCGGGCTGGCTGTCCTGGTGGGCACAGGACATTTTCACGATGGACACAGAGTGGCTGCGCGTTGTCCTCAACTACGGCCTACCGGCCGTCATCTATTTGCTGATCGGCCACGGGATCGCTGCCCGGCTCAACCGAGCCTGACAGTGAACCAGCCTCTTTATTGATCGCCATGAAAGTGGGCCGACCATGACACACAGCTCCACTGGAAACGATCGCATGCCGATCTATGAGGACCTGATACGCGAACGGGGTGACGTCGTCGGCGAAGCTCAACGCGCCGCGGCACACACGCGGCACCAGGCAGCGCAATTGCTGACCGGACGGGATACGGGTCAACAAGCCCGTCAATGGGACCAGAGCACGGGAGCCACTGCGGCCGGTCAGCCGGAGTGGCGCGGGTCGCCGCAATAGGGATGGGCCTCAGCACGGGTACGTCCGCGTGTCCCGTCCTGGCCCAAGGACCAAGCCGTGCCCCCCAGAGGGGGCCAGCGGCACGTCGAATCAGGAAGAACAGAAAGCACAGATGGATTACTGCTCTTCATGCCGTCGGCACCTCAACGGCGCACTGGTGTGCCCCGGGTGCGGCGCCTACGCCCCGGACATCGCCCCACCCGCCGCCGACGGCCACAGCGGCTCGGCCCCGGCAATGACGAGTGCCAGACCTGCTACAACGACCCACCGGGACCCCGCGGCCTCCGTCACGGGGCACGACAGCCTCCCGGACGGCGTGGCGGAGTCCAGCACTGCCAGGAGCGTGGCCCCGCACGTCGCCGCCGACGTCGAGGTCCTGCCGCCCGCACGCCAGGGGCGCGCGGCGCGCCGTCGCCGACTGGCCCGCTGGAGGAAGAACAAGCGCCGGGCAGCGGTCGCGAGCGCTGTCGCACTCGTCGGAGGCGGCCTGAGCATCGCCATGATGGACCGGCACGCCACTGACCGGGCCCAGGCAGCCACAACGCCGGACGACCCGAGGCCGGGCGCCGGGCAGGAGCAGACGCCCCAGCAGAATCCTCCAGCCGCCGCACCAGCCGCTCAACACTCCCACCGGCCGTCACACTCCCCTTCGCAGCCACAGACACCGACGACCGACGCACCGCAGCAACAGACCCTCCGGGCACCGTCCCGCACGACGTCACCGATCGCCCGGCCGGACACCACAGTTCCTGCCCGCCCGGCCGCGACAGCGACGCCGCAGCCGCAGAGCACCACCCCGGCCGCCGGCAACACGACTCCCGACCGCTCCGGTACGGCGGCACAACAGCAGTCGGCGTCCGCGACAGGCGACGGCCCGAAGCCGAACGCGTCCCAGACCAGCCCCTCACGGGCGTCGACCTCGCCGACGGAGGTCTGCCTGCTCGGGCTGTGCCTCGGCTGACCACGCCTGCACCCGGCCGTTCCCGGCGGGGCGAGGGAGCGGAGTTCGCGAGGCGCGTGTCAGCCCGTGAGCAACGGCACGGCTGACGGAAGAGAGAGGACGCAGGCCCGTGGGTCCCCACTACGAATTCCAAGTCCTGCTGCACCGTATCGGCCGATGGTGGGCCGTCGACATCCCTCGCCTTGACCTCCACAGCCAGTGCCGCACCCTTGACAGGGTGGAGGACCTGGCGCGTGGCCTCGTGGCCGAAGCCGTCGGGGCCCCTCCGGAGATGATCACGCTGGACATTCTGGTGCCCGAACTCGTGCCCCTGCTGGACTCGGTGGTCGAAGCCCGGCGCCGCCGGGCGGCCGCGGTCGCCGCCGAGAATCAGGCGATTGTCGCCGCTGTTCACGAGCTCCACATGAGCCAGGGTGATGTCGAGCGTCTGCTCGGCATGCCCCCGAGCGAGGTCGTCCGCTTCATGCCACCACGCGGCTCGTCACCCGTCGGCCCAGGGCAGCTCACGCCCCTGCCCGCATCCGGGTCCGCCGCAGCCGGCCGCCACTCCTGCTCTCCGCTCGCGGCCCGGCCTCGCACGGCGACCACGTCAGGCGAACTCTCCGTCCCGGCCCTCCTGGGCCATCCCTGACGACGACACGGAACGCCGAAGCTGACGGCGCCAGGTTGTCGGTCTACTGGGCGCGGCCGCAGCCACCGTGCTGCTCGCACTCGGCTGAGCTTCCTACCGCCGAATCAACGCGTGACTGATCCGAACGAACGCCGGCCGATCTCCGCGCTCCGCCCCCTCGTTGACCCTCTGACCCGCCCGCTGGCGCTGTCCGTCACGAGGTTGCTGCCCGGCCCCACCCACACGGCAATCGGCCCATGGCTGCGAGGCGCGGGTCAGCCAGTCCTCGAAACGGTCCATCCCGCACAGCACCCACGCCACCATGGGCAGCAGCAGACAGGCAACGATGACCACGATATCGGGCCCCCTCCCGAAAGACGGCCGCAGACGGGTGCCCGCACCCGTTGGCCGGCTCTGCCTACAAGGGGCGGCGTCCGGTGACCGCTCCGCCGGGGTCGTCCAGCAAGGCAATGCGGGCGGTGATGCGCTTGCCGACAGGTTCCCGCTGCAATTCGAAGCCCTGGCAGACGGCCATGACGATCTCCAGGCCGTGCTGCCCCACACGGCCGACGTCCGCAGCCTTGGCGATCGGCAGCACCGGGTCGGAGTCCCACACCGCGACCTCGACCGTGTCATCGGCGATCCGAAAATCCAGCAGCACCGGCCCCGGAGCGTACTTGTGGGCGTTGGTGACCAGCTCGCTGACCACCAGCTGGGTCAGATCCATAGCACGCTGAGAGACCGGCAGCCCGTGGTCAGCCTGCACGCGAGCGAGGAACTCAGCAGCCAGATGACGGGCCCGGGGAATGACAGTGCCGTCACCGTCCAAGGCCACCGTGGTCTGAATGGCCTGCTCGCCCTGCGTGACGCCGCTCTCGCCCACGGGCACTGATTCCATCGCAGCCGCCTCTACCCGTTCACACCACGCGCGTATACCCCTGCTAAGACAGGTGACGCCCACTGCCTCAGTGTCGGCATCAAGCGGCGGAGCCGCTCGGGGAGTTCGGTGTCCGGGTCTGCCGGGAGGCCGAAGCACAGGTGGAGGATCTGTCGGCCCATGGTGATCACCCGGCGCTTCCCTGGCTTCGGTGGCCGAGCCGGCGCAGGTCCGCCGGAGCCGGCGGCGGCGCCGACGCCTGGTCGAGCCGGACGGGCTGGAACCAACCGTCGGTCACCTTCACCACCGGCCGTGGCCGAGCCATCGGTGGGTTCCACGGCCGCTCCGGTATGCCTCACCCCTTGCTGACGCCGGCGGTGATACCGGCGACGATGTGCCGTTGCAGCACGAGGAAGACGGCGAGCAGCGGGACGGTGCCCAGGACTACCGTGGGCAGGAGCTGGGACGTGCTGTAGGCGTGGGTGCCGATCGTGGAGTACACGTCCAGCGTCATCGTCTGCTTGCTGTCGGAGGTCAGCAGGACCAGGGGAATGACCAGGTCGTTCCAGATGGCCAGGGTGAGGGTGATGACGAGGGTCGCGGTGGCCGGGCGCAGGACGGGCAGGATGACGTGCCAGTACGTGCGCAGCGGACCCGCCCCGTCGATGGCGGCGGCCTCCTCCAGTTCGACGGGTACGGACCTCAGGAAGCTGGTGAAGAAGAGCACGGCGAAGGGGAGGCTGATCGCGGCCTCCGCGAGGATCACCGAGATGTAGGAGTCCAGCAGTTTGAGGTCTCGCATGAACATGTACAACGGAGTGATCATGACGAAGACGGGGACCGTGAGGCCGGCCACGAAGAGCTGGTAGACCGTCTTGGTCCAGCGGCGGGAGATGCGGGACATCGGCCAGGCCGCGAGTGAGCCGGTCAGGATGACCAGAACGGCGGCGCCGCCGGTGATCAGGACGGTGTTGTAGAGGCTGCGCCCGTAGTTCATGGCCTGCACCGCGGCCACGTAGTTGTGCAGGCTCCAGTGGCTGGGCCAGGAGAGCGGGTGGGCGGCGACGTCGGCGTCGGACTGCAGCGAGACCTTCACCATGAGCAGGATCGGGGCGACGACGACCAGGGTGACCAGGAGCAGGCCGACGTGCGAGGCGGCACTGTGCAGCCTGCGCCGGCGCAGGGGGGCGGTGTCCGCCGGAGCGGGGCTGGCGGCTCTTGTGGTGCTGGGGGCGGTGAGAGTCATGCGGCAACCTCCCGGCGGCGCAGGACGGTCGTGAGGAGCACGCCGACGATGACGGTGATGACGAGCAGGACGACGGCCACCGCGGTGCCGTAGGCGAAGCGGAAGTCCTTGAAGCTGTCCTCGAAGATGACATAGCTCAGGGTCTGGGTCGAGTTGGCGGGGCCGCCGTCGGTCATGATGAAGGGCAGGTCGAACACGCGCAGTGAACCGATCGTCGACAGGGTCATGTTCACGGTGAGGGACGGGGCGAGCAGCGGCCAGTCGATGCGGCGGAACCGGGTCCACCCGCGGGCACC
Organism: Streptomyces sp. NPDC093261; assembly: GCF_044753645.1. Classification (NCBI taxonomy): domain Bacteria; kingdom Bacillati; phylum Actinomycetota; class Actinomycetes; order Kitasatosporales; family Streptomycetaceae; genus Streptomyces; species Streptomyces sp. NPDC093261. Next base: position 75,873 of record NZ_JBIVNO010000019.1, read on the forward strand.
GTCCAGGGCCGCCGCCTCCATCAGGTCGGCAGGGATGGACAGGTAGTTGGACAGGTAGATGGTGGCGGTGTAGCCGAGGTACATCCACATGTAGGACACGGCGATCGCCATCAGGGCGGTGTGGGTGTCGCCCAGCCAGGAGGTCTCCAGGCTGTGCAGGCCGAAGGTGTCCATGACCGCGTCGAGCGGGCCGCCGACCGGGGAGTAGAGGAACGACCACAGGTAGGAGACGGCCACCAGGGCCATCATCGCGGGCATCAGCAGCCCGGTGCGGGCGATGGTGCGGACGGCCGGCGAGTTGTACAGCCAGTAGGCGATACCCAGGCCGAGCGCGTTCTGTACGACGACCACCACGACCGTGTAGACCAGGGTGTTCTTGAGCGCGGCGAGCACCTGCGGGTCCTGGAAGGCCTCGCGGTAGTTGTCCAGGCCGACGAACGATCCGCCGATGACGCCGTGGGCGTCGGTGAGGCTGAGCAGAACGGATCTGATGGTGGGATAGATGACGAAGAGGGCGTACAGGGCGGTGGCCGGAAGCATGAGCAGCGCGGCGGATCGGGTGGTGAGTCTCACGGCGACCTCATCGGGGGCGCGGACCGCGGGGCCTGTCGTAGGGCAGGCCCCGCACGGGTTCGGTGGCGGGTGGGGTGACTACTTCTTCGACGGGGTCTTCGGGATGTCCTTGTCGAGTTGCTTCAGCAGCGCTTCGGTGTCCATCGACGGGTTGTTGAAGAGCGCGTTGAGCTGAGCGGTGAACTTGTCCTCGGAGTTCGGGTAGTTGGGCACCTCGACCTGGGAGGGGCTGGTGTTCCCGGCGGCGAAGGCGGCGGCGACCGGGGCGGACTGGGTGACCTTGGGGCTCGGCACGTCGGTCAGTGTCGTGAAGCAGCTCTCGGCCTTGAGGTAGGCGCTGTCCTGCTGCGGCTGCGACATGAAGTCGATGTACTGCTCGGCCGCGGTCTTGTGGGCGGAGGCACCGTTGACCGACCAGCCTGAGCCGATGAAGGTGAAGGTCTTGGGCTTGCTGCCCGCCGCGCCACCGGGGAAGGGGTTGAGCGTGAAGTCGAACTTGGCGCTCTGCTGGTAGTGGCTCAGGTCCCAGGCGCCGTCGACGTAGAAGGCCCACTTGCCCGCGGCGAACTGCGAGACGCCCTGGCTGAACGGGTCCAGGCCGTTCATGGTCTTGCCGTCTACGAGGCCACTGGTCAGCAGCTGCTTGAGATGGTCGATCACCGGGCTCCAGCCGGCGGCCCAGGTGGAGGTGCCCTTGTCGTAGCCACTGCCCCAGGAAGGGTCGATGAGGTTGGCGGCCAGGGCGAGGGAGACCTGTTCGGCGTCCCAGCCCTTGAGGTTGGGTATCTCCAGGCCGCCGACGTTCTTCGACTTCAGCGTCTTGAGGTCGCTGATCAGTTCGGGCCAGGTCCGCGGCACCTGCTTGATGCCCGCCTTCTTCAGCAGGTCCAGGTTGGCGTAGAGGCCGATCGGGATGTTCTGCTGGACGAAGTCGTACGTCTTGCCGTCGACCTGTGTGTACGGGGCCAGGTTGGGCAGCATCCGCTTGACCCACGGCTGGTCGCTGAGGTCGGTGAGGAAGCCCTGCTGCTGCCAGGTGATCAGGCGGTTCTTGTTCACCATGAGGACGTCCGCGGCGGTCCCCGCGGCGAGCCGGGTGTTGTTGTAGGCGTCGTACTCGGTGTTGGCGACGTACTTGTAGTCGACCTTGATGTCGGGGTGGGCCTTCTCGAAGGCCGCGTTGATGGCCGGGATGTCGGCGATCTCGTTGCCGCCCCCCTCGAAGCCGACCACGGTGAGGGTGGTCTTTCCGTCGGAGGTGCCGGACGAGGAGGACGAGCAGGCGGCCAGGACGAGGGCGAAGGCCGAGGCGGCTGCGGCCGTGGTCAGCCGGCGAAGGCGAGTTCTCAATGCGGGCTCCTTGGATGGTGGGTGGGGCGGGCGAGACAGTTGCTCCGGCGCAGGGGCCCGCATGCGCTGTCGCCCGTCAGGGCTGGTCGAGTTCGTAGGCCGCGGTCCGGGTCTGGATCTTCCGGATACGTGCGACGTCGAGTTTCTCGGTCCGGTCGAACCGGTAGATGCCGTTCTGTTCCTGGAAGACGTCGGTGAGCTGCGTGTAGCAGTATCCGAACATCAGTGGGTCGTCGATCAGTGCGCCCACCAGGCCGGCGAAGCGCTCGTACCAGGCCTCCTCGCTCGCGGGCGTGCTGCCGTAGCCCCACGAGCCGGTGTCGGGGAGCCCCGCCTGGTCGGTCGGCCAGTGGATGCCGCCGAACTCGCTGCAGAAGTAGGGCTGTCCGGCGTACGGCAGGGACCAGGCGCTGCCGTCCGGTGCCGCGTTGACGAACGGTTTGCCGTCGGCGAGGCCCGCCATGTCCTGGGCGAAGCGCTCCGGGTCCTGCTCGTAGTTGTGGGAGTCGTAGACGTCGGTCTCGGGCACGCGGTGGGAGTACCCCGAGCTGTCGATCACCGGCCGGGTCCGGTCGGCGGCCTTGGTGGCGAGGAACATGCCCCGGGTGACGTCGTCGAGCACGGTGAGATGGTCCGTGATCTCCTGGAAGGTCTCGTTGAGCGGGCACCAGCCGATGATCGAGGGGTGCGAGTAGTCCCGTTCGAGGGCTTCGAGCCACTGGGTGATGAACGAGGCGGTCGGAGCCTGGCGTTCGGGCCGTGCTCCGGCCCGGGCACCCCAGTCGCCGAACTCCCCCCACACGAGATAGCCGAGACGGTCGGCGTGGTGCAGGAAGCGCTCCTCGAAGACCTTCTGGTGCAGGCGTGCGCCGTTGAAGCCGGCGGCCATCGATATTTCGATGTCGCGCACGAGGGACTCGTCGTCCGGCGCCGTCATCAGGCCGTCGGGGTACCAGCCCTGATCCAGAACGAGACGCTGGAAGACGCGCCGTCCGTTGAGCAGGACGGCGTGGCCGTCGATCGTCACGGACCGCAGGCCCGCGTAGCTCGCGACCGAGTCGACCAGTTCGCCCTCGGACGTGCGTATGTCGAGCGTGAGTGTGTACAGGTGCGGGTCGCCAGGCTGCCACAGCCGTCGCCGTTCGGCGGGGATGTCCAGGACGAGGTGTGCCGTACGGTCCGCATCGAGCGGAGCCGTCGCCTCTGTGATCGTTCCGTCGTCGTCGGCGAGGACGGCGCGGCAGTGGTGGCCGGGGGCGTTGGCGGAGACCGGGAGGTCGAGAAGGAACCGGCCGCCGGCCGTGTCCGGGGTGATGCGCGGCCGGAGCAGGTGGACCCGGGGGACGGGCTCCAGCCAGACGGTCTGCCAGATGCCCGTGGTCCGCGGGTAGAACGCCTCGTAGGTGTCGTACCGGGTGGACTGCTTGCCGCGGGCCTGGACGCCGGCTCGGCTGTCCCGCGCCCGCACCACGAGATCCGGCGCGCTGCCCGGGGCGGCGAACTCGGTGATGTCGAGGGTGAAGCCGCTGAAGCCGCCCCGGTGGCGGCCCACCTCGTGCCCGTCGATCCACACCGTCGTGTCGTGGTCGACGGCCTGGAAGTGCAGCAGGATTCGCTGCCCGGCCCACTCGTGCGGGATCCGAAGCGTCCGGCGGTACCAGACGGCCTCCAGGAAGTCCTGGCAGCCGATGCCCGACAGCGGGGCCTCGGGCGCGAAGGGGACGGTGATGGCGGAGGCGAGTTCCCGGTGCAGCAGGCCGCGCTCCAGACCGGTGTCGGCCTGGTCGATCTCGAACTGCCAGGTGCCGTTGAGGCAAAGCCAGTCCCGGCGCACGAACTGCGGCCGGGGGTACTGCGGCCGGGGCGGGGCCGCGGGGGCCGCCGCGGTGGGACCGCCGGCGTCCCGGGCACCGGGCCCGTGTTCCGACGGGGAGCCACCGCTTTGCATCGATGCAAAATCGTTCACGCCCGGAGTATGAGACGACTCTTTTCAACGATGCAATCCGCCGTCCATAACGAAACGGCATCGAGGTCACACGGGTCGGCCGACTCCGCCGCCGACTGTGCTCTCCCTGACCACCAGTTGATGGGAAGCCGTGATCTCCACCGGTGCCTCGTGCACGCCGGACTCGATCCTGGCCAGGATCCCCTCCACCGCGGCACGCGCCAACTGCTGTTTGTCGGGGGCGATGGTGGTCAGGGTGGGGCTGCTGTAGCGACCGTCCTCGATGTCGTCGAAGCCGGCCAGCGCCAGGTCCTCAGGGATGCGCAACCCCCGGGAGAAGGCCACGCGCATGGCGCCCAGGGCCAGTAGATCGCTGAAGCAGAACACCGCGTCCGGCGGTTCGGGACGGTCCAGGAGCCGCGCCATCGCCGCCGCTCCGTGCCGGCGTTCGTAGTGCGGCGTGGGCACCATGAGCGACTCGTCCACAGTGAGGCCGGCCTGCGCGAACGCCTCCCGGTAACCGCGGGTGCGCAGGACGGCGGTGCCGTCCGTGGGGTCCTGGTGGACGCCGATGGCGGCGATTCGACGGCGCCCCAGGCCGATGAGATGGGCTGTCATCTCCCGTGCGGCGGTGACGTTGTCGATCGCGACGTGGTCGGCGCTGGAGTCGAAGATCTTCTCACCGAGCAGGAGGATGGGCGCCGAGCCGTGCCGGGATTCGAGATCGGCGGCGGTCAGGGCGAGCGGGCTGGCGATCACGCCGTCGAAACTGACCGCGCGCGACGCCTCCATGATCAGTTCCCGCTCCCGTTCGACGTCGCCGTCGGTCTGGTCGATGAGGACGGCGTATCCGCGGGCGCGCGCCTCGCCGATGATCAGGCGCACGAGTTCGGCGAAGTAGGGCACGTCGAGAGCCGGCACCACCAGCGCGATGATGCGCGTACGTCCCTGCTTCAGGTTGCGGGCCATCAGGTTGGGGCGGTATCCGAGCTCGTCGATCGCCGCCTGGACCCGCACCTTGGTGGCGTCGGTCACCCGGGCGTAGCCGTTGACCACATTGGACACCGTGCGAATCGAGACGCCGGCACGCTCGGCGACGTCTCGGAGCGTGGGGGCCGTCATGACGTGTTGACCTCTCTGGCCGAGCGGTGCGCGGTGGGGATGCCGCGACAACGGATACTGCCGTGCCGGTACCGCGGCGTCGCCGCTGGGGCTCAGGAGGTGGACGGTGCCGCGCGCAGTACATCCAGTCTAAGTGATTGCATCGATGCAAAAACCTGCTGCCGAAGCATTGCGAAGGGGCGCTCCACGGCTCCATACTCCCCGACTGCGGGCTTTGCCATCGTTGCAAACGGCGCCCGTCGCACCCGGCGTCTCCATATGCACGGGCCGCGCCCCCCTCCTCACGGCACAAGGAGCCGCCATGGCCACGTCGCCACCGCACGACTGTCGCAGACGTCGTGCGCGCCTCCTGCTCAGCCTGCTCGCCTCGGTCCTTCTCTGTCTGCTCGCCCTGCCGACCAGCGCCTTCGCCAACACCCCGGGCAGCGTCCTGTACAGCCCCGCCTCCAGTACGGAGGGCATGGCCTACACCCGCATCATCCGCCTGCAGTACAGCGGATCGGCCAACGGAACACTGCTCGCGAGCTTCGAGCACTGGACCACCGACGGCAGCTCCAGCTCGTATGTGATCCGCCGCAGCACCGACGACGGTGCCTCGTGGGCCACCCTGTCGACGGTCCCGGGTGACACCTTCTCCTACCAGCCCTTCCTCTTCGAATATCCACGGACCCTCGGGGCCTACCCGGCCGGAACCCTGCTGCTGGTGGGCGCCACACTGCCCGCCGACCGATCCGGCGTGACGTTTCGCGAATGGCGCAGCACCGACCACGGCGCCACGTGGACCTACGTGGGTGCCCCGCAGACCGCGCACGGAGCCGACGGCAGCGGAATCTGGGAGCCCTTCATCGCCCTGGACTCCGCGGGCAAGATGCTCATGTACTTCTCCGACGAGCGCCAGAACACCGCCTACAGCCAGTTCCTGGGGCACATCGTCTCCACGGACGGCGGCGACACCTGGAGCGCCAACCCCGACGGCAGCACGCGGGTGGCTCCCGGCGAGGCCAAGGACGTCGCCAGCACCACACAGGCCGACCGACCCGGCATGATCACCCTGGCCCGCATACCGTCCACCGGAACGTACGTGGCCAGTTACGAAGTGTGCGGTCCGCAGAACTGCCTGGTGCACACCAAGACGTCCTCCGACGGCGACACCTGGGGCAGCGGCCCCTCCGACCTGGGCACCGTCCCCAAGACCGACGACGGCCGGGAGCTGTACGGCACCCCCGTCATCGCCTGGAGCCCGGCAGGCGGCTCCAAGGGCGAGCTCATGCTCACCGGCCACACCGAGTCACGCCTCGCCGGCGGGTCCCCCGAGAACCAGCAGGTGGTCCTCCTCAACACCGCCGGCGGCAGTGGGTCCTGGTCCTGGATGCCTTCCCCCATCGCGGTGCCCACCAGCGGAGCGCCGTCCGGTTGCGGCACCAACTACAGCCCTGACCTGCTGCCCTCGGCCGACGGTACGAGCGTGCGTTACAGCGCGGCGGGCGCCGCCGGTCCCTTCAACTGCGAGGAGCTCACGGGCTCGGGCAACGCCGGCGTCCTGCCGTACACCGCCGACTTCTCCTCCAACGACGGCGGCTGGACGCAGTACGGCGGCACCTGGTCGGCTTCCGGCGGCACCTACACCGAGTCCGCCGCGGGCACCGGCGGCAACAAAGCCGTCACGGGCTCCACCGGCTGGACCGACTACACCCTCCAGGGCGACGTCCGCCTCGGCGACACAAGCGGCAACGGCAACGCCGGCTTCCTGGTCCGCGCCACCGACCCGACCACCGGCACGGACAACGTCGACGGCTACTACGTGGGCGTCACCGGCTCCGACCTCGTGATCGGACGCGAGAACTACGGCTGGACCCAGTTGGGCAGCACGCCGGTACCCGGCGGCCTGTCCCCCGGCACCTGGTACCACCTGACCGTCCAGGTCAGCGGCTGCGTCGTCTCCGTCCAGGGAGTGCCGTCCGGTTCCTGGAGCAACCCCGCCTACCTCAGCCTGAGCGACTGCGCCTTCTCCCACGGCTCCGTCGGTGTCCGCGACTACGGCACCACCGCGTCCTGGCGCAACATCACCGTCCGCACAGCGGGCGCCGTCACGGGCCCCGGCACCACCGGCAAGTGCCTCGACGTCAACACCAACACGAACACCAACCAGAACGCGGCCCAGCTCTGGGACTGCAACCAGGTGCCCGGCCAGCGGTGGACGGCCGCCGCCGACGGCACCCTGCGCGCCTTCGGCAAGTGCCTCGACATCGACAAGAACGCCACGGCCAACTTCAGCAAGGTCCAGCTCTACGACTGCAACGGCGTGGGCGGCCAACAGTGGGTCCCCCGAGCCGACGGCAGCCTGTTCAACCCCCAGTCCGGACGTTGCCTGGACGACCCCCAGGGCAACACGGCGAGCGGAACACAGCTGCAGATCTACGACTGCAACGGGCTCTCCACCCAGGTGTGGCACCTGCCCTGAGCCCACAGACGTGGATGAGCGCAGGGGCGGGCCCTGCACCACGCCCGCCCCTGCGCATCACACGACAGGAGGTGATTGCAGCGAGTACCTGTTCGTGCAGCAGCGAGATGTGGCCGGGGGAATGGCCCGGCGTGTGAATTACGCGCAACCCGCCCGGAACCAGCGATGAGTTCGCCGTCTTCAACCGTCGCATCCGGTTTGAACGGGGTCCAATGCGAGGCCGGAAGCTGGTCGAATCGCCGGGCTGCCGGGCTGGACCGGCCGTCCGCCGGCACCCGTCCGTCGGCCGGCCAAGCGGCGTCGGCGGCATGGATCAGGACGCGGGCACCGGTGTGCTCGCGCAGTGCGGGCGCGCCCTGCACGTGGTCGGGGTGCGCATGGGTGAGCACGATCCGGTTCAGGTCGGCAAGGGTCTCGGCCCGACTCGGTCATCGTACGCAGCAGCAGGTCGACGGCTTTGCCGCTGCCGACGTCGATGAGGGTCAGGCCGTCATCACCCTCGATCAGGTAGGCGTTGTTGGTCTTGGATGTGGCGATGTGGATGACGCCAGGAGCAAGGAGTGGCACGGGTTCTCCGTGGTGCGGAGCCGGTGAGCTACCAGCGCAGTGCGGTGAAGTCGATAGGTCGGGGTGAGAGGTCTGCGGTGCGGGTGGCCAGGCCGTGCATCCGGCAGGCGAACTCGTCGGCAGGTAGCTGCTTGCGGTCGCCGTGGCCGGGCAGCAGCCATTCGAATCGCACCCGCGGTGCTGTACGGGCCAGCGATGCGGCCAGTTCGGTGATGGAGTACCAGGTGACCGACTCGGCGACGGCGACGTCGCCGTCAGTCCGGGACCAGTAGAAACTGTCACCGCTGAAGCAGTAGGTGGCGTCGGCGAGGTACAGCACGCTGCCCTCGGTGTGCCCGGGCAGCGGGTGCGCGGTCACGCCGTCGGCGATCTCGATCGGCTCGGTGCCCCGGAGAATGCCGCCGGCGTCTGGCGCGGCGGCCAGGTCTCCTTCGTGGATCCACAGGCGGGCGCCGAACCGGTCGGCGTATTGGCCGCCGTGCGCGGCGTGGTCGCGATGGGTGAGCAGCACGTCGGTGATCGGTCCGAGGGTCGCGTATTTCGTGGCCAGGGCGGGACTCCAGCGCGGCGTGTCGATCATCATCAGGGTTCCAGCCGGCCGGCGCAGCAGGTAGGAGTTCGCGCCGGCGGTGTGCGGCGAGTTGTGCCCGCACAGGTACACGTGCTCGGCAAGGCGTAGGGGAAAGGGATCAAGTGCCGGGTGCGGTGCGCGCATGCCGTGCCGGATCGATCGGGTGTGGCACGCGAATGCCGCGGCGTACAACGTCTTTTCCTCCGCGTCCGTGCGCGGCTGGCGGACGATCGAGGAGCGGCCGGCGACCTCGGCGACCAGTTCCGGCGCGAGTTGCCGGGCGACGTCGCAGTTGGTGCAGCGACGATCGACGCGCCAAGCGGCGCCGGCCGAGTGCTCGTTCATGGCGTGATCCCTCCGCGCAGGGTGGTGAAGATTGGCGCCCAATTGAATATCACGTGCCAGGCGAGATAACCAATCGCGGAATGTTGTTGACTTTCCCGGAAATTGCTGTTCTCGGACGCCTTCTCTCATATGCGGTTCACAATTTTGGAAGGAGTGCTCTGTCTACTAATCCAGCTGTAGATCGTGATCTTGCTGGTTGGGGCAGCCAGGCCACGGGGTACTCGTCCATCTGCTTCGGCTGATCGCGAACGTAGGTGTTGCACTGCCGGGTCGGTTGGCAGGGTGAAGGCCATGAGGATCACTAAGACGTCGTCTCATTTGGTGAGTCTGCGGTAGCAGATGAGGCTGCAGGCGATGGCGGTGAACGCGAGGAAGTGTTCGGCCTTGCGTGCGTAGCGGCGGTGTAGGCGGCGGCTTCCGGCGAGCCGGGACGTCGTGCGCTCGATCGTCCGGCGGTGCGAGCCCAGTCGGGTGGAGGACTCGATGCCTCTGCGGGCGATGCGATGCCGGATGCCTCGTCCCCGGAGCCATCGACGCAGGTCGTCATAGTCGTACCCCTTGTCCGCATGCAGCTTGGCGGGCCTTCGTCGGCGTGGCCCGCGGCGGGGGCGGATCGGCGGGATGCCCCGGACGAGCGGTTTGAGTGCCTGGCTGTCGTGCAGGCTCGCGCCGGAGATACCGACGGACAGGGGTAAACCGGTCCGCTCGGTGACCAGGTGGATCTTCGACCCCTTCTTGCCTCGATCGACAGACATCCCACGCAGGTAACGCGTCAAGCGGCTTGTGCCGGGAGGTCTCCTCCAGGCTGGTTGGGAAAGGCCTTCTCCTCGTCGTAGTACTCGCCGTGTTGGAGGCAGTGGAAGAGCATCCCCATGAAGCGGTTGAAGAGGTTGCGTTGGGCGGCGATGTGGCGATCACCTGCTTCTTTGCGGCGGTCGTAGTGGGCTCTGGCGCCCGGGGAGGCGGTCAGGGAGGCGAAGGCCCAGACATAGCCGACGGCGGCCAGCCGCTGGTTCTTGACCCGGCGGGCCATCACCGTGCAGCTTTTGCCGCTCGCCCGGGTGACCGGTGCACTGCCGGCGTATGCCTTCATCGCTCCGGCGGTCGTAAAACGAGCCCGGTCATCGCCGATCTCGGCCAGGACCCGGGCCCCGGTGAGGGACCCGAGGCCCGGAAAGCTGGAGACGATCGGGGCGTCCGGATGCTGCTCGAAGGTCTCTCTTGTGGCGGCTTCGAGCTGGTCGGCATTGGTGCAGGCTGCTTCCAGCTGACGAAGCAATGCAGTGGTCTGCTGGCCGAAGGCCTCCTCAACCTGAGGTGGTTGGTGGAGGTACTCGCGGTGGAGGACCTCGTGGAGCCGGTCGGCCTCGGCTTCGATGCCGCGCAGGCGTCCAGCCTGTTTGAGCAGGGACTGCAGACGTCGGCGTGCGAGGTGGGCCGCCGCTGTGGGCGTCGGCGCCGCGGCCAGGATGGTCCGGGCCTCGGGCGAGCAGATGCCGTCCCGTTTGTCAGCGAAGGCTGCAAGGATCGCAGGGTAGAACTCACGCAGTTGAGAGCGGAGTTTGTTGTGGGCCTGGACCCGGTCCCAGACGGCGTCCTGCTGGGCTCGGGCCAGCACCGCAATCGCCTGGGCCAGTTCGGAATCCTTCGGCAGAGGCCGGTGGGCGGCCATGTCAGTGCGCAGGATGTTCGCCAGGGCAGCAGCGTCGATGGCGTCCGACTTCTTCCTCGCGACCGAGTGCCGGTCTCGATAGCGGGCCACAGCCAGAGGATTGATCGCGAACACTGGACGTCCCGTCGCCCGCAAACAGGCGACCAGTAGTCCCCGGGACGTCTCGATCGCGACCGGAATCGGGTGATCCTTGCTGTCTCCATGCTCGGTCAGCAGAGCCGTGAGCTGGGTGAATCCAGCAGCGTCGTCGCTGATTCGCAGCTTGGCGAGCCTTATTCCGCCAGCGTTGACAAGCGCGACATCGTGGTGGTCTTCTGCCCAGTCCACCCCGCAGAACACCGGCACTGGTAACCCTGCGATTTCCATCATGTTCTCCCTGGTGATCCACCATCTCTGCAGGTCAGAGCCTATGCGGGGTGCGCGTGCTCCCTAATGGAAGTGCTCAAGGCACAACATCCCACCAGCCGTTCGCAACCCCAGCGAACTGCACGGTTCTTCGTCTTCGTGAGAGCTCTCGGGCTCGCGACGCGATGAAAGGTGCTCCGTGCGGTTGGCTCAGGCCACGACCATCGAAGCGTTCGCTGCGTACCGTCTGGTGACGTGATCTGAACTGGGTCTGCTGAGACCCACTTGGAGAGTTTTTGTCCTCGCGAGGTGCTGCCGTGCTCGCGAAGGTGGGAGGCTGCAAACGGTTCCGGCCGGAACCTGATCGCTCTCAGCAGAGGACTTCCTGCCCAGGTGGCGGATGAGATCTTCGTCCTGACCGGAACCGCTGCTGAAGCGAGCCTCGCGGTCTGTCGAAAGAGCTCTCACTCCGGATTCGGAAAGCGATGACTCGCTTCGCAGCCCATTAGGATTCGGACCTGTCAGCTCCCCCCTTTCAAGGCCCTCATGTTCACCGAGTCGATCGCGCAGCGCGACCAGTCAAGGTCCCCGCGCGACCCCAGTTCGTCGAGGATGACCCGGTGGAGCTTGGCCCAGACCCGGGCGGCGGTCCACTCGGTGAAGCGTCGGTGTGCGATCGGTCCCGACGGCCCGAAGACCGGCGGCAACTGCCGCCAGGTACAGCCTGTGGTGGCCACATAGATGATCGCCGCGAGGACCTCACGGTCACCGTAGCGTCGTCTGCCCCCACCTTGTTGTCGGGTCGAAGCAGGAGGTACCACCCGCTGGAAGAGCTCGTACAACTCGTCCGGCACCAAGCGTTCCAACGATCAGCACGCGCTCAGGCTACCGATCCCGCCAAATGAGACGACATTTAATTCCGGCTTCTCGCAGGATCCACCAATGGTTGGACAGCGTCGATCTGGGCATGTCCAGGCCGTTCGGGCTGCAGGCACTCTCGCCGTCGGTTCACCTATCGCGGCCTGGACCTCGCGACCGTTGGCGCAGCGTCGTGCGGCGAGGCCTGCGACCGCGCGGGCGGTGGCTCTCCGGGAGCCGGACGGCCGGGGCCACCGCTCGCCGGGGTCCCGCGGTGGTGACTCACGGGGACAGGGAACCGGTCGGGTCGAGCCACTCGTCGGCACCCCGGCCCAGCAGTTCGTGCAGCAGCGGGGTCGCGGGCAGTGCCGGGTGGAGGTACACACGCTCACGGCGTTGTCCGACCGCGGCCAGCATCGTCCGGAAGGTGGTCCTGGCCGCCTCGGTACGCCCACTGTCCACCTGCGCCTGCCCCAGCAGGCCCAGGTGGAGGGGGTAGCGTAGGTATGTCCCGGACCGGCCCAGGTCGGTCAGCGAGGTGTGCATGAGGGCCAGGCCGTCGTCGGGGTCTCCCGCCTGCGCCAGGCCCCACCCCTTGACGACGCCCAGCATCGCCTTCCAGTAGAGCAGTCCGTACTCGCCCGCGACCCGGACACCCTCGTCGCTCGAGGTGAGCGCGGTGTGGATGTCACCCTCCCAGGCCGCCACGACCCCGTCCACGTACAGTGCGAAGGAGCGATCGGAGGGCCTGCTCCCGTACTCGGTGATGCTCAGCAGTTCCCGCCGGCGCGCATCGGCGGTCTCCCGGTTCCCGAGGAGCCAGTGGGTGAAGGTGTCGTAGGAGCGGCAGGAGACGCGCGGGTCGTGCTGGAAGGTACGCGCCAGCACATGGGCCTCGTCGGCCACACGGTCCGCCGTGTCGACGCTGTGCTCCAGTTCGGCGAGCGCCTGCGGCAGCATTCCGCGCACATGCAGCACGATGCCTTCGCCGTAGGCCGCGCCGAGCGCCGCCAAGGGCTCCGAGGTCCGGCGCGAGATGTCCCGCAGCAGGCCGGACAGCTGTCGCGAGGTGTCGTAGCGGCCGGTGACCAGATGCGCCGCGCACAGCGCCCAGAGCACCGACGGGTCCTCGGGAGCCTGCGTGGCCGCGTTCAGGGCGCGACCGCGTGTCAGGGCCGTCTCGGCCTCGCGGTCTCCGTAGCCGCGCGTGGTGGCGAGTACCTGGCCGAGCTGGATGTGCAGCTTCTGCTCCAGCCGCACCGTGGCGGGATCGTCCGGCGGCAGGAATTCGATCAGGTGCTGTGCGCGGCGCAGCCAGATCTCCACCTGCTCGTACGCCATGGACAGCTCGGCGTGTTCCGCGGCGAGCAGCAGCCGGGGCAGCACCTGGGCGGCGGGCAGCACGCTCTTGGCGTGCCAGCTGTGATGCGCCACCCGTTCGATCTCCTCGTCGCCCATCTGCCCGCCCCGGCGTGCGCCCAGCGCCTCGGCGATCCTGGCGTGCAGGCGGTGGCGGTCCGCACGGGGCAGTTCGTCGATGAGCGTCTCCTGGACCAGGGCGTGAGCGAAGTGCAGCCGCCCTGGATCATGCGGCTCCTCCCCGAGCAGACCGGCGCGCAGGGCCGATTCGAGACCGGTGGCGACCGGTTCGCCGGGCGTGGCGGTCCGGTGCAGCAGGTCGGTGTCCACCTCGGTGCCCATGACGGCGCACAACCGGAGCAACCGCAGCACCGGCTCGGGCAGCGCGGCGAACCGCTGATGCAGCGCCTCGCGAATGCCGGTGGGGATGTGCACCAGGAGCGCGTCGGCCGCGTCCGGGCGACGGAGTCTGCGCGCGTCGCCCACGAGGGAGAGCAGCTGCATCACGAAGTACGGATTGCCTTCACTGCGCCGGTGCAGCACCTCGACGACCTTCGGGTCCACACCGGACCCCGCATGTGCCTCGACAAGGTCGGCGACGCCGTGCAGGGAGAGCCCGCCCAGCCGCAGCGTCTCGGTTCTGGGCCCGCGTAACACGTCGGAGATGATCCGGCGCAGCGTCCCGTCCGACTCGGCCTCGAACTCCCGGGCCGTGAACACGATCCCGAGCGGATGGCCCTGGCTCCGGGTGCGCAGCAGCCTGAGGAGGTCGAGGGAGGCGGTGTCCGCCCATTGCAGATCCTCGAGGAGCAGCACGAGCGGGTTTCGCCCGGCGAGGTCGAGCAGCACCTCGCAGACGGCGTCATGGGCGAGGAAGCGGTCCTGGGGCCCGTTGGCGGACACTCCGGGGTCTCCGGTCCGGGCCGCCGACCGTTCGGGTATGAGCGGGGCGAGCAGGGCGTCGTACGGCCGCGCCGCCTCGCGGAAGGCGTCCGGCCGGGTGGCGGACAGCCGCCGCAGGACCTGGGTCCACAGCCAGTAGGCGGGGACGCCCTCATCGGGGAAGCAGTGGCTCCAGACAACCTCCAGCCCGGTGTCCTGCTGCTGCGCCTCCATGCTTTCCAGACGTGCGGCGAGTTCGAGCAGCAGGCGGGTCTTTCCGACGCCCGGGGGGCCGAGGACGCCGGCCACGTGGCCGTGGCCCACGGCGGCGCTCGCGGCGGCGGCCGTCAGACGATCGAGTTCCTGGCCGCGGCCGGTGAACGGTGAAGGGGCAGCCGTCCGCCCCGACTCGGGCTCCGGGGAGGCGTCGGCTCCCGGGGCAGTTGCCGGCTCGTGCGCCGGCCAGGGTAAGCCCCGCCACCGTGCTCTCCCGTCCTGCGCGCCGTCGGCGTCCGCCCCTGCCCCGGGCGGCAGATCGACCCGCGCCTTCGGGCGCGCGTCGATGCCCGTGATCCCGTCGCGTCCGGCGGATGATGGCGAGCCGGCCGCCGCGCGGGCGTCGTCGGTCGCCATCGCCCTGCCGTGCCCGCCATCCGTGACGGCCGTGCTGCCGTCCTCGGAGCCGTCGGAGTGTGCCGGGCCCGGTGGCGCGCCGGCTGCGGTCTCGTTCCCCACTGGCGGCACGGGGGAGGGGCCGGTGGACGCAAGCGGTGCGGGAGGGAGCTCCTCGGACGGAGCGCTCGCTCCCGGCTCCTGGCGCACTATCAGGTCCCTGACCCGGCGCAGTTCGGCCGCGATGTCGACACCGAACTCCTCGGCCAGATGGCTGCGCGTCCGCTCGTACACCTCCAGCGCCTCGGCCTGTCGGCCGAGTCGGGACAGTGCTGTCATGAGGTGGCCGACCAGTCGCTCGCGTGTGGGATGACGGCGCGCTTCGCCGTCCAGATCGGCGGCGACCTCCTCGGCCGCGCCGAGAGCCAGCCGCGCCTCCGCGCGGGACTCCACGGCGGTGAGCCGGATCAGTTCGAGTCGGGCACACTCGTCGCTGAGCGGCGGATGGCTGTCGAACTCCGCGTACGGCGAACCGTGCCACAGCCCGAGGGCCTCGGTGAGCCGGGCCTGCGCGGTACGCGGATCGCTCTGCCTGAGCAGTCGCCGTCCGTCGGTGACCAGACGCTCGAAGCGGCAGGCATCGACGTGCTCGGGATCGAGGTCGAGGACGTAGCCGGGTGTCCTGTGACGCAGCACCGAGGGACCACCCGGTCCCGCCGCCGCGTGCAGTGATCGGCGCAGATGGGAGATATGGCTCTGCAGGGTGGCGACGGCGTGGCGGGGTGCTCCGTCACCCCAGAGTTCCTCCACAAGCAGTTCGGTAGGCACTACGCGGCCGAGACGGATGAGCAGCAGCGCCAACAGCGTCCGTCGTCGCGGCGGGCCGAGCGGGAGGTCGTGTCCGTTGAGGTGCGCCGACATGGGTCCCAGAACGCTCAGGAAGGGCTCAGACTGGCTGGTGTTCGTGGGTGTCCCGTTCGCGGTCGGGGGTATGGGCATGACGGTCCCCCTCGTTCAGCCGTGGCCGGAGTTGATGCCGACGGCCGACAGCGGTGAAGTGCCATCGGCGATTTCGGCTCCATCACGGAGGAGCGGGTACTGGGCAGTACTGATCACGAAGAAACCGTAATGGTGTTACCCGCGGTCGTGACAGGTGGCCCTTGCGCGTGCATGGACCCTGATGGCCGATACCGCTGGGTAGGCACGCCCGGGGAATCGTCGACCGCGGAGCTGCGGCGGAGCCACGGGAGGCCGCGGTCCGGGTGACGCGCGACACGGTGTCCCAGGCAGTGGCGGACGCGCAGGGCTGCTTCGGGCCCAGCGGACCGTGCCGCGAACTCCGGCCTCGTGATGACGAAGTCGATGAGTCTCGGGCCACCACCTTGCTCCGATCGGCAAGAAATCGGCAGCCCTTGGGCAAGTATTCCGTCCAGGGGGCGGAAGAAGGGCAGCGGCCGACGGCAAGGGGCCGTCAGTGGCTCGACCAGGACCCCGCAAGGGCGGTGACGCACGATTCCGGTGTCCGGAGACACTGCTGGTCCAGGGCCGACGACGCCCCTGCGGGCGGTCCGACGACCGCACACCGGCCTCCGGATTGATTCGTGCTCAAGTTTCGGACAGGGGGGCCTTTTCTTGCTGAGTACAGCACTTGCAGCTCCGGGCCTGCGCGTGGCAAGCCTCGATACCGCACTGACCGTTCAGCAGGTGAACCAGGAATCTCCGGCAGTTCACCGGCTGGTTCAATGACCCGTCCGAGGGCCTGTTCTCGGAATTGCTGCCGTCACCGTGCCTTTGGCGGAAAGCCGCTGCTTCGGCCGCCGGAGCGTCGGACGCCACACGACCTGCCTGCCGGCGCTCGGCTGTCCGAGGTCGTCGATGACATCGTGAGGTGAACGGGCGCGGGCACGCGTCGCCGGGCACGCGTCGCCGGTCACCCGTCGGCGAGAGGGCAGGACGGCTGGAGCGAGTCCGCGCGCCGTGGTGAGGCGTCTCACCGGTGCCCGCCGCGGTCCCTGGTACGGGACGGCCCGGACCGGCCGCGTTCCACCGGCTGCCGCTCGGCCCGGCGCACGCCCGATGACGCACGTGTGAGCGTGGGTCCGCCCGTGAGCGAACCATGCCTCACGGCCTCTTCCGCACGTTGAGTGGCCGCCCGCCCATGGCCCGGCCTCCGCAACGTCCGCGCACCCGATCCGGATGTCGGCGACCGCCTTCGCACTTCACCGGACACACACCAGGCCGCGCAGGTCCGGTCGGCCTTCCGATTCCTCTTCCCTCTTTCCCCGCTCAGGAGCACAGCACATGAACGCACACCAGTCCCTGCCGCGCCGGCGCATGCTCGGTCTGGCGGCCTTGGGCGCCGCCGTACTCGCAGGGCAGAGCACGATCACCGCGGCCCCCCGGGCCGCCGCCGCGACCGCGGCCGGTGTCTCCGACGGCACGTTCGTCCCCGCTGTCGTGGTCGGCACCGGATACGGCGCGGCCGTCTCCGCCCTGCGTCTGGGCGAGGCAGGAGTATCCACCCTGATGCTGGAGATGGGCCGGCTGTGGAACCGGCCGGGTCCCGACGGCGACGTCTTCTGCGGGATGCTCGAGCCTGACAAGCGCTCCAGCTGGTTCAAGACCCGCACCGAGGCCCCGCTCGGCTCCTTCCTGTGGCTCGACGTCGTCGACCGGGACATCGAGCCATACGCCGGTGTACTGGACCGGGTCAACTTCGACCAGATGTCCGTGTACGTGGGACGCGGTGTCGGCGGCGGTTCGCTCGTCAACGGCGGCATGGCGGTCACGCCCCGGCGCTCGTACTTCGAGGAGGTGCTGCCCCAGGTCGACGCCGACGAGATGTACAGCACGTACTTCCCGCGCGCGAACTCCGGCCTTCGCGTGAAGAACATCGACAAGGCCTGGTTCGAGCAGACGGAGTGGTACACGTACGCGCGCGTCGGGCGCGAGCAGGCTTCGAAGGCGGGCGTCGGCAGCACCTTCGTGCCCAACGTGTACGACTGGGACTACATGCGCCGTGAGGCGGACGGCACGGTGCCCAAGTCCGCGCTGGCCGCCGAGGTCATCTACGGCAACAACCACGGCAAGGTCTCTCTCGACAAGAGCTATCTGGCCGCCGCCCTCGGTACCGGCAACGTCGTCATCGAGACCCTGCACCAGGTCAAGACGATCCGGCAGTGCAACGACGGCACCTACCTGCTGACTGTCGAGCAGAAGGACGCCGGCGGCAAGCTGCTGGCGACCAAGGAGATCTCCTGTCGCCACCTCTTCCTCGGCGCAGGCAGCCTCGGCTCGACCGAACTGCTGCTGCGTGCCCGGGAGACCGGCACGCTCGTGAACCTCAACTCGGAGATCGGCAGCGGCTGGGGCCCCAACGGCAACGTCATGACCGCCCGAGCCAATCACGTGTGGAACCCCACGGGCGCCAGGCAGTCGTCGATCCCCGCCCTCGGCATCGACGACTGGGACAACCCCGACAACCCTGTCTTCGCCGAGATCGCCCCCATGCCCGCCGGCCTGGAGACCTGGGTCAGCCTGTACCTGGCCATCACCAAGAACCCGGAGCGCGGCACCTTCGTCTACGACGCCGCCAAGGACCGGGCGGACCTGCGCTGGACCCGGGAGCAGAACGCGCCCGCGGTCGCGGCCGCGAAGTCGCTGTTCGACCGCATCAACAAGGCCAACACCACGATGTACCGCTACGACCTCTTCGGCAAGCAGCTCAAGGCCTTCGCCGACGACTTCTGCTACCACCCGCTCGGCGGCTGCGTCCTCGGCAAGGCAACCGACAACTACGGCCGCGTCACCGGATACAAGAACCTCTATGTGACCGACGGCTCGCTCATACCCGGCAGCATCGGCGTCAATCCGTTCGTGACCATCACGGCGTTGGCGGAGCGGAACGTCGAGCGCATCATCCGGGAGGACGTCAAGGATTCACACCGTGATTGACGAAACGCGTGCCACGACGGTGGCCCATTTTTCGTCCACTGCGACGAAACAAAGATCGGAGTACGGTGAGATATTCCGGTTGATGTTCGAGCAGTCCGGGCTGTGTATGGCCACGCTGGATCGTTCTTTGTGCCTTCGTGAAGCCAACGCCGACTTCCTCGCACAGTTCGGCGGCAATCCCCAGGACAGTTACGGTCGTCCGTTCTCGGCTCTCCTGCATCCGACGGTACGACGATCCATAGGCCGCGATCTGGAACTGCTCAGCGCCGGTGAGCGTGACCGTATCGGGGGAAAGTTCATCGCGGTCAGGCAGGACGGCGCGCTGCTGTTCGGTGAGCTGATCGCCGTATCGGTGGTCAGGTCACTCGGTGAGGTCGATTCCATTCTGGTGTTGGTGGGCCGGACTTCCCGGGTCGGCAAGGCGCAGGCAATGGTTCAGCGTGGAATGCTGCTCGCCCCGATGGACGCCAAGATCCTGGAAGGCGTCGCCGCAGGGATGTCCACGGACAAGCTGGCGACCGTTCTGCACATGAGCCGGGGCGGGGTGGAGTACCGGATCACGGCTCTGTTGCGCAGGTTCAAGGCCATCAACCGAACCGAACTGAGCTCGAAGGCCTACTCCATGGGCGTGCTGACCACCGAGAGTTGGCCGCCCACCGTGCAGTCGGCCTACGTGCAGGCCTGAGGACACGACAGAAGGCGGAGCCGCCCGATGGTCTGCCGGGCGGCTCCGCCTTCTGTCGGATCAGGGTTTCAACCGGACTCGTCAAGGGCTTTTGACGTACTCCTGCTGCACCCGGGGTGGCCAACTGCCGCTGCTCAGGATGCCCAGCGTGTAGGCACGGGAGACAAGCGCCGGCCGGTTGGGCACGTCCAGCTTTCGGAGCATGGCGCTGACGTGGTACTCGATGCCTTTACAGCTCAGGTGCAGCTGACCGGCCAACTGCACGGTGGAGGCACCGGCGGCGACCTTCTCGAGGATGCTGGCCTCCATCTCGCTCAACAGAGTCGACCGGGCACCGCCTGGGGGGCATTCGGCGGTCGGAGGGTCGACCTGGATCAGCACGAGAAGCGGGCTGTCGGCGCGGGCATCGGCCCGCATCCGCAACGCCGTGAGATTGCCCCCCACCGCGTTCTCCGGACGCGCTGCCTTGACATACTCGGTGAAACGGCCGGTGCGGCCGAGGCGGAGCTGATCGAAACCGACCTGCAGCCGGAAGCGGCTGTCAGGGTGGAGAAGGTCGGCGAACGCGATGTCACGGACCTCGGAGGTGCTGCGGTCCAGCAGGGCGAGCATGGCATCGTTGGCCCGCCGGATCCGGCTGTGCGAGTCCAGGGCCGCCATTCCGACTCCGGAACGCTCGAAAAGGGAACGGAACATGGCGGCCGACCGGGACGGTGTGCGTTGGTGCGGCAGAGAGGGATAAATATCATCCCGGGGGCGTTCCGTCGGGCAATCTAATGCATCTGGCATGAAGTTCCTCGTAGGAAGTTGTCAGGCGACTGCGCCAGTGGCTTCTGCTGGTCCGGTCAACATTACCCAGAGCCCCGATGTCCGAGGTCTCAGACGAAGCGTCAGTGTCGGACGGAGGTCGTCGGAAAATCGGTTCCAGCCCAGATACTTCTTGTATCAAAGGCTAGTTGCCCGTTTATCCACGACGCAACTCGACGTGATTAGCGTCACGGTTCCCGCCCGGTGTCATCGCGTCGGGTGTGTCAGCCGGCTGTCTAGGGATTTCCGGCCGACGGCCTCGTGAGACTGTCCGGTGCTACCGGCCTTCATGCGGAGAGGACGCGAGCCATGACCATGGCCGAAAACAACATTCCTTCGATGGCGTCCCTGACCGCGCCGCTCCTCGGCATCAACGAGGAACTGCGGGCGATGCAGGCGGAACGGCCCATCTGGAAGGTCAGGACCTACACCGGTGACGAGGCCTGGCTGGTCATGGGCGCTTCCGAGATCAAGCGGCTGCTTGTCGACAGAAGGCTGGGCCGCTCACATCCCGACCCGGTCAACGCACCGAAATACGCGCCGAGTCCGGTCTTCGAGCAGATCATGGCCGAGTTCGAACGTCATGCCGAGATCCGGACGTTGCTCACGCCGTACTTCTCCCGCACGTCCATGCGGGCGATGCAGCCCAAGGTCGAAGCGGCTGTGGCGGAACTGGTCGAGACGATGCTGGCCGGCGAACCCCCGGCGGAACTGCAGAAGATGCTGGCGCGGCCGTTGGCCATGCGAGTGCTGTGCGAGCTCGCCGGCATCCCCGTGGCCGACCAGGAACTGGTCGGCCGACTTCTGCACCGGATGGCCGGCCTCGGCGCGGGCGGCGGCGACGCCACCCTCGACGCCTACCTGGCCGGGATCGCGGCGCAGAGGCGGGCCGAACCGCGCGAGGACATGATTTCCGGACTGGTCGCCGCGGGACAGACCGACGAGCGGGTGGCGACGCTGGTCGCGATGCTGCTGTTCGCCGGCGGCGAGAGCGTCGCCACGCACATCGGGTTCGGCGTGGCTCGGCTGGCCATCGATGACGCGCTGCGAGAGGCGTTGAGCCACGACCCCGCGCTGGTCGAGCCGGTGGTCGAGGAGATGCTGCGCACCGCGAGTCACGGTGGCGGGGCGCAACCCCATTACGCCAACGCGGACATCGAGATCGCAGGGGTGACCATCCGGGCCGGAGACCTCGTGCTGCCGGACTTCGCGCTGGCCAACTTCGACCCACGGGCCTTCGAGAACCCGGAGGTCGTCGACCTCACGCGCAGCCCGAACCAGCACCTGGCGTTCGCGCACGGAATCTGGCGCTGTCTCGGTGCGCCCCTGGCCCGGATGGAGCTGCGGACCGTCTACACGACCCTGTTCGAGCGAGCGCCCTCCATCCGTCTCGCGGTGCCGCTCGACGAGCTGAACCGCGAGACGGACCGGCTCTTCTCGACCATGCCCGAGCTGAGCATCACCTGGTGAGACCGCTCTGTCGGGAGGCACCCCTTTGTGTGTCTCCCGACACCGCTTCGAACTGCGCCGTGTACAGGCGGGCGTAGGCGCCGTCGGCGACGAGGAGTTCGTCGTGCGTGCCCTGCTCGACGACCCGGCCCCGGTGCATGACGAGGATCAGGTCGGCGTCACGGATGGTGGACAGCCGGTGCGCGATCACGAAACTGGTGCGGCCCCGGCGCAGCCTTGCCATGGCCTGCTGCACCAGCAGTTCGCTGCGTGTGTCCACCGAGCTGGTCGCTTCGTCGAGGATCAGCACGGACGGCGAGGCGAGGAACGCCCGCGCCACCGTGATGAGCTGTCTCTCGCCGGCGCTCATGCCCGTTGCCTCGTCGAGCACCGTGTCGTAACCCTTCGGAAGCGTCCTCAAGAAGTGGTCCACCCGCATGGCCCTGGCCGCGGTGACGACCTCCTCGCGCGTCGCCCCCGGGCGCCCGTACGCGATGTTCTCCGCCACCGTCCCCTCGAACAGCCAGGTGTCCTGGAGCACCAGCCCCATGCGCGAGCGGAGATCCTCGCGGCTCATCGCCGCGATGTCCACGCCGTCGAGCAGGACCCGCCCGGCATCGGGTTCGTAGAAGCGCATCAGCAGGTTGCCGAGTGTCGTCTTGCCCGCGCCGGTCGGTCCCACGATCGCGACCGTGGTCCCCGGCGGCACCGACAAGGAAAAGTTCTCGATCAGCGGACGGTCCCGTCTGTAGCGGAAGCTGACGTCCTGGAACTCGACGTGACCGGACACGGTGGCGAGCGAGGCCGGTTCGGCGGGTTCGGCCGATTGCTCGTCGGCGTCGAGGAAGGCGAAGACGCGTTCGGCCGAGGTCAGGCCGGACTGGAGCTTGCCGACCACCGCGCCGATCTGGCCGGCCTGGTTGCTGAACTGGTTGGTGTACTGGAGGAAGGCCTGCACCTCGCCGAGGGACAGGGCGCCCGAGGCGACCCGCAGCACACCGATGACGGACACGGCGACGTAGTTCAGGTTCGACACGAAGCCCAGCGCGGGTTCGACGGTCGCCGCGAGGAACTGCGCGGCCGAGCCCGCCCGGTACGCCTTCTCGTTGTGCTCGTCGAACTCCGCCTCGCTGTGGGCCTGCCGTCCGAACACCCGTACAAGCGCGTGTCCGGTGTACATGTCCTCGACGTGCGTGGCCAGGGCGCCGGTCGCGGCCCACTGCTCGGCGAACCGCGGCCGTGCCCGGGCACTCAGCTTCGTCGCGATCACGGCGCACACCGGGAGGCTCGCCAGCAGCAGAGCTGCCAGCAGCGGCGAGATCACGAACATCACCGTGGTGAGGCCGCTTGCGTACATTACGGCGGTGCCCAGCTGACTGAGCGTCTGCTGGAGCACCTGTTGCAGATTGTCGACGTCGTTGGTGACGCGGTTCAGCAGCTCGCCGCGCGGCTGCCCGTCGAAGTAGCCGAGGGGCAGCCGGGCCAGTTTGGCCTCCGCTCGGGTCCTGACGTCCCGGGCGATCGCCTGCACGACGTTGGCCGCCATGCGCTCCTGTACGAAGTTGGCGGCCGCCCCGGCCGCGTACAGAGCCAGCGCCGTCAACAACACCGACGCCACCGCCGCGAAGTCGATGCCGTGACCGGGTGTGAAGTCGACCGTGTCGTACACGGATGCGAGGGTGCCGTGCCCCTCCGCGCGGAGCCGGGCCAGTGCCTGCCCCTTCGTGAGCCCGGCCGGCAGTGCCTCACCGGCCACGCCGGCGACGATCAGATTGGTGGCGTGCCCGAGGCGGAGCGGGGCGATGATGTTCACCACGACACCGGCGAGGCTCACCAGAACGGTGACGGCGAGGACCGTCCGGTGCGGGCGCATCAGCCGCGCGATCGCCCGCAGGGTTCCCCCCGGGTCGGCGGCCTGCTTCTTCTCGGTCACGCCGCTTCCTCCACGTTGTCGAGCTGGGACCGCACGATCTCCCTGTACGTCCCGTTCTCCGTCAGCAGTTGCTCGTGAGAGCCCCGGCCCACCACGCGGCCGTCCTCCAGCACGAGGACCAGGTCGGCGTTCTTGATGGCGCCCACCCGCTGCGCGACGATCACCACCGTCGCGTCGGCGAGTTCCGGGGCCAGTGCGTTGCGCACGGCCAGGTCCGTCGCGGCGTCCAGGCCGGAGAAACAGTCGTCGAACAGGTAGATCCCGGGCCGTCGCAGCAGGGTTCTCGCGAGGGCGAGCCGCTGCCGCTGCCCGCCCGAGACGTTCGTGCCGCCCTGGGTGATCTCCGCTTGCAGCCCACCCGGCATCGCCGCCACGAACTCGCGGGCCTGGGCGGTCTCGAGCGCGTGCCAGAGATCCGCGTCGGTGGCGTTCTCGTTGCCCCAGCGCAGGTTGGAGGCGACTGTTCCCGCGAAGAGGTAAGGCTGCTGCGCGACCAGACCCACGGCCCGACTCCGGGTGCCGGCGTCCAGATCACGCACGTCGGCCCCGTCCACCAGCACCGACCCGGACGTGGCGTCGAACAGCCGCACCACCAGGTTCAACAGGGTGGTCTTGCCGCTCCCGGTGCCGCCGATCACCGCCACGGTCTGGCCGGGCCCGGCGCTCAGGTCGATGCCGTGCAGGAACGGCTCCTCCGCGCCGGGATAACGGAACCCGACGCCGCGCAGTTCCAGGTGCCCCGGCCGCGGCCCGGACACGACCGGCTGGGAGGACGTGGCCATCCCCGGGCCGGTGTCGAGTACCTCACGGATGCGCCGCGCGGCAGCGGCGGCCCTCGGAACCGTGAGCATGACGTACATGGCGATGACCATCGAGGTCAGCACCAGCACGATGTAGCCGAGGAACGCGCTCAGCGCTCCGACCTGCAGTGCGCCCGAGGCGATCCGCTTCGCGCCGATCCACGCCACCACCACGGTGAACCCGTTGCCCAGCAGCCACACCAGCGGGAACATGCCGGCCGCGAGCCGACGCACCCTGCGGGTCAGCACGAACATCTCGGTGTTCGCCGTGCCGAACCGCTCCTGCTCGTGCGTGTCCCGGACGAAGGCACGTACCACGCGCACGCCGGTGATCTGCTCACGGAACAGCCGGCTGATGGTGTCCATGCCGCCCTGGATGCGGTCGTAGAGCCGGCCCATCCGGGTCAGGATCACCGCCACCACGACCGTCGTCACCGGGATCAGCACGATCACGACCAGCGCCAACGGCACGTCCTGGCGCAGCGCGAGCACCACGCTCACCACACATATGATCGGCGCGGTGATGATGCTGCTCAGCCCGTCGGCCGCGAGGGTCTGGACCTGCTGCACGTCGTTGAGCGTCCTGGTGGCCAGGGAGGACGTGCCGAAGCGCCCCACGTCATGTGCGGAGAACCGCTGCACGTGGCGGAACATCGCCGACCTCAGATCGCGGCCGACCGCGGTGGCAGCACGCGCGGCGAAGTACTCGGCTCCCAGCCGCGCGGCGAGTTGGACCACGACGACGAGCAGCATCCCCGTGCCCAGCCAGATGATCCCCGGCAGCGACCCCACCAGCAGTCCCCGGTCGATGACCTGTGCGCTCAACGTGGGGAGCATGAGGAGCGCCAGCGTCTGCGCGATCTGGAGGGTGACGGTCAGCGCGACCCAGGTTCGGTAAGGGCGTAGGTACGCCCCGAGCAATCGCAAGGGCACGCGGTACTCCGGAAGTCGATGGCGGTTGGCCGCCGGGCGCGTGCGTCCGGCGCGGGCAGCGTCACCCGGGCCGGGTCGGTGATTCCCTAGTGTCCCCGCACGTCTTTCGCTCCCGACACTAGGAAATTCCGGCTGCCCGGAGATCGAGACTGCACGAGGGTGTCCGCGAGTGAATGGAAGCGACATGGATCGTGCGATGGGCAACGAGCAGCGCCTTCGGGACTACCTGAAGCGTGCCACCGTCGACCTTCGGCGCACCCGGCAGAAGGTGCAGGAACTGGAGGAGGCGGCGGCCGAGCCCATTGCCATCGTCGGCATGGGCTGCCGTTACCCCGGTGACGTGCGCGGCCCCGAGGATCTGTGGGTGATGCTGGAGCAGGGTGGCCACGGCGTGACCGACTTCCCGGCCGACCGGGGCTGGGACCCGGAGGCGCTGGGCACGTCCTCGACGCTGTCGGGTGGATTCCTGCACGACGCCACCACGTTCGACGCCGACTTCTTCGGCATCTCACCGCGTGAGGCGCTGTCCATGGAGCCCCAGCAGCGGGTGCTGCTGGAGACGACGTGGGACGCCCTGGAGCGCGCGGGCATCGACCCTACGGGCCTGAAAGGCACTCAGACCGGGGTCTTCGTGGGCGCCATGCCCCAGGAGTACCGGGTCGGTCCGGCCGACGACATCGACGGGTACCGGCTGACCGGCAACACGTCCAGCGTGATCTCGGGCCGTCTGTCGTACTCCTTCGGACTGGTCGGCCCGGCCGTCACCGTGGACACCGCGTGTTCCTCCTCGCTGGTCGCGCTGCATCTGGCGGCCCAGTCGCTCCGGGCTGGGGAGTGCGACCTCGCGCTGGCCGGCGGCGTCACCGTCATGTCGAGCCCGCTCACCTTCGTCGAGTTCTCCAAGCAGGGCGGTCTCGCCGCCGACGGGCACTGCCGTTCCTTCGCCGAGTCCGCGTCCGGCACCGGTTGGGCCGAGGGGGTGGGCGTGCTCGTGCTGGAGAAGCTGTCCGACGCACGCCGACGCGGGCACACGATCCTCGCCGTCGTACGCGGCTCGGCCGTCAACCAGGACGGCGCGTCCAACGGCCTGACCGCCCCCAACGGGCCCTCGCAGATCCGCGTCATCGAGCAGGCGCTGCTCAACGCGCGGCTGTCCGCCGACCAGGTCGACGTGGTGGAGGCGCATGGCACCGGCACGACGCTGGGGGATCCGGTCGAGGCGGAGGCGCTGCTCGCCACCTACGGGCGCAACCGCCCCACCGACCGTCCGCTGCTGCTCGGCTCGGTGAAGTCCAACATCAGCCACACGCAGGCCGCCGCCGGTGTGGCAGGCGTCATCAAGCTGGTACTGGCGATGCGCCACGGAATGCTGCCGAAGACGCTGCACGTCGACGCACCGACATCCCATGTGGACTGGTCCGGCGGGTCGCTGACGCTCGCGACCGAGAACACGCCGTGGCCCGGGGGGGCGGACCGTCCGCGCCGTGCCGCCGTCTCCTCGTTCGGGCTGAGCGGCACCAACGCGCACGCCATCATCGAGCAGGCACCTGCCGACGAGGACCAGGCGTCCGACGAGGACGAGCCGTCCGTCCGTGACGTCGCCGCCGGCGCGGTGCCGCTGCTGGTGTCCGCGCGTACCCGTGAGGCTCTCCGGGAACAGGCGGCGCGCCTGCTGCCCGCGGTCGACTCCGGCACCCTGGCCGACACCGCCTTCTCGCTCGCGACCACTCGCGCCGCGTTCGAGCACCGCGCCGCCGTCGTGGCGACCGATCACGAGCATGCCCGGGCCGCGCTGGCGGCGCTGGCCGCCGGCGGGACGCCAGCCGGGCTCGTCTCGGGTGTCACGCGCGGCAAACCCAAGCTGGCCGTGGTGTTCACCGGCCAGGGCGCGCAGCGCGCCGGCATGGGCCGCGGACTGTACGACCGCTTTCCGGTGTTCGCCGCGGCACTGGACGAGGCGTGCGCGGCGCTGGATGCCCACCTCGACCGCCCCCTGCGCGAGGTCATGTGGGCCAGGACGGCACGTACGCTCAATCGCACGGAATACGCCCAGCCGGCGCTGTTCGCCGTCGAAGTCGCGCTCTACCGGCTGGTGGAGTCGTGGGGCGTCAAGCCGGACTACCTCGCCGGCCACTCCATCGGCGAGTTGGCCGCCGCGCACGTGGCCGGTGTCCTCGACCTGACCGCGGCGGCGGCTCTCGTGGCGGCACGCGGGCGACTGATGCAGGCGCTGCCCGCCGGCGGCGTGATGACGTCCGTGCGAGCGTCCGAGGCCGAGGTCGCGCCGCTGGTGTCCGGGCATGCCGGCACCGCGTCGATCGCGGCCGTGAACGGCGTGCGGTCGGTGGTCGTCGCGGGCGAGGCCGACGCGGTCGCCGAGATCGAGGCGGCACTGGTCGAGCGGGGGCACAGGCCGAAGCGGCTGCGGGTGTCGCACGCGTTCCACTCGCCGCTGATGAACCCGATGCTGGACGAATTCCACGCGGTCGCCGAGGATCTGATGTTCCGCGAGCCGTTACTGCCGGTCGTGTCGACGGTGACCGGTGAGCAGGCCACTGTCGAGCAGCTGACCAGCGCGGACTACTGGACCGACCACGTGCGCCGTCCGGTCAGGTTCCACGACAGTGTCGGCTGGCTGCGCGAGCACGGAGTCGGCGCGTTCCTGGAGCTGGGCCCGGACGGGGTGCTCACCGCGATGGTGCGGGAGGACTTCCCGGACGCCGGCGTGGTCGCGACGCTGCGCGGGGCGCAGCCCGAGGACGCCGCCCTCGCGGCCGCCGCCGCGGGTCTGCACACGCTCGGTGTCCCGCTGCGCTGGGCCGACTACTTCGCAGGCACCGGCGCCCGCCGCGTCGACCTGCCGACGTACGCCTTCCAGCGCCGCCGCTACTGGCCGCGTGACGCTCATGCTTGGCCGGGAGACATGCGCGCCGCCGGACTCGGCTCGGCGAACCACCCCCTCCTCGCCGCTGCCGCGTCCCTGGCGGACTCGGACGGCGTGCTGCTCACAGGCCGGCTCTCCGTGGCCTCGCACGCATGGCTCACCGACCACGCCGTCCGCGGCACGTCCGTGCTACCCGGCACCGCGCTGCTCGAACTCGCGGTGCGAGCCGGAGACGAGGTCGGCTGCGGCAGGATCGAGGAGCTGACGCTCGCCGCGCCGCTGGTGCTGCCTGACCAGGGCGGCGTACAGGTACAGCTGTGGATCGGCAGCCCGGACGCCCGCGGCCACCACACCCTCACGGTGTACTCGCGGTCCGACGAGGGCGACGCCACCGACGCAGGCGGGGACCGCCCCTGGACCCGTCATGCCGACGGCGTCCTGGCCCCCGGCGAGCATGCCGGTTCCTTCGATGCCACCGTGTGGCCGCCGGCCGGGGCGGAGGCGGTCGGCCTCGACGGCTTCTACGAGCGCGCGGCCGAGGAGGGGCTGGAGTACGGACCGGCGTTTCGTGGCCTCGCCGCGGCCTGGCGGGTCGGCCCGGACGGCACGGTCGCCGCCGAGGTCGAGCTGCCCGAGAGCGTCGCGGCCGAGGCGCCGTCCTTCGGCATGCACCCAGCACTGCTGGACGCCGCCCTGCACGCGGTCGCCCTCACCGGTCTCGGCGACGGCGGCGCCATGCTGCCGTTCTCATGGGAGGGCGTGCGCCTGCACGCCACGGGTGCGACGGCGGCCCGCGTGCTGCTCGTGCCGGTCGGCGATTCCGCGGTGTCGATCGAGGTGACGGACGCCGCCGGCGCGCCGCTGCTGTCGGTGGCGTCCCTGGCGCTACGGCGTCTCGGGGACGAACGCCCGGCCGCCGAGCCGGGCAGGGACGCGCTCTTCCGCCTGGACTGGGCTCCGGTGTCCGGTGGAACGGCGCCCGAGACCGTTGCGGTCCTCGGGCCGGACGCCCCCATGCTGCCCGGAGTGGAGGTGCTGGTCGCCGCCGGTGTCGCCGACCTGCCCGGCGCGGTGCCGCCGGTGGTGCTGGCACCGGTGCCGGCGGGCACGGGTGACCCGGTGGCCGATGCGCACGCGAACGCCGTCTGGGCCACGGGGATCGCACAGGACTGGCTCGCGGACGAGCGCTGCGATGGCTCCCGTCTGCTGTTCCTCACGCACACCGGCGTGGCCGTGCGGCCGCAGGACACGGTCGACCCGGCTCAGGCGGCCGTGTGGGGTTTCGCGAGGGCGGCCGAGGCGGAGAATCCCGGACGGTTCGGTGCGATCGACGGCGTCTCGGTGCCGGCCCTCGGTACCGGCGAGCCGCAGACGGCGGTGCGGGACGGCGAGGTGCTCGCCGCCCGCCTCGCCCGCGTGCGGTCCGCCGACCACGGTGCCGTGGACTGGGGCGACGGTGCCGTCCTGGTCACCGGTGGTACGAGTGGTCTCGGCGCCCTGGTGGCGCGGCACCTCGCCGAACACCACGGTGTGCGGCGGCTGGTCCTGGCCGGCCGCCGCGGTGCTGCCGCCGAGGGGGCGGTGGAGGTGGCGGCCGAGATCGCAGCCCTGGGCGCGCAGGTGACGTTCGCCGCCGTCGACGCGGCCGACCGGGACGCGCTGGCCGCCGTGTTCGCCGCCGAGGGGCCTGTCACGGGCGTCGTGCACGCTGCCGGCGTCCTCGACGACGGCGTCCTGCCCTCGCTGACGGCCGACCGCATCGACGCCGTGCTGCGGCCGAAGACCGACGCGGCCTGGAACCTGCACGAACTGGCAGGGGACGTATCGGCGTTCGTGGTGTTCTCCTCGGTCGCCGGTGTGGTGGGCGCGGCGGCGCAGGCGGCTTACGCGGCCGGCAACGCCTTCCTCGACGCACTGGTCACCAAGCGACGCTCCGAGGGCCTGCCGGGAGTGTCGCTGGCATGGGGGCCATGGGCTCAGGAGACGGGCATGACCCGCTCCCTCGGCGCGTCCGGTATGCGCCGCATGGCCCGTGCGGGCACGTTGCCGCTGTCCGTCGAGGACGGTCTCGCGCTGTTCGACACGGCGGTTCCCGGTCCCGACGCCGTGGCGGTCCCGGTACGGCTCGACCTGCCCGCGCTGCGCGCCCGCGACGAGGTGCCGCCCGTGCTGCGCGCCCTGGTCCGGCCCCGGGCCCGCCGGGCCACCGCGGAGAGCGTCGCCGCGAGCGGCCTGGCGCAGCGGCTCGCGCGGCTGAGCGCCGTCGAGCGTGCCGATACCGTGCTGGAGCTGGTGCGGGCCCAGGTAACCTCCGTGCTCGGCCACACCGGCACCGATCGCATCGACCCCGACCGGACCTTCGCCGAACTCGGCTTCGACTCCCTGACGGCCGTCGAACTGCGCGGTCGGCTCGCCGCCGCCACCGGCCTGCGGATGCCGGCCACCCTCGTCTTCGACCACCCGACCGTCGGCGCGCTGTCCGCGTACGTGCAGGATGAACTGCTCGGCGCCGAGGAGCCGGCCGAGCCGGTCACCGGTTCGACGGCCGTCACCGACGACTCGATCGTCATCGTCGGCATGTCCTGCCGCTACCCGGGCGGCGTCTCCTCACCGGAGGACCTCTGGCGGCTGGTCAGTGAGGGCGCCGACGCGATATCGGGCTTCCCGACCAATCGCGGCTGGGACCTGGACACCCTGTTCGATCCGGATCCCGACCACATCGGCACGTCGTACACGCGTTCCGGCGGCTTCCTGCACGACGCGGGCGAGTTCGACCCGGCCTTCTTCGGCATGAGCCCCCGTGAGGCGCTCGCCACCGATGCCCAGCAGCGCCTGCTCCTGGAGGCGTCCTGGGAGGCCGTCGAGCGGGCCGGGATCCCTCCCGCCGCGCTGCGCGGCAGCCGCACGGGGGTGTTCACCGGCGTCATGTACAGCGACTACGTCCACGCGCTCGGCGGCGGCGAGTTCGAGGGCCATCAGGGCACCGGCACCTCCCCGAGCGTGGCCTCCGGCCGTGTGTCGTACACGCTCGGCCTGGAGGGCCCGGCGGTCAGTGTCGACACGGCCTGCTCGTCCTCGCTGGTGGCGTTGCACCTGGCCGCGCAGTCGCTGCGTGCGGGGGAATGCTCCCTCGCCCTCGCCGGCGGCGTGACGGTCATGTCGACCCCGACGTCGTTCCTCGAGTTCTCCCGGCAGCGTGGCCTCGCCGCCGACGGCCGGTGCAAGGCCTTCGCGGACGCCGCCGACGGCGTCGCTTGGTCCGAGGGCGTCGGCATCATCGTGCTGGAACGCATGTCCGACGCCCGCCGCAACGGGCACGAGATCCTTGCCGTGGTCCGCGGTTCCGCGGTGAACCAGGACGGCGCGTCGAACGGCCTGACCGCGCCGAACGGTCCGTCCCAGCAGCGGGTGATCCGGGCCGCGCTGGCGAACGCGGGGCTGTCGGCCTCCGACGTGGACGTCGTCGAGGGGCACGGCACCGGCACGGCGTTGGGCGATCCCATCGAGGCGCAGGCGTTGCTGGCCACGTACGGCCGTGACCGGGAGGCGCCGTTGCTGCTGGGCTCGGTGAAGTCCAATATCGGTCACACGCAGGCGGCGGCGGGTGTCGCCGGGATCATCAAGATGGTACTGGCGATGCGGCATGGTGTCGTGCCCCGCACCCTGCACGTGGACGCGCCGTCGACGCGGGTGGACTGGGCAGCCGGGGCGGTGAAGCTGGTCACCGACCAGACCCCGTGGCCGGCCTCCGGCCGGCCGAGGCGTGCGGCGGTGTCGTCGTTCGGCTTCAGCGGCACCAATGTGCACACGGTCCTGGAAGCCCCGCCCGCGGTGGCGGAGTCCGTCCCGGAGCCGGTGACCACCGCCGGTGTCGTACCGGTGCTGGTGTCCGGGCGCACCCGGGACGCGCTGAGGGCGCAGGCGGAGCGGTTGCTGGCGTACGTCGACTCGGCCGATCCGCTGGACCTGGCCCACTCGCTGGCGACCACCCGTTCGCGGTTCGAACAGCGGTCGGCGGTGATCGCACCGGACGCCGGGACACTGCGTCGGGCCCTTGCCGCGCTGGCAGCCGGCCGACCCGACCCGGCCCTGTCGGAGGGGGAGACGGTTCACGGCCGTACCGCCTTCGTGTTCGCGGGTCAGGGTGCCCAGCGGCTGGGCATGGGCCGTGAGCTGTACGCCAGGTTCCCGGTCTTCGCCGAGGCGTTCGACGCGGTGACAGCGGAGCTCGACGAGGGCGTTCGCGAGGTGATGTGGGGCGAGGACGCGGAGGCGCTGAGCGAGACGGGCCGGGCGCAGCCGGCGTTGTTCGCGCTGGAGGTGGCGCTGTACCGGCTGGTCGAGTCGTGGGGCGTGCGACCCGACTTCCTGGCCGGCCACTCGGTCGGTGAGATCGCGGCGGCGCACGTCGCCGGCGTCCTGTCGTTGAGCGACGCGGCGGCGTTGGTCTCGGCGCGCGGCCGGCTCATGCGGGCACTGCCGGCCGGCGGCGGCATGACGGCCATCGAGGCCGGTGCGGACGATGTCGCCGCCGAGCTGGTCGAGGGCGTGTCCATCGCCGCGGTCAACGGTCCGCAGGCCGTTGTCGTGGCCGGCGGGACCGACGCGCTCGCCCGGATCGAGACGGTGTTCCGCGAGCGGGGCTGCCGTACGAAGGTGCTGCGGGTCTCGCACGCGTTCCACTCGCCGCTGATGGATCCGATGCTGGACGCGTTCCGGTCCGTTGTCGAGGGCCTGTCCTTCGGCGAGGCGCGGATCCCGCTGGTGTCCACCGTGACCGGCGTTGTCGCCGGTGACGAGCTGGCCACGCCGGAGTACTGGGTCAGGCACGTCCGGGAGGCCGTGCGGTTCGCCGACGGCGTACGGACCCTCGTGGACCGTGGGGTGCGCGCGTTCGTCGAACTGGGGCCGGACGGCACCCTCTCCGCGATGGTCGAGGACAACGCCGCCGATGTCGCCGCCGTCGCCACGCTGCGGGGCGAGCGGGACGAGGAGCGCGCCGCCGTCACCGCCCTGGCGCGGCTCGACACATGGGGCGTGCCCGTCGACTGGGCCGCCTTCTTCGCCGGCACCGGCGCACGCCGCGTCGACCTGCCGACCTATGCGTTCTCCCGTGAGTTCTACTGGCCCGAGGCCCGCACGCGGCCGCCCGGCGACCCGGCGGGCGACCGGCTGTGGGCGGCCGTCGACGAGGGCGACGCCGCTGGGCTCGCCGAACTCCTCGGCCTCGGCGAGGACCAGCGCAGCTCGCTGGACGCGCTGCTGCCCGCGCTGTCGTCGTGGCACCGGGACCGTCACGAGCGTGCCATGCGCGACACGTGGCGCTACCGCGTCGAATGGGCCGCCTTGACGGAGCGCGCGGCGACGCTGTCGGGTGCCTGGCTGCTCATCGGCACGACCGAGCATCCCGATCTCGCAGAGGCGCTGCGGGCGCACGGCGCCGAGGTCCGCACCCTGGTGGTGACCGAACCCGACCGTGCCCGGCTCGCCGCCCGGCTCGCCGAGACCGGCGAGCACACGGGGGTGGTGTGGGTGCCGCCGTCCGAGGAGGAGTCGACGGCGTTCCCGCTCGGACTGGCCCTGACCGTCACGCTCGGACAGGCGCTCGGCGACGCCGGCATCACCACTCCGCTGTGGGTTCTCACGCGCGGAGCGGTGTCGGCGGCCCCCAGCGACCCGGCGCCCCGCCCGTCGCAGGCCGCAGTATGGGGTCTCGGCCGCAGCGTCGCGCTGGAGCATCCCGACCGCTGGGGCGGCCTGATCGATCTGCCCGCGGCGTGGAACGACCGAGCCGCCTCCCACCTCGCCGCCACCCTGGCCGGGACCGACGGCGAGGACCAGGTCGCGGTCCGGCCGGCCGGGCGCAGCGGTCGGCGTCTCGTCCGGTACACCGCTCCCTCGCCCTCCGGCGAGTTCACCGCTCGCGGGACCGTGCTCGTCACCGGGGGCACCGGTGGCCTCGGCAGCGAGGTCGCGCGCTGGCTCGCCCGTTCCGGCGCCACCGACCTCGTGCTGACCAGCAGACGTGGCCCGGACGCGCCCGGAGCCGTCGAGCTCCGCGCCGAACTGGAGGAACTGGGCGCGCGCGTCGAGATCACCGCCTGCGACGTGGCCGACCGGGCCGCGCTGGCCGCGGTGCTCGCCGAGCACCCGGTGACCGGTGTGGTGCACACGGCGGGTGTCAGTGACATGAAGGCGCTCGCGGACACCACCCTCGCCGAGTTCGACTCCGTGCTGTCCGCGAAGGTGGCCGGCGCGGTCAACCTCGACGCCCTGGTCGGGGACGTGGACTTCTTCGTGCTGTTCGGCTCCGTCGCCGGCACGATCGGCAGCGGCGGCCAGGCTTCCTACAGCGCTGCCAACGCCTGCCTGGACGCCATCGCCGAGACGCGTGCCGCACGCGGCCTCGTCGCCACGTCCGTGGCGTGGGGACCGTGGGCCGAGACCGGTATGGCGACCGACGACGCCATGACCGCGAACCTGCTGCGGCAGGGCCTGCGGTTCATCGCGCCGGCCGCCGGCATCGCCGAACTCCGCGACGCCATCGTGCGCGGTGACACCGCCGTCACCGTCGCCGACGTGGACTGGACGCGCTACGCGCCGGTCTTCACCGCCTCCCGTCCGAGCCCGCTGCTCGCGGCGCTGCCGGAGGCGGCGGCACAGGCCGGGGAACCGAACAGCCGCACGGAGTTCGTCGCCCGCCTGGCCGCACTGCCCGCCGAGGAGCGGGAACGGCAGCTCGTCGACCTGGTCCGCACCGAGGCGGCCGGCGTGCTCGGCCACGACTCCGTGGACGGCGTGCCGGAGCAACGGGCCTTCCGCGACGGCGGGTTCGACTCGCTGACCGCCGTCGAACTGCGCAAGCGCCTCAGCGGTATCACCGGACGTGCCCTGCCCAGCACCATGGTGTTCGACTACCCGACGCCGTCGGCGCTGGCGCGCTACCTGGCCGGGGAACTGCTCGACGCCGAAAGCGCCGCCGCGCGCGTGACCGCCGCGGCCAGCGCCCCCGACGACCCCATCGCGATCGTCGGCATGGCATGCCGGTTCCCGGGCGGCGCCGCCACACCCGAGGAGTTCTGGGCCCTCATCGAGGACGGCGTCGACGCCAGCAGTGAATGGCCCGTGGACCGCGGCTGGGACGCGACCGCGCTGTACGACGCCGACCCGGACAAGCCGTACACCACCTACACCACGCGGGGTGGCTTCCTGCACGACGCCGGCGACTTCGACCCGGCGTTCTTCGGCATCTCGCCGCGTGAGGCCCTGTCCATGGACCCGCAGCAGCGCCTGCTGCTGGAAACCTCGTGGGAGGCACTGGAGCGGGCCGGCATCGACCCGGCAGCACTGCGCTCCACCACGACCGGCACGTTCGTCGGCTCCAGCTTCCAGGAGTACGGCGCCCAGCACGTCGAGGACCTCGAGGCGCACGTCGTCACCAGCACCATCCCCAGCGTGCTGTCCGGCCGCCTCGCCTACGTGTTCGGGCTGGAGGGTCCGGCGGTCACCGTGGACACCGCCTGCTCGTCGTCGCTGGTGGCGATCCACCTCGCCGCGCAGTCGCTGCGCAACGGCGAGACCACGCTGGCGCTCGCCGGCGGCGCGACGGTCATGCCGAACCCCGGGCCGTTCACGGCGTTCAGCCGGCAGCGGGCGCTCGCCCACGACGGCCGGTCCAAGGCGTTCGCGGAGGGCGCTGACGGCATGGCGCTCGGCGAGGGCGTCGGCATGCTGCTCCTGGAGAAGCTGTCCGACGCGCAGGCCAACGGCCACCCGGTGCTCGCGGTGATCCGCGGCTCCGCCGTCAACCAGGACGGTGCGTCCAACGGTCTGAGCGCACCGAACGGGCCCGCGCAGCAGCGGGTCATCAGGCAGGCCCTGGCCAACGCTCGGCTGGCGCCGTCCGACGTGGACGCCGTGGAGGCGCACGGCACCGGCACCGCGCTGGGCGACCCGATCGAGGCCCAGGCGCTGCAGGCCACCTACGGCGTGGACCGGGACCCGGAGTGGCCGCTGCTGCTCGGCTCCGTGAAATCCAACATCGGTCACACGCAGTCCGCCGCGGGCGTCGCCGGCGTCATGAAGATGGTGCTGGCCCTGCGAAACCGCGTGCTGCCGCCCACGCTGCACGCCGGGACACCGTCCTCGCACATCGACTGGAGCCCGGGCACCGTGCAGCTGCTGCACGAGGCCCGGCCGTGGGAACCGGGGGAGCGGGTGCGCCGCGCCGCCGTGTCGTCGTTCGGCATCAGCGGCACCAACGTCCACCTCGTGCTGGAGGAATCGCCGGCCGTGCCGGCACCGGACGAGTGTGCGCCCATGCCGGTTCCGGCCGTGCTGCCGCTCGTGCTGTCGGCGCGGTCCGCCCCCGCGCTGCGTGACCAGGCCGCCCGCCTGGTCGGCTGGAACGCGGACCCGGTTGATGTCGGGTACTCGTTGGTGACCTCGCGGTCGCTGTTCGAGCACCGGGCCGTGGTCCTCAACCGCGACGCCCTGGACGGCTACGCCCGCGGCGGGGCCACGACCGAGGTGGTCGAGGGCGTGGCGGACATCGAGGGCCGAACCGTGTTCGTGTTCCCGGGCCAGGGCTCGCAGTGGGCCGGCATGGGAGCGCGGCTGCTCGACGAGTCGCCCGTGTTCGCGGAGCACATCCACGCGTGCGCCGCCGCGCTGTCGGAGTTCACGGACTGGTCCCTGCTGGACGTGCTGCGCCAGGCGGAGGGTGCGCCGGGCCTGGAGCGCGTCGACGTCGTACAGCCCGCGTCCTTCGCGGTGATGGTGGCGCTGGCGGCGCTGTGGCGGTCGCAGGGCGTGCACCCGGACGCCGTGGTCGGACACTCCCAGGGCGAGATCGCCGCGTCCGTGGTCGCTGGTGCGCTGTCCCTCGGGGACGGTGCCCGCGTGGTCGCCCTGCGCAGTCAGGCCATTGCGCGGCGGCTGGCGGGCAAGGGCGGCATGATGTCTGTGCCGCTGCCCGCGGACCGCGTCGAGCCGCTGCTGCCTTGCGACGGTACGGTGCAGATCGCGGCCGTCAACGGGCGGGGTTCCGTGGTCGTGGCCGGTGCTCCCGCCGCGCTGGGCACGCTGTTCGACACCCTGGCCGCCGACGGCGTCCGGGTGCGGAAGATCGCCGTGGACTACGCCTCGCACTCCGCCCAGGTCGAGGACATCCGGGACGAGCTGCTCGAACTCCTCGCCTCGATCCGGCCGCGGGCCGCTGAGGTCCCGTTGTACTCCACCGTGACGAGCGAGTGGCTCGACACCACGGTCATGGACGCCGGCTACTGGTACCGCAACCTGCGCGGCACCGTGCACTTCGGTCCGGCCGTCACCACCCTGCTCGGCGAGGGCCACCGCGCGTTCATCGAGTGCAGCGCGCACCCGGTGCTGCGGCCGGGCATCGCCGAGGCGGTCGACGCGGCCGGCGTGCGAGCCGTGGTGACCGGCACACTGCGCCGCGAAAGGGGCGGCCTGGACCGCGTCCTCACGTCCTTCGCCGAGGCGTTCGTCCGCGGCGTCGACGTGGACTGGGCCGCCGTGTACCAGGGCGGCCGCCGCACCGACCTGCCCACCTACGCGTTCCAGCACGAACGCCTGTGGATCCCGGTGCCGTCACCCGTGGTGCCCGGCGGTACGGACCCGGTCGAGGCCGACTTCTGGCAGGCCGTCGAGACCGGCGACCTGTGCTCGCTCACCACCGACCTCGCCGTGGACGAGGAGGCCCTCGCGGCCGTGCTGCCCGGCCTGTCGGCATGGCGTGGCCGCCGCCGCGAGGAGACCCTCGTGGACGCCTGGCGCTACCGCGTGGCGTGGACGCCGGTCCGCACGGGCACCGCCGCGCTGACCGGACGCTGGCTAGTGGTCTCCGCCGACGGCGTCGCCGACGAGGACGTGCTCTCCGCGCTGAGCGCGCACGGTGCCAGGCCGGAGCGGCTGGTCCTCGACGCCGCCTGTGCCGACCGGGCCGTGCTCGCCGCACGCCTCGACGGCATCGACGCGGTCACGGGTGTGGTGTCGCTGGTGGCGGGTGCCGAGCGCCCGCTCGCGGGCCGTTCCGCGATGAACGAGGGTCTCGCGCTGACCGTGGCGCTCGTGCAGGCCCTCGGCGACGCCGGAATCGACGCCCCGCTGTGGTTCCTCACCCGTGTCGCCGTGTCGACGGGCCGCGCCGACGAGGTGCTCAACCCCGGCCAGGCACAGGTGCTCGGCGTCGGCTGGACCGCCGCGCTCGAGGACCCGCGGCGGATCGGCGGAACGGTGGACCTGCCGGTCGAACTGGACACGCGCGCGGCGGGCCGGCTCGCCGCCGTGCTGTCCGGAACGACGGGCGAGGACCAGCTCGCGGTGCGTGCCGCCGGCACACTGGCGCGGCGGATCGTGCGTGCGCCGAAGACCGCCGACGGCTCGGGCTGGACCGCCCGCGGCACCGTCCTGGTCACCGGCGGTACCGGCACCCTGGCCCCGCATCTGGCCCGCTGGCTCGCCGGCCAGGGCGCGGAACGGATCGTGCTCACCAGCCGCCGCGGCCCGACCGCCCCGGGCGCGGCCGAGCTGGTCGCGGAGCTGACCGAGCGCGGTGCCGCCGCGGAGGTCGTGGCTTGCGACGTCACCGACCGCGACGCCGTAGCCGCACTGCTGGACCGGCTGCGTGCGGACGGGCCGCCGCTGCGGACCGTGGTGCACACGGCCGCCGTGATCGAGCTGTGCACCATCGCCGACACCACCCTCGACCAGTTCGAGCGGGTGCTGGACGCGAAGGTGACCGGCGCCGGCATCCTGGACGAGCTGCTCGCCGAGGACGAGCTGGACAACTTCGTGCTCTACTCGTCCACCGCGGGCATGTGGGCCTCCGGCGCTCACGCCGCATACGTCGCGGGCAACGCGTACCTGCACGCTTTGGCCGCGCGCCGCCGTGCCCGCGGGCTCCCGGCGATGTCCCTGTCATGGGGCATCTGGGCGGACGACATGAAGCTCGGCCGGGTCGACCCGGAACAGATCGTGCGCAGCGGCCTCGTGTTCATGGAGCCGCCGCTCGCGCTGACGGCCCTGCGCAACGCCCTCGAGGGGGACGACACCGCACTCGCGATCGCCGACATCGACTGGCACCGCTACCACGAGGTGTTCACCTCGACCCGGCCGACGACGCTGTTCGACGAGATCCCCGAGGTCAAGGCGCTCACCGAGGTCCGGGAGCAGAACACGGTGACCGGTGGTGCCAGAGGCGGTTTCGCCGCGACGCTGCGGGCGCTGCCCGCCGCTGAGCGGGAGCGCACGCTGCTGGACCTGGTGTGCGGCCAGGCCGCCACCGTGCTCGGCCACACCTCCGGCGATGCGCTCGGCGAGCAGCGGGCGTTCCGCGACGCCGGCTTCGATTCCGTGACCGCGATCGACCTGCGGACCCGGATCGCCGACGCCACCGGCCTCACGCTGCCCAGCACCATCGTCTTCGACTACCCGAACCCGGTCGCGCTGACCGAGTTCCTGCTGGCGGAGATCGCCGGCGACGCGCCCGCGGCCACGAGGGCCGCCGCCGCGGCCGCGCCGGACGAGCCCATCGCCATCATCGGCATGGGCTGCCGCTACCCGGGCGGGGCCGACTCGCCCGAGGACCTGTGGCGCCTGGTCACCGAGGGCGTCGACGCGATCAGCGGCTTCCCCGTGGACCGCGGTTGGCCCGCGGACGAGCTGTACGACCCGGACCCCGACCGCGCCGGCAAGACCTACTCGGTGCAAGGCGGCTTCCTGAGGGACGCCGCGGACTTCGACGCGGACTTCTTCGGCATCTCACCGCGTGAGGCGCTGGCCATGGACCCGCAGCAGCGGCTGCTGCTGGAGACGGCGTGGGAGGCCTTCGAACGGGCCGGTCTCGACCCGCACGGGCTGCACGGCAGCCTCACCGGCACGTTCATCGGAGCCAGCTACCAGGACTACACGGCGTCGGTGTCGCGCACCGCGGACAGCTCCGAGGGCCACATGGTCACCGGCTCACTGGGCAGCGTCCTGTCCGGCCGCCTGGCGTACCTGCTCGGCCTGGAGGGTCCCGCGGTCACGCTGGACACCGCCTGCTCGTCGTCGCTGGTGGCGATCCACCTTGCCGCGCAGTCGCTGCGCACCGGGGAGAGCACACTGGCGCTGGCCGGCGGCGTGAGCATCATGTCCAATCCGGGCGCGTTCATCGGGTTCTCCCGGCAGCGGGCGCTCGCTGTGGACGGGCGCTGCAAGGCGTACTCCGACGACGCCGACGGCATGACCCTCGCCGAGGGCGTCGGCGTGGTCCTGCTGGAGAAGCTGTCCGACGCGCTGGCCAACGGCCACCAGGTGCTCGCCGTGCTCAAGGGCTCGGCGGTGAACCAGGACGGCGCGTCCAACGGCCTGACCGCGCCGAACGGACCCGCGCAGCAGCGGGTCATCCGCGCGGCGCTGGCCAACGCCCGGCTGACGGCGTCCGAGGTGGACGCGATCGAGGGCCACGGCACCGGCACCGCGCTCGGTGACCCGATCGAGGCGCAGGCACTGCTCGGGACCTACGGCCGCGAGCGCGACCCGGAGCGGCCGCTGCTTCTCGGCTCCGTGAAGTCCAACATCGGCCACACCCAGATGGCCTCCGGCGTGGCCAGTGTGATCAAGCTCGTGCTGGCCATGCAGCGGGGCGTACTGCCGCGGACCCTGCACGCGGAGACGCCGTCCACGCACGTCGACTGGTCCGGCGATGCCATCAGCCTGCTGACCGAGCAGGTGCCGTGGCCCGAGACGGGCCGGCCGCGCCGCGCCGCCGTGTCGTCGTTCGGGCTCAGCGGCACGAACGCGCACGCGATCCTGGAACAGGCGCCGGCCGTGCAGGAGCCCGTCGCGCCGCGCGTCGACGGCGTGCTGCCGTTCGTCCTGTCCGGCCGGACCGACGCCGCGCTGCGGGCGCAGGCCGGGCGTCTGCTCGACCTCCTGCGCACGCGGCCCGACACGCACCCGACCGACCTCGCGTACTCGCTGGCGACCGGCCGCGCGGCGTTCGAACGGCGCGCCGCCGTCGTCGCGACGGACCTGGCGGAGCTGGGCAGCGGCCTGACGGCCGTGCGGGACGGGGCACTGGACGCGGGTGTGCTGCGTGGCTCGGTGGAGCGGGGCGGCCTGGCCGTGCTTTTCACGGGCCAAGGCGCGCAGCGCGGCGGCATGGGCCGCGAACTGTACAAGCGCTTCCCGGTGTTCGCCGACGCCCTCGACGAGGTGCTGCTCCACCTCGACAACGAGCTGGACCGTCCGCTGCGGGATGTCATGTGGGCGGACGACGCCACCGAGCTGGACCGCACCGGCTACACCCAGCCGGCGCTCTTCGCGGTGGAGGTGGCCCTCTACCGGCTCGTGGAGTCCTGGGGCGTGCGGCCGGACCACGTCGCCGGCCACTCGGTCGGCGAGCTCGCCGCTGCGCACGTCGCCGGAGTGATGTCGCTGGCCGACGCCACCAAGCTCGTCGCCGCGCGCGGCCGGCTGATGCAGGCGCTGCCCGAGGGCGGTGCGATGGTCTCCGTCCGGGCGTCCGAGGCGGTCGTCGCGCCGCGCCTCGACCAGCGGCGCGTGTCCATCGCCGCGATCAACGGTCCGGAGTCCGTGGTGATCGCCGGCGACGAGGATGTGGTGCTGGCGCTGGCCGAGGGCTTCGAGACCGACGGGTACAGTACGCGGCGGCTGCGGGTGAGCCATGCCTTCCACTCGCCGCGCATGGACGCGGTGCTCGACGACTTCCGCCGGGTCGCGGCGACCCTGACGTACCAGCCGCCGCGGATCCCCGTCCTGTCCAACGTGACCGGCGAGCCGGTCACCGCCGGGCAGGTCTGCGACCCCGAGTACTGGGTGCGGCACGTGCGCGCCGCGGTGCGGTTCGCCGACGGCGTCACATGGCTGGCCGGGCACGGCGTGCGCGCCTTCCTGGAGCTCGGCCCGGACGCGGTGCTCACCGGCATGGCGCAGGAGAGCCTGCCCGAGGACGGAGTGGTGGTCGTCGCGTCGCAGCGGCGCGACCGCTCCGAGACCTCCGCCGTCGCCACGGCCGTCGCAGCCCTCCACGTGCACGGAGTCCCCGTCGACTGGACGGCGTTCTTCGCGGACACCGGCGCCCGCCGGATCGACCTGCCGACCTACGCGTTCCAGCACGGGCGCTTCTGGCCGGAGCAGGACGTCAACGCGGCGCCGCGGCCCCGCGACACCGTCGACGCCACGTTCTGGGCGGCCGTGGAGGAGGCCGACATCGACTCCCTCACCACCGCCCTCGGTCTGCCCGCCGACACCGTCTCGGCGATGGTGCCGGCGCTGTCGACCTGGCGTCGCCGCCGCGACGAGGAGTCCGCCGTGGACTGCCTGCGCTACCGCGTCGTGTGGGCGCCGGTGCCCAGCCGCTCCACGTCGCTCGGTGGCACCTGGCTGGTGCTCGCGCCCGGCGACTCGGAGTGGGCCACCGCGGCCATCGGCGGTCTCGTCGCCGCCGGGGCGGACACCGTCCGGCTCGACGTCACGGAGCCCGACCGGGCCGCGCTCGCCGACGCGCTGCGCGACCAGGCCGCCGGGGGCGGCTTCGCGGGCGTGGTGTCGCTGCTGTCGGCTGCCGCGTCCGGCGACGGCGAGGTGCCCGCGGGCCTGGCGCTGACCACCGTCGCCGTGCAGGCGCTCGGCGACGCCGGGATCACCGCGCCCTTGTGGTGCGTCACGCGGCACGCCGTCGCCGTCGACAGCACGGAGATTCCCGACCCCGCCCAGGCCGCGGTGTGGGGCCTCGGGCGGGTGGCGGCGCTGGAGCAGCCCGCGACCTGGGGCGGTCTCGTCGACCTGCCGGCACGACTGGACGCTGTCACCGCACAGAGGCTCGGCGGAGTCCTCGCCGGGGCCGGCGAGGACCAGGCCGCCGTGCGCGCGGCGGGCGCGTTCGCCCGCAGGCTCGCCCACGCCGCCTCCGGCACCGGCCGGCCGTACCGCCCGCGGGGCACCGTGCTCATCACGGGTGGTACCGGCGGCATCGCCGGGCACCTGGCGCGCTGGCTGGCCGAGGCCGGAGCCGAGCACCTCGTGCTGACGAGCCGACGCGGTCCGGACGCACCCGGCGCCGTGGAGCTCGCCACGGAGCTGGAGGCGCTCGGCGCGCGGGTCACCGTCGCCGCGTGCGACGCCGGTGACCGCGAGGCGCTGGCAGCGCTGCTCGCCGACGTGACGCCCACGGCTGTCTTCCACAGCGCAGGGGTGCTGGCCGACGGCGTGCTGGACGCGCTCACGCCGGAGTCGTTCGCGACTGTGCTGCATGCCAAGGCGACGGCGGCCCGGCACCTGGACGAGCTCACGGCGGGGCTGGAACTCGACGCGTTCGTGCTGTTCTCGTCCATCGCCGGCACGATCGGCGCGCCGGGACAGGCGAACTACGCCGCCGCGAATGCCTGGCTGGACGCCTTCGCCGCGTGGCGGCGGGCGCAGGGCCGGGTCGCGACCTCGATCGCGTGGGGCCCGTGGGCCGACGCGGGCATGGTCGCCGACGGCGGGCTGGCCGCGCGGGTACGGCGCGGCGGGTTCGAGCCGCTGCGTTCGCGGACGGGTGTCGACGCGCTGCGCCGGGCCGTCGAGCTGGACGACGTGGCGGTGGTCGTCGCCGATGTCGACTGGGCGACGTTCGTGCCCGCGTTCGCGCTGATGCGGCCCACCCGGTTGGTCGAGGACCTGCCGGCGGTCAGGGCGCTGCGCACGGGCCCGGCCGTCGAGCGGCCGTCAGGGTCCGGCCTGCGCGCGGACCTGTCGGGCCGCAAGGAGAGCGACCGCAAGAAGGTGCTGCTGGAGCTGGTGCGGGCGCAGATCGCCGCCGTGCTCGGGCACTCCGACACCGGCCGGATCGAGCACGATCGCGCGTTCCGGGACCTGGGCTTCGACTCGGTGACGACGCTGGAGCTGCGCAACGGTCTGGCCGCGGCGACCGGCACCACGCTGCCCGCCTCACTCGTCTATGACCATCCGACGCCGACGGATCTGGTGGACTTCCTGCTCGCCGAGATCCTCGGGAACGCGGAGGCGCCGGCGGCCGTGGCCGCGACGCGCCCTGCGGACGACGAACCGATCGCCATCGTCGGCATGGCCTGCCGCTTCCCGGGCGGCGTCAACTCGCCCGAGGAACTGTGGGAGCTCGTCGCCGGCGGCCAGGACGGCATCGGGG
This sequence comes from Streptomyces sp. NPDC093261, assembly GCF_044753645.1. Classification (NCBI taxonomy): domain Bacteria; kingdom Bacillati; phylum Actinomycetota; class Actinomycetes; order Kitasatosporales; family Streptomycetaceae; genus Streptomyces; species Streptomyces sp. NPDC093261. The sequence goes on from NZ_JBIVNO010000019.1 coordinate 120,157, forward strand.
CGTTCCCCACGGACCGCGGCTGGGACCTGGCCGCCCTCGCGGCGGGTGCGTCGGCCACCATGGAGGGCGGTTTCCTCGATGGCGTCGCCGACTTCGACGCGGCGTTCTTCGGCATTTCGCCGCGCGAAGCCCTGGCGATGGACCCGCAGCAGCGGCTGCTGCTGGAGACGGCGTGGGAGGCGGTGGAGCGCGCCGGCATCGACCCCACCGCACTGCGCGGCTCGCAGACCGGGGTGTTCGTCGGCACCAACGGGCAGGACTACCTGACCGTCCTGCGGACCGCCACCGAGGACGTGCGCGGCCACGCCGCCACCGGCAACACGGCGAGCATCCTGTCCGGCCGGCTGTCGTACACGTTGGGTCTGGAGGGCCCGGCTGTGACCGTCGACACGGCGTGCTCTTCGTCGCTGGTGTCGATGCACTGGGGCACGCGCGCGCTGCGTTCCGGCGAATGCTCGCTCGTGCTGGTGGGTGGCGTGTCCGTGATGTCCACACCGGACTCGATCATGGAGTTCACCACACAGGGCGGCCTGTCGCCGACCGGTCGGTGCCGGTCGTTCGCCGACGACGCGGACGGCACCGCCTGGGCCGAGGGCGTCGGCGTCCTGGTGCTGGAGCGGCTGTCCGACGCGCGGGCCAACGGCCACCACGTGCTGGGCCTGGTACGCGGCACCGCCATCAACCAGGACGGCGCGTCCAACGGTCTGACCGCGCCCAGCGGCCCCTCGCAACAGCGGGTCATCCGCGCCGCGCTCGCCGACGCCGGTCTGTCCACGAGGGACGTGGACGCGGTCGAGGCGCACGGCACCGGCACCTCGCTCGGCGACCCGATCGAGGCGCACGCGTTGCTGGCCACCTACGGCCGGGACCGCGAGACGCCGCTGCTCCTCGGCTCCGTGAAGTCGAACATCGGGCACACTCAGGCCGCTGCGGGTGCGGCCGCTGTCATCAAGATGGTCATGGCGATGCAGCACGGCATTGTGCCACCGACCCTGCACGCGGACACGCCGTCCTCACACGTCGACTGGTCGGCCGGCGCGGTCGAACTGGTCACCGACTCGATCGCGTGGCCGGAGACCGGCCGTCCGCGCCGGGCCGGAGTGTCGGCGTTCGGCATCTCCGGCACCAACGCGCACGTGGTCGTCGAGCAGGCCCCGGAGGTGGACCCGGCCGCCCGCTGCATTAGCCCGGAGACCCTGCCGTGGCCGGTGTCGGCGCGCACCCGCGAGGCGCTTGACGCGCAGCGCGGTCGGCTGGAAGCCTTCGTCACCGACCACGAGCGGGTCGACGTGGCGTGGTCGCTGGTCAGCACCCGCGCCCACCTCGCCCACCGCGCGGTGCTCCTGTCCACACCCGACGGTGTCGTGGAGACGGTCACCGGCATGGCACGCGGCGGCGGCGCACTGGCGGTCGTGTTCTCCGGTCAGGGTTCGCAGCGGCTGGGCATGGGGCGTGAGCTGTACGCACGGTTCCCGGTGTTCCGGGCGGCGTTCGACGCGGTGGTCACGGAGCTGGAGGCCGATGTCCGTGCCGTGATGTGGGGCTCGGACGCCGACGCCCTGGACGGCACCGGGTGGACGCAGCCGGCGCTGTTCGCGGTGGAAGTGGCGCTGTACCGCCTGATGGAGTCGTGGGGCGTCGAGCCCGGCTTCGTCGCCGGTCACTCCGTCGGTGAGATCACGGCGGCACATGTGGCCGGCGTGCTGACGCTGGCCGACGCGGCGGCACTGGTCTCGGCACGGGCACGGCTGATGGCCGCGCTGCCGGCCGGCGGTGGTATGACGGCGATCGAGGCCGGCGAGGACGAGGTCCGCGCCGAACTCGTCGACGGTGCGGTGGTCGCGGCCGTCAACGGCCCGCGGGCCGTTGTGGTCGCCGGTGAGACCGAGGCGGTCGCCACGGTGGCGGCGCGGTTCACGCGGTCCCGTGGACTGCGGGTGTCGCACGCGTTCCACTCACCGCTCATGGACCCGATGCTGGCCGAGTTCCGCTCCGTGGTCGAAGGCTTGTCCTTCGCCCCGGCGCAGATGCCGGTGGTGTCCAACGTGTCCGGCCGTATCGCCGGCGATGAGCTGGCCACGCCGGAGTACTGGGTCCGGCACGTCCGCGAGGCGGTGCGGTTCGGCGACGGCGTGGCGACGCTGCTCGACGCGGGCGTGACGACCCTGCTCGAACTCGGCCCGGACGGCGTGCTGTCCGCGATGGCGGCCGAGACCGTGCTGGAGCGCGGCGCCGAGGCCACCCTCGTGGCGGCGCTGCGTCGCGACCGGGGCGAGGAACGCGCTGTCGTCACGGCGCTGGCGCGCCTGTACACGCAGGGCGTCGACATCGACTGGACGGCGTACTTCGCCGACAGCGGCGCACGCACCATCGACCTGCCCACCTACGCGTTCCAACGCGAGCGGTTCTGGCCGACGGCGGCGCCTGTCACCGCGGCCGATCCCGTGGACGCGGAGTTCTGGGCGGCGGTCGAACGTGCCGACCTCGACACCCTGGCATCGGCCCTGGAGGTCCAAGGCACTGAGCTCTCCGCGGTGGTGCCGGCGCTGTCGCAGTGGCGTCGCCGTCGCCGCGACCATGCGGCCACGGCCGACCTGCGCTACCGCGTCACGTGGCGTCCCGTCCGGCAGGAACCCGGCGACGGGCGGTGGCTGGCACTCGTGCCGGCCGGCTGGCAGGCGGACGAGACCGTGGCCTCCGTCGTGGCGGCGCTGGACGTGGTGCCCGTGGTGCCGGGCGCGGACCTCCCCGACACCGACGGTTTCGCCGGAATCCTGTCCCTGCTCGCCGCCACCGACAGCGACGACGTCCCCGACGAGGCGTCGCCCGAGGCGCTGCTGGCAGCGTTCGAGGGGACCGGGCTCCCGGTCTGGCTCGTGACGCGCGGGGCCGTCGCCGTCGTCGACGGTGAGCAACCCGTGCCCGCTCGCGCCGCGCTGTGGGGCGCCGGCCGGGTCGCGGCCCTCGACCACGCCGACCGCTGGGGTGGCCTGCTCGACCTGTCCGGCCCGGTGACGGCGACCACCGTCGAGCACGTCAGGTCGGCGCTCGGCGGAGCGGAGGACAACGTCGCCGTGCGCGATCACGGCGTGCTGGGCCGCCGGCTGGTCCGTGCCGCGGGTCTCGCCGCGGAATGGACCGCCACCGGCATGGTGCTCGTCACCGGCGCGGACACCCCCGAAGGTGCGCGCACGGCGCGCTGGTTGGCCGACCGTCGGGTGCCGGGCCTGCTGCTGCTCGGCAGCGACCCCGGCGACCTGGGCGTGCCGGTCACGGCGTCCGATGTGGACCCCGAGGACCGGGACGCGCTGGCCGCGCTGCTCGCCGAGCACACCGTGTCAACGGTCTTCGTCACCGGCGACGCCGGAGCCGACAACCTGGCCGCACTGCTGCACGACACCCCGCTCGACGCGTTCGTGCTGTTCGGGACGGTCGCCGGCACCTGGGGCGTGCGGGACCGGGCCGGGCAGGCCGCCGCCGACGCGCGGCGCGAGGCCGTCGCCGCCGCACGACGGGCCCGTGGCCTGGCCGGAGTCGCGGTGGCGTGGGGCGCCTGGGCCGGCAGCGAGGGCGACGGGATGGCCCGGCACCTGCACCTCAACGGCCTGCCGGCCATGGAGCCCGGCCGGGCGCTCGCCGCCCTGGACGGTGTGCTCGGCGGCGCCGTCGATGTGACGGTCGCCGACGTGGCATGGGAGACCTTCGCCCCCGCCTTCTCGCGAACCCGGCCCAGCAGGCTGTTCACCGAGCTGCCGGAGGCCGCCGTCGCGGAACCGGCGGGGCACGGTCTGCGCGACCGCCTGCTCACCCTGCCCGAACAGGATCGCGCCGCTGAGGTGCGCACCCTGGTCCGCGACCGGGTGGCCGCGGTGCTCGGCCATGCGGGTGGCACGGCGATCGATCCGGACCTGCCGTTCAAGGACCTCGGCATCGACTCGCTGACCGCGGTGGACCTGCGCGACCAGCTCACCGAGCTGTGCGGGCTGCCGCTGCCGGCCACCCTGGCCTTCGACCACCCGACGCCGGCCGTGCTGGCCGACCACCTGCGCGCCGAACTGCTCGGCGAGCGGACCGAGGACCTCGCGCCGGTGCGCGCCGTTACCGCCGACGACGACCCGGTGGTCATCGTCGGCATGGCCTGCCGCTACCCGGGTGGTGTGGGGTCGCCGGACGAGCTGTGGGAACTGATCGTCGCGGGCACCGACGCCATCGGCCCCATGCCCACCGACCGTGGCTGGGACCTGGCCGGGCTGTTCGAGCCGGGACCGGACGGCCGGCCGCGCACGGTGGCGCGCGCCGGCGGATTCCTCGCCGAAGCGGCCGACTTCGACCCGGCGGTCTTCGGTATCTCACCGCGCGAGGCGGTCATCATGGACCCGCAGCAGCGGTTGGTGCTGGAGTCGGCGTGGGAGGCGTTGGAGCGAGCCGGCGTCGACCCGGCCGGGCTGCGGGGCTCGGACACCGGCGTCTACGTCGGCGGCATCAGCGGCGACTACCGGCCCGTCGCGGAGGGGCGTGACTGGCGGACCGCGCAGTCGGCGAGCCTGCTGTCCGGCCGCCTCGCCTACGCCTTCGGCCTCCAGGGACCGACCGTCTCGGTGGACACGGCGTGCTCGTCGTCGCTGGTCGCGATGCACCTGGCGGCCCAGGCTCTGCGCTCCGGCGAGACGGACCTGGCACTGGCCGGTGGCGTGACGGTGATGTCCACGCCGGTCAACTTCGTGGAGTTCACCGACCTCGGCGCGCTGTCGCCGGACGGCCGCTGCAAGGCGTTCTCCGACGCGGCGGACGGCACCGGCTGGGCCGAGGGCGTAGGCATGGTCGTTCTCGAGCGGTTGTCCGAGGCGCGGCGCAACGGCCACGAGGTGCTGGCGATCCTGCGCGGCTCCGCCATCAACCAGGACGGCGCGTCCAACGGCCTGACCGCGCCGAGCGGCCCCGCGCAGCAACGGGTCATCCGCCGTGCGCTGGCCGCTGCCGGCCTGGCACCGTCCGACGTGGACGCCGTGGAGGCGCACGGCACCGGCACCAAGCTGGGTGACCCCATCGAGGCGCAGGCGCTGCTGGCGACGTACGGCCGCGACCGGGAACGCCCGCTGCTGCTCGGTTCCGTGAAGTCGAACATCGGCCACACCCAGGCCGCGTCCGGTGTTGCCGGTGTCATCAAGATGGTGCTGGCCATGCGGCACGGCATGCTGCCACGGACCCTGCACGTCGACGAGCCGTCCTCGCACGTGGACTGGTCGTCCGGTGCGGTGCGGCTCGTCACCGAGGCGACGGCCTGGCCGGAGACCGACCGGGCTCGCCGCGCGGCGGTGTCGTCCTTCGGCGCCAGCGGCACCAACGCGCACCTGATCCTGGAACAGGTGCCGCCGGCGGTGACCGAGACCGTCTCCGAACGACCGCACGGGGTACTGGCGTTGCCCCTCTCCGCGGTGACCGGTGCGGCACTGCGCGATCAGGCTCGCCGTCTGCTCGACACGGACGTCACTTCGCTGCCGGACCTGGGGCTCTCCCTCGGTACCACCCGCACCATGTTCGACCAGCGCGCCGCCGTGCTCGCGGCCGACGTCGGCACCCTGCGGGCCGGGCTCACCGCCCTTGCCGAGGGCACGCCGTCGGCGGCCGTGCGCACGGATCGCGCCGGCAGCGGCGCAGTGGCGTTCCTGTTCACCGGGCAGGGCGCGCAGCGCGCCGGCATGGGCCGTCGCCTGTACGAGCTGTACCCGGTGTTCGCCGAAGCGTTCGACGCGGTCGTCGCGGAGCTGGACCCGCATCTGGCACAGCCGCTGCGTCAGGTGATGTGGGACGGCGCGGACGGCGCGCTCGACCGCACGGAGTTCACCCAGACCGCGCTGTTCGCGCTGGAGGTGGCCCTGTACCGGCTGGTGGAGTCGTGGGGCATAAAGCCCGATTTCCTGGCCGGGCACTCCGTCGGCGAGCTGGCCGCGGCCCACGTGGCCGGTGTGTTCTCACTGGCCGACGCGGCGGCGCTGGTCGCTGCCCGCGGGCGGCTGATGGAGGCGCTGCCGACCGGCGGCGCGATGGTCTCCGTGCAGGCGTCCGAGGACGAGGTGATCCCGCTGCTCACCGATGCCGTGTCCATCGCGGCCGTGAACGGCCCCGAGGCGGTGGTGATCGCCGGTGACGCCGACGCGGCCGACGCGGTCGCCGCGCACTTCGCGCGCCAGGGACGCAGGACCAGGCGGCTCAACGTCAGCCACGCGTTCCACTCCCCGCACATGGACGCGATGCTCGCCGACTTCGAGGGCCTCGCCCACCAGGTGACCTACCACGTTCCGACGATCCGGCTGGTCTCCACGCTCACCGGCGTGGTCGTCGAGCCGGGGAACCTCGTCACCGACCCGGCGTACTGGGTCCGGCACGTCCGCGACGCGGTCCGGTTCGCCGACGGCGTGCGGACCCTGCTGGCCCGCGGCGTCACGACGTTCCTGGAGATCGGCCCCGACGGTGTGCTCACCGCGATGGCCCAGGACACCATCGCGATGAACGGCGCGGGAGCGGTCGCGGTGGCCTCGCTGCGCCGCGACCGGGACGAGGACGCGGCGCTGGCCGCGGCACTCGGCACGCTGTTCACGCGGGGCGTCCGCGTCGACTGGGCCGCCGTGCACGCCGGCGCCCGAAGGATCGGGCTGCCCACCTACCCCTTCCAGCACGAGAGGTTCTGGCCGGAGACCACGGTCGTGCCCGCCGGCCGACGCGACGACGACGGGTTCTGGGCGGCCGTCCAGGACACCGACCTCGAAGCGCTGGAGTCCATGCTCGACGTCGACGGCGAGGCGCTGGCGAAGGTCATGCCGAAACTGCTCGACTGGCGGCGCGGGAGGGACGAGCAGTCCACGGTGGACAGCTGGCGGCACCGAATCGCCTGGCGCCCCGTCGCCGGACGCCGTGCGGCCGTCACGGGCACGTGGCTCGCGGTGCTGCCGGCTGACCGGGTTGGCGACGCCTGGGCGGACACCGTGGTCGGCGCGCTCGGCCCGGACACGGTCCGGGTCGAGATCGGCGACACCGATCGCGAGCGGGTCGCCGTACGGCTGCGTGAGGCCGTGGACGGCACGCGGGTCGCGGGCGTCCTGTCGCTGCTGGCGCTGGACGAGACGATCGTCGGCGCCGTACCGAACGGCGCGCTGCTGACCACCGCGCTCGTGCAGGCCCTCGGCGACGCCGGCATCACCGCGCCGCTGTGGTGCGCGACCCGTGGCGCGGTGTCGGTGGACGCCGACGAGCCGTTGACGCACCCGGTGCAGGCGGCGGTGTGGGGCCTCGGGCGCGTCGTGGCTCTCGAACACCCCGACCGCTGGGGCGGTCTCGTGGACCTGCCGTCCCTTCTGGACGGGGCCACGGCGACCCGGCTGCCGGGTGCGCTGTCCGGGGAGGGCGGTGAGAACCAGGTCGCGGTGCGGCCGGGCGCGGTGTTCGGCCGCCGGCTCGTGCCGGCGTCGGCGGCCGACCCGGACCGCCTGTGGACGCCGGACGGCACGGTCCTGGTGACCGGTGGCACCGGAGCGCTGGCCGCGCACGTCGCCAGGTCGCTCGCCGCGGAGGGCGTCCCACACGTGCTGCTCGCCGGCCGTCGCGGCGAGGCCGCGCCGGGTGCCGCCGAACTGCGGGCGGAACTGGAGGGCCTCGGCACGCGGGTCACCGTCGCGGCGTGCGATGTGGCCGACCGGGCCGGCCTGGCCGCGCTGCTGGACGGTATCCCGTCCGAACACCCGCTGACCGCGGTCGTGCACACGGCGGGCGTGCTGGACGACGGCGTCGTCGACGCCCTGACGCCGGACCGCTTCCAGGACGTGTTCCGCGCCAAGGTGACCTCGGCGCTACTGCTCGACGAGCTGACGCGTGATCTCGACCTGACCGGATTCGTGCTGTTCTCGTCGGCATCGGGCGCGGTGGGCAACCCCGGCCAGGCCAACTACGCCGCCGCGAACGCCGTGCTGGACGCGCTGGCCGAGCAGCGCCGGTCGAAGGGCCTCCCGGCCACGTCGATCGCGTGGGGCGCCTGGGACGCCGGCGGCATGGCCGCCACCGCACGTGCCGAGGAGGGCGCGCAGCGCACCGGCGTCGGAGCTATGGACCCGGCGCTGGCCGTGATGGCGCTGCGGCAACTCGTCGCGGAGCCGGTGGCGGCCGCGGTGGTGGCCCGAGTGAGCGCCGCGGAGTTCCTGCGCGGCGCCACGGGGTCCCGCCTGCGGACGTTGCTCCGGGAACTGCCCGGCGGCGAGGACATCGACACCCAGGCGCGGCGGCAGGAGGACGCGCCGCGGCTGCTGACGCGGCTCGCCGGCCTGACGCCGGTGCGGCGCCGGGAGCAGGTGCTGCGGCTGGTGCAGGACAGCGCGTCCGCGGTGCTCGGCCACGCCGACGCCGAACTGGTCGGACCCGACAGGGCGTTCCGGGACATGGGCTTCGACTCGCTCAGCGGCGTCGAGTTGCGCAACCAGCTCACCGCCGCGACCGGGCTGGCCCTGCCGTCCACGCTGGTGTTCGACCAGCCGACGCCCTCGGCGATGACCGCGTACCTGCTCGACGAACTCGGGCTGGACGAGGAGACCGACGGCGCCGTGGCCGACGGCGACGAGGTGGCCATCCGTTCGCTGCTCGCCTCCGTGTCGCTCGCCCGGCTCCGCGAGATCGGCGTGCTGGAACCCCTGCTGCAACTGACCGGCCGCGGCACCCAGCCGGCGGACGGCGGCGAGCCGGACGACGCCGCCAAGCAGGTGGACGTCGACGAGATGACCGTGGACGACCTGGTCCGAGCCGCGCTGGATGGCTCGTCCGACCTGACGGTCGACTGAGGGAGGGAAGATCCGGTGTCTACACCCAAGGACAGCACCGACAAGGTCGTCGAGGCGTTGCGGGCGGCCGTGAAGGAGACCGAGCGGCTGCGCAGCCACAACCAGCGGCTGGTCTCCGCCACCACCGAGCCGATCGCGATCGTCGGTATGGCGTGCCGGTTCCCGGGCGGCGTCACGTCGCCCGAGGACCTGTGGCGGCTCGTCGCTGACGGCGACGACGCCATCACGCCGATCCCCGCCGACCGTGGCTGGGACATCGGGGAACTGGCGGCCGGTGACACCACGCTGCTCGGCGGGTTCCTGCCGGATGCCGCCGACTTCGACGCCGCCTTCTTCGGCATATCACCGCGCGAGGCGCTGGCGATGGACCCGCAGCAGCGGCTGCTGCTGGAGACCTCGTGGGAGGCGCTGGAACGAGCCGGCGTCGACCCGGCGTCGCTGCGCGGCAGCAGGACCGGCGTGTTCGTCGGCACCAACGGCCAGGACTACGCGTACCTGATGGTGCGCTCTCCCGCGCAGAGCACGGGTGAGGTGGGCACCGGCATAGCGGCCAGCGCGATGTCCGGCCGGCTCTCCTACACGCTGGGCCTCGAGGGGCCGGCGATCACGGTGGACACGGCGTGTTCGTCGTCGCTGGTGGCACTGCACTGGGCGGCGCAGGCGCTGCGCGCCGGCGAGTGCACGCTGGCGCTGGCCGGCGGTGTGAACGTGATGAGCACGCCGGGCGCGCTGGTGGAGTTCTCCAAGCAGGGCGGCCTCGCCCCGGACGGGCGCTGCAAGGCGTTCGCCGACGAGGCCGACGGCACCGGCTGGGCCGAGGGCGCCGGCATGCTGCTGCTGGAGCGGCTGTCCGATGCCCGCCGCAACAGCCACCCGGTGCTCGCGGTGGTGCGCGGCTCGGCCGTCAACCAGGACGGCGCGTCCAACGGCTTCACCGCGCCGAGCGGGCCATCGCAGCAGCGGGTGATCCGCGCGGCGCTGGCCAACGCCCGGCTCACCGAGAACGACGTCGACGCCGTGGAGGCGCACGGCACGGGCACCGCGCTGGGCGACCCGATCGAGGCGCAGGCACTGCTGGCGACCTACGGCCGTGACCGGGAACGCCCGCTGCTGCTGGGCTCCGTGAAGTCGAACATCGGGCACACGCAGGCCGCCGCGGGCGTCGTAGGCGTGATCAAAATGGTTCAGGCGATACGGCACGGCGTGCTCCCGCGCACCCTGCACGCGCGCCATCCGACATCGCACGTGGACTGGTCGGCGGGCTCGGTCGAGTTGCTGACCGAGGAAGTGCCCTGGCCGGAGACGGGACGGCCCCGCCGTGCCGCCGTGTCGTCGTTCGGCATCTCCGGCACCAACGCGCACACCGTCCTGGAGCAGGCGCCCGAGCCGGCGCCGGCCGAGCAGGGCCCGGTGCGCGACGCGGTGGTGCCGTGGGTCGTGTCCGGTCGGACGCTGCCCGCACTGCGGGACCAGGTCGCGCGGCTGGTCGCGAACGTCGGGGCGACGACGAGCGCCGCCGACGTGGCCGCCACGCTGGCCACCGGCCGTACCGCCCACGAACACCGTGTGGCCGCCGTCGGCCGTGACACCGCGGACCTCGCGGCGGCGCTGTCGGCGTGGGCGTCGGGCGACCCCGCGCCGGGCGTGGTGTCGGACACAGCCGCGCGGACCGGAAAGCTGGCCGTGCTGTTCACCGGCCAGGGCGCGCAGCGGCTCGGCATGGGCCGCGAACTGCATGCCCGGTTCCCGGCGTTCGCCAGGGCCTTCGACGAGGTCGCCGCCGAGCTGGACCGGCATCTGCCCGGCTCGGTCCGTGACGTCCTCTGGGGTACTGACGCCGACAGCCTGAACAGCACGAACTGGTCGCAGCCCGCCCTGTTCGCCGTAGGAGTGGCGCTCCACCGGCTCGTCGAGTCCTGGGGCGTGCAGGCCGACCTCGTCGCCGGCCACTCGCTCGGTGAGATCACCGCCGCGCACGTGTCCGGGGTGCTGAGCCTCGCCGACGCGTGCCGGCTGGTCGCCGCCCGCGCCGTGCTGATGGGTGCGCTGCCGGACGGCGGCGCGATGCTCGCCGTGGCGGCGACCGAGGAGGAGGTCGAGCCGCTGCTTGGCGCAGCGGTGTCGATGGCGGCGGTCAACGGCCCGACGGCGGTGATCGTCGCCGGCGCCGAGGACGCGGTCGAGCGGGTCGCCGGCGCGGCCGACCAGCGCGGGTGGAAGCACAAGCGGCTCGCGGTGTCGCACGCCTTCCACTCGGCACACATGGATCCGATGCTGAGCGACTTCGCCGACGCCATCGCGGACATCGAGTTCGGCGACGCGCGGATCCCGCTGGTGTCGTCCGTGACCGGCAGCGTCGCGGAGGCGGCGCAGATCCGGGACGCTGCCTACTGGGTGGCGCACGTGCGACGACCGGTCCGGTTCGCCGACGGCGTGCGCGCGCTGCTCGCCGCCGGGGCGACGACCTTCCTGGAACTGGGCCCCGACGCAACCCTGTGCGCGATGGTGCAGGACACCGCGCCGGATCCCGTCACCGCCATCCCCGTGCTGCGTGCGGGCCGCGACGAGGAGACCACCGTGGTGAGCGCGCTCGCGAGACTGTCCGCACGCGGCGAGCACGTCGCGTGGGACGCGTTCTTCGCGCCGCTCGGGACACGTCCGGTGGAGCTGCCCACGTATGCGTTCCAGCGCTCCCGGTTCTGGCCGGACGGCGGTGGGGGCGGCGACGTCGCGTCGGTCGGGCAGTCGGCGCTCGGCCACGCGCTGCTCGGTTCGTCCGTGGAACTGGCCGGCGACGGGGGTGTGGTGCTCACCGGCCGGCTCTCGCCTGCCACCCAGCCGTGGCTGGCGGACCACGTCATCCAGGGCCGGGTCCTGTTCCCCGGCACAGGCTTCGCCGAGCTGGCGCTGCGCGCCGCCGACGAGGTCGGCGCGGATCTCGTCGAGGAGCTGACGCTGTCGGTGCCGTTGGAGCTGCCCCGGCACGGCGCCGTCGCCGTCCAGGTGCGGGTGGGCGCGGCCGACGAGGACGGCCGCCGGTCGGTGGGCATCTACTCCCGCGACGCCGAGCACGCCGGCGAATGGCTCCAGCACGCCGCGGGCACGCTGGGGACCGGAAGCCCCGACGCCGGCACCGACTTCGCGTCGGCGTGGCCGCCGCCCGGCACCGATCAGGTCGACCTGGCCGGCTTCTACGACGGCGGTGACTACGGGCCGGCCTTCCAGGGCCTGCGCGCGGTCTGGCGGCGGGACGGCGAGGCGTTCGCGGAGGTGGCACTGCCCGCCACGGCCCGTGGCGCGGACCGGATGGGCATGCACCCGGCGCTGCTGGACGCCGTGCTGCATGCCGTCGGCTGGGTCGAGTCCCCGGACGGCGGCCGTGGCGTGCTGCCGTTCTCGTGGGAGGACGTGGCCCTGCATCGCACGGGCGCGACCACGCTGCGCGTTCGGCTCACCCGCGGCGGCCAGGAGGCCGTCGGCATCGAGGCGGTGGACGGTGCCGGCCGGCCGGTGGTGACCGTGGGCAGGCTGGTGCTGCGTGCGCCGTCGGAGGAGGACACGGCGCGACACCCCGACTGGCTGTTCCGCGTCGACTGGACACCGTTCGCCGTCCGGCCGGCGACCGGAGCTTTCGTGGTGCTCGGCGTGGACCCGGGCGGACTCGCCGGCGCGGTGCGGTATGACACCGTCCACGCCGCGCTCGCCGCCGGACCGGACGTGGTCTTCGCGCCGGTCAGGGGCGCTGGCGTGCTCGATGCGACGACGCGGGCGCTCGGCCTGGTCCAGGAGTGGCTCGCCGACCGGCGCGCCGAGGACGTTCCGCTGGTGTTCGTCACCGACGGCGCCGTGTCCGGCGCGGACGTCCCGGCCGCCGCCGTGGGGGGTCTGGTGCGGACCGCGCAGGCCGAGCACCCGGGACGCTTCCTGCTGCTCGACGCCGCTGCCGATGAGTGGCCGCTGCTCGCGGTGGCACCGGGACTGGTGGCGGCGGGGGAGACCCAAGCCGTCATCGAGGGCGGCACCGTGAAGGTCGGCCGACTGACCCGGTTCGCGGGCGCGGGGCGGCCGTCCGAGTGGCACCCCGGCGGCACGGTGCTCGTCACCGGCGGCACCGGCGGCCTCGGCGCGCAGCTGGCCCGGCACCTCGTCGCGGAGCACGGCGTGCGCAAGCTGCTGCTCCTCAGCAGGCGCGGCCTCCGGGCGCCCGGCGCGAGCGAGCTGGCGGCCGAGCTCACCGGTCACGGCGCGCACGTCGACATCGTCGCCTGCGATGTCGCCGACCGCGCCGCCCTGGCCGCCGTGCTCGAGGGGCGCAGGGTCACCGCCGTCGTGCACACCGCGGGTCTGCTGGACGACGGCCTCGTCACCACGCTCACCCCGGAGCGGCTCGACGGCGTGCTAGGGCCCAAGGTGGACGCCGCACGGCACCTGCACGAGCTGACGGAGGACCTGGACGCGTTCGTCCTGTTCTCCTCCGTCGCGGGTACGCTCGGCAGCCCCGGCCAGGGCAACTACTCCGCCGCGAACGCCGCCCTCGACGCGCTCGCCCGCGAGCGCCATGCGGATGGTCGGACCGCGCTGTCGCTGGCGTGGGGCCCGTGGACGCAGGACGCCGGCATGACCGGTGCGCTGACCGAGGCCGACCTCAAACGCATGGCGGATTCCGGCTCCGCGCCGCTCACGGTGGCGCAGGGCCTGGCGCTCTTCGACGCGGCCGTCGCCACCGACGAGCCGGTGCTGGTGCCGCTGGCGGTACGCCCCGGCGCCGGCGCCCCCCATCCGTTGCTGCGCGGCCTCGTGCGCACGCGGCGTCGGCGCCCGTCGGCCGATGTGGCCCCGGCGGCTCCGGCCACGGCGCGGCTCGCAGGCCTGGACGAGCAGGCGCGCACGCGATTCGTCCTGGACCTGGTGCGTGCCGAGGTGGCGGCGGTGCTGGCGCACGACTCGACGGACGGCGTCGCCGATGACCGCGAGTTCCGCGACCTCGGCATGGACTCGCTGACCGCCGTGGAGCTGCGCAACCGGCTCGCGACGGCCACCGGGCTGCGGATGTCCGCGACCCTGGTGTTCGACTACCCGACCCCCGCCGCGCTCGCGGACCACCTGCTGTCCCGGCTCAGCGGCGCGGCGACCCCGAACCCGCTGGCGGAGCTGGACCGGCTGGAGTCCGCGCTGGCGGGCGCCGACCCCGACCCGATCACACGCGCCGCCATCACGGCCCGGCTGCGAGGCCTCGCGGCGCAGTGGGCCGGTGTCGACCCGACGCCCGAAGGCGAGGCCGTCGCGGAACAGATCTCCTCGGCCAGCACCGACGAGATCCTCGCCTTCATCGACCACGAGCTCGGCCGGATCAACGACCGCTGAACTCCCCACATTCCGCACCGAAAGGTAGCCATTTGCGATGGCGGACGACACCAAGCTGGTCGAGTACCTGAAATGGGTGACGGCCGATCTGCACCGGACCCGGCGCCGACTGGAAGAGGCCGAGTCCGGCCACCACGAGCCCGTCGCGATCGTGGGCACGGCTTGTCGGTACCCCGGCGGCGTCACCACCCCCGAGCAGCTGTGGGAGCTGGTCGCCGACGGCCGCGAGGGGATCGTGCCCTTCCCGACCGACCGCGGCTGGGACCTGGACCTGCTCTCGGGCGAGGGCCCCGGCCACAGCGCCACGCTGCGCGGCGGCTTTCTGCACGATGTCGCCGGATTCGACGCGGCCTTCTTCGGCATCTCGCCGCGTGAGGCCGTGGTGCTCGACCCGCAGCAGCGGCTGCTGCTGCAGACTTCATGGGAGGCGTTCGAGCGGGCCGGCATCGACCCGGCGTCGCTGCGTGGCAGCCGCACCGCGGTGTTCGTCGGCACCGACGGGCAGGACTACGCCTCGCTGGTGCTGGACTCCGTCGAGGACGCGGAGGGGCACGCCGGCACGGGCATCGCGGCGAGCGCGATCGCAGGCCGCCTCTCCTACACCTTCGGCCTCGAGGGCCCCGCGGTCACCGTGGACACCGCATGCTCGTCGTCGCTGGTGGCGCTGCACCTGGCGGCACAGGCGCTACGGGCCGGGGAGTGCGACCTCGCACTGGCCGGCGGCGTCACCGTGATGTCGACTGCGCTCCGGTTCGCCGGCTTCACCCGCCAGGGCGCGCTCGCGTCGGACGGGCGGTGCAAGGCATTCGCGGACGCCGCGGACGGCACCGGCTGGTCCGAGGGCGTCGGCATGTTCGTGGTGGAGAAGCTGTCCGACGCTCAGCGGCTGGGCCACCCCGTCTGGGCGGTGGTGCGCGGCTCCGCCGTCAACCAGGACGGCGCTTCCAACGGCTTCACCGCCCCCAACGGGCCGTCCCAGCAGCGGGTCATCCAGCAGGCGCTGGCCGGCGCCGGCCTGAGCGCCGGCGATGTCGACGTGGTCGAGGCGCACGGGACCGGTACCAGGCTCGGCGACCCGATCGAGGCGCAGAGCCTGCTCGCCACCTACGGCCAGGACCGCGAGCGGCCGGTGTTGCTCGGCTCCGTGAAGTCCAACATCGGCCACACGCAGGCCGCGGCCGGCGCGGCCGGCGTCATCAAGATGGTTATGGCGATGCGGCACGGCGTCGTCCCGCAGACCCTGCACGTGGACGCGCCCTCGTCCCACGTGGACTGGACGCAGGGCGCGGTCCGGCTGGCGACGGTCGCCACGCCGTGGCCGGAGACCGGACGCCCCCGCCGCGCCGGTGTGTCGTCGTTCGGCGTGAGCGGCACCAACGCGCACACGATCCTGGAGCAGGCGCCCACGCAGGACCCGGCGGAGAGTGCGCCGGAGACCTCGGTGATTCCGTGGGCACTGTCGGCGAAGACCGCCGCCGCGCTACGTGATCAGGTGACCGCGTTGGTGGAGCGCGCCCGGCGGGAGCCGGACTGGTGCGCCGCGGACGTCGCGGCGGCGCTTGCCGCACGGACTCGGTTCGAGCACCGCGTGGTGGCGACCGGCCGCACCCGGCGCGACCTGGCCGACGCGCTCTCCGCGTGGGCCGCCGGCGGCGCGGCGCAGGGCGTCGTGGCCGGCACGGTACAGCGCGGGCGGCTCGGGCTCGTCTTCACCGGCCAGGGCTCGCAGCGTCTGGGCATGGGCCGCGAGCTGTACGCGCGTTTCCCGGTCTTCGCCGAGGCGTTCGACGCCGTCGTCACGGAGCTGGGCACCGAGGTCCGCGACGTGATGTGGGGCGGGGACGCCGAGGCGCTCGACCTCACCCGCTGGTCGCAGCCGGCGTTGTTCGCGCTGGAGGTGGCGCTCTACCGGCTGGTGGAGTCGTGGGGCGTCCGACCCGACGTCGTGGGCGGGCACTCACTGGGGGAGATCACCGCCGCGCACGTCGCGGGTGTGTTGTCGCTGCCCGACGCCTGCCGCCTCGTGACCGCGCGGGCAACACTGATGGATGCGCTGCCGGAGGGCGGCGCGATGCTCGCCGTCTCGGCGGCGGAGGCCGACGTGGTCGCCGTGCTCGGCGAGGGGGCGGCCGTCGCGGCGGTGAACGGGCCGGCGGCGACCGTCGTCGCGGGCGGGACGGAAGCGGTGGAGCGGGTCGCCGCCGTGGCGGCCGAAAGAGGCTGGAAACACAGGCGGCTGTCGGTGTCGCACGCGTTCCACTCGGCGCTTATGGACCCGATGCTCGACGGCTTCGCCGCCGCCATCGCCGACGTCACGTTCGCGCGGCCGACGATCGGTCTGGTCTCCGGCGCCCCGACCGATCCCGGCTACTGGGTGCGGCACGTCCGCGAGCCGGTCCGGTTCCTGGAGACCGTCACCACCATGGCCGAGGGAGGTGTGACCACGTTCATGGAACTGGGGCCCGACGGCACACTGTCCGCGATGATCGCAGCGACGGTCGACACCGCTGCCACGGTGCCGATGCTGCGGCCGGACCGTCCGGAGGAGGAGTCGGCCGTCACCGCGCTCGCCACCCTGCACACCCGCGGCGTCGCCGTCGATCCGGGTACGGTGCTGCCGCCGGCGCGGCCGGTGGATCTGCCGACCTACCCCTTCCAGAACGTCCGCTACTGGCCACAGGCCCGCTCCGCCGCGGCCGACGTCACAGGGGCAGGTCTCGGCTCGGTGGCGCACCCGCTGCTCGGCGCGGCCGTGGAACTCGCCGACGGCGACACCGTGCTGACCGGACGGTTGTCGCTGCGCACGCATCCGTGGCTCGCGGACCACGTCGTGGCTGGCGCCGTCGCGCTCCCGGCCACCGCTTTCGCGGAGTTGGCGTTCCGCGCGGCCGACGAGGTCGGCTGCGACACCGTCGATGAACTGACCATCGCGGCCCCGCTCGGCCTGCCCGAGACCGGCTCGGTCACGGTGCAGGTGCGGGTCGCCGCCGCCGACGAGCGGGGACACCACCGCGTAGGCGTGTTCTCCCGCCAGGACACCACCGGTGCCGCCTGGCTGCCCCATGCCACCGGCACCCTCACGACCCGCGGCGTGACCGGCGCGACCTTGGCGTGGCCGCCGCGTGACGCCGAATCCGTCGACATCAGCGCGCACTACGACGGCTCCGGCTACGGCCCGGCGTTCCAGTGTCTGCGCGAGGTCCGGCGGGCCGGCGACACCGTGTACGCCGAGGTGGCGCTGCCGCATTCGATCGGGGACGCCGCGGACTTCGGCGTGCACCCGGCACTGCTCGACTCGGTGGTGCAGGCGGTGGCGTTCCTGCCGGATGCCGCCGGCCGTGTGCTGGCGCCGTTCTCGTGGGAGGGCGCGTCGCTGCACGCCTCCGGGCCGGCGCTGCTGCGCGTGGCTATCAGCTCGCTCGGCGGCGACGCCGTCTCCATCAGGGCGGTCGACCCGGCCGGCCGTCCCGTGGTGTCGGTGGCGTCGCTGACGCTGCGTGAGCCCGTCGCCGCCGGGCCGGTGCGGCCGGAGTCGGACTGGCTGTTCCGTCTCGACTGGACGCCGGTCGACGTCGCCCCGGTGCCGGGCAGGCGATGGGCGGTGCTCGGCCCCGACACCTGCGGCCTCGGTGCCGCGCTGGCGCGCGCGGGCTGCGACGTCCTCGGCCACGGCGACACGGCCGACGCGGTGCTGGCCACGCGGCCCGACCTCGTGGTCGCGGCCGTCACGGGCGGTTCGGTGCAGGACGCCACCGCGTCGGCGCTCGACCTGCTCACGTCCTGGCTGGCCGACGAGCGTGCCGACGATGTGCCGCTCGTGCTGGTCACCTCCGGTGCGGTGACCGGTGCGGACGTGCCCGCGGCCGGCGTGTGGGGTCTCGTGCGGGCGGCCCAGGCGGAGAACCCCGGTCGGTTCCTGCTGCTCGACGTCGACGACACGGAAGCGTCCCGGCTGCTCGTCGCCGCGGCGCCCGGCCTGCTGGACGAGGATGAGACACAGGCCGTCCTCACGGACGGGGTGGCCGCCGTCGCCCGGCTGGCGAGGTTCGGCAGCGTGCCGGAGCCCCGGGCGTGGGACCCGGACGGCACGGTCCTCATCACCGGCGGCACCGGCGGCCTGGGGAGCGCGCTGGCCCGGCACCTGGTCGCGGAACGAGGCGTGCGCAAGCTGCTGTTGGTCAGCCGACGCGGCCCGGAGGCCCCGGGTGCACCGGAGCTGGCGGCCGGGCTCACCGAACAGGGCGCTGACGTCACACTGGTGGCGTGTGACATGACCGACCGCGATGCGGTGGCCGCCCTCCTGGCCGAGCACCCGGTCCGGGCGGTCGTGCACACGGCGGGCGTGCTGGACGACGGCGTGATCGGTACGCAGACGCCGGACCGGCTGGCGGCAGTGCTGCGGCCGAAGGTGGACGCGGCCCAGCACCTGGACGAACTCGTCGGCGACGTGGACGTGTTCGTGCTGTACTCCTCCCTCTCGGGCGTGATGGGTGGCGTCGGCCAGGCCAACTACGCGGCCGCCAACGCCGCTTTGGACGCCATCGCGGCCCGGCGCCAAGCCGCCGGGCGTCCCGCGCTGTCGCTGGCGTGGGGCGCGTGGGTGCAGGACGCCGGCATGACGGGAGCGCTGTCGCAGGCCGAGATGCGGCGGATGGCGAACTCGGGTTCGATGCCGCTCACCGTGGCACAGGGCATGGCCCTGTTCGACGCCGCATCCGCCACCGACGAGGCGCTCCTCGTGCCGCTGGCGGTGAAGCCCGGTGTGAAGGGCGGACCGGCCACGCACCCGATCCTGCGCGGCCTGCTGCGGGCACCGCGCCGCCGGGCTGCCGCGGACGCGTCCGAGGTCTCCACGTCGACGCTGCGCGAGCGGCTGAGCGGCCTGTCCGCCGCCGACCAGCACACGGTGCTGCGTGAGCTGATCGTCGACTACGCGGCGGCCGTGCTTGGCCACGTCGACGCGAGCGACATGGACCCGGAGCGTGACTTCCTGGAGGCCGGCTTCGACTCGCTGATGTCGGTGGAGCTGCGCAACCGGCTCGCCGGCACGGTCGGTCTCCGGCTGCCCAGCACGGTCGTACTCGACCACAAGACACCCGCCGAGCTGGCCCTGTGGCTGCGTGGCCGACTCGCCGATCACATCGGGCCGGCCCCGACGGCCGCGCCTGGGCAGTCCGGCGACACCGTCGGCACGCTGTACTTCGACGCGGTCCGGGCGGGCAAGGTCGACGAGGGCTGGGAGTTGCTCAAGGCTATCGCCCTCACCCGCCCGCTTTTCGAGGCGCCGGCCGAACTGGAGGAGCTGCCTCAGCCCGTCACCCTCGCGGACGGGCCGACCGAGCCACGGCTGATCTGCATCAGCTCACCCGTGTCCGTCGGCGGCGCGCACCAGTACGCCCGTCTCGCCGCCCACTTCCGCGGCGACCGTGGTGTGCAGGCATTGCCGCTGGTCGGGTTCGCGGCCGGGGAGAGCCTGCCCAGCTCGTCCCGGGCCATCACACGGGCCGCCGCGGAAAGTGTGCTGCACGCCAGCGACGGGGACCCGTTCGTGCTGGTCGGCCACTCGTCGGGCGGTGCGCTGGCCTTGGCGGTGGCCGGGCTGCTGGAGAGCGTGTGGGGGGTGCGCGCCGACGGCGTGATCATGCTCGACACGCTCAGCCTGCGGCACGAGCACGGGGACAGCGTGGACTACCGGCTGCTGGCCAGGAGGTTCATGGGCGAGACGGACTCGGCCACCGTGACGGTGGACAGCAACCGGCTGTCGGCCATGGCGCACTACCTCAACCGCATGTCCGCCCTGGAAGTTCCGCCGACCACCGCCCCGACGCTGCTGGTGCGGTGCAGCGTGCCCCTGCTCGGTGATCCCGACACACGGGTGGAGCACGGGCAGCAGGACCTGCTCGTCCCCGCGGAGACGGTCCGCACCATCGACGCCGACCACTTCTCCTTGGCGCAGCGGGACTCCAACGTCACGGCGACCGTCATGAAGGAGTGGCTGGCCACGCTGTGACGGACAACCACACAAAGACGCAGCGTGCGCCCGCGAGCAGGAAGCGGGCGCACGCTGTGCGGCAGGGAAGACGTCCTAGCGGCTGAGGGTGATGGTGCCGGACGGGCACACCTGCGCCGCCATCGCCGCGGCGGCCGCCTGCGTGGCGTCCGGCTCGGCGTCGAGCACCTCTACCAGACCGTCGTCGTCGCCCTGGTCGAACAGCGCCGGCGCCGTCAGCGCGCACTGGCCCGCGCCGACGCACCGGCTCCTGTCCACATGGATCTTCATGACTTCGCTCCTCTGGTTCACCAACGGACGGGCAACGCGTGCAGACCGAACAGGGTGCCGTCGTACTTGAACGGCAGGGCGGTGACGTCGGCGTCGACCGCGAGCGTCGGCACCCGGCGGAACAGCGTCTGGTAGACGATCTCCATCTCGGCACGCACCAGGTTCTGTCCGAGGCACTGGTGCACCCCGTAGCCGAACGCGACGTGGTGGCGCGCGGCCCGGCCCGGATCGAACTCGTCGGGCCGGTCGAAGCTGTTCAGGTCGTGGTTGGCGCCGGCGATGAGCGGGATGATGCCCTCCCCGGCCCTGACGACCTGCCCGCCGATCTCCACGTCCTCGACCGCCACGCGCAGCGCGACCAGGTCCGCGACCGAGTGGTAGCGCAGCAGCTCGTCCACCGCGCGGTCGTCGCCGATCCACTGCGGGTTCGACAACAGGGTCACCACGCCGAGTGCGATGTTGTTCGCGGTGGTCTCGTGCCCGGCGATCAGCAGCAGCATGATGACCCCGGTCAGCTCTTCCGGGGACAGCACCGCGGACTCCAGCAGCCGGGAGATCAGGTCGTCGCCCGCCCGCCTCTGCTTGACCTTGATGAGCCTGCCGATGTAGCGCAGCAGCTCCTGGACGGCCACGCCCCGCTCGTCCTCGGTGGTGGTCTTCAGGTTCACCAGCGTTTTGGTGCGCGACTCGAAGAACTCCCGGTCCACGAACGGCACGCCCAGCATCGTCGAGATCACCAGTGAGGGCACTGGCAGCGCGAACTCGGAGACCAGATCGGCGGAGTCGCCGAGGGAGAGCAGGTGGTCGACGCAGCGGTCCACGGTCTCCTGGATGAGGGGCCGCCACTGCCGGATGCGCCGCACGCTGAATTCGGGGATCAGCGCCTTGCGGAACCTGTCGTGCTCCGGAGGGTCGATGCCGACGAACCAACCGGGAATCTGGTCCTGCGTCGGCACTCCGCCGGTCCCGGCGACGTTGGGAAACCCCTCGCGCGCGGGATCGGAGCTGATCCGGCGGTCGGTCAGCACGGTGCGCACGTCCTCGTACCGCGACACCAGCCACACCGGGCTGCCCGTGGGCAGTGTCGAGCGGATCAGACCGGGCTGCTCGCGGAAGTCGGCGTACTGAGGCGGCGGGAAGGGCTCGCCGGGTAACCGTACCGGGAACTCCGTCGCCTCGGGTTCGGTAAGCGTCATGGGTGCACGTCCCATCGGGATCGGGGCGCCGGTCAGCCGGCACCGTAGAACTTGCGGACCCGGCCGACGATGAAGTCCTGGTCCTCGGGGCTCAGATCGGTGTAGGTCGGCAGGTAGAGGCCCTCCTGCGCGAACCGGGTGGCTCTGAGCGAAGGCCACACCGGGTCGCGGTACATCGGCTGCCTGCTCATCGGCTGGAAGAAGTAGCGGGTCTCGATGCCGTTCTCCGTGAGGAACTCCATGAGCTCGTCGCGGTCCCGGGCCAGCACGTCGTACATCCACAGCACCTGCCGTGACGGCATCACTGTGATGCCGTCGACGCCGGCGAGCTCGCGGTCGTAGTGCGCTTCGATGCGCGCCCGTGCCGCGAGGATCTCGTCGATCCGCTCGGTCTGTGCCAGGGCGACGGCGGCCTGCAGATTGGTCATCCGGAAGTTGTAGGCGAGCTTCTTGTGCAGGAAGTTGTGCTCCCTGCTGAACGCCATGCCCCGCAAGTGCTCCATCTGGGCGGCCAGACGGGGGTCGTCGGTGACGCATACGCCGCCCTCGCCCGAGGAAATGATCTTGTTTGCGAACAGCGAGAAGCACGCGATGTCCCCGACCGGGCGGATGCCGTGCGCCTCGGCGGAGTCCTCGACCACCCGGAGGTTGTACTCGAAGGCGATCTTCATGATCGCGTCCATGTCGCACCGCCTGCCGTAGACGTGTACCGGCATGATGGCCCTGGTCCGGGGAGTGATCTTGTCCTCGATCAGTGTGACGTCGATGTTCAGGTCGTCGCCGCAGTCCACGAACAGGGGCGTGGCGCCCGTGTACGACACCGCCCAGGCCGTCGCGACCATGGTGAACTCCGGAACCAGCACCTCGTCGCCCGGCCCGATGCCCAGCGCCCGCAGTGCCAGGGTCAGTGCCGTGGTGCCCGACGAACAGGCGACGGCGTGCCCGACCCCGTTGTATCCGGCGAACGTCTGCTCGAATCGCGGAATGTAGGGTCCCTGCGCGGAGATCCATCCGCTGGTGACCGCATCGGTGACGTACTCCAGTTCGCGCCCTTTCATGCTGGGCCTGGAGACCGGGTACTTGAATCCCATGGGGTCCTCGTTCGTTGAGTGGTGCCGGCGCCGAAGGGGATCGCTCGGGGGTAGCGCTTCGCAGCGGTCAGGAAGCCAGGGCGGGCAGGTCCAGCACCAGATCGGTGGCGGCAGCCGCGCCGCCGGCGGCGCGCAGCAGCTTGCCGAAGTGCTGGGCGCGCTCGCTGAACGACGGCTCGTCCAGTACCCGTCGGAGCGCACGGAAGATGTCGTCACCGGTGCCGCGGTGCGGATCGACGGTCAGGCTGACGCCGAAGTCCGCGCCGCGCACCGCCTGGTCGTAGCAGTCCACCCACAGGGGGCGGATGACCATGGGCTTGCCGAAGTAGAGGCCCTCGTGGAAGCCGTTGCCACCGCCGTGGGTCAGGAACGCCTTCACGTTCGGGTGGGCGAGCACGTCGAGCTGGGAGGGCACCCAGCTCTCGATGCGCACGTTCTCGGGCAGCGGCCCCTCGGGCAGCAGACGCTGCTGCTCGACGGGCAGCTTCCACAGGATGTGGTGGTCGTTGCCCAGCCGCCGTGCCACCGTGAGCATGTCACGCACCTGTTCGGAGGTCAGGCGGGTGGTGGTGCCCAGGCCGACGAAGATCACGGAGTTGTGCGCGGCGAGCCACCCGCTGACGTCCTCGTCCTCGAGTGCCTGAGGCAGCGGCGGGATCAGCGCGCCCACCATCCTCATGTTGTCCGGCGCCCGGAAGGGGTAGTCCAACTCGGCCAGTGACCCGTTCACGACCAGTTCGGCGCGTTCGATCCTGGCCAGGAAGCGCCGCGCCTCCGGGGCGATGCCCAGCTGCTGCCGGGTCCGTCTGTCCCGCTTGAGGACCCGCGCCATGGACGGGCGCAGGAAGATTCCCAGGGTGCGCACACGGAAGAGCCGGTTCTCGATCCGCTGCCGCGGCGTCATGTGCACGGACAGGCCCGAGTGCGGCACGGGGAAGTCGGGGCTGGTGTACGCCTTGGTGAAGGGGGTGTACGAGGTCACGTAGTTGCTCGGCAGGAAGGGCGAGACGAGCACGTACGGGATCCTGCGGGTGATCGCGATGTCGATGGCGTACGCGGTGAGGCTCTCGATGACCATCAGCGCGGGCTCGAGTTTCTCGACGATCTCCAGGAGCCGCCTGTACTTGTCGACGTGCAGCGCGGGGTCGTAGGTGTGGCGGATCACGGCGGCATGCGCGGCGAACCGCTTCGGGCCTGTCACCTTGGCGTAGACGTCCTCGTCCCACGTCAGGGCCGACAGCTCAGGCACCACGTCGCCGAGTGAGGCGAAGCGTACCGTCGACACGTCGGCCAGCGCCTCGATGTCGCCCCGGCGTTCCTCGTCGGTGGCGAACCACAGGTCCGGGACGCCGCGCCGTGCGAACTCGCCTGCGATCGTCTGGACCGGGTTGAACAGACCGCTCTCCGGGAGGCTGACGAACAGGATCGGCCGCGAGCTGGATGACATGCGGGACACCTTTCGGGCGGGCTTATCCACGGACGGGACCGGCATGCGCCCCCGAGGTCCCGTTTATCCCACCGTCGACGGCCGGAATTCCCTAGACCGGCAGGGAGCCGCGCAGGTCCCCGCGCCCGTGCCGCACCTGTAGGGAAATACGGGTTGGGCCGTGCATACGCTCCACCGCTGAGTCCCTGTCGTACCTACCGGTCTGAGGTGGTCCCACGTCATGAGCGAAGCCGGCAACGAGAACCCGGAAATGACCGACCCGGTGGTGATCGTCGGTACCGCGTGCCGCCTTCCCGGGGGCATCGACTCGCCGGAGGAGCTGTGGCGCCTGCTGTGCGACGGCGAGGACGTCTTCGGGCCGTTCCCGACGGACCGGGGCTGGGACCTCGACGCGCTGTACGACCCCGACCCGGCGGCACCGGGCCGGAGTTACGTGCGCGAGGGCGGGTTCCTCGCCGGCGCCACCGAGTTCGACGCCTCGTTCTTCGGGATCTCACCACGTGAGGCCGAGGCGATGCACCCGCAGCAGAGGTTGCTGCTGGAGGTCGTGTGGGAGGCGCTGGAGCGCGCGGGCGTGGATCCCGCGACGCTGCGCGACACCGCCACCGGCGTGTTCGTCGGTGCCGAGGCGCATGAGTACGGCCCGGGGCTGACCAATGCGCACGGTGCCGAGGGCCACCTGCTCACGGGCACCGCGGGCAGTGTCGCCTCCGGCCGCGTCGCCTACGAACTGGGTCTTCGCGGACCCGTGCTCACCGTGGACACGGCGTCGTCCAGCTCGCTGGTCGCTCTGCACCTCGCGGTGCGGTCGATACGCAGCGGGGAGTGCGCGCAGGCCGTCGTCGGCGGCGTCACGGTCATGCCGACTCCGGCAGCCTTCGTCGCGTTCAGCCGGCAGCGCGCACTGTCGCCCGACGCTCGGCCGAAGCCCTTCGGCGCGGACGCCAACGGCACCGCGTGGAGCGAGGGCGTCGGCGTGCTGTTCGTGGAGCGCCTGTCGACGGCCCGCGCCGAGGGACATCAGGTGCTGGCCGTGGTGCGGGGCTCGGCGATCAACTCCGACGGCGCCTCGGCAGGACTCACCGCGCCGAGCGAAGAGGCGCAGCGCGAGGTCATCGTCGCGGCCCTCGCCGACGCGGGCCTGCTTCCCTCCGAGGTGGACGCCGTGGAGGCACACGGCACCGGCACCCCGCTCGGCGACCCGGTCGAGGCCCGAGCGCTCATCGCCACGTACGGACAGGACCGCGACCGGCCGTTGTACACGGGGTCGCTGAAATCCAACCTGGGGCACACCCAGGCCGCGGCCGGCGTGCTCGGCGTGGTGAAGATGGTGGAGGCCCTGCGGCGCGGCGTCCTGCCCGCCACCCTGCGCGCCGAACCACCGACACCGCACGTGGACTGGTCGTCCGGTGCCGTCGGACTGCTGACCCGGAAACGGGACTGGCCGGGCGGTGACGTCCCGCGCCGGTGCGGCGTGTCGTCCTTCGGGTTCAGCGGCTCCAACGCCCATGTCCTGCTGGAGGAGGCCCCGCCCGCACCCGACCCGGCGGAACGGGAGACCACGCCGCATCCGGCCGCGTTGCCGCTGGTGCTGTCGGCGCGCTCCGCGGCGGCGTTACGTGGTCAGGCCGCTGGCCTGGTCGGACTGGAGGCCGATCCGCGAGATCTCGGACATTCGCTGCTGACCTCGCGTTCGCTGTTCGAGCACCGGGCGGTGGTCGTCGGTCGTGACGGGCTGGAGCAGTTCGCCCGGGGTGAGGTGACGCCCGCCGTTGTGGCCGGCGTGGCGGACGTCGAGGGCGGGACCGTATTCGTGTTCCCCGGTCAGGGGGCGCAGTGGGCCGGCATGGGCGCGCGGCTGCTGGACGAGTCATCGGTGTTCGCGGAGCGGATCGGCGAGTGTGCGGCGGCGCTGTCCAAGTTCACCGACTGGTCGCTGGTGGATGTGCTGCGTCAGGCCGAGGGTGCGCCGGACCTGGATCGCGTGGACGTGGTGCAGCCGGTGTCCTTCGCGGTGATGGTGTCCCTGGCGGCGTTGTGGCGTTCGCGGGGGGTGCATCCGGACGCGGTCGTCGGCCACTCACAGGGTGAGATCGCTGCCGCCGTCGTCGCCGGGGCGCTGTCTCTGGAGGACGGTGCCCGGGTGGTCGCGCTGCGCGCCCGGGCCATCGCCCGACGGATCGCGGGTGACGGTCTCATGATGTCGGTGCCGTTGCCGGTGGAGCGCGTCGAGCCGTTGCTGCCCGCCGACGGGTCCGTGCAGATCGCGGCTGTGAACGGGCCGGCGTCGGTTGTCGTCGCCGGTCTGCCCGCCGCGCTGGAGACGCTGTTCGACACGCTGACCGCCGACGGTGTACGGGTGCGGCGTATCGCCATCGACTACGCCTCGCACACGACGCAGGTCGAGGCGATCCAGCAGGAACTGCTCGACCTGCTCGCGCCGATCCGGCCCCGGGCCGGGCAGGTGCCGTTCTATTCGACGGTGAGCAGCGAATGGCTGGACACCGCGACGATGGACGGCGGCTACTGGTACCGCAACCTGCGCCACACGGTGAACTTCGGGCCCGCGATCGCCACGCTGCTCGACGACGGGCACCGCGCCTTCATCGAATGCAGCCCGCATCCCGTGCTCCGTGTCGGTATCGCCGAGGCGGTCGAAGCGGCCGGTGTGCGGGCCGTCGTGACAGGCACGCTCCGCCGTGGCGAGGACGGTCTGAACCGCGTGTACACGTCGTTCGCCGAGGTGTTCGTGCGGGGTGTGACGGTGGACTGGTCCGGTCTGTACGAGGGCGGCCGCCGGATCGGCCTGCCCACCTACGCGTTCGACCGCCGCCGGTACTGGCTGGCCGGTCCCGGTGCCACGGCCGGGCCCGTGCGCCGACCGGAGCCCGTCGCCGACGTCCCGGCGCTCGATCGCGCGGCGCTCCTCGACGCCGTCCGGGCGCAGGCCGCCGGCGTGCTGGGGCATACGGACCCGGCCGCGATCGACACGTCCCGGGAGTTCCGCGCCCTCGGTTTCGACTCGATCACCGCCGTCGACCTCCGTGAGCGGCTCGTCGCCGCACTGGGCATCGCGCTGCCCACGTCCGCCGTGTACGACCACCCGACACCCGACCGGCTCACCGACTTCCTGCTCGCCTCCGTCACCGGCGAGACCGAGGAAGCCGCCGCCACCTGGGCCGCCGCCGACGAGCCGATCGCGATCGTCGGCATGGCGTGCCGGTTCCCGGGCGGCGTCGCCGGCCCCGACGACCTGTGGCGGGTCGCCGCCGAGGGACGTTGCGTCGTCGGTGACTTCCCGACCGACCGCGGCTGGGACCTGGACGCGCTGTTCGCCCCCGGCTCCGACGGCACGCCCGCCATCGCCACTCGCTCCGGCGGCTTTCTCCCCGACGTGGCAGGCTTCGACGCCGAGTTCTTCGGTATCTCGCCGCGAGAGGCCAGGGCGATGGATCCCCAGCAGCGCCAGCTGCTGGAGACCACGTGGGAGGCGCTGGAGCACGCCGGTCTGGACCCGACCTCGCTGCGCGGCACCCGGACCGGCGTGTTCGTCGGCACCTTCGGCGGCAGCTACGCGTCGTTGCTCGGCCGGCGCGACGACTCCCGCGGCTTCGTGATGACCGGTACGACGCCGAGTGTCATGTCGGGTCGGACGGCGTACGTGCTCGGCCTCGAGGGCCCGGCGCTGACCGTCGACACCGCGTGCTCGTCGTCGCTGGTGGCGCTGCATCTGGCCGCACAGGCACTGCGCGCCGGGGAGTGCGGGCTCGCGCTGGCGGGCGGCGTGACCATCATGTCCGCGCCCGACAACTTCGTGGAGTTCACGCGGCAGGGCGGCCTGGCCGTCGACGGTCGGTGCAAGTCGTTCTCCGACGCAGCCGACGGCACCTGCTGGTCCGAGGGCGTCGGCGTGCTGGTCCTGGAGCGGCTGTCCGCCGCCCGCGCGAACGGACACCGGATACTCGCCGTCGTGCGCGGCTCGGCCGTCAACCAGGACGGAGCCTCCAACGGCCTGACCGCACCGAACGGGCCGTCACAGCAGCGGGTGATCCGTGCCGCGCTGGCGAACGCGGGCCTGCGCCCGTCCGAGGTGGATGCGGTCGAGGCGCACGGCACCGGCACGAAGCTCGGCGACCCGATAGAAGCCCAGGCCTTGCTGGCGACATACGGCCGGGACCGGGAGACGCCGCTGCTGCTCGGCTCGCTGAAGTCCAACATCGGCCATACGCAGGCCGCCGCCGGTATCGCGGGTGTCATCAAGATGGTGCAGGCCATGCAACACGGGAGGCTGCCGCAGACCCTGCACGTCGAACAGCCGTCGTCGCACGTGGACTGGTCAGCGGGTGCGGTGGAGCTGCTCACCGAGGCCGCACCATGGCCCGATACGGGCCGTCCGAGACGCGCGGCGGTCTCGTCGTTCGGTATCTCCGGCACCAACGCGCACGTCATCCTGGAGCAGGTCGCCCAGCCGGAGCCCGCGCCCGAGACGAACGGTGTCCTGGTTCCGTGGGTGGTGTCGGCACCCACACCGCAGGCGCTGCGCGCGCAGGCGACGCGGGTCGCGACCGCGTCCGGCGGTGCGGCCGACGTGGCGCTGTCCCTGGCCGGCACCCGCACGCACTTCGCCCATCGTCTCGCCGTGACCGGCCGGGACGGCGACACCCTGCGGGCCACGCTGGCCGACCTGACCGACGCGGTCCAGGGCTCGGTCGTCCAGGGCAAGCTGGGCGTGCTGTTCACCGGCCAGGGCTCGCAGCGCCTCGGCATGGGCCGCGGCCTGTACGAGCGGTTCCCCGCGTTCGCCACGGCGTACGACGAGGTCGTCGCGGCCCTGGGCACCGAGGTCCGGGACGTCATGTGGGGCCGGGACGCGGCGGAACTCGACCGGACCCGTTGGACGCAACCCGCGCTCTTCGCGCTGGAGGTCGCTCTGTACCGGCTCGTGGAGTCGTGGGGCGTCGAGCCGGACATGGTCGGTGGCCACTCGGTCGGTGAGATCGCCGCCGCGCATGTCGCCGGTGTGCTGTCGCTGGCCGACGCGGCGACGCTCGTGCTCACGCGGGCCGGCCTGATGCAGGCCCTGCCCGAGGGCGGAGCGATGCTCGCTGTCGAGGCGACCACGGCCGAGGTCTGCTCGATGCTGGTGGAAGGAGTGTCCATCGCGGCCGTGAACGGGCCGATGTCGGTCGTGGTGGCCGGTGTCGGCGAAGTGGTGGCCAAGATCCGCGACACCTTCACGCGGCTGGGCCGTCGCACGAAGCCGCTGCCGGTCTCCCACGCCTACCACTCGCCGCTGATGGACCCGATGCTGGCCGAGTTCGGCGAGGCACTGGAGGACTGCACGTTCCAGGAACCGCGTATCCCGTTCGTGTCGGCACTCACCGGCCGGATCGACACGCCCGACAGCGGAATCTACTGGGTGCAGCATGTGCGGCAACCGGTGCTGTTCACGGACGCTGTTCGGGCGATGGCCGACGCCGGTGTCCGCACCGTGCTCGAACTCGGACCGGACGGCACGCTCAGCTCACTGGTTCCCGATGCAGCCGGCGACGTCGACCTGCGCGCGATCCCGGTGCTGCGCCGTGACCGACCCGAGGAGGACCGGGCCGTCACCGCGCTGACGGAGCTGCACGTGCGCGGCACGAAGGTGGACTGGGGGGCCTTCCTCGCGGACACCGGAGCGCACACCGTGGCCCTGCCCACCTACGCGTTCCGCCATCAGCGGTTCTGGCCGGACAACGGCAGGACGGATGACGTCATCGGCGCCGGTCTCGACCTGGCCGGCCACCCGTTGCTCGGCGCGGTCGTCCGGTTGGCGGACGGCGATGGCGTGCTGCTCACCGGCCGGCTGTCCGCCACCGCGCACCCCTGGATGGCGGACCACGTGGTCGGCGGCCGGACCCTGTTCCCGGGCACGGGATTCGCCGAGCTGGTGCTGCGCGCCGGCGACGAGGCCGGTTGCCGACGGCTGGACGAGCTGACGCTGGCCGTGCCGCTCGCGCTGCCCGCACGCGGCTCGGTTCCCGTGCAGGTCGCGGTCGGCGCGGACGAGGGCGGCCGCCGCCCGGTGAAGGTGTCGTCGTGGGCCGACGGCACCTGGACGCTGCACGCCAGCGGACACCTCACGGCGGACGCTCCCGCGGTGGACACGACGTTCGCGCGAGACACGTGGCCGCCGGCCGGCGCGCAGGCCCTGCCGCTGGACGACTGCTACGAGCGGCTGGCCGCGATGAATCTCGCCTACGGCCCGGCCTTCCGGGGCGTGCGTGCCGTGTGGCGGCGGGATGCCGAGGTGTTCGCGGAGGTCGCGCTGCCCGACGTGGTGGCAGGCCAGGCCGGTGCCTACGGTCTGCACCCAGCGCTGCTCGACGCCGCCGTGCAGGTGGCGTTCCTCGGCGAGATGGGTGTGGCGCCCGGGGCCCTGCCGTTCGCGTGGGAGGGCGTGTCCCTGGCGGCCGCCGGCGCGGCCGTCCTGCGGGTCCGTCTGACCACGAAGGGCCCGGGCGTGTCGATCACGGCCGCCGACGTGCTCGGTGATCCGGTCGCGGCCGTCGAGTCGCTGACGTTGCGGGCAGCCGCCACACCCGTCGCCGCGCATGCCTACGACTCGCTGTTCGCACTGGACTGGACGCCGCTGCCGGAAGCCGGGGCGATCGAGCCCGCCGCGGTGATGGAGTTCGCGCCGGCCACCGGCGACATCGCAGCGGCGACGCACGCGGCGGCGATCAAGGCGCTTGAGGCCGTGCAGGAGTGGCTGTCCGGCAACAGCGCGGAACCGCTGCTTTTCGTGACACACGGAGCGGTGACGGGCGAAGACCCGGCCTCGGCTGCCGTGTGGGGCCTGGTGCGGACCGCGCAGACCGAGAACCCCGGCCGCTTCCTGCTGCTCGACCTGCCCGCAGGCCAGGACCCCTCGACGGCGTACGGCGCGTTGCTGGCGTCCGGCGAACCCCAGGGCTGGGTGCGGGACGGCGTCGTGCACGCCGCCCGGCTGGCGCGCCTCGGTGCGGACGCGGGCCTGTTGCCGCCCGGCGGCCGCGGGTGGCGGCTGGACGTCCCACAACGGGGAAGCATCGACAGCATCGCCCTCGTCCCGTACCCCGAGGCCGAGCGCGAACTGACCGGCCGGCACGTACGCGTGCGGGTGCGCGCGGCGGGCGTGAACTTCCGGGACGTACTCAACGTCCTGGGCATGTACCCCGGCGACCCGGGCGCGCCCGGCGCCGAGGCCATGGGGGAGGTCGTGGCGGTCGGTCCCGAGGCGACGGGCGTGCGAGTCGGCGACCGCGTCATGGGCATGATCACGGGTGGCTTCGGTCCGCTGGCAGTCGTTGACGAGCGGTTGATCGTGCCCGTACCGGCGGCCTGGCCGGACGAGGTGGCCGCAGCCGTCCCGCTGGTGTTCCTGACCGCGTACCACGGTCTTGTCGACCTGGCGGGGCTGCGCAGCGGCGAGCGCGTACTCGTCCACGCCGGTGCCGGCGGCGTGGGCATGGCCGCGATCCAGCTGGCGCGGCACCTGGGCGCCGAGGTGTTCGCCACGGCGAGCGAGGGCAAGTGGGACACGCTGCGCGCCCTTGGCGTCGCGGACGACCACATCGCCACCTCCCGGACGCTCGACTTCGCCGAGGCGTTCGCCAGGGTGCTGGGCGAGCAGCGGATCGACGTCGTGCTCAACTCGCTGGCCGGGGAGTTCGTCGACGCGTCCCTGGGCCTGCTCGCCGACGGCGGCCGTTTCGCAGAGATGGGCAAGACGGACGTGCGTGACCCCGCCGATCTGCCCGGCGTGCGTTACCTGCCGTTCGACCTGATGGCGGTGGAACCGGACCGCGTCGCCGGCATGCTCGCCGAACTGGGTGAGCTGTTCGAGACCGGGACGCTGGCACCGCTGCCGGTGCGATCGTGGGACGTGCGGCGCGCGCGCGACGCGTTCCGGTACATGAGCCAGGCCAAGCACATCGGCAAGATCGCCCTCACGATGCCGGCGGGACCCGCCACCGACGGCACGGTCCTCGTCACCGGCGGCACAGGCGGCCTCGGCAGCAAGCTCGCCCTGCATCTGGCCGGGCAGGGCGTGGCCCGCATGGTGCTCGCCTCACGCCGCGGCCCGGCGGCGGACGGTGCGGCGCAACTGCGCGAGGAACTGGCGCGACGCGGGGTCGAGGTGCGGATGGTCGCCTGCGACATCGCGGACGCTGACGCCACCCGCGAGCTGGTCGCGAGCATCCCCGATCTGACGACGGTCGTGCACACCGCGGGTGTGCTCGACGACGGCGTGGTCGGCTCGCTCACGCCGCAGAGGCTGGCGACCGTGTTGCGGGCGAAGGCCGACGCGGCCTGGAACCTGCACGAGGCGACCAAGGACAGGCGCCTCACGGACTTCGTGACGTTCTCCTCGGTCATGGGAGTCGTCGGCGGGGCCGGGCAGGCCAACTACGCCGCCGCGAACGCCTTCCTCGACGCACTGGCGGCGCACCGCCGCTCCTTGGGCCTGCCGGCCCTCTCACTGGCCTGGGGCGCGTGGACACCGGGCACCGGCATGACCGCGACGCTGTCCGAGGCGGACCTCGCGCGCATGGCCCGCGACGGCATGGCCCCGCTGTCGACGGAGCAGGGCATGGCGTTGTTCGACGCCGCGCTGGCCGTCGATGCCCCGGTGCTGGTGCCGATGCGGCTGGACCTGCCCAAGCTGCGCGCGAGGAGTGACGTACCGGCCGTGTTGCGCGGTCTCGCCGGCACCGGCCGCCGCACCGCCGCCTCCGCCGCAGCGGCGGACACCGCCACACTGGCATCGCGGCTCGCCGGCGCGGCTCCCGACGAACGCGTGCGGCTGGTGCTCGGCGTCCTACGGACCGAGGCCGCTGCCGTCCTCGGCCACGGCTCACCGGCGGCGATCGAGCCGTTCCGCGAGTTCCGGCAGCTCGGCTTCGACTCGCTCACCGGCGTCGAACTGCGGAACCGGCTCAACACGGTCACCGGCCGCCGACTGCCGTCCACGCTCCTGTTCGACTACCCGACTCCGTCGGCGCTCGCGGAGTACCTGCGAGACGAACTCACGCCGTCCGCCGAGCCCGAGGCGGCCGGGACCGGCACACCACTGGAGCAGCTGGACCGACTGGAGGCGGCCGTCGCGACCGCCGGCTCCATGGTCGGCCACGCGGCGCTCGCCGACCGGCTCGAGCAGCTCGGCCGACGGCTGCGGCAGGCGGAGACAGACGCGGCCGGACACGTAGGCGAGATCGACGCCGACAAGATCAACTCGGCTTCGGTCGACGAGCTGTTCACGATCATCGATGGCGAGCTGGGCGTCTCCCAGAACTGACCCCGCCGCCCGCCGCCCCCCCCGTTCGTTGATGGAGAAGAGGACCTGCGATGGATGACCACGGCCAGCAGGACAAGGTTGTCGAGTATCTGAGGCGTGTCACGGTCGACCTGCGCACCGCCCGCCAGCGCATAGAGGAACTCGAGCTGACGGGACGCGAGCCGATCGCCATCGTCGGCATGGCGTGCCGGTACCCGGGCGGTGTGCGCTCACCGGAGGAACTGTGGCAGCTGGTCGTGGACGGCACCGACGCGGTCACCGAGTTCCCGGCGAACCGCGGCTGGGACCTCGACACCCTCTACGACGCCGACCCCGAGCAGCCGGGCACGTCCTACGCGCGGGCCGGCGGATTCCTCCACGATGCGGGGAACTTCGACGCCGAGCTCTTCGGGATGAGCCCGCGGGAGGCCATGGCG
This sequence comes from Streptomyces sp. NPDC093261, assembly GCF_044753645.1. Taxonomy (NCBI): domain Bacteria; kingdom Bacillati; phylum Actinomycetota; class Actinomycetes; order Kitasatosporales; family Streptomycetaceae; genus Streptomyces; species Streptomyces sp. NPDC093261. The sequence goes on from NZ_JBIVNO010000019.1 coordinate 154,095, forward strand.
ACGGACGCGCAACAGCGTCTGCTGCTGGAGACGTCATGGGAGGCGTTGGAGCGGGCGGGTATCGACCCGGCGTCGCTGCGCGGCAGCCGCGCCGGCGTCTACGCGGGGGTGATGTACAGCGACTACCGGGAACTGCTCGCCGACGACGCCTTCGAGGGCTACCGCACCAACGGCAGCCTGCCCAGCGTCGCCTCGGGCCGCGTGGCCTACACACTGGGCCTGGAGGGGCCGGCGGTCACGGTCGACACAGCGTGTTCGTCGTCGCTGGTGACGCTGCACCTGGCCGCGCAGGCGCTGCGCAACGGCGACTGCACGCTGGCGCTGGCCGGCGGTGTGACGGTGATGTCCACTCCGAGCACCTTCGTGGAGTTCTCGCGCCAGCGCGCCCTTTCCGCGGACGGCCGCTGCAAGGCCTTCTCCGACTCGGCCGACGGCACCGGCTGGGCCGAGGGCGTGGGCATACTCGTGCTGGAGCGCCTGTCGGACGCGCGGCGGCTCGGCCACCCGGTGCTCGCGGTGGTGCGGGGTTCGGCGGTGAACCAGGACGGCGCCTCGAACGGCCTGACCGCGCCGAACGGCCCTTCGCAGCAGCGGGTCATCAAGCTGGCGCTGGACAGCGCCGGGCTGCAAGCGTCCGAAGTGGACGTCGTCGAGGGTCACGGGACGGGCACGACGCTGGGTGATCCGATCGAGGCGCAGGCGTTGCTGGCGACCTACGGACAGGACCGTGAGACGCCGTTGCTGCTGGGTTCGGTGAAGTCGAACATCGGGCACACACAGGCCGCCGCCGGTGTCGCCGGCGTGATCAAGATGGTCATGGCGATGCAGCACGGGCTCGTGCCGAAGTCGCTCCACGCCGAAACGCCGTCGTCCCATGTGGACTGGTCGGCGGGTGCGGTGACACTTGCGGCGGAGGCGAGCCCATGGCCGGTGGTGGAGCGGCCGCGGCGGGCGGCGGTGTCGTCGTTCGGGATCTCGGGGACGAACGCGCACACGATTCTGGAGCAGGCTCCGGATGCCGAGCCGCGCGCCGAAGCGCCGGTCGACGCGGTCGTGCCGTGGGTGCTGTCCGGGCACACGCCGGCGGCGTTGCGCGCGCAGGTGAAGCAACTGGCACTTCGGCTGGACACGGGTGCGCATCCGGCGGACGTCGGCCTCACCCTGGCCACCGGCCGGGCGCACCTCGCGCACCGGGCCGCGTTCGTCGGCCGCGACGCCGCCGGCCTGGCGGCGAAGTTGACGGCCTGGACCGCGGTGGAGGCGGTGGCTGGTGATGGTCGGTTGGGGGTTGTGTTCACGGGTCAGGGTGCGCAGTGGTTGGGGATGGGGCGTGGGTTGTATGGCCG
>NZ_JBIVNO010000020.1:0-141355 GCF_044753645.1 Streptomyces sp. NPDC093261
CGCACGCTCGCGAAGCTCGGGAGGGTAAGGGGACGGACGTGCCATGACTCGATCCTCTCAGGGAATCGAGCCTCCATCAGACCCGGAGCGGTTCAGATCACGCGAATCCATCCTTCATTCGAGATCGCGAGCAAACCAGTCTGTAGCAGGGCGGCCAGGTGGGCGTGCCAACACAGAAGCCGCTGTCCTGCGCCACCCCCGTCCTGCCGCGACGGGCACCGCCGCCGCGGCAGGATGACGGCAGCTTGTACTCGCGGAGCGGCACAATTGGGTTGCGGTCCGTGGGGGCTCACTCCAAGCGCTGCATGCCCAAGCCATGAAACCGTCGGCGGGGCACGGCCTGCGAAGAACCGGGGGTGTGGCTGGGGCGTGCGCAGGCTACGGGGTGCCGTGGCCAGCAACCCACCGTGAGTCTACGAGAAGGGCACCCCTTACGCTTCGCTGCTGCCTCAGCGGTGTGCGGGGCACAGATACTCGGCAGGACATGCGCACGAGCTCTTCGCCGCGGGTGGTGCTGGCCTCGAAGTCGCGGTATGCCATGGCGGCGAAGTCGGTCAGGGGCGGAAGTGCCCGCGGCGCTGCTGACTGCACGGACCATGACTCTGTGGCTACGGCAACTATTTAGTCACGAAGCGTCGTTGGTCATCACATCGCCTTCACATACCTGCCAGGATGCGGAAGCAGGCTCTGGAACGGGGGGGTTGTGGCGGCACCCGGGTGGTATGCGCGGTTAGCTGCGGTACGCGGTGTGGTCTATCAGCCTCCTACCGGTCTGAATATGGCCCGGCTACGGGCCGCCGGTTGGGGGCAGCGCCCAAGGATCGAGCGGTTCCAGGGGCGTGAGCCGTCGCTGTGGTGGGGGAACACCACCCAGTCGCCGGCTCAGCAGCATGCCCTGCAGCGAACCGGGGACGTCTCGACCGCTGAAGTGCTTGTGAACCTCGCGGAGGTGCTCGAGCTTCCGGGCCAGGGGTCGGACTACCACTACGCGCTGCAGAGCACGGCCGCGGAGCTGCGTAGGCGACGCCAGGCAAGTCCGGAACTTTTTGGCGAGATCGAGCGGCTGTGCCGCCTGGATCTGCAGCTGGCCCTGGCCGTTCCGGACGCGGTCTCGTTCGCCGAGGGCCAGTTCGTGTACATAGGGGCCTTGGACTGGCTGCTGGAGATGTACCTCACGGAGGGGCTGCTGGCGGATGCCCTGTGGGTGGCGGAGGTCGCCGATCGCGTCGGGGCCGGTGACAGGCCCCGCGTCCGCAAGGCACGGGAGCGGGCAGCGCGTGTGGCCGCTGAGGACGCGGCGGTATGACGGGGCATCCTGGTCTGGCACAGGTCCTGCCCAGCGAGTCGTTCCTGGAGTACGCGTTCGTGCGATGGGTGCTGACGCCTGCGGCTCATCCGGCCATCGTCGACCGGGTGCGGGCGCAGGCGCCGCTGGATGTGGGTGGGCACTGCTACCGGCTCGACTATCTAGTGGCGGGCGACCGGCTGCAGGTTGCGGTCGAACTCGACGGCTTCGCGCCCCATAGCGGCCGGGAGGCGTTCACCAGCGACCGGCTGCGGCAGAACGACATCACTGCTGCTGGGCACGCGGTGGTCCGGTTCTCCTACGACTCCATCCGCACGAACACGGCCCGCTGCGTCGCCCAACTGCAGGCGGTCATGGCCCGTGACCCCGCCTTGGCCCTGCTTGTCATCGCCCATCCGCTTGTGGAGACACCCGCTATGGACCCCGATCCCCGGGCCGCCTTCGGCCCCTCATCGCATATCAGCACCGTGGCTGGCAACTGCGACTACTTCACGCTCGCGCGGGAGGCCGTCGATGTGCGGACGTTGCGCGAGTGCCAGAAGCAGGCGCTGGCCGCACTGAAGGACTTCTACGCAGCTGGCGGCACCAAGGCGGCGTGTGTGATGAGCGTCGGCGCCGGCAAGACCGCGCTGGGGGTGGCCGCTCTGCTCGCCGTGGCCCGCAGGCGCGCGCTGGTCGTCACACCGGGCAACGTGATCCGCGGGACGTTCGACACTGCTTTGGACCACCGGGCTGTCGGCAACGTCCTCTACGGGCTGCACGGCGGGCCGCTGATCCCGGGGTGCCGGCCGCCGTCGGTCCTCACGGTGGACCGGGACGCCGGGGGTGTTCGCAAGGTAGATCGGCAGAAGCTGCTGGCCGCCGACGTCATCGTCACGAACTTCCACTCCCTGGGCAGTGGGCAGGACCCCGACGATCTGCTGGCCAAGCTGGCCCCGGACGATGTGGACTTCATCGTCGTCGACGAGGCGCACATCGCGGCGGCCGAGTCCTACCAGCGATTGTTCGCGCATTTCGCCTCGGCGCGCGTCGTGCTGATGAGTGCCTGCTTCACCCGCCTGGACGGCAAGCCGATCGATGCGGAGGTGGTCTACCGGTACCGCCTCATCGACTCCATCGCGGACGGCAACGCCAAGAACCTGCGCGTGCACCGGTTCGCCCCTGACAGCGCCGCCACCACCTACGAGCTGGTGTGGCCGGATGGCCGGCGGGAGGAGATCACCGGCCGGGACGAGCTGCTGGCCGTCCTGAAAGACGAGCGCAAGCTCTCGCGTATCACGGCCAGGTCGACCGAGCCGATCCGCCAGGTGGTGCGCGTCGTGAAACGCCTGCTCGACCAGCAGCGCGACCTGCTGTTCCCGGTCAAGCCCCGGGTGCTATTCGCTGCTATGGGCCGCCAGCACGCGGAGCAGATCGCGCGTCTGGCCAATGAGCACGGCATCGCTTGCGACGTCCTGCACCACTCGATGACCGACGCGGCCATCGCCAAGGTCCGCGAGCGGTTCGAGTCGGACGCCGGCGACTTGGACGGCATCGTGCAGCTGAAGATGTTGGGCCAGGGCTATGACTTCCCGCCCATCTGCTTGGTGGTGCCCATGCGCCCCTACGGCAGCTTCAGCGAGTTCTACCAGTTCATCGGGCGCGGCATCCGTGTCCTGTCCCATCCCTCGTTGCAGGGCCGGGTGGGCCCTCAGCAGCAGTTCCTCGATATCGTCCTGCACTCCGAGCTCGGCCTGGACGACCACCTGGACACTCTCTACGCCGAGAACGACATGGACCCGGCTACCGGCACGGTCGCCGACGACGCGCCCGAGCCGATCGGCACCGCCCCGCTTTCCGGCAGCCGGGGCGGCGACGAAACCGGCAGGATGGACGCGTTCGTGCTCTTCGAACGCGGCGAGATCACCAGCCGCGTCGTGCACGACTCCGAGCGCGTCGAGACCCGGCGCGCCGAACGTGAACGCGAAGCCCTCGCCCAGCGCTACGCACTGTATGCGGCCGGCACCGACAGCCCCGTGTCGTTCGAGCAATACGTCGATGTCGTACGAGCGCTGCATGACTGACAGCCTCGGCCGCACCCTCGCGGCCGCCACCGGTCCCGACGCCTTCCTCGCGGCCGAACGTGCCGGCGGACAGGAGGGGCGCTTCGCTCCGTTCGAGGAGCTGGCCGCGACCGTCATGACGACCAGCTTCACCGGCACGGCGCCGGTGGAGCTGTCCGCCGACGGACACTTCTCCCTGTACCTGCCGCCGTCGGCGCGCGCAGCCATGAGCGGCTGGTTCGACCTCGCAAGGCAGCAGGCCAAGGGGGCCTGGTGGCTACCCGAGAGCACCGTGGTCAAAGCCGGCCCGGTCAATCTGCCCGCCTACTACACGGGCAACCCGCGGTGGGCCGCGAACATCGCCGCCATGATCTCCGCGCGCTCCCCACTCGCCAGCAACCCGGACGCGTTCGCCTGCTGGGCGCTGCTCATTCCCTACGCCACCGACCTGCTCGCCCCGCTGGCCCTGCGCGGACCGCAGGCCGGCGCCCTCGAGCCCACCGCAGCCGGCGCCGCCTGTGCCGACGCCGAGGCCCGCTACCGCGCCCTGGGCCTGCTCACCGCGCCCGTGGAAACAGCGCTCGCCCGGCTGCGCCCGGGAGGCGGCTGGTCCCGCCTGACCGGGGACCAGCAGATCACCGCCCGCCAAGCCCTGGTACACGCGCTCACGCCGGCGGTCGACACCACCACCACCGCCCGCTGGCGCGCCACCCAGCTGGCGGTGCTGCTGCAGCGCTACTACCTCAAGGCGAAGAAGGGCCGCCCTACCGCCCGCACCGTCCTCACCAAGGCACTGCAGCCCACCCTCGCCGCGTTCTTCGACGGCGACTGGCTAGCGTTCCTCGACTACCTGGGCGAGCAGCCGGCCGACGACGAACAGATCGTCACGACCCTGCCCACCCCCCGCCTGTATGTGCGCGCCTCCGCGAAGGTCGAGCAGATCGCCGCACAGCAGAAGCTGCCCGTCGAGCAGGTCGCCTCGATGGTCGCCAGCTACCTGGGCAGCGACGAGATCCGCTCCCCCATCGAGCAGCGCGTCACCGTGCTGCGCCGCTACTGGGAGACCTTCGACGCCCTCCACGCCGCCCAGCGCCCCGGCCAGCCGCCGCTGCTCGAGCTGGTCGGCAACCCCTGGATCCCGCCGGACGAGGACGAAGCCTTCCCTACCCCCGTCTACGAGCGCGTCCTGCCGCCGCAGCTCCTCGCCGAAACCGAGAAGCTGTGGGGCTCGGAATGCCATCCCCGCTACCCCGACCGCCTGGTCTCCGCGCTGCTGCCCCAGGCCAGCATGGCCGAAGCGTTCGGGCCCGCGCTCACGTTCTGGCACGAAATCGCCCTGAGCGCGTGGTACATCTGCGAAGGGCCCTACGCCCGCAGCGACCTACACGGCCTGGCTGACTACCACGCCCGCCGCACCGACGCTTTGAAGGCCACCGGTACCCCGGTCGGTCCGAGCCTGTTCACCGAACTCGCCGACGCAGACCAGCGCCTGGGGCCGCCCCAGGACATCCAGCGCCCCATCAAGATGACCCACCCCGACGGCTACACCATCACCGCCACCACAACCGACGGCCAGCGCCGCGACGGCTTCCCCCTCCTACGCGACATCATCACCCGCCACCGCCGGACCTGGGCCCGCCAACACCTCGAGACCGCACTCGGCTCATGGGAAGGACAGCTGCAGGGGGTCTCCCGCGAGCTCAACCGGGCCGCCAACAGCCGCGGGAAACCCCTGACCGTCAAGCAGTTCGCCCGGATCGCCGCGCCCGTCGCGAACCGGTGGTTCGGCGGCGACCTGGCCGCCCTGTGCGCGGCCATCGGCGAGAAGACCCCTGTGCAGCAAGAACGCATCCACCTGCTGCCCTACGACCGCACCGCCCTGTGCCGCCACCTGTTCCACGCCCTGGGCGGCCGCTACGTCACCAACACCAGCGGCGACGTGCCCGGCTTCCAGCAAAGCTGGGCCATGACCCGCCTCGTGGCCCAAGCCCCCCGCCTGATCCAGCTCGAAGAACTCCTCGGCCGCACCCCCACCGAAAAGGAATTCCGCGCACCGTCCTACACCTGGCCCGAAGGCCTGACCTACCCGGCCTACACCGCCGCCACCCAGCAGACCCGTCTCGCCCTCCCCCTTACCCGTACCACCCAGGCAGAACAGGAACCCGCCACGCAGCCCACACCCCCTCCACTCCCCCAGACCCCCGCAAACAACCCCACACCGACCCCGCACCAGCCACCCCCACCACCCGAACCTCCGGTGCAGCCCGAACGCCGACGCGGACTCCTCAACCGCCTACTCGGACGCAACTGAGCCAGAGGGCGGCGGCCCCGCCCGGGGCCACGCTCTCGCCGACAACTGGAACATGACCTGAACCTCCCACGGGGATCCGGAGGAGGACGCGTACGAAAGGCTCCAACGCGTCTACGCGCTCTTCGGCCTGGACGCCGCTCAGAACCCGTACGTCCGCACCAAAGCCCTGAGCACCGAGGCGCTACGAGCCGCATTCCAATAACCGGCACTGGCTGCATCGCGGCCGCGTCGCGACCTCGCCACAGCTCCCGCACGCGTTGCCGTCCCGCGGTCCGCCATGGCGGCGGGCCGCCCCTGTCCGTCGGCGTGCGCCTCTACTGGGTGCTCTGATGTTGTGTTTCGGCGTGCTGCGCGAGTGCTCCGAGGGCGTCACCCGAGAGTGAGGACCTGGAGGAACTGCGGCTCAGCTCACCGCTGCCACGCGTAGGGCCCTGCTGAGCAGGGCAGGGTTGCCCAGGCGGCGGCGCAGTTCCCTCTCCAGCCCGGCGACCGGCACCAGGTTCTGGGGGGCCCGGGCGTCTTTGTACTCGCAGCTGGCGTACCGCGGCAGTACCAGTTGCGAGAGGTTGGCCAAGGCGATCGCCTCCGGGGTGGGGATGTCGGCGGCGCATTCCAGCCGTACTATTCCAGCCCACGGAGCGCCGGGCGTACACGGTAGGCGTAGGTACCAGGCGTGCCGGTCCCAGGAGGTGCCCATCAAGAACACCGGGGTGCGTTCGCTGGCGACCAGGGCGCTGACCATCGCGTGCAGGTCGGGCGGCAGGTAGGCGGTGCGGTGGGACTTGATGAGCCCCAGCGCTCGCGGCAGATGGGTGCGGCCGCGCAGCGGACCGTCCACCACCAGCAGGTCCGAGCCGGCGGCGACGCCGTGGCCGGCCAGGGCAGTGCGGGCGTTGGCGGCGACGAGAATTTCAAGGTCGCCGAGTCGGCGTTGCAGTGCCGCAGAGAGCAGCACTGCAAGGTTTTCTTCCTGGTCGTCAAAGGTGATGTTGGCCTGGTAGGTACCGGCCGTGGTGGGCACGTCGACGGCGTTGGTGGCGGTGGTGAACAGGCCGCGTCGGGATTCGATGGTCAGCAGGTGCGCGCCACGGTCGGGGCAGCAGCACACGGTGCCGGCCGCATAGGAGGCACACAGTGCCATCTGGGCGTCGTCGGCGCGGTTGATGGCGCTTGGGGCCGGTTCGGCAGTCGGGGGCTGCTCGATCCAGATGCGGGCCTCGACGCGGCGTACGCCGTCGACGAACAGGACTGCGCCGGGGTCGGGCACGTGGGAGGTCGAGATGGGCTTCCAGTCGGCCGGGGCGAGTTCGAGGTCGGGGATGACTTTGGCGGTCGAGTCCCCGATGGTGTTCTCGGCGTTTTCGACGCTGGAGCCGTAGGTGGGGTCCCAGCCGTCGACATGGAATCGCATCCGGGCCGCATGTGCCGTGCTTGTCATGCGCCTTCCCGGGTGACGACGGAAGTGTGGGGGTCGCGGTGTACTTGGAAGCGGACCGGTACCCGTTCGGCGAGCCCGGTGACGTGGGTGATCACCCCGACCATCCGCTCCCCTTGGGCGAGATTCTCCAGGGTGTCGGCGACCATCTCGAGCGAGTCGGGATCAAGGGTGCCGAATCCTTCGTCGAGGAATATGGACTCGAGCTTCGTCGCGCCGCCCATGCCGGCCAGCTGGTCGGACAGAGCCAACGCCAGTGACAGGCTGGCCTGGAAGGTTTCGCCGCCGGACAGGGTGCGAACCGAGCGCTGTGAGTCGGCGTCGGAGTGGTCGATGACGTAGAACTCGCCTTTGTGGTGGCTGAGGTCGAATCGGTCACCCGACAACCTGCGCAGCGACTGCGAGGCACCCGCGACCAGGGTGTCGAGGGCTGAATCGGCCAGCCACTGCGGGAACTTGTTGGACCGCATCAGCCTGGCCAGCTCGGCGGCCACCTGTTGCTGGGTGCGGGCGCTGTCGATCTTGTCCTGTATGGCGGCGGCGTCGGCGAGGCTGCGCTGGATCATCTCTACCCGGCCCCGGGCCCGCTCGGCTGCGACCGCTACCACCCGGGGGGCCTGGGCGGCGCGCTCGGAGCCGTCGCCGAGGTCTTGGGGATCCAGGTCGTGGTCGCGCAGCAGACCCTCCAGTTGGCCCAGGAGCTGCTCGGCTTCGCTGTGTGCGGTGTGGGCGTCGGCTTGTGCGCGCAGGGTGTCGGCCTGCCGGTCGTCGGCCGCGCGGGTGGCCCAGGCGGCCAGGGTGGCCCAGGCGGCGGCGAGGTCGTCGGTGTCCAGGCTCGGCGGTTTAAGGGCCGCCACCGCGTCCCGGGCAGCGGTCAGCTCGGACCAGGCGGTCGCGGTGCGAGCCTGCCACTGCTGCTGTTCGGCCTCCGCCGCCTTGAGTGCCTCGCGTGTCTGGCTCGCCTCGGCTGTGGCGGTCTCCACGGCCGCTTCGAGGCGGTCGCATTCCTCCAGTAGGCCCGGCAGTGCATCTGTGGGCGGCGCCTGGTCCAGCAGCGTCTGCAGTTCGCTCAGGCGGTCGGTCAGGGTGCTCTGCGCGTGGTCGGCGGCTGCGCTCTGCTGGACGGCGGTGGTGTGGTCGCTGTGGGCGGTGGCGTGTGCTTGCTCGGCTGCTTCCAGCGTGGCGGTCGCGTCCTGGTGGGCCTGATGGGAGGTGGCGGCCTCGGCCTGGGCGGCTGAGAGGTCGTTTTCCACCGTGGATCTCTGGGCCTGGGCCCACGCTTCCAGGTCGGACCAGGCGGCGGTCACGTCATGGGTGTCGACGGCAGGTGGGTCGAGTTCGGCCAGGGCGCCTATCTGCGTGTGGAGGTCGCTGCGGGTGTGATTGATCTCCCTTTGCAACGTGGCGACGGCTGCCGTGGCGGAGGTGTGCGCGGCTTCGGCCTCCTGTACCGCGGCACGTGCCTGCTGCTCGGCGGCGACCAACTGGTCACGGGCTGCAGCGCGTTCGTCAAGATGGGCGCGGTCGGCGTCGCAGTCGCGTTCGGTGTCGGCAGGACGATCGGGCAACAGCGTGCCCAGCCGCTCATCGAGCAGGGTGCGCCGCTGGGTCAGGGTGTCCGCGGCGCGCTGCTTGGCGGCAACCGTCGTGGTGGCGGCCTGACGCTGGGAAAGCAGGTCACGGTGTTCGCGGACCGCAGCGTCACGCGCGGCCTGGGCGGCGGCCAGGGCCGGGTCGGACAGCGGCGGCGGGAGGATGGTGACGCTCTGCTCGCAGACCGGGCAGGCGTGGCCCACCTGGAGCTGAGGGCGTAGCTGGGCGGCTCCGGCGAGGGTGCGGGCTTCCTCGAGGGCGGCCGTGGCCGCGTCGAGACGCACCTGCGCGCCGGTGACCGCACTGTCGGCCTGGGCGGCTGCTTCCACGGCGTCATCCAGCTCGCTGGTGGCGTCGGTGAGGGAGCTGGTGACGTGAAGGAGCTGGTCGAGTACTTCGCGCGCCTCGGTGAGCCGGCTGCCGTCGCCGGCGGCGGTGAGCGCGGAAGCGGCCTGGTTGTGCCGGTCGCGGGCCGCGGCCAGCTGGGTGGCGGCGGCGTCGGCCTGCCGTGCCAGAGCCGCTTCCCGGCTGGTCAGGTCACTGACACCGTCGGGGGCTTGGACGGGAGCCAGCAGCTGTTGGCGACGCTGCAATGCCGCGTACGCCTGTTGTACCCGGTCGCGGCGGCCGCGGGTCTCCTCGGCGGTGCGGCGGGCCTCGGTGACGGCGTCTGCCAGCGCCCGTAGCCGCTCCTCGCTCTGCGCCAGCTCTTGGCGGGCACGCTGCGCAGCCGCGATGACTGCGTCGCGGCGCCCGACCAAGCCGGCCTTCTCGGTGTAGCGGTCGCGGGCGATGTTGAGGACAGCGCGCTGCGGGCCGGATTGGGCGGCTTTGGTGGCGTCGGCCAGGGTCTGGGCGGCCGCGTCGGCGGCGTCGCGGGCCGTGTGGGCGGCTGTCTGGGCCTCCACGGCACGGCGCTGCAGTTCTTCGATGCCGTCCGGGGTGCGGAGGGGGGTGAGCTGGGCGAGTTCGGTGCGCAGAGTGGCGACACGTGCGTGGGCGTCGTCGGCGCGGGAGTGTGCCTCGGCGACGCGGGGCACGAGTTGGTCGACGGTGGCGGCCAGCTGTCCCAGTGCCGAGAGGCGTGCCTGGGCGTCGGCCTCGGCTTGCGGGGTGGCGTCGGCGTGCCGGCTCAGCTGGTCGGTGAGGACCTCGATCTTATTGGCTGCTTCGGCCGCCTGGGCGCCGGCGCGTTTGCCGATGCCTTCGTAGTGGGCGGCTCCGAGGAGCTTGAGCAGGATCTGCTGCCGGTCGCGGGCGTTGGCGGACAGGAAGCGGGCGAAGTCGCCTTGGGGCAGGACGACGCACTGGCAGAAGTCGTCGAAGGACAGTCCGAGCAACTGCTCGATGGCGGCGTTGAGTTCCTTGATTTCTCCGGCCAGTACTTCCGGCTGTGGCCCGTCTGCGTCGGTGACGACCGCCGTGGGGTCGGTGAACTTCACCAGGCTGACGGTCTTTTGCTGGATCTGTTGGCCGACGCGGCGGACTTCGCGGGCGACTTGGTAGCGCTGGGATGCGACGTCGAAGGTGAGCGAGACCGTGCAGCGGTTGCTCGTGGGGGCGAGCGCGTAGGCGATGGCGTTGCTGCGGCCCCACCGGTAGGCCGAGCCGTACAGGGCGAAGGTCAGGGCGTCGAGAACGGTGGACTTGCCTGACCCGGTAGGGCCGACGAGGGCGAAGTAGTCGGCGTCCGTGAAGTCGACCACGGTGGGAGCGCGGAAACCGGCGAAGCCGTTGAGCTCCAGGCGAACGGGGCGCATGTTGAGGGATTCCTTTGGCGGGTGTCAGGGCCGCTGGGTCAGGAGCGGGCGGTCGAGCGGGTCAGGTCGTCGTGCAGGTGGTTGAACAGGGCCGTGACCCGGTCGTCGCTGACGCCGACGCTGTGGCAGTAGTCGGAGAACAGTTGCGCAGGCGTCTTGGTCGGCTGGTGGGTGGCGATGCCCGCCGTGGCGCCGGTGCTCGCGTGGTCGGGGTGGATGCGGATCTCGAGGGCGTTGGGGAGGGCTTCCAGCAGGTCGTCGCGCATGCCGGCGTAGGCGGGCTGGGTGATCACGAGCCGGAGGTAGTCCTCGCCGTAGACGGCGGGGTCGGCGGTGAGCTGGGCGACGGTCCCCTCGATGGTGCGCAGCCTGCGGCCGGCAGTGACCGGGATGTCAGTGATCTTCGCGGGGGTTCCGGGAGAGGCTTCGACGAGGCAGACCACGTGGGTGTTGTTCTGCTCGCCGAAGTCGATCGCATAGGGGGATCCGCTGTAGTGCACCGGGCAGGCGGCCGGGATCGTCTGCCGGCGGTGCAGGTGGCCCAGGGCCACGTAGTGCGCTTCGACGGGGAAGATAGCGGCGGGCACATGGTATTCCATGATCGATTGGGCGGCCCGCTCGCCGCCGCCGAAGACGCCGCCGGTGCACGTCAGGTGGGCCATGACGATGTTGACGGCGTCGGAGGTGAAAGCCCCTGTCAGGTTGTCCAGGACATCTCGGATGAGCTGGTCGTAGGCGCCGACATTCTGGGACGGGGTGTTAGCGATGATCTCCGCGGCGCGGACGGCGTAGCGCTGGGAGAGAAACGGCAGAACGGCGACGTTGACGCGCTCGTTGGTGGACTTGGCGCGGAAGCTGTGCACGCCGCCCTTTGCGGCCGGGCGGGCCTGACCGTAGACGTGGATGCCGGCGATGTCCATCAGCGGCTTGTAGGCCTCGAGTGTGGCACCGTGGTCGTGGTTGCCGGCGATCAGGACGACCTCGATGTCCTGCTTGGCCAGTTGCAGCAGGGTGCGCACGACAAGCCTTTGGGCGTCCGCGGTGGGCGCGGCGTTCTCGTAGAGGTCGCCGGCGATGAGGACGGCATCGACGTCGTTGCCGACGGCTATCTGGGTGATCTCGCGCAGTACGCCTGCCTGCTCCTCGAGCCGGTTACGGCCCTTGAGGGTCTTGCCGACATGCCAGTCGGAGGTGTGGAGAAACTTCACCGGGTCGGTCCTTTTCGGATGGTCGAAGCAGCGCAACGGGTTGCGTCAGGCGTGATCTGAAGGTGCGTCGGCGGACGTCAGAAGGGCGGCTCGTCGATGGCCCCGTCGTCGGGATCGTCGAACCACGAGTCGCTCAGGGTATGGGGCAGCTTGCTGAACGGGTCCGGTCGCGCAGCACCACCGGCGTTCCAGTCAGCAGCCGAGGTGCCGGTAGTGAAGGTGGGATCGGCGACCTCGGAGAGGCGGGTGGCCCAGGCGGGGAAGGGGAATTCGACGGCCAGCGGCACCGGGATCTCGGGCTGGGAGACGAACATGGTGCCAGGCTTGGCGAGGGTGGCGCGCTGCCGCTGCGAGGCGGGCAGGAAGCCGTACTCAGGGCGGCCGGCCTCGGCGGGATCAAGCCGGCCGACGATCTTGATCGAGGAGTTCGACACGATGCGCCGTTCCACCTCGGAGGCGGTCTGCTGAGCGCCGATGAGGATGATGCCGAGCGAGCGGCCGCGTTCGGCGATGTCGAGCAGGACGTCCTTGATCGGGGAGGAGCCCTCGCGCGGCGCGTACTTGTTCAGCTCGTCGATCATCGTGAACAGCAGCCCGCCCGGACCGGCTTGCTCCTTGCGGTCGGTCTCCGCGGCGAGCACGACACCCACGACGAACCGTTGCGCCCGCTCCGGCAGGTTATGCAGGTCCACGACGGTGACCTGCTGCCCCGAGGTGTCGATGGAGTGCGTGACCGGACGGTCGGTGACCGTGCTCAGGTCGCCCCGAATCAGGGGGCCCAGCGGCCTTTGGGACGACCGCAGCCGCCGCACGAACGCGTTGACGGTACCCATCCCCACAGCCGGCCCCGCCCAGTGGGCGCGAGTGGCCTCGTCGGTGACCTTCTCGCAGATGAACGCGATCATCTCCGCCCAGGTGCGGATGGTGGCTCCGTCGATGGCGACCGCGCCGTCGTTCCCTGCGGCCTGGGCCTCGCGGTGCAGCCGGCTGGTGACCTGGTGCACGACAATCGTGTACTGGTTCTTCTCGTCTTCGACGTCGGCGAACACGTACGGGAGCAGTTCGCGTTGGCAGAACTCCGCGAGCGTCCACCAGAACGCGGTGACGCCACTGGTCCGGCCGGTGACGTGAGGGCGGCCGGTGGTATCGCCAGGCAGTGGCGGCGCGTAGAAGCCGGCGGAGGCAAAGGGTCGAGCGGGCAGGCCGAGCCGCGCGTACGCGGCGCGTAGCGTGTCGTCGAGGCGGGTGTTGGGCTGGTCGACGAACAGCAGGTCCTCGCCCTTGACCGAGAAGATCAGGGCCTTGGCGTTGACCGCGCGGGCTCCCAGGGCACCCGAGGTGAACAGCGAGTGCAGCAGGAACAGCGCGAAGCTGGTCTTGGTCGCCACCCCGGAGATGCCTGAGATCGACACGTGGGCGCCGCGGGTACCGTCGAGGAACTCGAGGTTGAGATAGATCGGTTCGCCGTCACGGCCGATGCCGGCGGGGATCCGCGCGTCCATCTTGTCGAAGTACAAGGCGGCGTCCCGGTCAGCACCCGCGGCCCGGATCGCGACTGCGCCGGGGCGTGGCGGGACGTAGCACTCGGGCTCGACGCGGGTGGTGGCGACCTCGGCGATCTCCTGCACGGTCGCCGGCAAGATCCCGTCCGCAATGAGGAACACATCCGAGCCGAACGCGGCGCCCTCGTGGCGGGCGACCACCTCCGTCACCACGCCGGAGGTGACGACCTCGCCGTATCCGGGGATCTGCCGACGGGTGCTGACCACATCGTCAAGCTGCAGGTACGCGTCGGGGGAAAGGGCGACGTGAAACTTCAACGGCGTGGAGTCCTCGGTGCCTGCAACCTTCCCGACCTCCTGCTCGGCACCCCCACTGGGAGGCAGGCCTCCAGGCGGCTGCTGCCTCGTCAGGGGCGCTGAACCGCGGCCTGAGGTAGTGCTGTCGACGCCAGGGGTCTTGGAGTCGGTGTCGGTCATCGGCGGTCCTGTGCCTATCTCATCGTGCGTGGGGGGCGGCCCTGGCGGCTGGCGGTGGACACCGTACGCCGGGGCGCCGAAACTACTGGGCAGTTCCACAGATTGCAGGGACTCCAAAGGCGCCCAGTCCCGACGGGCACGGGGGCGGCTTACCCTGCAAATGCGCAACCCCAGCAAGGCCAGTACGTCAGTCCCGCCCACCGGTCCCCCGGCTCTTGAGCTCGCAACCGGACGCGTGCCAGAGCTCGTTGGCTAACTTCCCTCGCCGGAGCGCTCCACCATCGACGCCGGACCACCCACGTGTTGGCCAAAGGGGCGACATCGCTGATCGCCGACGGGTGACGTCGTGGTCGGACGATCCGCGTCACAGGGCACAGGCGGATGCCAGCGACGAGAAGCGGTCTCGCTGCTGTCATTCTCCCCAACCGCAGCGTTGGTGGCCGGGCCGAAGTCGGCCTGCAGACGCGCATCCTGGCCCCCTCGTTCTGCTGTGCGCAGCCCAAGAGCAGGAAGTTTTCGGCACACAGAGATGCCAGATACACCCCACACCCCCGGCGTGCTGGGGCCCGCACCACTGACGGCACAGGCGGTGAATAACCGCCTCAAGCACCCCACCCGCACGCGGTCTGCGCGCATCCTACACACGATCCATTCACTATGCACAGACATCCCACAACCTCTCGCACGGCCCCTGGAAGCGACCCGAGCGTGCGGCTGACCGGCGCCCCTTCGCCGCCGGATCTCGAATGCGCAGCGACGAGCCCGGTATGCGGCCTCTCGAGACACGCGGACGTATCCGGCGTACTGGCGCCCGGTGGCTGATGCGGTCCTGTGACATTGCTGCGTCGATCATCTGGTCCCGTCGGCCCGTGCAGGCCGCAGTGGTGCTTACTGATAGACCGCGGCAATGTCCGTGGAGTGGAAACTGCTGGCGCCGGTGGGACGGTAGTCGATGGTCCAGGTGCTGCTGGTGGTATCGGGCCCGCCGAAGAGATCACCGTGGGGGCATGCGAAAGACATGGTTTTGCCGGCGATGGCGATGCCTGACCCCTGATAGGAATCGCAGACCTGTCCGTCGGCGAGCACGATCTTGAAGGGGAAGGGCTGCTGTTCATCCATGCCGCTGGTATCAGGGAGTGCCTCGGTGAGGTTGATCTTGAAGACCTTGCCGATGGCGCCGGAGGTGGGGCATAGCACGGCTGGACTGGGGTCATTGGGCGGGCTGAAGCAGGGGTCCTTCAGTTCGCTGCCGACGATGCACCGGTAGGCGTCAGGGCGGAAGGCCGCCTGGGAGGAGGCGAAGCAGCTGCCATCAGCGCTCGCGACGACGCGGACGTCATCAGCGGGCTCGCCGAATGTCCAGGGCGTGTAAGTGCTGACCTGGGTGACAGGGCGCGAAGACGGTGTGGGGGCGGACTCGGTTAGCGAACTGGTTGCTGCGTGCGGCTCCTTTGATGGCGAAGTGGGTGCGGTGGAGGCGGCCGCCTGAGCCTGTGCGGTGGAACCGGCGCCGTGGCGGACGGAGGGTGCAGACGGTGTCAAGACGTGGCCGGCTGCGGGTGACTGATGGGAGAGGGCGTAGGCGGCCAGCGCCGCCGAGAGGACACCTGAGACGGCGGCGGCGATAGCGGCCTTGTGCCACCAGCGCATGCCGCGGCCGGCCGACATGGCAGTGCCTGGATAGGTGTAGGACGCGGTGAGCGTAGCCGGCTCCCGCAGCAGGCGGGGCAGGTCCCTGCTCAAGGGTCGCTGATGTGGATCGGAGCGGAGAGCTGCGCTGACCGCGCGCACAAGGTGCGGGGGAAGTCCGCTCAGATCCGGTGTGGTGTGCTGGATGCGGTAGGCGAGCGCCTCGGCAGGCCCAGTACCGAAGGGGTGACGACCCAGGGCAGCAGAGGCGACCACGAGCCCCCAGGTGAACACATCGGCCGCAGGACCCGCAGTTCCGGTGGCCAACTGCTCGGGCGCCAAGTACCCCGGGGTGCCCAGCCTCCAGCCGGTACGGGTCACCGCGGTGGCGTCGGCCAGCTGCGCAATGCCGAAGTCGATCACTTTCGGACCGTCCGCGCCCAGCAGCACGTTCGACGGCTTCAGGTCGCGGTGGACGATCCCAGCTGCGTGAATCGTCTCCAACGCCCACGCCAAGGCCTCCGCAAGCCGCGCAACATCCTCCACGGGCAGCGGGCCGGCCTCAAGGCGCTCGGCGAGGGAACCTCCGGAAACGTACTCCGTGACCAGGTACGGCATCTCCCCCGCTGTGGGCAGGTGCACCACCTCGACCACGTGGGGGCTGCTGACTGTGGCGAGAGCCCGGGCTTCACGATGAAAACGCTCCCTGAACACCGCGTCGTCCGCGTACTCCGAGCGCATGATCTTCACGGCAGCCTGCCGGCCCGTATCGTCCTCGCCCAGATACACCACGCCCATCCCACCGGCTCCCAGCCGGCCCAACAGCCGGAAACCACCGCAGGTACGCGGATCCTTCTCCCCCAACTCCTGCAACAAGCTTCACCCCCACTACACGCCACCCGCACGGCAGCGCTCCCCACGCACATCATGGCCCACACAGCGCACCATTGAGTCACCCGGAGCCCAGTTCTGTGAGCAGGCCGCTGCCCCCCTGGATCGGTCACGCTCATCTGGCTGCACAACAGTCCCGGAGCCTTGCGCAGCCGGGTGCGCAAGCTCTGGAACTGCTCGCCTGACAGCGACTCGCGCGCGGTCGGCTCACCGGCTGCGCTCGGGCCGGGTCATGCTCCGCGACGCCGGCCCGCGCCGCTCGACCCCGCGCGGCGGGCAGCCCCGCAAGCACGGCGGGGTCCTCGCCTTCGCCATGCTCGGCCTTCCAGCGCGGGAGATCGCGGGGCAGCCGTCCGCGTATGCCTGGTGCATTCAGCGGCTCGACCAGGACGCGACACGCTCGTGCGGATGCCCAAGCTAAACCAGGTCCTCGCCCCGTCGCCAAGGTGGTCCGGCCGATCCTCCGACTCGTGCCGGTACTCGTCCCAGCGCGTGTCAGGCGGCGGCCATGTGCCCTCAGGCTCTGGGCCGGGGGCGCCGGCAGGGCGGTCGGGGCGACCAGCTCATCCCCCGTATCAGGTTGCGGCGGTGGCCGGGACTTGCCGTTTGTGAGGTAGTCGGCAACCTTTCACCGCCGCGCCAGTTCGTTCGGGGCCCGCTCTGAGGATCCAGGTGGTGCACTCTGCAGTTCCTCGCGCGCCGGCCCAGACCCCGGCGGCGGGCCACCTAAACCCGCCCGCACGGAGTCCGGCACCCGTTCGCCGCCTGTCTGCGTCCGGCTCACGTCAGGTCCAGCGCATGCCAACGTCAGAGCAGTTTGAGTCCTCGGTCCAGCGCGTGGAGGGTGAGGACATCCATGTGGAGACAGGCCCGCCGCAGATCGTTGAATGTCCAGCAGTCACAACGCCCGGTGAGCTGGCCACGCGTGATCACTACTCGGACGTCGTAGGTGACCCGCTCCACGCTCAGGTAGGCACTGGCCGTGTTGGCGCTGACCGCCAGCCTCGTCAGGTGCCACCTCTGCGACTGTTCCTTAGCGGAGCGGGCCCGAAGCCGGCCTACCAGGGCTGCCAGCCTGGCGTCGGCGGCGTCGGCCTCCGCTGTTGTTGGCTGGGGGGATGTGGTGGGCTGGTCCGCGTTCGGCAGGGTACGGATTTTGATCCCGGTTGCCGAACGCGTGGCATGCAGCGCTACGGCATCCACATGCGCGCATGGGTGGGGCATCGTGCACGAGCAGAGTCCCAACAGTTTACCGCCTGACATGGCTACCTTTACTTGCAAGCGCCGCGAAACCGTAAAGAAGCCGATCGTCCAATTCTCCGTGGTTCGCAATCCGCTGACTCGGCCGGCACGTATGTGCTTGTCAGCAGCGCGGTATCGGGCTTTTCCCATCAGGGCGATGAGTGTCGCCTCCCCACCGGTTCCGGATGGTCCAATCCTGGGTCGGGCGGTCTGTGAGTGCTGCGGCAGGGGCGCAGTCGGCTGGGCGGTACGAGGAATGCGATCCAGTGCTTCCAGGATGTCGCTGTCGCCTCGCGTCCGAAGCAGAGTGCGGATTTCCTCAGGGGAAAGCAGGTCAGTGTCGAGTGCTCCGAGTCGCGTCGCGAGGACCGTCCAGACGTCTGCTTCGCTTTGGGGGATGGGCCCGCTGTGGCCGGCCAGCCGAAGCGCGGCTACACCGAACCGTGCAGGGTCGTTGCCATCGGTAGGTTTGTTGGTGTCGGGTACGACGTTGACCTCGAGGCCGCTTCGGTTGGCCAGCAGAAACAGATGGTCACCCTCGTGGATGCCTCGCAGGCGGCCGTCGTTGGCGACGATGCGGCCGGTGAAGCCGTCGCCTGTCCATGCGATGGCGACGTGCCCTAGCGATGTGTTGACGCTGAGGGGTTGGTGACGGCGGGCACGGGCCTGCTCGGCGAAGCGCTCCGGGACGGGGAACGATGCCCCCGCCAGGAGTGCCTCTGTGGCGTCGATGCGGAATGTCCAGTAGTCCACCTCCCAGAAGCACTGCGCGGTCCAAGCGATGGCGCCGCGCACGGCGACTGTCGCAGAGCGCGGCTTGGCCGCGGGCCGGTCAAGGGCGGGTAGGGGAAGCGCCGCGGGCGCGGACGCCTGCGGCAGCGAGCCGGGTGGGGCGGGCGGTGCTTGCTCCCGCGCGGGGGTGGTCGTGGCGGTCCGGGGCGCAGCCCACGCGGAATAGGCCGCTGCGGCGTCGACACCCCCCGAGTGCCGAAGGTCTTGTCTCGATCGGGTACCGGCTGGCTTCGCAGCGGCCGGCTGGAGTGCGGGGGTGAGTCGGAGCGGTTGGCCGGCCAGCAGGCGGGCGGCTGTGAGTGCGGCAGAGGCTAGGCGCTCACTCGGCAGTGGGGCGTGGGTCGATGTGGGCCCGGTGAGTCGGGGCGGCTCGGGGTGGTTCGCGGCGTCCAAAGAGCGGGGCTGCGCCACTGGCGCATGGTCGACTTCATCGGCTTGTTCGTCATGCCGGCTGGGGGGCTCAGCGGCATCAGTCGATGGCGGGACATGACGGGGGTGGGCGCTGGATGCGGTCGGACTGGTCGAGGGCTGTCTGTCGACCGTGTTCGACGCGATCGGCCGGAGGGAGGCTGGCCACAGGTTCAGGTCGAGGCCGCGCAGGCGCAGCAGGCTTCGGGGATCGGCGTCCAGGTGTGCGACGACGGCGTAGCCGAGTGCCAGGAGGTGCAGGCAGTCCTGCTCTGGGGCGGTGCAGGTGCAGGTCGCAGCCGACAGTTCGCGCGGTGTGGGGCGCAGCCAGGTCCGCAGGCGGATGTCTGCCAGCCAGTGCCGGGCTTGGCGTTCCACGGGTTCGGACCGATCCACGGAGCGGAAGCAGGCGTCCATCAGTTCGGCGGGATTGCCGATGTCGTGGCCAGCCAGGCGGAGCTGAGGTGCCTGAATGATATTGCCGGTGACGACTTCCGCGATGACCAGTCCCGGCTGGACCGCAGTGAGCCGGACGGCTTCGCGCCCGACGAGGCTGAGTGCCTCCCCATGGAGTGAGCTGTTCCAGTGGAAGGCACCGAGCGCGTGGAGCCAGTCGGCTGCCAGGGGGTGCAGTTCGGTGGGCAGCGGGCCGACTGTGGTGGTGATCTTCGGCGTGGAGCTCATTCGGCATCGTCCCTGAGGCGGAGCAACTCGTCGAGCTCGGCGTTGGTCAGACGGGTGACATAGCTGTCGTCGCTGGGAACGACGCTTTCTGCCAGAGCACGTTTGCGGTTGATGAGTTCGGCGATCCGCTCTTCGACCGTGCCGCGAGTGACGAATTTGTGCACGTGCACCGGTTGGGTCTGCCCGATGCGGTAGGCGCGGTCGGTGGCCTGGTCTTCGACGGCCGGGTTCCACCAGCGGTCGTAGTGGATGACCTGGGTGGCCTGGGTGAGGTTGATGCCCAGGCCTGCGGCGGTGACCGAGAGGAGCATGAGCGATGCCTGCTTGTGTTGGAAGCGCTCGGCTCGCCGGAAGCGCTCGGCTGGGGGGACCTTGCCGTCGATACGCAGGTAGGCGACGTCCGGGCGGTGCTTGCCCAGGTGGTTTTCGATCAGGTCCAGCATCGTCGTGTACTGGGAGAACACCAGCACTGATTCGCCGTTGTCCTGGGCCTGTTCCAGTAGTTCGTCGAGGAGCTCCAGCTTTCGCGAGTCCGTCAGTTCTGGGAAGCCCTCGCCCTGGAAGAGCACCGGGTGGTTGCATATCTGCTTGAGGTGGGTCAGCAGCCTCGTGACCTCGAGAGGTCGGGCTCCCGAGTCCGCGGCCTGGATCCGCGCCATACCCTCCCGCCGGGTTGCCTCGTACAACGCAGCCTGCCGTGCGGTGAGTCCGATGATGTGCTCCGTCTCGGTCTTCGAGGGCAGTTCGGGCGCGATAGCGGGGTCGGTCTTCATGCGACGCAGGACGAACGGCCGTACCAACCGCGCCAATCGCTCGGCCGCAGCTTCGGACTCTTCGGGATCCTCTCCGTTTTCAATGGGCTGGACGTACCGTTCCTGGAAGGCCTCATGGGAACCCAGGAGACCCGGGGTGGTCCACGTCAATATGGCCCACAGGTCCCGGAGCCGGTTCTCCACCGGCGTTCCGGTCAACGCGACCCGCACCTGGCCGTTCAGCTCGCGGATGTGGCTGAACGTCTTCGATCTGGGGTTCTTGATGCGCTGGGCCTCGTCGGCCACGACCAGACCCCATTCGATCCGGGCGAGCCTCCAGTCGCTCAGAACTCCGTACGTGGTGACAACGATGGTTTCTGGCGTCAGGTCCCGAAGGGAACGGGAAGGCCCGTGGAAACGTCGCACCGTCACGCCCGGGGCGAACCGCTCCACCTCTCTCGTCCAGTTGTCCAGGACGATGCTGGGCCCGACCACCAGCGTCGGCCCCGTTGCCTCGCCGCAGGCCAGCCGGTGCAAGTGCAGGGCGATGACTGTGACGGTCTTGCCCAGTCCCATATCGTCGGCCAGACAGCCACCGAGTCCAAGAGAGCATCGGTCCGCCAGCCAAGCCAGGCCCCGTCTTTGGTAGGCCCGCAGGGTGGCGACCAGGCCTGGAGGCTCTTCCAGTGCGGGCAGCAGTGGTTCCTGCGTCGCAAGGCGGGCCGCGGCGCCCAACGCGGTGCATGGCACGGACTCGCCATCGACCACGAGCTCGCCCGCCGCTGCGGCTGCCAGTGCGTCGCCCGGTTCCAGTTGCGTCGCCAACCGGCTTCTGGCCCTGCGGAGGACGGTGTCGTTGACCAATGCCCACCCCTCGCGCAGGCGCACCAATGGCCTGCGCGACTCGGCAAGCTGGTCCATCTCCTCCTCGGTCAGCAGTCGGCCATCGAGGGAGAAGCGCCAGTTGAAGGACTGCAGAAGACCGTCCACGATCGAGGAGCCGTTCGGGGCGTCCATCACGGCAATCGATTCCAATGACGCCCACTCGGCGGGAAGTAGGATCGCAACACCGCGGCGGCGTAGTGCCTGTGCCGGGCCACGTGGCCGAAGCAACTCCTCGAATTCTTGGGGAGTCAGGTGGGTTTTGAACTCGTCGTCGTCGTTGGTGGTGAGCCGGTCGAGTGGCTGCCACAGACTCCCGAGCTCGGTGAGGACGGCGGAGACTGCTGCAAGGGGTCTCTTGCCGAAGGGCTCGTCCGTGGTGGCGGGAAGGTCGGCGAGGTCGGCAGCATCCACGATCAGGGATGCGTCCTTGAGGCTTCGTACCTGGAGCACCAGGTCCACGGCACCGTCCTCGCGGAGCGGGTACGGGGTGTCCTCGCTGTGCTGGACACGGAGTTCGCACCGGACGGCTGGGCCGGTCTCCGCTGCGGCGGGGTGCGGTGTCGTTTCGGCGGCAGCGGGGAGCGAAGAATCGGATGAGCCGGCCTGCTGGGCAGAGTTATCGCTCACCGCAGAGGCGAGCAGCGTGTCCACGACCGCGTCCATGAAGGACGACAGCAGGTGCCGCGGATTGGGCAGACGCCAGGGCGGCCCGCCGGGCAGCGGCTGAGCATGAGCGTGTGGCGGGAAGCCGGCCACCAGAGCATCGAGATCGGCCTTCGCAATCGCGTCGAGGCGTCCGCACCGCCATGACTCGTCGCCCTCGTCGTCGACCGAGGGCTCGACATCGCCGCAGACAACCGCTTCCAAAGCAATCCGGGCGGCGGACGCCCACGGTGACAACCCGGGAACAGGCGGTGCATCCGGTTTGTCCACTGCCATCAGCAGCGGCAGGGCCTGAGCCATTGCGACCTCGACAGCCGGCACGGTCGCCTCGCGCAGCCCGTGCTGCCCCGGGCACACGACCGTGAGCATGTGGCTGCTGGGCTTTTCGTCCTGCCCATCGGCGGCATCAGGACGCCAGAGGGCGAAACGACCAGCCCGTGGAAGCCGCGAGGGAAGAAACACCCCTACCCAGCGATGCGGTTCCAACAGCACGGACGCCGCGTCCGCGTCTCCCAGCGTCTTCACGCCATCCCCCACCAAGATTCCCCTCTGTCGCCACTTTGAGCGGTTGGCTACTGGCCACCCACAGCTCCAGGCCAGACGCCGGTCTGGCGTTTCTGCCGCTTCTTGACAGTCTTCGTCAGGCTCGAACGAGCCGCCCCGGTCACAGAGCACGGCTTTCTCCACCCGCGCCACGCCGGTCAGAACGGTCTTGGAGCGCTTGCCTTGCGGGAGTCGCCACCATCCTTGCCCGCCGGATCATGCTTTTCATAGCCGAGGTGTTCGGCGACCTCGCCCACCAGAAGGACTCCCGCAGCCGCCTGACCAGTTGATGGAGTCCGCCCTCGCCCGACATCTGCAGGCCCTATGCCTGAGCCCGACTCACCAACTCGTCGATCAGCCAGTCATGGCATGACCTTCGCCGACACAGCCGCTGCCGACCCGACACTCTCCTACTCGGCCGCGCCTTCTCACTGGTCAACGCTGCATCTTCCATGATCGAGAGTTACATCGAACGATTCACAGTCCCAAATGGACGAGAAGGCCCGGAGCATCTCAGACGTACCTCACAGGCCGCGCGCCTTGTTCCAGTTGTTGACGCGCACCGCGTAGATGAAGTTGCCAATGCCCCCCGTCAAGCAGAACAGCCAGAAGTGCACAGAGAACGACTGGCGGCGTCGCCGCAGATGACCCTCCCCAGCGACGACAGTCGCCGCCGCAGACGCGACAGCGGAGCGAGGATGTCGGGTTGGCTCTCCCGGTGCCGCCGGAATGGCAGTAGGGGTGGTCCTGTGTTCGCCACGAGGCGCTTCGAAGACGATGACCTGGCGAGACTCGGGGTCCTTGGCCGGGCGAGCGGCCGGTGCGCCGCCATATGGGCGACGTGGAGGCACGAGGGCGGCATCCGCTGTCCGTCCGGCGCGGCGGTAGCGTCCCTTCACAGTGAGAGCGAGCCCGGCGGCCTGGCGTAGTTCGGTCAGGGCATTTTCGAGAGTCTGCTCGCTTCCGTGGGGTGCTTTGGACTTGTCGACCATCAGGCGGGGCGTTCGGCCACGGCTGAATTGGACGAAGGTCGCTTCAGGGGCGACGCACTGTTCAATCA
Source organism: Streptomyces sp. NPDC093261 (assembly GCF_044753645.1). Lineage (NCBI taxonomy): Bacteria > Bacillati > Actinomycetota > Actinomycetes > Kitasatosporales > Streptomycetaceae > Streptomyces > Streptomyces sp. NPDC093261. Next base: position 23,184 of record NZ_JBIVNO010000020.1, read on the forward strand.
CCCATCGGACGGGAGCGGTGAACGTGCCCGCGGTCAGCTCGTCAGGCAGTTCGTGCAGACGCCACACCGGGCCCGCACCAGGGCCGGTGAATACCAGCGGGCCACAAGCTGCGACCGCCGCAGCGGGCTGCGCGGCGGGCTTCATCTGCTGCTCGAGCCACTGTCTGGCGGCGGCCGGGGCCAGTACGGGCAGGCGATGCTGGGTCACCGCGCTGGGGCTGGGGACCGTTGTCGGGTCGGTGGCGATGACAAGTCGGGTCGTCTTGGAGGGCCGCACACCGATCGTGGCCCCGTGCCGCTCGGCCCAGGCCGTCAGGTCACGCACGGCCGCGTCCTGGCTGACGGGCACGATGCGCACCCCCTTGAGCTCGTCCCCAACGCTGGGCAGATCGCGGGCGGCGAAATCGGACACGCCGAGATGGCGCGCCAGGTCGGTCAGCTCCCGGACGGTTCGCGGCGACGGGTCCGGTATACGGGAATGCACCGTGTGCCAGACGGCAGAGTGTATCTGGCGCACCGAGGTCTGATGGTGGCCGGCTGCACTGGCCAACGTGACAAGTCGCTGTGCCTCAGGGCCGGCCAGGCGCCCCTGGACGGCGAGGTCTTCGAGCACGCGCTGGTATTCGCCGGCGGCCACCGGATCCGGCGGCACCGTCCTGCCGCTCGGCAGCGCCGCGTGGATGTGCGCGGGCCAGCCCTGACGGCTGCCGGGTGCCCCTGCGATACGCGGCCGGCTGCGGACGGCCTCGGGCCATACCGGAAGCGTTCCGGATGGGCCGCCCGTCAATCTCAGCGGCTGCGGACTGGTGGCCAGCAACGTGGTCAGGGCCCGGGCGGTGTTGCGGGCATCTTCCAATGCCGCGTGGCCGTGGGACGGCCAGGCTCCGGAAAGGTCTTTGACGATTCCCGCAAGCGTGTAGCCACGCAGGTCGGTCTGGGCACGGAACGCCGTCAGCGTGCACAAGCCAGCCACCCGCAACCTGGCGGCCCCAGCCCGCGCGAACTCCGCCTCCAGGAACGAGGCGTCAAAGGCCAATTTGTGCGCCACCACCAGCGAGCCGCGCATCAACCGCAGCAGCGTCCCCGCAACATCCGTGAACAATGGCGCCCCTGCGACGTCGCTCTCGCTGATCCCGTGATGTGACTGGTTCTGCCGCGACATCGCCCGCTGCGGGTCGACCAGGGTGGAAAACTCCTCCACCACCGTGCCGTCGGCCCGCAGCCGCACCGCCGCAACCTCACACACACGATGACCGCGCGCAGGAGACAAACCGGTCGTCTCCACATCGACAACCGTGTACTCAACCTGCCAGGGATCCACGCCCTGAAGCCCCCGCCGCAAGAACACCGGCTCAAACACCGCGCACACTCCTTCCCCCACATCCCTCACTCAAGTGCCGACTCCTTGGTCGGCAGCCCGATCAGCAACACCACCGGGGATCCATGAAACGGACACGTCTACCGCGTGACATGACACAAAAGCCGCACACTGGTGCACGCACTCGGCGGCCGACCGCTGACCACACACCAGCACACCAAGCCCGGCTTGGGCGTGGGCAACCAGCGGTGGGGCCGAGAGAGGCTTCGCACTCCTGCACCACGCCCCCGCGTGCGGATCCGTAAGGTACTCCGCCGGTCAGCCTGGGATGTGCGCCCCCTCGGTGACCTTCTTCACGCCGCAATACCCACTCTCTACAGTTCCTCCCCATTCGTAGCGGCGTGATTCTATGTTCAACAAAGCTGAAGACGGAAGATGCGATCAGGTCTTGACCTGCACTTTCCTTGCGCACAACAACTACCGGCGCATATGTGGGCGATGGGGCGATCCTGTTGGTACCCGGCTCAAACCCGCGTCGACGAGCGTGCGACGCGCTCGCGGGCGCCGACTTCTCCTAGGTGCCGGCGGTGGCGTGGGCCTCGACCACAACCAGCAGGTCGAAGACCGGTGGGCGGGAAGACGGCCGAGTGCTGGGCTTCGGGCGATCTTGGACAGGCAGTCGTACGTGAAGCACACCATGGCGTGGCGGACGCGGCCCAGCCAGTAGGCCAGGTACTCCCCCGAGTTGGTCGAGGCGACTTCTTCGTTGGCCAGCAGCGGGTGGCGCGCAGGCTGAAGACGGCGATCATCGGCTCGCGGCGGTGATCCGCGCGGCCGGCCGCGGCCCACTGGGCGATCAGATCCAGGCCGGGCACCGCCACGGCGGCTCCTGACCCGTCCGGCTCTGTCAGGACAACCGGGGCTCGGCAGTCCCGCGCTCCGATCGCACACCGCGCGGGACCGCCTTCTGGCTGACGCCCACCCACTGCCACCCCACCGCTCAGCCACATCTCTGACCAGCGCAAACTCTGCACCCGCTATAGCAGTCGGCGTGAGAATGACCTGGCCGTTCGTCACTCACGTCAGCAACCGATGAGCACTACCCCTCAGTGCCAATCACCAGGTCGCGGAGGCTGCGCCGCTGACACTCAGATGACGATGTCCGACTGACACTCGCCCGCAGACTGTCAGAGGGCATGTCGCTGCAGGAGGCGCATCGCGCGACGGGCGGTGAGGCGGTGGGCGCGCAGGACGGTCAGCCGGGTGACGGGCAGGGCGGTCACCCAAGGGGCGGTTTACCAAGAGCGGCGAGAAGGTCGTGGGCGAGGCCGGTTTCACTGGTGGTGCCCGGGCCGGGGTGCAGGGTGATCCGGCCGGACGGTGGATGGTGGGCGGCCAGGGCGGTGTGCGTGTGCAGCGCGTCGTCATGGGGGTCGATGACCACGGCGACGGGCAGTGGCGCGGCGAGCGGCATGGCGGCGTGGTGGTCAGGCGAGGCGGCTGAAGGCCCAGCGCAGCAGCTCCTGGTCCACGCGGGCGCGGCCGGTGCGGGCCAGGGCGGTGCGAGTGTGGGCGGTCAGCTGGGCCCAGGCCCGGAAGTTGCCGTGGGCAGCGTGGCTGTCGGCGAAGGTGATGTCGTCGGGGTCGGTGTCGGCCCAGATCGGGTGGAACAGGGGGATGGCCTCGAGGACTTCGCTGGGGTCGAGGCGGGTGAAGTGCTGCCAGATGAAGATGCGGGAGGAGAGCATAGGTTCGCGGCGCAGCACGGTGTGGCAGCCCTCGCCGCCGACAAAGACGACCGCGAAGCGGGTGGCGGGCTCGTCCCACAGGTAGCGGAAGTATTCGAACGCCTCCCCGTTGAGCCACTGGGCCTCGTCGACGAGGAAGGTGCGGGGGTGTTCGGCCAGGGCGGTCTTCAGCAGGCGGTCGAACTCGCTGGGGTGGCGGGGCGGCTCGCCGGGCAGGTCGAGGGCAGTGAACAGCTCGTAGCGCACGGCCCGGGCGGTGGGGCGAGCGCGGAAGGTGACCCGTCGGACGTCCTCGCCCGGTTCGAGTTCGCGCAGGCAGGTGTTGACCGCGAGCGTCTTGCCGTGGCCGGCGCCGCCGTGGATGCACATCATGGCGCGTGCGGCGACGGTGTCGGTGATGTTCTCCCGCGCGGTGAGCAGGGCCCGGGTGGTGACGACGGCTGCGTCGGGCAGGTCGACGTACTGGTAGGTGGCCGCGGTCATCAGGCGTCTCCTGCGGGTCGGGGGTCGGGTTCCGGCACAACGTCCGCCGACGGGTCGGCTGGAGCGGAGGCGGGCGGGGGCGACGCTGTGCCAGCCGCAAGGGCGGGCGGGGTGCGCCAGTACGCCGGAGGCGGGGCGGGCGGGATCAAGTCGGGGAGTGCCAGCCGTGCGACGTCGGTGTAGTCGGCGGCGACGAGTTCACGCTCGGCCTGGGCAGCCGTGACGGCTCCCAGCCGCTGGGCGGGCTCCGCGGTGGTGGTGGGGGCGAATCGTTGGCGGCGCAGGCGTTCGGCAGCCTTCGCGTCGGAGCGCAGGCGTCGGGCGCGCTCCGCGCGTGCCTCGCGCAGCGCCTGCAGTTGCTCGGGGGTTGCCGCGTCCGCGAGGTGCGCCGGACCGAGGTGGCGGCCGCGGGCGTCGCAGACCTCGATCTCGTGGTCGTGGTGCGGCATGTAGCGCACGCGGACCTGGCGGCCGGCTTGGCCGGTCACCCACGCGGCGGTGTAGACGCGGCCGCGCCAGCTCACGCCGTGGCTGGTCAGCTTCCGAGGCCGGCCGTCGTCCTCGAGGGTGAAGGCCCACAGGTCGGCGGCGGGGATGTCGGTGACAGGGGTCGGATCGGCCTGCCACGCTTCCAGCGGCGTATGGCCCGACAGGGCTTTCGGGCCGTGCGCAGTGTTCCACCAGTTCGTCCACTCCAGGACCTCTGCGGTGAAGTCCTGGAACGACAGGGCGGACAGCGCCCCCGCGGTACGTCCGCGCCGCTCGGAGCGCGGCCCGGTGGGCCCGACGGTGTAGCCGGGCAGGGCGGCGAACAGCATCCGGTCCGCAGCCCGGTTGAGGCTCTCCACCGTGCCCTTCAGATGCGGGCTGTAGGCGGGCAGGTCCTTGACCGTCACTCCCATCGCGCCGAGCGCGGTGGTGACGGCGGCCGACAGGAAGTCCTTGCCCCGGTCCACCCTCACCAGCTCCGGCACTCCCCCGGCCGGGCCGCAGGGCTCGTCCCGCACCACTGCGGCGCGCAAGGCGGCTAGTGCCGACGCGCGGGAGGGATGGCCCGGGGTGACACAGGTGCCGGTGATGACCTTGGTGGCGGTGTCGATGAACCAGGTGATCCACGGGCGCACCAGGTCGCCGTCGGCGTCGACCAGCAGCGGGGCCTGGACGTGGTCGGTCTCCCAGGCATGGTTGCGCCATGACAGCGGCCGCTTGCCGAACACGTCATGGGCACGGGCTGCCTCCGGTCCGATGGCGAGACCGGCGCGCTCCCCCGCCGTCAGATCGCGGCGCAGCGCGCGCAGGAACGTCGACAGGGACGGGACCGGATCCAGCAGCGGCACCTGCGACAGGGCTGCCCCGCCCGGAACAGCCACCAGGTCCGGCGGGACGGACATGGCAGCGCCGGACGTTTGCGCTCGTGGGCCCCCGGCCTCGGCTGCGGCGCGCTCCATGAGCTGGCGGTGGACTGCAGAGGCGTTGCCGTGCCAGTACGCCAGCAGTACTCGAATCTCCGCGGTGATCTCGAACCTGCTCGTGTGGTGGGCTCCGGGGTGCGCAGCCGCCGCCGGGCTCTGGGATGCCTCGGCCAGCCACCGCCACGCCGTGCGCTCCGATGCCCCCAGGCACTCCCCCGCCAGCCGCACGTGCTGCCGCGATAGACCGCCCCGGGCGCGCAGCGCCAGCAGGCGGCGCACCGCAGGCGCCCGCAGCGCAACCAGCGACTGCTTTCCGAGCACGCCGGCCGGATCCCCCGGCGGTGGCAGCCACTGCCCTCCCGCGTCCACGCCGTGGCCGCCGTTGGTGTCCTGCGGTCCGCTGTCCGTCATCGCGCCGTTTCCCTCCTCGCCGAACGGGGTGAGGTTCTCTGCCGTCGGAACCGGTGTGCTCCGGGTACGTGAGAGGGGCCGTCATGGGTACGGACCGAGCCGGGCGCAGGCCTGGTCGATCGCGTCGCGATCCACACCCGCACCCGGGTCGCGGCCCCGGGCTGCACAGACATGCGAGGTGATCTTCGCCCAGGTACGGAAGTTGCCGCGAGCGGTCTGCTCATCCGCCCACCGCAGGTCGGTCGGATCCGCGTCCTCCCACACCGGGTGGAACAGACCCAGCGTCCGCGGCACGTACTCCGTGTCGAGGCGGCTGACCTGGTGCCAGGTCAAGACCCGGGAACGCATCGCCGCGGCCCGGGCCAGCGCCCGCTCGCTGCCCGCCCCGCACAGCACCAGGGCAGCAGCACAGCCCGGCGAGTCCCACAGCTGCCGCAGGTAGTCCAGCACCGGTGGCGACAGACGCTGCGCGTCGTCGAGGAACAGCACACCCGGCTCGGCCAGTGCCTCCGCCAGCGCCTGGTCAGCCGGTCCGGCACGGTGGGTCAGGGACCCCGACGGCAGCCCCAGTGCCTCGCACAACGCGGCCCGCACTTGCGGCAGCCCGGGCCTGACCCCCACCACTGCCCGCCACACCGGCACCCGGGCAGGCAGCAGGTGCAGAGCCTGCTCGACCGCGACCGTCTTCCCCAGTCCCGTGTCCCCGTACACGCAGCCGATCCCCCGCGCGGCGACCGTGTGTCCCACCGCCTCCACCACCCCGGCCACCTGCCGCGTGGACACCAGCCGCGCTCCCGGCGCGTACAGGCGCACCCCGCCGGACACCCGGGCACGCGCAGCAGCCTTCACAGCGCCGGGCCGTTCCTCACCATCCGTACCGGACCGCTCGGTATCCGGACCATCCATGACCGGCGGGCCGTTCGCAGCATCTGCGCAGCCGAGTGCGGCCAGTGCCCGGTCGTACCGGCTCGGCTCCACCCGCCCCGACGCCGCGCGGGCGACCTGAAGCACCCGGCCCGCCCTCAGCTCGTCTTTGATCGCACGGTGCAGCGTCGCCAAGGACGGCACAAACTCCGCCCCCCAGCGTTCCAGCACGCCCTCGTCCTGCGCCCGGAGCATCCTGCGGCGCAGCTCGGCGACGTTCCCGCCGGACTGGGTGAGCACCTCCCACAAGGCGTCGCCCACCACGAACCCGCCCTGCCGCGGCCGCGCCTCCACCCGCCCCTCGCGTCCCTCGGCCAGCCACCGCCACACCGTCCGCTCCGTCACCCCCGCCAAACCGGCCGCAATCCGCACATGCAACGACGACCCTCACCCCGGTCCACCGCCAGCAGCCGCCGCACCACCACCGCCCGCTCCACCCGCCCGGCCTGCGCCGGACCAGCCGGACCCGGCACCGCCTCCCCCACCGGGGTCTGCAAAACCGTCACGCGCCAACCCCACCCGCCCCGACCACCCACCCGTACAGAAACAGGCAAGCCCAACACAATTGGACCGCGACCTGCTATCCACACCGTGACAGCCACCTGGTCACCCCGTGACAGCAGTCGGCGGGTACCTCGTCGCCGCCCCCATTCAGGCAGCAGCGCAGGTGCACAGTCGGGCACGATGGGCCGATGGCCGGGGAAAGATTCTTCAACGACGATCCTGTCGACGGGAGCGCCGACGCTCCTGACCTTCTGGGGCGCCAGCAGTACGCCCAGCACGCTGTCGCACTCCTCCACCAGGTGCGCGAGCAGAGCGAGTCCGGAGTACTCGCGCTCATCGGGCCCTGGGGCTCCGGTAAATCGTCCGTCCTGCAGATGACGATCCAGCACCTCGAGAACGCGGCTGGCGCCGCCGACACCAACCGGTGGTCGGTCGCTGAGCTGAACCCGTGGATGTACTCGGACCTCGAGTCGCTGACGCTGGCCCTGTTCAGCGAGATCCGCGCCGCCCTCCCCAACGGGAACCAGTGGTCCGAACTGCGAGGGAAAATCGGGACGTTCGGCCAGTCGATCAGTCCGCTGGGCAAGCTCACGGGGCTGCTCGGCCTGGACTCCTCGGAGCTGATCAACCACATAGCCGACCGGATAACCGGAGATACCAGCGCCTCGGCCGCCAAACGCACCGCCGAAGCAGCCCTGCGCCAGGCGGCCTTGCCGGTCCTGATGGTCATGGACGACCTGGACCGGCTCACCCCCCAGGAACTGCTGGTCGTCTTCAAACTCATCCGCCTGGTCGGCCACCTGCCGAACGTGTACTACCTGATCAGCTTCGACGAACAGACTCTGCTGGACGTCCTGCAACGGACCGACCTGGTCGGCTCGAACGACCAACGCGCCCAGGAATTCCTGGAAAAGCTCATCCAGGTCCGGCTCGACCTCCCGGCCTTCCGCGACCGCGACATCGCCGCCATGACCAGACGTCTCCTGAACGCACTACTGGACTCCCACGGGGTGTCCATGACTGCGGACCAGGAGCAGCGTTTCTCCGAGGCGTACTTCCGGCACCTCCAGGACCGGCTGAGGACCCCACGGTCCATCAAGCGCTACTTCGGCCAGGCCGGCGCGACGCTCGGCTCACTGGCCGGGGAGGTCGACATCGTCGACTTCCTGATCGTCACCTTCCTGCGGACCAGCGAGCCCGGCGCCTACCGGATGCTGGTACGCCACCGCGCCGAACTGACCGGCACCAGCATCGACCCGGCGCTGCAGCGCGACTCCCGCCCCGGTGAACGCGCCGAGCGATGGAAGCAACGCCTGCGCCAGGCCGGTGTTGCCCCAGACAACATCGACGGGATGCTCGGTCTGCTTGGCCTGCTGTTTCCCGCAATCCAGCAGGCCGTCGGCAACAGCGGTGACCCCCGTGCCGCGGCACGCCGACGCGGGATCGGCAGCCAGGACCACTTCGACCGGTACATCGTCTTCACCGTCCCCGAAGACGACCTCCCAGAAGCCGTCTTCCAGCAGGCCCTCGCCCAACTGGCATCAGGAGCTGAGGGCGATGAGGCCACACAGTTGCTGCTCCGGCTCAGAGAAGACACCCACCGCATCGTCCGGCGCATCGACCAACTGCGCGCCGACGGAATCCCGGTACCCGCGGCCGCGCTGCTCAAGGCCATGGCCGACAACTACGGCCAACTGACCGCGCAACCCGAAGCGATGGGCCTGCTGGGCGCCGACCGGCGGGTGCGCTCCTTCACCCCAAGCCTCCTTCTCGACCTGCCTGCTGAAGAGCGCCCCTCCGTCGTGGCCGCCATGGCCACCACCCCTGATGGAGCAGTCCTGGCCACCCGGACCCTCCACACCGCCACCAACCCCGACGACACCGCCTCCGAACACACGACGACCACCGAACCGTGGGCCGCACAGGCCCGCGACGCCCTCACCGGTCGTCTGGCCGAACACCTCGCACCAGCCGCACAACGATCCACCCCAGACCTCACCGACCAGGACAGCACCCTGATCTGGATGTGGCGCCACACCGACCCTGCCGGCATCCGCACCTGGCTACACGACCGCCTCGACCAGGGATGGGAACTCCTCCCGCTCCTGGCCGCACTCATCCCACCCCAGCAGTTCCCGTTCCCCCTCATCGACAACGACACCTGGGCCGGCCTCGACGCCCTGTTCACCCACGACGACCTCTACACCCGCCTCACGCCCCTCCTCAACAACTCCCCCGACACCCCACCCCCCACCGACCAACACCAGACCAACATCCTTCAAGCACTCCGCGACCGCCGACCCGACCAACCCCAAGCCACCCCCGACACCCCCTCCTGAACCCACCCCCCGCACCCCCAGCCCACCCAAAGGAACAGCCACCCTCACAACAGCCGGCCCACCGCACACAGGTCAGAAAACAGCAGCCGCTTGGTCACCCCATGACAGCGAACCGACCCTCACACCATCCCCTGGACCAGGCACGCAGCACTCCCGCCCTGCTGACACCCACCCAATGCCACCGACACGCCCACTCACAAGGGTGTCGTGCCAGGTGACATCCATCTCGACCTCCGCGCCATCGGGCAGGCCGGGAGCCAGGTCCGCGGCGAGTGCGGCAGTCCGCTCGGCCGCCGCCCGGTCGGGCTGCCATTGGGGATCGGTCGGAATGATCGACAGGACATCGTCGCTCATGGGCTCACTACTCAATTCGTCGGGCACAAGCGTTCGGTGGGGTGCCGTGATCGTAGGGCCACGTGGCAGGCCGACCGTTCCCTGGGTTCGTTACTCGTGGAAGGCAAGGCCAGTGCCGGCGAGGCAGCCGTCGACTATGTCCGGTCGGTACTGGATCTGCTTGAGCCTGCGCTTGACGATCTTGGTGAGCTGGGCGAGGTCGGCCGCGGCGAGGTTGCCGACCTCTCGCTTGACCAGAGACCAGATGCCTTCTTGCGGGTTGAGGTCAAGTGCGTATGCGGGCAGTTGGAAGATGGTGAGCCAGTGCACGTTCGCGGCGGCCCACTCCTTCATCCCGGCGGTCAGATGCAGACGCACGTTGTCCCACACGAGCACGACCGGGCCGCCGAGCTGGATGCGGGCTCGAACAAGCAGGTCTCGCAGATCGCGCCAGCCGAAGCCCTTCGGCTCGTCTTTGCGGCCGTGGTACTCGCGGACGGCGTAGATCAGCCGCGACCGTTCCCCTCGCCTGTAGCAGACCATGCCTGCCATCGAGACCCGTCCGGATCCCCGGCCGCGGACCCGCACCACCGGAGTGCGGCCGACCCGGCCCCAGGTCCTGGCACGCGGCGGCGTCATCGACTGCCCGGCCTCGTCCTGAAAGACGATCCAGGCCCCGAGCGCCGCCGCGGTGCTCTTACCCGCGACCAGACCTCCTTCTTCCACAGCTCGACGGCTTCGTCATCGCGTTCGATCGCCCGCCGAGCTGGCTGCTGCCATGACCAGCCGTGCCGCTTCAGCAACCGCCAGGTGCCCTCCACGGTGTACGAGACATGGAAGAGGCGGCCGATCAGGGTCTTCACCCGCGCCAGCGTCCACCGCTGATCTGCCCAGCCGTGGGCCAGCGGTCCCCGCTCCAACTCACGTTCTAGCTTGTCGACCTGGGCCGCGCTGAGCTTGGACCGTCCAGGCGAGCCTGCGGACAGCAGTCCCAACTCGCCCTGTTCCCGCCAAGCCCGGCGCCATCGCTCAACCGACCGCTCACTGACCCGCAGCGCGGCCGCGATCTCCCGGTTCTTCTCCCCGCGTTCGAAGCGTTCCACGGCCTGCAGCCTGACCCGCTCCCGGGCGGCCCTCCCCGCGGCGGTCAACCCGCCGCCCTGCGCGTATCTCACGCCCAGATGGCTATCAACGCTGATCAACACCCGTCAGGCAAATCGACCCGACATCACCCGTTCAAGTTCAGTAGCCGGTGTGCCGCGAAGTCGACGACGGCGAGCAGTACGGCGGCCGGTGCGAGCAGCAGCCAGACCACCAGTTCGGGGCGGGCCCCGGTGGCGGCCGTCAGCAGGACGCAGACCACGGTCGTGACGGAGGCGACCGAAAGGGTGCTTGGCCCGTAGGCGTCACCGGCGGCGCAGCGGGCACGCCCCAGCCAGCCGCCTCCGGTACCGGTGAGGGGATGGCCTGCCGGGCACTCCGACCGCCACGGTTCCTCGAGCGGCACGGAGAACCGGTACGCCGGACGGGATATGAGCGCGCCCGCGCCGCAGCAGCGGAGGCGATCTGCTTCGCGAACAAGGGGGACAAGCGGGACCAAGGTACCGGCCCCGCGCCCCTGGTGCCCTACCGCGGCCAGTGGGGGAACCGCCCCTCAGGTCAACAGGCGCTGAACGTCCCCAATGGGAAGATCCGGGCCCTGGGCGAGCAAGCCACGGCCACGCACTGGCGGCTGCTGCGGAAGCTGAGATGTTCCATCATCCGCATCATCTGACCGGCACCTGGACAAGCAGGTGGCGCCGCTGTGTCGGCGGCGGTAACGGTCGAAGTCACCCAGCTCGGGGCTACCGTCCGCGTACGGCGGCGCTTCGGGAGACGAAACTCCGCGCGTGCTGAGGGAGACTGGCGGCCTTCAGCGCACTGTATCTCCCGCTCGCCACGAGTTGGAACTTGACACCCTCCCGACCTTCGGGGTGCTCGTAGCCGTTAGGGAGGAACCGCCGGTAGTGCTCGCTGGCGCGTTCGAAGAACCGCAGGCGCTCGGAGCGGGAGAGACATCCCTCAAGATTGAGGAGGAAGAGGTAGTGACGAATCGTACGAGTGAAGAGAAAGGGAGCCACAACGTCCAGCGCGTCGCGCTCCTTGAGCAAGTCGAAGCTCTCTTCGTACCGGCCGAAGACGTCGAAGTGGGTGCCGTCCGGTGAGCCTGCGGGGTGTTGAGTGTGCCGACGACGGATCTGGACGCAGTTCCATTTCAGGACGGCGACCCGGTCGGCGGCGAGCATGGCGCGGTGGACGACTGTGACCTCCTCGTGGAGACCGTCAGGGAACGCGAGTTCCTGCCGGATCCACAGGTCGCGGCGGATCAAACGGTCCCAGGAGTAGGCGGGAGCACCGAACAACTCTGGCTGGTCGATCGAGGCGAAGGGCTCACGTCCTTGCCGTTCAAGCAGGTCGGCGGCGGCACCGGGCCAGGTGCGGCCGCGATGGAGGCGAGTGTGCCCGAAGAGAAGAACATCCGGCTCGTCTGCCGATTGCAGCTGATCGCCCATCGCCTGAAGCGTTTCACCCCCGATGATGTGATCGCTGTCCAGGAACAGCAGATAGTCACCGGTGGCGCGCTCCGCCCCCGCGTTGCGTATCCGGCCGATGCCGACGACGCCCGTCAGCCGCACGACCGAGACCCGCCCATCGCGCCGGGCATAGTCATCCACCAAGTCCGCAGGGCATTCAGCAGACTGGTCCAGGACCGCGACAACCTCCACGTTTCCGAAGGACTGGTTCAGTATCGAATTGAGGCAGGCCTCCAGCTGTCCCTGAAGGTCGTGCGCGGCGACTATGACACTGATCATCGGGGGAGCGAGCATGGTGGTCGAACATAGGTGGACAGCTCACAGCGTGACAAGTCCCTCGGGCCCCCAGTCCGCAGCCGCCAGGTCGGCCCGCTCGGGCGGGCGGTGACGCGGACGCCTCGGTACAAGGGCCGACCCCCATCACGCCTTCCGGCGTGCAGGGGCCGCGACAGCCACCATTGGCCTGCGTCAGTCCCCCGCCCGCGTTCGGGACTGTGACGCTTGAACGTCCGAGTGCGCTGGTATTCCAGGGGGCACTCCTGTGACGGCTGTGCCCCGCAATAGCTGTGATGACAACGGCAACGGGGCTTCAAGGGCGGGGCATGAGAACTGAACAGGGGGTTCGGCGCGGTCGTCGTCGAGCCGGTCTGAGAACGCGCACGTGGCTGGTGCTGGGGGCGGTCGTCGCCGGGGGCGGCGTGGCTGTGGCGACCGTCGCGATGGCCGGGTCGGGAGGCCATGCAGGAGCGTCGGCCGCGCGGGGACCGGTCAAGACGCATGTCCACTCGCTGTCCCTGACCGGGGCCAGTGCGTCGCTCAAGACGCTGAGGGCCCAGGCCACGGCTCCGTTCAGCATGGTGGGTGTCACCTGGAACGGCGCGCACGCCAAGCTGCGCGGCGTGGTGGAGGTGCGGACCCGTTCCGCCGTCAGCGACCACTGGACGTCGTGGCTGAAGATGCAGCAGCCGGACGACATCCCCGACGCCGCCGAGCTGAACCGTCCCGGTGTGCGCGGCGGGATGTCGCCCATGTGGTCGGGGCCGTCGAACGGAATCCAGGTCCGTGTGACCGGCGCGGGCAAGGCGACCGCGTTGCCCGCCGGGCTGCGGGTGGACCTGGTCGACCCGGGCAAGCCCGCCACCGGTACTACGCAGTACTCCGGCATGGGCCTGGCGGGATACGCCATGGACGCGACGGCCACCGACACCGCGACTCCGACGGACGGCGTCGCCCCTACCGACACCGCAACGGCCACGGCAGGCAGCGACACTTCGGAGACCCCCACCGCGACGGACTCCGCCTCGCCCACGGACACCCCCACGGCCACGGACTCGACATCCGTCGCGCCGTCCACCGGGACCTCCGCTTCCACCTCGCCGAGCGCGTCCCCGACGTCCTGGCCGAGCCAGCTTCCGTCGCTGTCCGAGGCGTACCCGTCCTGTACGACCGCCACCAGCAGCCCCTCCGCGTCGGCGTCGCCGACCGCGCCGGACCCGATGCCGACCGCGACCACCTCGACGGTGGCGCCGCCGACTGTGGTCACCCGGGCCGACTGGGGCGCGGACGAGTGCGCGCGCGATACCGGCTACCCGTTGTACGGATCGGCGGTGAAGGTGATGTTTGTCCACCACACCGACACCCCCAACGACTACTCCTGCGCAGACTCGCCGGCGATCGTGCGCAGCCTCTACGCCGCGCACCTCAGCCAGGGCTGGCGCGACCTCGGTTACAACTTCCTGGTCGACAAGTGCGGCACCATCTTCGAGGGCCGCTTCGGCGGGATGGCGCTGCCGGTCGTGGGCGCCCAGACGTACGGGTTCAACACCAACAGCATGGGTGTGGCCGCCATCGGCACCTACACCGACCTCAGCGGCGGCGACTCCCAGGAGACCACCTACACCGGAGCCGCGCCGAGCACGGCCCTGCTGAGCTCCATCGCCCGGGTCGCGGCCTGGAAGTTCGGTATGACGGGCGTGGATCCCGCCACCGCCACCGCATCTCTGCCCGAGGGCTCCTCCGACAGCTCCGGCTTCACCCTGGGCAAGGACTACACGTTCAACGTCATCTCCGGCCACCGCGACGGCTTCGCCACCGACTGCCCCGGCAACCAGCTCTACAACGCGCTGGGCACGATCCGCTCCTACGCGTCCGGCCCGGTCGGCACGGTCTCCGTCACCGGGCTCGCGGGCGGGGCGGTCAAGTCCGGGACGAGCTACTACACCAAGGGCGCGGCCACGGTGAGCTGGACGACCTCCACACCGTCCGCGGTGATCTCCGGGTTCGACGTCCTGGTCGACGGGAAGGCCGTGGCGCACACCTCCGGCTCCGCCCGTTCCACCTCGATCTCGGTCGCCTCCGGCAGCCACACGGTCCAGGTCCGCGCCACCCACGTCCGCGGTTCGACCACGCTGTCCGGCTCGGTCACCCTGGTCGGTGACACGACCGCGCCGACCTTCCCGACCGCTCCCGGCGTGCAGGTGCGCACCGGCACGGTGAACTCCACCTCGGTCCCGGTCACGGTGACCTGGAAGGCCGCGGACAACGCGGCACTCGCCAAGGTCATGGCGACCTCGCCGTCCTCGGCCACCTTCGGCCCGACGGTGACCTCCTGGTCGACCAGCGCCAAGCCCGGCGCCTCGGACCTGTTCGCCCTGAAGGCGTACGACGTAACCGGCAACACGGGCGGCGCCTCCGTCTACCGGACGCCGAACATCACCCAGGAGACCTCCACCACCCGCACCGGCACCTGGACCCGCAAGAGCAGCACCAGCTACCTGGGCGGCTACTCCTACAGCTCCTCGTCCGCCAATGCCTCCATCAGCTGGACCTTCACCGGACGCTCGGTGGCCTGGATCGTCTCGCGGGCCTCCACCTCGGGCCAGGCGTACGTCTACCTCGACGGCACCAAAGTCGCCACGGTGGACCTGAAGTCCTCCACCACCCTCTACCGCCAGGCGCTCTGGACCAAGACCTGGTCCGGCTCCGCCAAACACACCCTGAAGATCGTCGTGGTCGGCACCTCGGGCCGCCCGACCGTCACCACCGACGGCATCGCCACCATCAGCTGAACCCTCGGCCGCACCTCACGACGGAGCCCTCCGCCCGCGGGAAGTCCGCGGCGCAGGGCTCCGTCGTGCACATCCGGCTTGACCGTCTCCGAGTCAGCCGCCTCGCCGCGGGCCTGCTCCGGCTGCCGCCCGGACTTGCTCAGCCCTTCCGCACAGATCTCGACAGCCATCCGGTTCCATCCTTCGGCCGCGTGTGCAGCTCCGACATCTGCTCTACGGGGAGGGGAGGGGCGTCCGTCGCGCCGGACGAAGAATTTTTTGCGGACGTGTGTATGGCGCTACGGCAGTTTGGGCGAACGGCGTGGGCGAAGGCGTCCTCGGGACGGAGAGCGGAGCGGCCGGTACGGTCGAGGCCGAGGGGAGCGACGGGACCGACGAGGCGGCCGACCTCGTCGGCAGGCCCGCCAAGGCGGTAGGCAGGCCCGCCACCTTCGGCACCTCGGGTACTTGTGGGAACGGCGCCGCCGACAGCTCCGGGAGCGGAGACGCGGACACGTCTGGCAGGGACGTTCCCACGGTGGGTGAGGGCGCCCGGCCCCTGTCCCCGGGCGTCGGGTGCAAGAGAGTGGGCGTCCCGGGGGCGCTCCCCCGGCCCGTGGCCTCGCTGCGCAGGGCCTGCGCGTCGCTGGACGCGGCCGGTCGCTGCGCCGGACCGTTCCCGTCTCCGCCAGTGCCGAGCGTGTACGGCAGCACGAACCCCGCCACCACCAGGGTTGCCGCCATCGAAGTGACCGCGACTGTATGGGCATTGCCGCCCGCGCGCGGCCGGCCGCGCCCCAGCAGGAGCAGCACGAGACCGAGCGTCCCGGGCCAGCGAGGCGCGCAGCGTCCGCCGGGCCCGGGCGAGCAGGGACTCGACGGTCCGGTAGCTCAGCCCCATCCGCACCGCGACCTGGCCGACGTCCAGGTCCTCCGACTTCAGCCGGAGCGCCACCGCCTGCCGGGCGGGCAGCTCACCGCTGCGCACGGCGAGCCACTTCGCCTCGGCCCGGTCGCACACCGCCTCCTCGACGGGTACCGGGCCCGGCGCGAGAAGCGTGGGGCGGCTGCCCACCTCGGCCTCGCGGTTGACCTGCCGGTAGCGGTCGACGCACAGCCGCATCGTCACCGTCGTCAGCCAGGCGCCGAGCCGCTCGTCGTCGAGGTCCGGGCGTTCCGCGGCCCGCAGCATCGCCTCGTGCACGGCGTCCTCGGCGTCCTCCCGGCTCATGGAGCGTCGCCGGGCCACCTTGAGCAGCTGCTCGCGATGGCTCCACATGCGCTGCCAACGCTCCTCGGTGGCCGCTGTGTCCGCAGGCATGTCCGTCGCCATGAGGGCCCCTTCGCACTCACCCGCCGGTCCTGTGCTTCCGGCGGGTGGCGACATTACCGCCGAGTAGTGGTGGTTGTGGAGGGGGCGACGCCCATCGTCTTTCAGCCGTTGCCGATGGTCAGCGGCCCCGCGTCGGGCAGCACACCGCCACCGGGCAGCGTGAGGGTCGGTTCAGCGACGGGAACCAGCAGCGTCCCGGACTCCTACGGGAGGCCGGCCCTGGGGGAGGGTGAGGTAGGCAGCATCGACGGCGCGCCTGTCCACACGTTACGGACTACGCTGACGGCGGGTCAGCCGCTATGGAGGGGATGTGGGACGTTCCCATGACAGATGAGGTCACAGCAAGCGACTGCTTCGTTTGCCGGAACGGATCACATTGCCGCTACCTGAACTTCAGCTGCGTGCCCTCGGGCACGATCTGGATATCGAGTTCGACCCTGATGTTGGAGCCAACGACTGCGATGCCACGGGCCAGCATCGTCTTCCAGTTGATGGTGTAGTCCTCACGGTGCAACTCGGTTGTGGGGTTGACGGCCACGCGGGTCTCACCCTCCATGCCGACGCGGATACCACCGTAGTTGGCGTCGAGGGTCACCGTGCGGGTGAGGCCGTGCAGCGTGAGCCCGCCGGTGATCGCCCAGGTGTTTCCGCCGCGGTAGTGATCTCGCCGGAGCACCCCGGCTTCGCCGCCGGGAGCCACACCAAGTTGCCCGCCTCGTCGGTCAGAGCGAGGAACAGCAGCCGTGGGTCTTGCGCTTCCCCGTATCACACCCATGTCCCTTGCCCCCGTTTCAGGCGACGGGCGCGTACCGCGAGCCTTCGCAGACGCCCTGCCACGGCAAGAACACCTTCAGTACGCGTGGAGGCAGGGTCGAAATCCTGGCTTCCAGGGCGCAATAGCAGACGTCTTGGACCTGGGGTCCCAAGCCAGCGCAGTTGACCTCCTCACGCCATAACCTCATGTCGGGCTTTTCGCCCAATCGACGAGCCGAGCCCACCAACCACCTCTCGACGAGCCTGATGAACTTCCTTGGCGTCGAGCAACGCGCGCGGGTGGTAGCGGTCCGCCCGGTCGGGTCGACACCCGTGCCGATCGAGCCGTTGCCTCCGGTGTGTACGTACGCCCGTGCTTCGCTGACTCACACATGCACCGCTGAGCCGTTGGCACACCGGCGAGCACTTGCTCCACATGGCGCCCGCAACCCTCATAGGTCACCTTCCGGCACGTCCGGCAGACAACACGTCGACACATCATTCCCCTCCATCAATATCTTCATTGACCAGCTCCGACTTTCACTTTCTCGGCAGAATAAGCCCCGGTTTTCACACCCTCTCCACAAGAAATGGATCAGTCCCGGCAAAGGTGGCCTCCATGAGGTCGAATCTTAATCCAAGAGGTCTGGCGCCGTCGGTGGCGAATATCCGGACATGGGTGATAGGCGGGCACATCCGTCACATGGCGTATCCCACCATGCGATGTCAAGTGGTTTGGTTGAAAAGCCGCCCTGGGGTTGCCGGGGATGCCGAAACAATGGTTGCATCACGCCGGAACGCGGTGACGGGGATCAAAATATGGCGCGTACCTGCACTCCTCGACGTATTACGATCGTCGACCGGGCGCGGGAAGGACAAGAACCGACAACGGCAGCCGCCCTCTCCGAACGGGCGGTGTGCGCCGGTCAGGAGGGAGCAACGTGGGTTGCCCGCACGCCGCAGCATGCCCCCTTTTCCCCCTACTCAGGGCAAGCTTGGAAGGTTGGCGCAAGTACTACTGCGACAGTGAGGATCGGTGGCACGACTGTGCGCGCTACCAGTTGTCACTCACCGGCGAGCGCGTGCCGATCAGCCTGTTGCCCAACGGAGTCCGCGCGCGACACCTCGAACCCGCGGCCGATGAGAGCCGGTCCGGCGAGGTCACCCCCACGCAGGCACCCCCCCGACAGGCCCCGCCACCAGGACCCAATCCCTGGTTTTCGCAGACCGCCGACTGGTCCCAGCCGGGACCAGGCCAGCCACCTGAGTGGTCAGAACCGGGAACCGCGTCGCCGGAGACGACCGCCCCGTTCACAGCACCCCCGCCGGGACCGGTCGGACATCACCAGCCGTCGCCACCCGCACAGTTTCCCCCGCCTGCAGACGGCCGCGCTCGACACGTGCGCCCAGCGTCCGGCTCGAAGCGCGGCTGGTGGGCTCGATTCGCCGATTGGATGAAAGGCCCCGCATGAGTTCCTACTGGCCCTGGTGGGCGGGCGCTGTCGGGCTCGCTCTGGTCACCATCAACTACACCCTCGCCACCGATCGGTCTTTCGGGGTCTCCTCGGCGTGGGACCGCGTGTTGCACTGGCGCAGTGAACGTCAGCTCGAGCGGGCGGAGGAGGAGTTCGAAGACGATCGTGCTCTCGCCGACGCGCTCGCGGCGGCCACCGCGGAGCACTTCGGAACCGGCCCCGGCGCGCCCACCGTGTCGCAGGCTCCGTACGGGGAGACACAACCACTCGATCCGGCCGACGAACCGGCTGCAGGTGACGGCTCCTCGGTCACGAGTCTGCGCCCGGTCCCTCTGGTCACCCAGGCTGCCTTGCTGGTGTCGATTTTCCTCGGCGGACTGATCGCCGCGGTCACCTCCGGGCGGTTCCACCTCCGCTTCGACATGGGCCCGGGTTTCCGGAACCTGGTCACTGCCAATCCGATCACCATGGTCGCCCTGTTGTTCGTGGGAGGCGTGCTCGTCGGCTTTGGCACCCGATTGGCCGGCGGATGCAGCTCCGGCCACGGACTCAGCGGCTGCGGCCGTCTACGCCCGGTCAGCATCGTCGCGACCGCGGTGTTCTTCGGCACCGCCGTCGGGGTGTCGTTCCTCTTGTGGAAGGTGATCTGATGCGCACTCGGGGCGCGATTCTGCTGGCCAACATCATCACCGGTCTGGCCCTCGGCTATACCGTCACGAACATCGGTTTCGGCGACTACGCCGAACTGAACCGCATGTTCACCTTCCAGGACCAGCGCATGTTGCTCTCCTTCGCGGGCGCCGTCGTGATCATCGCTTGCGTGTTCGCTCTGCTACGGGTCCGCCGCACCCCGGGGCGCATCCACGCCGGAGTCATCCCCGGCGCAGTGTTGTTCGGTGCGGGCTGGGCCATCTCAGGTGGGTGCCCGGCAATCCCGATCACCCAGGTCGCCAGCGGATACATGCCCGCCCTGGTCACAATCGCCGGCGTCGCCGTCGGTATCCGGCTGTGCCATTGGGCCAATGCCCGATACTTCCACCTCGACCGCGGCTCCTGCGGGCTCTGACCAAGAGCAGACGGTGTGTCCCAGCTGGATCAACAGCCCCGAGACCGCAGCTTGCACGATCGCCAGCATGCTGTCACCCGAAGCACCGGGCTGGTCCTTCGCCAGCGAGGTGAACCCATCCGAGGCCATCCACCTCACCAGCACCCCGGCCGGCGCCGTCGTCACCGCAAGCCCGGGCCTGCCGTCCTCCCCGTCTTCACCGACCAAGTGGAACCCCGCCTGGGTCAAGGCATGCCGAACTTGAAAGAGCAGGTCGGACGGAGCAGATGACACAGGCCCCGCCTACCCCAATCCGACTGGATCAAGCCACCGACCTTCAGAACAAGCACTTATGGCTTCTTCCCCGCTGCTTTCTTCGCTGGGGCCTTCCTGGCGGGGCCTTGGCTGGGGCTTTCTTCATGGCCTGCGCGGGGGTGGTCGTTGCCGCTGAGGAGGCGGGAGTCGCTGCCGGCGAACCGGTAGGTGTGGGGGTGACTGTGTCTGCGGCGGGTGTGGACACAAACGGGGTGGGTGTGGGGTTGTTGCTACGGGGGTCGGCTGGCCAGAGTTGGAGTTCATGGTGAGGCCGACGACGGCAGCCGTACCGAGAGCGACGGCGCCTGCGGCGCCCGCCCGGGCGCTCACCCGGCGCACGCTTCGGCGTCCGGGTGGCGGGGCGGCAGCCATCCGGGCGGTTTTGGTGATCGGGGCGGCGGGGGCGGCCGGCGCACGCGGCGGAACGCTCTCCGGCGTCCTGTGCTGAGCGGCGAACCAGTGCGCTGTCTGCTCGGCGGTGGGGCGTCCGGCCGGGTCCTTGGCGAGCATCCGGAGCAGGTAATCCGATGTCGCGCCAGGCAGTTCGGGGCACAGCCGCATGGGCGGCGCGGGGAGAGCGTCGACGTGCTGGTAGACCACGCCCAGTGTGCTGTCGGCTTGGAAGGGCAGGTGTCCGGTGGTCAGTTCGTACAGGACACAGCCGAGTGCGTAGATGTCGGTGCCGGGTTCGGCCGAGTTGCCCAGTGCCCGCTCCGGGGCGAGGTAGGTGCTGGTGTCCAGCACCTGGCCGGTGGCGGTCAGCGCGGCAGAGGGATCGTCGGCGAAGGAGGCGATGCCGAAGTCGCCGATCTTCAGGCTGTCGTCGGCCGACAGCAGCAGGTTGCCGGGCTTGATGTCCCGATGGATCACGCCCAACCGGTGCGCAGAGGCTAGCCCGCTCGCTGCCTGCCTGGCGATCGAGGCCACCCGGACGGGCTCCAGCACTCCGCGGGCGGACAGTTCCTCAGCCAGGCTGTGGCCCTCGACGAGTTCCATGCCCAGGAAGCCACGTCCGTCGTGGACGCCGGCGTCGTAGACCGCAACCACGTGCGAGTGGTTCAGGCGGGCGGCGGTCTGGGCCTCACGGCGGAACCGTTCGGCCGCCGTAGGGTCTGTGTTGCCGGCCAGCAGCAGCTTGAGCGCGACCGGCCGCCCAAGGAGTTCGTCGGTCGCCCGCCAGACGGGAGATTGCCGGCGGCTCTCCTCGTTCTCTACGGTGGCCGCATTCGGCCGTGGTCAGCAACGCGTTCCAGCAGAACGTAGTCCAGAGCCACCGGCAGAACAGCAACTGCTTCCACGCCAACGGCCCCCTAAGCACCGACTCGGGCATCACAGCCGACCGGGTCCAGGGCCATTGCGCGACGGTCGACGAGTCTTTCAACGAGGACACCTTCACCGCCGGCTGCCGGGCCGGCGCGTCATTCTGACCCTGAACCCTGACCGCCAGCCGGACCAGGACCGAGTGCGTCGCGGTCGACGAGTCGAAGAACATCGACATGCTCTACCGCTGACTGGCTCGCACGGAACGGTCCACCCACCCGGCCACGCCGTGGATGCCACGGGCTGCGGGCCCACCGACACGCGACCGGCGCCCCCGCATTGCCGATATGTCCCAGTCGGGCTGGTACTTCCTCGCAGAACTTCCCCATCAGCGGCTTCACCGCCGGCCCGGGTACCGCTGCGGGCCGCGGATGGCTCAAGATTGCTCCCAGCACACAAGGGAGTCAGAAGAGATGACCGCTGGATCAAGTCCGTGGGTTCCACACGGCGACGACAGCCCCGCCGTGAAGGACGACGGATCCGAACCGCGACGCACGGTCCCAGGTCCGGGCCCTGCGGACGAACGGACCGCGAGTGCGGTCTCCCGGCCGGCCGCCTCGGGCTCCGTCGACGAGCGGGAAGCTGACGAAAAGCCGTGGGCGGAGGCGAACGGTCGGGGTGGGTCCATTCGCCCGGGCGAGACGCGCCCGAGCACGCCCGGCATGCCCGGCTCTCCGCGGTCGGCCGGCAGGAGCCCGGCGCGGGTGGCGGTCCTCATCGGCGTGTGCGCGGCTGTGGTGTCGGGGGCCGTACTGGTCCTCGGGGAGGCGGACTCTAAGCCCGATGCGGCCGCACCTGGGAGCATCGAGCGCTCACCGATCACTCTTCCCATCCTCAACGGCGGCGGAATCGTTCCTTCCAGTCCGGCCGCCGCCTCCAGCGCATCGTCGCCCTCACCGAATCGGACGCCCACCAAAAAACCCGCCTCCCGTACGAAGACGGGCCGCACTTCCCCGGAAGTGACCTACGTGGGAGCCGCCTCCGCACTGTGCATGGACGCGTCCAGTGCCACGGCGATGAGACTGAACCTGGCCACTTGTGACGGCAGGGTGACCGAACGCTTCACCTACAGCGGCACTCACGAACTGCGGGTCGCCGAAGACCTGTGTGCCACCGCCGAGGGCGGTTCCCGCGGAGCCCTCGTGGTCCTCGCACAGTGCGGCGGCGGCCAGACCCAGCGCTGGATGCTGGGGGACGACGGCAGTATCCGTCAGGGGAACCTGTGCCTCGACGCCTTGAACGGAGGGACCCGGGCGGGAACCCTGATCCAGCTGTGGGACTGCAGCGGGGCGGCCAACCAGACCTGGCGTGCCGCCGCCCCTCAGCACTGACCGGCCTGCCGAGCGGTCCTGCGGCCGCGCTCGGCAGGCGTCCGGGGAGAGCAAGCGATCCCGCGCACGTCGAAGGTTGAGGAGCGTGTCGGGCAGACCAAGAGCTCTCGAGACGCTTGTTGCGGTGCACTGCACGGCCGCGACCTCGGCGGCATGAGGCACTTCGCGGATCACCGCGCGGACGGCGGCAATGAGCTGGGTGACAGTGTCCTGGGTGGCCACCGCGTCGTTCAGCACGTCGAGTCCAAAGCCCGCGGGGGCTTGCCGCCCAGGAAGCCTTCACCATCTCGCGCACGGCCTCGAAGACGCGGTCGGTCCGGGCAGAGCGGGCCAGGCGGCGACGGAAGTAGGCCAGCAACGACGGATCGAACGCCATGTCGTTCAGGCCCAGCCCGCACGCGGCCTTCCACCGCAAAGTCACACCGCAGTTCCTGGGCCGTTTCGAAGTCCGACAGCCCGTGCAGGGCCTGCAGCGTGATCGCCGCGGCCAGGATCTGCGGCGGCATGCTCGGCCGCCCGTTCGCCGACGGGTACATGTCCGCGAACATCTCCGCCGGGAACAGAGCACCACGGTGCTCGGCCAGGAACGCGAACACACTCCCCGCCGGAATCAACTCCCGGCACGTCTCCCACACATCCGGCCCGACCGTCTCCCCGGCCCATTCCCCCATCACCACGAAACGAGTCTGGCCCCACCGCTCACGCGGCGGGGCCAGAACCCCAAGATCTTCATGAGTAGTAGGACTCCGTTAGGTCTGTCTTGATCTTGGTGTGGTTCTGCTGGGCAGAGGTCGGTGGCAGGTGGTGCAGATGCGGTCCAGCAGTTCAACAGGTCCTGAAGGGCGTCGAGGATCTGGTAGAGGGTGAGGCCGTTGTGTCGGCTTTTGGGGCCGGCCGCTGCTCGGTGAGGAAGGCGTGGGCGGCGGTGACCAGGGTGGCGTGGTGGTGCCAGCCGTTCCAGGAGCGGCCTTCGAAGTGGTCCAGGCCCAGGCCGTGCTTGAGTTCGCGGTAGTCGTGCTCGATGCGCCAGCGGATCTTCGCCAGGCGGACCAGCTCCCGGATCGGGGTGTCGTCGGGCAGGTCGGACAGCCAGAACCGGGTCGGTTCGTCCTCGCCGTCGGGCCATTCGGCCAGCAGCCGCATCTCGGGCAGGACGCCGTCCCACCGGCCGTGCTCGGCCACCGCGGCTGCCTGGGCCAGCCGGCGCGGGCGCACCCCGGCCGGCCGGACCCACATCGCCTGGAAACGGGAAGTCATCGGGCCGCGCGAGCCTTCCCGCCAGGTCACCTCCTCCAAGGCTTCCCGTCCGGCGGCCACGGCCAGTTCCGTCACCATCAGTGGTGGCTGCCGGTAGCGGGGCTCACCAACTTCGCGCCCCCCACCTGCTGCTTGCCGCCGCTGCTCGTGCCGGTGACGCCTTTGCAGCCTGGCCGCGTTCGCCAGGCCGGTCATGACCTTGTCGGCGTCGCTGCCGGAATGCGAGGTCTTCGGCTACCTGGACGCCAAGGACGGTGCGGTGTGGGTCTCGGTCCACCTCGACAGTGCCAACCCCGAGCACGTCGTCCGGCCGGACGGGACCGTGCGCGGGGACTCTTCTCAGGCGGCCGCTCGGTCGAGCTCGGCCGAGGCACCAGATTCCGTGCGGGTGGCCCCTACTGCAGCGAGGGCCACCGCGCCGACACCCACCCACTGCGGCGCGGCGAGGTGCTGGCCCAGGAGGAACAGGCCGATCAGCGCGCCGACCGCCGGCTCCAGGCTGGTGAGCACGCCGAAGACGCGGGGCGGGAGCCGGCGCAGCGCTTCCAGGTGGAAGGTGTAGGGCAGGACGCTGGAGAGGACGGCCACCGCGGCGGCGACCGCGAGCGTGCCGGGCGCCAGGAGGCGGGTGCCAGCCTGCACGACACCGTACGGCAGGCTCAGCAAGGCTCCCCAGGTCACGGCCAGCGCGAGACCACGGCCGTCGGGGACGCGCTCGGCGAGCCGTTTCCCGACCAGGATGTACCCGCCCCAGCAGCAGCCGGCGACGGCGGCACAGACGGCGCCGGTCACGTTCAGGGCCACGCCGGAATGGCTGAGCAGGACGACACCCGTGGCCGCGAGGCAGGCCCAGAGCAGGTCGGTGACGCGCCGGGATCCGCACAGCGCGATAGCGAAGGGGCCGAGGAACTCCAGGGTCGTGGCGGCCCCGAGGGGCAGCCGGTCGACGGCTTCGTAGTAAGCGAGGTGGTGCAGCGCCAGAAGGGTGCCCGCGGCGACGGTGATGCCGAGGGTCGCCCGGTCGACGCGGATCCGTGGCCGCCGCAGGGCGGTGAGGACGAGGGCGGCGAGGCACAATCGCAGGGTCACCACCCCGGCCGGACCGACGGCTGGGTAGAGCCGGGTGGTGAGCGCGGCCCCGCACTGCAGCCCGAGCACACCGCCCATGACGAGACCCGGGGCGGGTACGGCCCCGAGTCCCCGGCTGACCGCCGCGGCGGCGCGGGCACGCGGTGTGGGGAACTGGCTGATGGCTTCGGGTCTCCTTCCGGCGGCACGGTGCGTCGCTCCGTGCCGCCGCTCGTGATGGCTGTGCGCCCGGCCGCCCCCTGGGGCCCGGCGGCGGGCTGCCGTCGGCGGGAGTCCGGGACGTCGGCGCGGAGCCGCGGCGTCGTCACCGCGGATCCCCGGGGCATCGACGGGAGTTCGAGACGCGTCAGCGAGGGTGTGGCGGCCCGGGGCGGGGCCTCCGACCCCGCAGATCCTCGCGGAGGCGGAGCAGACGGTCCGTCAGGGCCGGAACTCGGGCACTTCAGTGAAGATCCGGCTCGACCTCGGTCAGTCGATGCCTTCGACGATGCGGAAGTCGCGCTCGACGCCGTCGGAGAGGGCGACCAGCGCCTCCTGGTAGGCCGCACTCTCGTGCGCCGCGACGGCCTGCTCGAAGCTGTCGAACTCGATCAGGACGGTGCGCTCGGCGATTCCGGCGTCATGCGCCACGACCCGACCGCCACGGGCGAGGATCCGACCGCCCGCGGACTCGACGGCCGGACCGGCCAGCTTGTTGTAAGCAGCCAGCTTCTCAGGGTCTGAAATGGTGCGGTAGGCGCTGACCCAGTAGCCCTTGGGCATGGAACCTCCAGTGTCGGGATGAGTGGATCTGACGTACGGGTTGGTCCCGGACGAGCGTCGGCGGGCGAGAGCGAGGCTTGTCAGCGTCGTGATCACCATGGCGCCGATGCCGACCAGCGCCGCGGTGGTGAAGGCGCTGTCGTCGGGGAAGAGGTGGCCGGGGCCGGTGCCCGCGGCGAGGAACAGGCCGCCGATGGCGCTGCCCAGGGAGTACCCGACGCTGCGAACGACGTAGTTGAAGCTCATGGCGCTCGACGTCTCGCTCGTGGAGGTGACGGCCAGGATGACGCCGGGCATCGCGGCCGAGAAGCCGCCGACGCCCAAGCCGAGCACGCCCATCGCCGCGAACAGTTCGGCCAGGTCCGACCGGGCCGCCGCGAACAGGGCGAACCCGCCACCGACCACGACGGCGCTGCCCGCCAGGAGCAGGGGGCCGGCGATCCGCGTCCGGACCCGCGGCGTGAGCTTGCCGGCGACGAACCCCAGCACCGAGAACGGGATGAGGACCAGCCCGGCGACGAAGGTCGTCAGCCCGAAGCCGTAGCCGGCGCCGTGCGGCGTCTGCGCGTACCGGGTGATGAGCGTGAGCAGGAGGTACATGCCGATCCCGCCGACGAACATGGCGACGTTCGCCCCGGCGACCGCCGGGTGCCGCACCGCCCGCACATCGACCAGGGGCGTCGTGCTGCGCAGCTCGATGACGGTCCAGACGCAGAGCAGCACCACCGCGACGACGGCGAGGCCCGCCGCCACGGCGAGGTGCCGGCTCCACAGATTTCGTTCGCCGGCGAGGAACAGCACCAGGAGCAGCGCAGTGGCCAGGACGACCGCGCCTGCCACGTCCACGTGGGCGGAGCGGCCTTCGGGGGCTTCGGGCATGGAGCGCCACGCGGTCAGGAGGGCGGCGGCGGTGACGACTAGGCCGAGGCCGTAGGCGGCCCGTACCCCGCTGAGCTCGGCGAGCAGTGCGGCCAGCGGGTAGCCGACGCCGGCCCCGATGATCGAGACCACCGAGATCAGGGCGATCACGACCGCGCTGCGCTCCTCGGGGAGGTGGTCCCGGGCCACGCCCATCATCAGCGCCATCAGCCCGAGCCCGACGCCCTGGGCCGCCCTGCCGGCCAGCAGCCATGCGAACGGCAGCGGCAGCACGGTGAGCGTGCTGCCGGCGACGACGACCGCCAGCGTGGCGAGGATCGTGGCCCGCCGGTGCGGGCCGGCTCCGAGCCGGCCCAGGACCGGCGTGGCGAGGGCGCCGCTGAGCAGCGCGACGGTCAGCGTCCACTGCGCGCTGCCTAGCGACACGTGGAACGAGGTCGCCACGCTGGTGATGAGCGGCGTCCCGAGGCTGGCGACCGCCGCCACGACCAGAGGGATGAATATCAGGGCGGGGACCAGCAGCCGCGCCTGGGAACGCGCCACCGGGAACACCCTCACCGCCACCCCGCCGACCGGCCGTCCGGTCACTGCTTCGGCCCTTCGCGGTCCTGGCTTTCGAGCTCTGCCAGATGCTTCAGCGCCGGAAGGGCCGCCACCAGCGCCTCGACCTCGTCACCGGTGAGCTCGCCGATCAACCGCTCGAACGCGTGGACGCCCGCCTGGCGCCGCGTCCGGACATAGCAGGCGCCGGCCTCGGTCAGGCACACCAGCGTGACCCGCTTGTCGGACGCGTCGCCCCGCCGCTCGACCAGGCCGGACTCCTCCATCACCCGGACCAGGGCGGTCATCGCGGGCTGGGTGACGCCCTCGACCGCGGCCAGATCGGTGATGCGCCGCGGGCCGGTCCGGTCCAGGGTGGCCAGGGTGGCGGCGGACGTCAGACTCATGTCCCGGGGCAGGCGTCTCACGGCCCTGGTGGCCAGGCCGTAGAGGGCTGCCCCGATGGCGGCGGACGCGCCAGGAGCGGTGTCTTGACGACTCACGCTCGAAGCATAGCATTTTTATATTCATAGTTTATGGAAACGGTTCGACTGGCGCGGGCTCTACGGGCTGCGCTCGGGGCCGAGGGCAGCATCGAGGAGTTCGTGGACGGCCACCGCGGACGCCGGTGCCGCTACCGCGGCCTCGCGAAGACGCACGTCCAGCACGTCCTGACCGCACTCGCGATCAACGTCGAGCGGCTGAGCCCTCAAGAACCCGCCGACGGCCCCTACCGGCCGCGCCCGTCCACGGCGTTCCAGCGGTACTTCGACAAGCGAGGACCACCCCAGCCCCCGTGATGGAGGCAAGGCAAATGACTGGGGCCTCGGCTTTGCGGCGCGGCCGCCGTTCTTTCGGGCCGCTTCCTTCGCGGCGCGGTGTGCGAAGCGAGCCAAGTCGACGCCGCTGAGCTCTGAGTTCTGGGTGTGACGCCGATCGGTAGCTGGCCCCTCCGACCGATAGTTGGCCCCAGTGCAATGGCTTCTCGTTGCAGTGCAGCGCGACGGCTTCGGTTCACAGCGTCCGTTCCGTCTGGGTTTCGAAGGTGAGCCGTGTGAGCGAACGTCGTCGGTCAACGCGGGCGGGACCGTTGGCCCAGTCCATTGCCTTCACGTCGGCTGCATTGACGTTTCCCCTGCGACCGAAATGCCCGATATTCATGGGGACATCACGGTGGCGAGTGCCAGTCAGGCCCTCACTCGGAATGGCAGATATCGGAAGTTCGAATCGAAGAGACGATAGTCGTCTAATCCGGCCACGGGATAAAGTTCCCGGACGGCTGGCCAGCCACCGCAGTTCCTGTTCGACCGTTCGGAAGGGACAACGCTCATGCTCAAGGTGAAGAAGGCCATCGCCGCCGCCGTGCTGGCGGGCGCCGCGATCACCGGTTCGGCCGCGGCCCCGGCACTGGCGACGTCGGCCCACGGCAGCCTGGTCAACGTCGAGGCCAACAACCTGCTCAACGGCAACCAGGTCGTGCTGCTGCAGAACGTGTCCGTGCCGGTGGCCGCCGCGTTCTGCGGCGTCGACGTCAACGTCTTCTCCGCCCAGCTCAACCAGGGCAAGGCGTCCTGCCCCGCCCAGACCAACTCCAAGCAAGTGGCCTGGGCCGTCTACAACTGACGGCCGCAGCGGCCGGCAGGCTCCGCTTGCGCAGCCTGTGAGCACCATCGGGGTGGCAGCAACCAGCTGCCACCCCGCGCCTATGCCTGGCGAGTAGCCGGGAGGAATCTCACCTCCCGGCTCTCTCAGAACCGTGGGTGAACCTCTTGTTCACACGGCTCCCATCACCCAGTCGATCAAGGTCAGACGCGGACGGAACCACCCACCGGTACTTGCTATGGGGGCACACCGCCCAACCGCCGGCGGCAGCCTTGAAGCTCTGCCCAGCTCGAGCTCACCACTCCGAACTCTCCCATGAAGCAGCGTCAGCCACATCCCAAGCCACGAAGAGGAGACGCCCCACTTCCGCAAGTGTGCTATGCACCGACCAGCAGTGCGGCCAATTCGCCTCGGCTCCTCGACTGGTGCACGTCACTGACTTGGCCGTCACCGACTTCGACGACCCGCCACAACCCGTCCGAGCGAAGGGCCACGTCGGTTGTGACGAACCGGCATCCCAGGCGCTGTACCGCAGGCCCGATGTGATCAAAGTCGGGCACCAGCCCACGCGCAAACGGACTATCCGGATGGGGCGTCAGCAGCCTGGGTTCGCCATCCAGCCACCACACGCGCACTTCGGCCGCGACGGACTCAAGGTTCGAGAACGCTTCGAAGGCGCGGAGAACGATCCCACCGGCCAGGAACTCCTCCTGCAGCTCAACAAAGCGCTGCACGACCCGTGTCAGGCCTACAGCGTCGGCGAGATCGGGAATGAAACAAGCCTGCTCCCACTCGTGCTTGCGAGATTTGACGTAGTCCTTCACGATTCCCGAGCCCGGCAACAAGGGCTCGGCGAGAACAGCCAGGTCTTCGGCGGTCAACATTTCACCGGGTCTGGTGGGACGCCATACGCTCGCGGGCGTGACGTCGACAAACAACGGGTACCAGTTCGGCAATTCGTGAGCGGTCCGGTATTGCTCCGGTGTGACGAGCAACTCGGTGCCGCGTCGGCTCAGCGCCGCAGCCAAGGCAGCGTATCGATCGCTGGGAATCATCCAGCCTCGGTACCAGGCGTTTCCCAACTCAGCCGGTACTTGTGCGACAGCCTGCTGTGCGTCGCCCTGCAACAGCGCATCGTGGTCGATCAGCCCGACTGCCCCGCCACTGGCACGGACTTCCTGTGCTTCCGGCGCGAAGTATTCGTCCACACGTCGAGGATTCAACGGATCAAGACAGTACAGGACGGGCATCGGCATGACCGACACGCTACGGAACCTCCAGCTTTGAGGCCACTGGTTTCGCGCGGACAGGGCGGTTTTCTCGGCGTCGAGGGTCGGTTTCCAGGGGACTTGACGTGGGTGCAGTCCTTGGCGTGCGTGCACCAGAAGGCGTGGTTGGTGGGCTTCCAGTCGGCGGGCCCGCAGTCGGACGGGAGCTGTTGGAGAAATCTGAGGCGATCAGAAGCCGGGGGTCCTTGAGGTCGCAGTTTCCGTTGGGTCGCCTGGCTGTCGAGACGCACATCGAGGGCGCCGGGCAGTGTGCTGTGGGCCCGCAGGCCCGTGGGCAGCCGGGACGCGTCGAGACCGTCGCGCCTGGCGATGAGAATGCCGAGCTCGTGACGGCTCAGGGCGTCGGGCCGTCGCAGGCGGCCGTCCGTCGTCTGAACCTCGCGGGCGCGGTCCCGGCACCGGCGACAGGCGGGATGCCGCTGCGCGGTCGACGGCATGGAGGGGCCGTCACCGCGCACTGCGGTCCGCCGTTCACCCACAAAGCGGCGTCGCGGTGTCGCCCGCCGGCTCTTGCGAGAGGCGGAGCAGGAAGAGGACGGGATGGGGATGACCTTGTACGGGGTAGGCGAGCGGGATGACGCGGGGTGGTCCGGCGTGCTGCTTGAGGGAGGGTCAACGTATGCAATTCGACGACGATGCTGCTCTGGACACGTCCGAGGTCGAGGACGGTCGGGGAGGTGCGCTGGGCGGGATCCCGGGCAGCGGGAAGACCATCGCCGGGGGACTGGTCGGGCTCGTGGTGCTGGTCGCGTCCGTGCTCTTGGGTGTCGACCCCGGAATGTTCGGCTCGGGCCACAGCGACACGTCCTCGTCCGGCAAGTCAGCCGCGGACCTCGCGGCGGACTGCCGGACCGGTGCCGACGCCAACCGCAAGGAGCAGTGCCGGATCGTCGCCGTGGTCGACAGCGTGCAGGCATTCTGGAAGCAGACGGAGACAGCCGCCGGCAAGCCCTACCAGCAGGCCCCGACGTTTCTGTTCACCGGCAGTGTGAACACCGGTTGCGGCAACGCGACTTCCGACGTCGGCCCCTTCTACTGCTCAGCCGATGACAAGGTCTATCTCGACCTCGGTTTCTTCAACGACCTGAGCAGCAAGTTCGGCGCCAAGGGCGGCCCGTTCGCCGAGGCCTACGTCATCGCGCACGAATACGGCCACCACTTCCAGGACCTCAGCGGAACGATCTCCCGCGGCAGCGGAAAGGGGCAGGACAGCGGCTCGGTGAAACTCGAGTTGCAGGCGGACTGCTACGCCGGAGTGTGGGCCCACCACGCCACCACCACCCCCGACCCCAAGAGCGGTAAGCCACTGATCACCGACTTGACGAAGGACGACATCAGCCGCGGGCTGGACGCGGCCGCCGCCGTCGGAGACGACCGTATCCAGCAGCGCTACCAGGGCAAGGTCACACCCGACACCTGGACCCACGGCTCCGCCAGCCAGCGCCAGCAATGGTTCTCCGCCGGCTACCGCTCCGGCCGCGTCGCCAGCTGCAACACGTTCAGCTGACCACACTGACAACCATGGCCTGAGGTGGGGTCTCAGCTCTCCGGTTCCCTCGGCACGACACGGGAGAAGAACTCCTTCGCGGCCTGTGTGTCGAGTTCCCCGTTCGTGGTCGCGGACCGCCGCAGTGCTTCGCCCGTCACCTGAGCGGGAATGTCCGGTGCGACACCTCCCCCGAGAGAGGATGGCTGGCCTCCACTACCGACCCGATCGCCCACCGCCTGGGCTGAGCCGTCCGCCACCACCCGAGCACGGCCGCACCGTTCTCCTGCTCCGCGATCAGGGCACCGTCGGCCTGCATACCTACTGGTCCGGTGCGAAGCTGCTGTTCCGGGCGGCGGCTACTGGTGGGACGGTGACGTCTGGTACCGGCCCGGCCCGATCTGGGATCCGGTCACCGAGGACTACGCTCCGATGAAGCGCCACAACGTGCTTCGTGGCACGCTCGCCGCCGGCTTCACCGCTGCGGCGCTCGTCGCCCTCACCGCCGCCCGGACCGACGTCGACCAGAGCCTCTCCCCCGGCACCCCGCAGGATCTGGCCGACGTGGAGGCCGCAGCGGAAAGCTACGGGTACGGCTACCACGGCCAGCAGCCGACCCGCGTCCTGGCCGACCTGGTCGCCGACTTCACCGGTCTGCGCCCCCTGCTCACTGTGCCGCGCCCGCCCTGGTCCGGGCGCGGCTGTGCCGGACGGCCGGGCAGATGGCCGGGATGACCGCGATCGTCTTACACGACCTGGGCAGCCGCCGGGAACCGCGCCTGGTTCGCCACCGCCGCCCGGGCCGCGTTCGAATCCGGCGGCGACCAGCTGCACGCCTGGGTGCCGGCACGGGAGGCCGTGGCCCCGCACCGGAGTTGGCGGCCGGTGCCGGGCGGGGGGGCGGGGGTTGTGTCAGCCGGCGCAGCCGGTGACGATGACGGGGCTGCCGGCGCAGTTGGTGGGGACGTTGCGTCGGATCTTCGACTGGTTCACCGTGAACGGGGTGTCGGTCCACACGCCGCCCGGTGCGACGGTGGAGGCGTTGTTGTTCACCTCGCTGTGATCGAGCGTCACCGCACCGGAATGGTTGTAGATCCCGCCTGCCTGTGAAGCGCCCGAACCATTCGTGCTGTTGCGGTCGACCGAGCTGTCCCGCAGCACCAGGGTGCCGAAGTTTTCGTAGATGCCGCCGCCCTGGCCGTCGGCGCCTCCGACGACGTTGCCTGAGACCTCGGTCTTGATGAGCGTCAGCGAGGTTTGGTTCCAGATCCCGCCGCCTTGCGTACCCGTGGTGGTGTTGTTGAGGATCTTGCTGTTGATGAACTGCACGGTGCCGCTGTCGATGTCGATGCCGGCGCCGTCATTGCCGACGGCGTCACCGCTGTCGTTGTCGATGCCACCGCCGTTGTTCACGGCGAAGTTGCGGGCGAATACGACCCCGTCGGTGGTGACCGTACCGTCCGCCTGAAGGCCTCCGCCCTTGCTGCCCGAGTTATTGAAGGTGAACTCGCTGCGGGTGATGTATGCCGTGGCTCCTGGCTCGACATCGACGCCGCCTCCCTGGTCGTCGGCGTGGTTGTTGTCGAGGGTGACCTTGTTGAGCTTCAGATTGCCGGAGGTGTCGACGAGGACGCCTCCGCCGTCGTCGGGTGCGTTGCTGCCGCGGATCATGACGTCGTCGAGCCGGAGATCACCGGTGGAGGTGACGTGGAAGATGCGGAAGGCGCCGGCCGTCGGCCCGTCACGGACGATGGTGGCGTCCCGGCCTTCGATGGTGAGCTGCTTGTCGATGGGGGGCAGACCGTCGGCGCCGGTGTAGGCGGCGGTCAGGTGGTAGGTGCAGTGGCGGGCCAGGAGGAGCGTGGATCCCGCCGGCGCCGTGGCGATCGCCGTGCTCAGCGCAGTGGTGTCGCACGGCACCGAAATGCCGTGATGGCCGTGATCGCCGCCCGCCACAGCCGGTACCGCGCTCACGCCGTTGACCACGATCGTGGCCAGGGCCACGATGCCGGACAGTGTGGTGTATCGCATGGCTCTCCTTGAAGGGCGGGGACCGCCGGTGCGCAGACGGCCCGCCGTGTCGCGGACACCGGGAGTAAAGCTGCCCCCCGCACATGTCCCAGTGAGCCGCAATGCCCCCTCCCCCGGACACAGCAGCAGATTCGGTCAAGAGGCCGCATCATCGTCCAACCAGCCTGTAGGACCATGACACTTCCCGTCGCCTCACCAGGGGTCCTCCGCGGGCGGGAACGCAATCCGCGACCTGGCCACAACTCCCTGCACGGCGTCATGCGGTCGTCGCCCCAGGAACCGGACGTCCCGGAACGCCTCCCACGGTCTGCGCCCGTCAGCAACCCCCGTCAGGGGCACCCCGAGCATGCGGCTCGTGTCTTAGTACTCCAGTTGCACTTCACTATCACCGCTGGTCAGAGGCCGCTTTCTGAGCATACGGCAGCTGACGTAGCGTCATGCGGCGGAAGTTTGTGACCGGCGGCCCTTGATCGTTGTTGTGCTGATCGTGCCAGACGATGTACGGCCCGATGTCTGGGCTTTGGAGTTCGAGGAGGTGCTGTTGCGGGTCGGTTACCGGTTCGGCCGGGTCGACCTGCGGCGGCGCATGCGGGACTACGTGCGCGGGCTGCTCGGTCCTGTCGGCCGGAAGAACGGCTGGCAGCTCGCGGAGTATGTCGGCAACGACGGCCCGGCCGGCTTGCAGCATCTGCTGAACCGGGCCGGGTGGGCTCCGGATAAGGTCCGCGACGACCTGCGGGAATACGTGGCCGAACGGCTTGGCGAGCCCGACGGTGTTCTGATCATCATCGACGAGACCGGCTTCCTCAAGAAGGGCACCGCTTCGGCGGGCGTGCAGCGGCAGTACTCCGGCACGGCCAAACGCACGGAGAACTGCCAGGTCGCCGTTTTGGCGGCCTATGCCTCGTCAAGGGGTCGGACCGGCTAGGGCGCGTATGGAGTCGTGATCATTGGGTGCCTCGGGTGGGGCATTTGATCCAGATCGACGCGTGCAGGCAGAAGGCAGAGGCCGGCGAGGTAGCTGTCCGTGCCGGTTCCGAGATCGATGCATTTGGGCAGGTCACCGTGATTGTGCCAGGATCGCTTCAGTGTCGATGTTGATATCGAAGCTGTTCCTCGCACCCGCGCTCGTAGTCGCCTCGTCCCTGGCCGGCAGACGCTGGGGGCCGGCCCTCGCCGGGACGCTCGTTGCGCTGCCGATCGTGGCCGGGCCGATCCTGTTCATCACCACCCTGGAGCACGGTGAGGTATTCGCCGCGCGGGCGGCGTCCGCCTCCCTCCTCCGGCTCGTCTCGCTCGCTCTGTTCGCGGTCGTCTTCGCGCAACTGTCGCGGAGGTCGGGGACCGGCCAATGGGCCGTCACGCTACTGCTGTCGTGGCTCCTGTGCCTGCTCGCGGATCTCGCGCTGGCGCGACTCGTGGTGCCGGCCGTCCTGGCGCTCGGCGTCTTCTTCGCCGCGACCGCGAGCGGAGCGCGGGTGCTGGGACGGACGGAGACGGAAGTCGGCCCGAGCCGGGCCGTCACGCCGCCGCCGTGGGGGGACCTGCCTGCGCGGGCCGCGGCGACCGCGCTGCTGGTCACCGCGCTCACCATGGCCGCCGCACACCTCGGCCCGGGCCTCACGGGCGTGCTCGCCCCCTTCCCCATCGGCACCAGCGTCGTTGCCGGCTTCGCCCTCGCCCAGGGCGGCGCGCCGCTCGCCGGGGCGACACTGCGCGGTGTGCTGCGCGGCCTGTGGGGCTTCGCCGCCTTCTGCTTCCTCGTCTCCGTCCTCGTCGAACCGCTCGGTGCCGTCCCCGCCTTCACGATCGCGGTCATCGGGACACTGGCCCTGCAACTGGCCCTCAGCCGTCTCGGCGCCGCGACCGCAGCCCGGGCCCTGGCCGCCGAGGCGGCGCTCGGGGCCCGTACCGGGTCGTAATCATGGACAACGCACCTCGCGATCAGCGCCGCGTTGGTCAGCTTCGAGAATTCCTCGCGCAGCGTCGGATCAACTCCGAGCAGCACAGCCTTGAGCTGGTTCTTCGCCTGCGTGCGGGCCTTGACGGCCGATTCCTTCGCCAGCCGCAGCACTCGCATGTCGGCCGCCGGGCCCTCACTGGTCTTGGGTGTGACGTCAGCGCGTCCGGACAGCACCGCACGGGCGGCGGCCTCCGCGTCCACGGCGTCGGTCTTGCCGCGCTTGCGGCGGATGGCGCGGTCCGGCTGACTGACCTCGACGACCTGCACGTCCTCCCGGCTCAGGAAGCGTGCCAGGGCCGATCCGTAGGATCCCGTGCCCTCCACGCCGGCTCGGTGCAGAGCACTGAATGAGCATGCCCAGGCCAGGAGTTGGCGGTATCCGGAGGCAGTGGCTGGAAACTCCTGGTGGGCCAGGAGCGCGCCGAGCACGGTGATCACGGCGGCGACATGCACGTCCTTGCGGGTGTCCGCCCCCAGAACCACGTCCTCTGCCGGCGGTTCTTCCGGCTGTGCGGGTGAGTCGGCTGGGGCAAGCTGATGACGGTCACACGGCTCCTCGATCGGCACGGGGCTGGGGCCGCCGTCGGGCCGGTGGGCGGTCAGAACGGGCAGGCTTGGCCGTGCCAGGACGGCGCGGGTCGTCAGCCCGCTGATCACGGCCGGCCTGGGGACCGAGGTCTGCCGCACCCGCCCCGCACTTTCGGCGACCGAGGCGGGCGTCTTCGCGGTCGTCGACGCCTCCGCCGGATTGAGCACCGCGACCCATGAGGCGGCGATCACCCGTATGAGCCGGAAGGGCGTCCAGGCAACTGAAGGAAGGATCAGTGCGCGGCCTTCGTGCGTGCGCTGGTGCGGCAACGCGATGGCCGGTGCCCGCGGCGCGGGGCGCCGGCCATTGGGACAGTCACTGGGCGGCTGCCGGGTGCAGGGACTTCCAGAGTTTGCTGGCGCCCGGCATCACGATGAAGACCAGGGGGACAATAGTCGGATTCCGACAGGTCGCGGGCTTGGAAGACGGCGTGCTCATCGCTCCGTTGCTTGGTCAGCCGGGTCACGGTGGCCGGCGAGAGCCCGGCCGAGCTGCCGAGGAACTGCTCCATGGCGGGCACGAAGTCGCCGGAGGACAGTCCGGCAGCCACCCCGCCCACAGCCCCCCGGAAGGCCTTTGACGCGCATCCCGAAGTGGAAGGTCGCCGGGGTCACCGGCGGCTTCACCGAGTGTGGCTGTCGCGGCCGCCGCGGACTCGAGCGCACATTCGCGCCCATGCCGCTGGGCGCCGGCGGGAGCGAGGACGGCGCCTCCGAAGAGAGGCCGCGTACTGCAGCATGTCCTGCGCCGCCGCCGCGCTCGGCTGGATGCACGGCAAGGTGACCGACATCGCGCGCGGCGCGCCGCGTCAATCGAACGCGTCCACGCTTCGCGCATAAGGTGACTCCCGGAGGTTGAGCATGCGAGTGGGGTTGCACGCGCTCGGTATCGGTGACGGTGCCCGTCCCGAGGTGATCCGTGCCGTGGCGACAGCCGCGGAGAGGCACGGCTTCGCGAGACTCTGGTGCGGCGAGCACGTGGTACTCGTCGACGTTCCGGCCTCCCGCTACCCCTACTCCCCGGACGGTCGGATCGCCGTGCCCGCAGACGCGGACTGGCTGGACCCGCTGCTCGCCCTGACCTTCGCGGCGGCGGTCACGACCCGGATCGAGCTCGCCACCGGCGTACTCCTGCTGCCCGAGCACAACCCGGTCCTGGTCGCCAAGCAGGCCGCCACACTCGACGTGCTCTGCACCGGGCGGTTCAGCCTCGGGGTCGGGGTCGGCTGGTCGGCCGAGGAATTCGCAGCGCTCGGAGTCCCCTTCGCCCGGCGCGGGCGGCGCACCGAAGAGTACCTCGCCGCGATGCGCACCCTCTGGGCCGAGGACCCGGCCTCCTTCACAGGGAATTTCACCCGCTTCCACTCGATCCGGGTCAACCCGAAGCCGCTGCGCGGCGGCCGGCTCCCCATCGTGGTCGGCGGCAACAGCGACGCCGCCTTGCGCCGCGCGGTCACGCACGCCGACGGCTGGTACGGCTTCAACGTCCCAGCAGCCGACGTCCCGGCACACATCGCCGTTCTCGCCGACGAGTGCGCCCGCCACGGCCGCGCTATCAACGAGCTCACGATCGCTGCCGCACTGAGCGACGGCACCCCGGAGCACCTCCCCGCACTCGGCGCAGCGGGCGTCACCGAACTCGTCGTCGTGGGCGCACCTCCACCCGCTCCCGACGCGGCGGCCACCTGGGTCGCCGAACTCGCCCACACCTGGATCCGCCCGAAGACATAACCAGGGTGCGGCCGGGGCACCAGCCGCATGTCTTCACGCCCTTGATGAGCATGATCGGGAGAGCACGGACACCGTGCTTGCGTCACAGTTGCTGTCGGCGCCGGTCACCGCGCTCTGCTCACACCGGGCCGATCAGGTCCGCCGTGCACGGATAGACGGAGGCCGTGGCGTCGGATCTCCTGCTGCCACTCGGTGGACGCCTGCGCCACCTCCTTGCCGAGCACCCGGTCACGATCGATGGGGTCGTGCCCCGCGCACGTGGCGAAGCGGGCCTTCAAGTCCTCGAACACGATGCGGAACTCCGGGGTGTCAGGGTCCGGCGCGGTGGGGGGAAGCCGCCTGAGGACAGGAAGATGCGGGCGTCGTCGGCGAACACCCTGGGGACGAACAACTGGTCGGGTTCGATCTTCCCGGAGTTCTTCTTCCACAGCACCTACGCCTGCTGCTCCTGCGGTGTCCCCCGGAGGTGTACAGCTGGTCACCGATCGCGACCGCGGCGGCCTTCACAGCGTCGTCAGCGGTGGGCGACGGTTCGCGGAACGGGGAGAACAAGTCGATCCCCGTGGCCCACGCCTGGTGCATCCACGGAAGCAGCCCGGTCTGATCGAAGGTCTTGCTCGCTCCCTGCGATTGGCCAGGGTACGAATCCAGGCCGCTGACGGCGTTTGACCACGCCCGTCCTTCGTCTTCGACGTCCTTCTGCCATTGGCCGCTGTTGTCCTCGTCGGCAGAAAAGGCCTGGTGCAGGAGGGCCTTGGTGTCGTCGCGGTCCCGGTTGAGCTTCTGATGGAGCGTTCACCAGGTGAGCGCGCCCGCCCGTTCCCGCTGCCCCCGTCATCGACAGTGTGGAGCCGCAATAGCCGCGCCCTTCGCGGACAGCGGCGGGTGCGTCGAGGGGGCGTCGGCTCTTCCAGCCTCAGCACCACCGGCGACCTGGAAACCGCCATCCGCAGGGTCGAAGTCCTCCCTGCGCGCTCGCTCCTGACACTGCCTCAGTGACAGGGATGGGCCGATGGACTCAGTGGAGGCAGAGGCAGAACGGGTGGCCGGCCGGGTCCGCGTAGACCCGCCAATTGGCCCCCGGGCGGAGCTGGTCCGTCCTCTCCAGCACGCTCGCGCCGAGGGTGAGCGCCCGCTTCTCCTCCCCGTCGAGATCGTCCACGTCGAAGTCCAGGTGGAGCTGCTGCGGGCGCTGCTGGCCGGGCCACTCGGGCGATCGGTAGCCGTCCACCCGCTGGCAGGCCAGCGGCGTCCCCTCGAACCCGTACACCTCGACCCAGTCAGGATCCTCCGGGTCCGCGACGACCCGGCCGCCGAGCAGCTCCGCGTAGAACTCCGCGAGCCGTACCGGATCGGCGCAGTCCAGCGCCACCGCCTGCAGTTTTCGAATCACTTCCGACACCCCTCGCTCTTCGGCCGCTTCCGCGACACCCCCGTATGAGAGGAGTCGTACCCGCCGTCCCGTCGGGCATGCGCGGCCGTACGCGGGACCGCCGCCCGGTCTCACCCAGGAGGGAAGCGGCATACGCTACGCCAACGCCGCCCCCTCAGTCATCCCTACGTTGTTGATCGGGATGAGCGAGCCATTCGTAGGGTTGGCTCACCAGGGGTGCCGGGTATGGCTTTCAGTCCTCTGCCGTCCGTGGCTCAGTTCGATTCGCCGCCCGGCCCCCACGACGACTCGGCTGCTGATGAGGAATTCGGCACTGATCGCTCAGTAGGGACTCGACAGCGAGGTCGTCTGTGGTGCACCACAGCAAGCGACCCGTGGAGAAACGAGTGAGCGCGATCTGGGCCGGTATCGACGCCGGGAAGACCCATCGCCACTGCATGGTGATTACGGCGAGTGGGGATGCCGGCCAATCATGGCCCGCATCACCCCGTCTACGGCCCGCGCCGCAGACGTGCACCACGTGACGGCGGGGAACGCGGCGTCGTTGGACGGTGCGACCCTCGAGCTGGGTCCTCGGGACGTCATGGCTGATCCCCCGGGACCCGCGGTGCATGGTCGGTCCGACTACCGGCTGGTGCGCGGGCCGTGTCCGATCACCGGGACGGCAGCGGTGCGTACGCCGCTCGGCTGGCCGTCGACGATGGCGGGTGACCATCTTTCACCGGTCGCCTCCACCGGGGAACCGACGAAATGCGGCTCCTGAGATGACGGAATGCGCGTTGCACGGGTTAGCGAGCCGTTGGCGGTGTCCGCAGGGTGAGGAGGGCGACGTCGTCGTGGCCGGGTGGGTGGACGCGGCGAAGGAGTTGGTCGGTGAAGGACGGCAGGGGGCGGTGGGCGAGGGCGGCGGCGTGCTGCCGAAGTCGGTTCAGGCCTTCGTCGAGGGTGTGGCCCGGTGCTTCGATGAGGCCGTCGGTGTACAGCAGGAGGGTTGATCCGGGCGGCAGGGGGGTGGTGGCGTCGGGGCGGGGAGCGTGTACTCCGGTGCCCAGGAGGAGGCCGTGGCCGT
This sequence comes from Streptomyces sp. NPDC093261, assembly GCF_044753645.1. Classification (NCBI taxonomy): domain Bacteria; kingdom Bacillati; phylum Actinomycetota; class Actinomycetes; order Kitasatosporales; family Streptomycetaceae; genus Streptomyces; species Streptomyces sp. NPDC093261. Next base: position 63,527 of record NZ_JBIVNO010000020.1, read on the forward strand.
CGGTGAGGTAGTGGGCCAGTCCGTCGTGGGTGATCAGCAGGGGTGGTGGGTGTCCGGCGTTGGTCCAGGTCAGCTCCCACTGACCATCGTCCGTCTGTTCGACGCGGGCGAGGATGAGGGTGGCCATGGTGACGTCGGTGATGGGCCTGATCGCCTCGTCGAGCCGTTGGACGATACGGCTGGGGGGCTCTTGCTGGGACCAGGCGTAGGCGCGGAGCACGTTGCGCAGCTGGGCCATGCCGGCTGCGGCTTCCAGGTCGTGGCCGACGACGTCTCCGATGGCCAGGGCGGTGGCGCCGTCCGAGAGGGTGAAGGCGTCGTACCAGTCGCCGCCGACCTGTGAGGCGTCGGGGGCGGGCAGGTAGCGGACGGTCATCTGCAGTCCGGGCACGCGCGGCATCTGGGGCAGCAGGTGGTTCTGCATGGTCTCGGCGACCGCGCGCTGACGCTGGTAGAGGCGGGCGTTGTCCAGGGCGACGGCGGCGCGGCGCGCCATGTCCTCGACCAGGGGAAGGTCGGCGACGGTGAAGATCCCCGACTTCTCGGTGCGGCCCAGGGTGAGGGCTCCCAGGACTTGGCGGCTGCTGCGCAGGGGCGCGATGGCGGCGGAGTGGATGCCGGTGGCCTCGAACAAGCGGCGCTGTTCGGCAGTGATGCCGGAATCCGGGGCGGCGCGTCGGTAGGTGTCCGGGTCGGCCAGCGTGGAGGCCAGACCACGCAAAGCGCGGGACAGCGGCATCTGGGATTCCTCGGGGACCGGTGGCATCGGCCCCTCAAGGTCTTCGTGGCGCACCAAGATGTCGCCGTCGGCTTGCACCACGGCGGTGCGCCACACCTCGTCGCGTTCAGTGATCAGGTCGATGACGGCCCAGTCCGCTAGCCGGGGCAGGACCAGCGCCACCAGTCGGCGCATCGCTTCATCCACGTCCAGGGTGGAGGTCAGCTGTGTGGTGGTCTCGGCCAGCAGAGCCAGCCGTTCCAGTTCGCTCAGGGGTTCGGCGGCCTGCTCACGGGGACGTCCGGCCTTGTGCGCTCCTTGTGAGGTGTAGAAGACCACGAGCGTGCGGGTTACGTCGTCACCGTCGGTGGTGTACGGAGCGATCATCCAGGAGACGGGTAGCACGGAGCCGTCGGCCCGGGCGAAGTAGTCCTCCTCGGCCTGTGCCGGGCGCCTGGCGTGGAACGCCTGCCGCATGCTGCACTGCGTCGGGGTAAGCCGCTCACCGTGGGGCCCGCGGTGCAGCAGCTCGTGGGCGTCCTGGCCGATCAGGTCATCGGCCGCACGGCCCAGCATCCGCGCGGCGCGACTGTTTGCCGCAACGATGCGCCCCTGCTCATCCACAACATAGGCCCCCGCCCCGATGGCCTCCAGCGTGCTGGTGTGCCGGGCAGGATGAACCATCTGGGACTGCTCGTCGTCGAGCTCGGAGTCTTCCAGTCCCGCCACGTCCTGGCCTCCCGTGATCGAGCGCTGCCGCCCCCACTCACTTCCATGCGTCGTGTGATGCCTTTGGGCGCTGCATTTGCCCTATGCCCCGGCTTCGAGGGAGCACCCCCATGTCATCCCGACGGCTTGATGATCGCACGCGGGTACGCCCTCGTACGCCCTCGCACGGAAGGGACGGGCGGCCGGTTTCTCGGACGCTCCGCATCATCCCACGGTAGGCGCATGCGCTGGGTACTGGGACGAGAGGTCATCAACAGATGTCGCCGAGCTGTACGCCAGCGGAGGTGACGATGCCGTACCACGAGCTCCTCGCCCGCGTGCGGGAGCTGGGCGAATACGCCAGTCAGGAGGAAGCGGCGCAGGTCACCGAAGCCGTCCTCGGAGTGCTGGCCCAGCGGATCAGCCCGGGAGACGGCGACGACCCGGCCTCCCAGCTGCCCGGACCGCGGGGGCAGGCGCTGGCCGAAGCCAAGCCGCAGCAGGCTGAGAGCTTCCGGATCGAGGAGTTCTACCCAGGTCGCCGAGCGCACCGGTGTCCGGTCGCGTACCGCAGAGTGGGACGCCGGCGCGGTCCTGACGACCGTGGCCAAGGCGGTCAGCGGCGGCGAGCTGAACCAGATCATCAGCCAGCTCCCCGCCGGCTATGCCGTCCTGTTCGGCAAAGCCGACCTCGCCAGCTGAAACAGCACGCCCCTGCGGTGTGGGCCGGGTGAACGGGCCCATGCCGCAGGCAGGAAATACCGCTGCTCATCCCCTCATGCCGGGTGAGGTCGGCCCGGTTGATCACGTCCATGGAGAGCGCAGCTCTACAGGGCGGGTGTGCCTGCCGGGCGGAGTTCGGGTAGGGATGCCGGGCAAGGCAGGCGGGGGGCTGCTGCCTGCTGAGTCAGTCCGTCTGCCGTGTTCTGTCCGAGTGGGGGGAGAACAGGACGGTCCGATCCTTGGTGCTGTTGCCGCGATGGGGCGTGACGCGCAGATGGGCAGTGACCTGCTTCCGTTGGGCGCGGCGAGTGACGGTCACTTTCGTGCCGGCGGCGCGCACGAGGTGCAGTCCGTGGCCCCCTACGCGGTGGGGGTCGGGCCTTTTGAAGACCGGTTCCTGGGGGGAGGTGTCCCACACAGTGATCACCAGCTCCTCGCCCACCATCTGCAGGACGAGCCCGCACGGTCCGGGGGCGTGGCGGGTTGCGTTCGCAATCAGCTCCCTGACGACGAGCTGGGCATCCAGGACCATAGCTTCGGGAACGGGAGCCTGGTCGGCATGAGGGCCACGGATGAGGAAGGCGCGTAGGGCCTGGCGCGCATCAACGGCGCGGGCAGCGCCGTCGGCCCAGGCCGTGCTGTAGCGCAGCGTGGCCTGCTCACCGGTGCCCTGATCGTCTGCCGCCTGCTTCATAAGCGGACTGATCATGTATGGGCTCTTTCATTGTTGTTCGCTGTCGTGAACGGCTGCCCGCCGAGCGTGCGCCCCGGCCACCGTACGCGCACGCCGCTCCAGTCTCCCTGGGCATGCCAATCATCTCGGACGAGAAGCGATGATCTGACGCAGCAACGCCATGCTGCGCGGTGGGAGACCACGCACCCCAGCAGGTACCAGCAAGCCGGGATACCGGCCCTGAGCCCGTCAAGGAGCGAGTTCCGCTTGGCGAAGGCTGCGAAACACCTCAGGGGTCGTCCATCCGCGCAACGTGGCGTGAATCGTCGAGCGGAATGCGGCCCCGGCCGTCGCGGCGTCGAGCGCCCCGGCCAGTTCGAGAGTCACGAGCCCATGCAGAGTTCCCCAGATCGACAGGGCAATCGACGTTGCGCTGCCAGCGAGGACGGACGCCGTCAAGGCGCGGTCGATCGCCGCGAGGAGCGGACGGATCGGGTCACTGGCACCGACATCCCCCGACGGGTCGAAGGACTGCACACCGCCGAACAGCACCGTGTACAGGTGACTGTGTCCGCGCCCCCAACGACGGTAGGCGACGGCGAGCGCGTAGAGGTCGGCGAGAGGGTCTGCGGAGGTCTGCACCGCCGACAGGTCCTGGAACAGGCCGGCGACGGCTCTGTCGCGCACCGCACCGATCAGCCCGTCCTTACCGCCGAACAAGGAGTACACCGCCGTCGTCGACGCCTCGGCGGCAGCGGCCACGGCGCGGACCGTGAGTGACTCTCGCGGACGGGTGGCGAGCATCTCGGTCGCGCATTCCACGAGCCGCTCTTTGACGACCTCGTCGTTTGTTCTCGGCCTACCCACGGCCAGCAGCCTACCCTCTCTGGTAACGTCGTTTTGAAACACTGTTCTGAAACTGTCGGAGGTCCGCCGTGCCCACGTTCGCCATACGTCTCGTCCGCTTCACCGGACGCTTACTGCTGGCCCTGGCCGCCGTCACGACGCTGGTCGTCGCCTTTCTCGCACTGATCGCCCTCACGGACGGGGCGGGTTCGGGGCTCGCCGCGTGGTTGACGACCCTCGGGGCCGGGACCGTCCTCGCGCTGTGGCGGGGCCGGCACCGCACCTGGCCGGCGCGGCTCGTGCCGTTCCTGCCGGTGGTCGTCGCGGCGGTGTTGACAGCGACGGTCTGCATCTCGACCGTGCCAACAGCCCGGCAGTACCCGCCCGTCCTACCCTTCGTGGCCACGCAGCATTGGAGCCTGGCCACAGGCAGCCGGTTAGCGGTGTACCACTACCCGCCCGCGAACCCCGGAACCCGGCATCCCCTCCCGCTCGTGTACCTCAACGGCGGACCGGTCCGCGGCATCTCGGTGCTCGACCACCGGTTCCTGCAACTCCTGGCACGCCACGGCTACGACGTCTACAGCTATGAACAAGCCGGTGGCGGACGAAGCGACCTGCTCCCCATGGGCCAGTACACAATCTCCAGGTCGGTCCGCGACCTCGCCGCCTTCGTCGACCGCCTGAACAAGGGCAAGGTCGACATCCTCGGATTCTCCTCGGGCGGGACCGTGCTCACCCGAGCCCTGGCCGACCCGAACGTCGCCGCACGCCTGCACCGAGCGATCATCGCTGAGCCCGGCCCCATGGACGGCCCCACGGCCCACCTCACCGGCCACAAGGGCCGAAAATCCGCGCGGGGCCTCGCACCGGCCATGACCGGGCCGCGATCGACGCACGTCCCACGGTACGCCGTGGCATTCGGCCTGATGCGACTTGGACTCCTCACCCCCGACACCGGACTGATCGGGCAGGCCGAAGGCGACAACGCCTTCACCGCCGCCGACCTCGGCAGCGACACCGCATCCGCGTACTGCGCGCGCGACGCGCACCGCATCCCAGCCGAGAACACCGCACAGAACTTCTCCTTCAGCCCCGTCGCCAGCCTTCGCGTCGAGCAGACGGTCAAGGACTCGCCCTCTATTGCACCGCTTCTGAGGCAGTCCCGGACCCCCGCGATGCTGATGATCGCCGAGTGCTCCTCCCAGGTCCGTCAATGGGAGACCACCGTTCTTGCCAATGACCCCGCCATCCAGCGCACGCAGTACATGCCCGGAGTCGGACACCACATGTGGAACGGCCTGGACGACAACAACGACCGAGCCGCCGCCGTCATCACTGCGTTCCTTCAGGACAAGCCAGCCCCCCTGCCGAACTACCCGACCCGCGACGAGATCGCGACCTTCCTGCGTGATCACAAATGATGACGTTGTAGCCCGTTGCGATGTGTCGGCCTCATGTCAGTGAGAACGTGGACTGCTGACCCTGATGGAGCGGTCACTCGCTGCTGTGGACGGGCGGGCAGAGAAGTGACCGTGCAGGATCACGGCGAGCTCGTTGCCGAGTACGGGACGAGGTTCACCAGGACCTCCATCTATCGCCGCCATGACGACGAACCGGGTTGGCGCTGGGCCCGATCCGGCGGGCCGTCCCGCGCGGCCCCCATGCGTGTTCCGTCTGATCCGGCCGCCGAGGCCATCGCCCGCCTTCCCGAGGGTGCCCCACCTGGTCAGGCCCCATGCCGAGGAACCGAGGGGCACGGCGAACTCGGGGCATGTTGCACACTCGGGCGGCACAGCTGCTCGCTCTCCGCCCTTCGGCTGGACGGAAACAACAGGGCACAGGACACCGCAGCCTGGGGCCGTCAGTCGGTCACAGCTGGGCCAGAGGCACGTGGCAGCGTGTCCAGCCGACGCTCCAGTCGCCGTCGAGCGGGGTGTAGCCGGCCTCCCGCACCCGTTCCGTCGCCTGTTCCAGGTGGCTCCGCAGTTCTTCGAGACTGCCGCTTCCCACCTCCTTGCTGCCGGAATCCAACTCCAGCTGGAGGTACATGACGTTGTCCTCTCCCCGGTGCTCCGCAGAGAACTCGACGGTGTAACAGCCGTTGCTGCCCTGGCTGTAGATGTGCACGTAGTGCTGCGTGATCTCGTCCGGATCGAAGCCGTACTCCTCGAACACTTCAAGGGTCTCGTACGGCGGGTCCGTGACGTCGCACGAGCTGCACCACCACTGGACCTGCCACGGACCGTCCGGGGCCCACCCCTCCGTTTCCAGCCTTGCCTGGGCGAGTTCGGTGAGGGTGGTGAGCGTTTCGAACCAGTCTCCGTCGGTGTCTGCGGTGACGTCGCCGCCCAGGTGATGGGCCGACTCCTTCGCCGTTCCTTCGGCGAAGTCGTCCACGACCGTCAGAACGCAGCCCGTGTCCTCCTGGTACTCCACCTTCGCGTACCGCCGCTTGCCCTCCTCGTCTCCACGGCGGTTGCCGGGCATGCCTCCGTCCGTCCGGGCATCTGTTCCATCGGCCTCCTCGCCCTCCGCCGATACCAGGTCCGGCTCCCGAGGCCCGACGGGTGCGAGCCGGCGAGGATTGAGGCAGACCGACTCCAACCGTGCCGTTCCGATACGGCTGTTGATCAGCGAGCCGGGAACATGCCCCCTCTGGTTGACAGCACGTGCCTGAAGGGAGCCGTCCTCGCTGCGGTAGAAGGCGACGTCGAATCCGCTGTCGAGCCACTGGCCGAAGACCTCGTCAGTTCCTGGCAGGCCGGAGCTGCTCACCTCGGCCGTGCAGAACAGTGCCCGGGCGGCGTCGAGGCCGATGGTCAGCAGGCCCGCGCGGCCCGGCTCCGCGACTGCGGACCTGGCGGACTCGGGTGCCGGCTCAGGCTTCTGGGTCTGCCGCCCCATCGGCACTTCGGGGATCGCGTCGGAAACGGGCACGGGCGGTCAACCTTCCGGAGTCGATGGACCCCGGTAGTGCACGTCCACACCCCGGTGATCTGCGGTTTCCCAACGCACCGCGCGCTGGGCTGGTCGTCACCCGGGGCATCCGCGGCGAGCGGGATGTCGTCCAGCAAGCCGAGGCTTGACGCCGGAACTCGCGACCGGGCGCGAAGGTAGCACCCGTGCGGATTTTGCACAATGTGATCCACAACGCTGGCCCCTTGCCCGGTGGTGTGGCATAGTTCCGCCCGGTCACGACGCCGATCGCGCCGAGGACCGGCTCCCACGGCCCTGTGGGAGCGAGCACCGATCTCCCTGCCGGTGGGTAAGGGGGTCCTTCGTCCACAGGAGGGCCTCATACAGGTCACTGACGCTGCGACCACACCCCCGAACTGGGATCTCTACGGGCGGACGGTCCTCGATATCCGATTCCCGGACCGGACGGTACGGGTCGCACCGCGTCCGCGGGGCACGGCCGAGGGCCCTTTCCCCGACCTCCCCGGACCTGCCGGAACCGCCGCCCTCCACGTCGTCACGGCGTGCGACCCCTGCGGCCGTCCCGCCCTCGCCGCGGACAACGCCCGCGCTCAGGCCGTGCTCCTCGACGAACTTGACCGGCGAGGGCTCGCGTGGTGGCCCGCAGCGGGAGGTGATGCGCACGGCACACACATCGAGCAGAGCGTCGCCATCGCCGGCTTGAGCGACTCGGCGGCACGTGAACTGGGACGGTGCCTCCGCCAGGACGCGGTCTTCGCCCGGACCCCCGGTGCCTGGCATCTGCTGTCCTGCGACGGCGGCGTGACGGACGTCCAGGGATGGACGGCGTTCACCTCCAACAGGGGTCGGAGCTTCGTCACTTGGCCGACCGCCTGACGGACCCGCGACCGGACGCCGAAACAACAGCACCAGGAACAGGAAAACGATGGGCATGTACCCCATGCGCACCCCAGAGCGTTGCCCCCGATGCGCCAGGGTGCTCTCCGGACCACCCGCCGAGCGGGTCAAGGCCGACGGTTTCCCCGCAGAGGTGACCTACGAAACCGACCCCGTGTGCGGTGCGCGCTGGCATGTGTGGGACAAGACCTCCCCGCTGCGCCACTTGGCCCGCCCCCACGTGGACGGCACAAGCTGACGTCACGATGCTGGAGCCGTACGCCCGCACCGACGTCGACGCGGTCGCCCAGCGTGCCCCTGCCGCCCGCTGCCAGGACCAAACCTCTGCCCGGCGTTCCGGCGGGTGCTCTGTCGTATGGAAGAGCGGGCCTCAACGTCCCTGCTGGCGCCTGACACTGGCGACCTCGCGTAATCGAGAGTCGCGTATTCCTTGGCTGGTGAGGGCTCATGGCCACCGTGAGTGGCCGTGGGGAGGGTAGCGACTCCAGGTTCCTCCGGCTTCTGCGACGAGGCAGACGTTCAGGCCACTGGGCGGATCCGGCCACCGGTTGTCTGTCGCAACGCGGCTTCCAGCCGGTCCCGGGCCTCGGTCTGGGCAGCGATCCGTTCGTTGAGGACCGCCAGTCGTTCCAACGCGACCTGCAGGCCCTTGTCCGAGGGCGGTGCGGCGGCCACATCGCCGTCCAGGCACGGCAGGAACACCCGCACGTCGTCCAGAGTGAGCCCCGCGGCCAGCAGGTAGCGGATATTGCGGACCCGCACCACCACCCGCTCGTCGTAGATGCGGTAGCCGTTGGAGGCCCGCTGCGAGGAGATCAGCCCGGCCTGCTCGTAGTGCCGCAGCGCACGGGCGGTTGTCCCGGTCGCCCTGGCCAGCTCACCGATCCGCACCCATCCCACCTCCCGGGCTACTCCTATCACGCCACGACCGCTCCGCCGTCGACTGGGAGTACTACGCCGGTGACGAACGACGCGGCCGGTGCGGCAAGTTGGGTGACTGCCCAGGCCACCTCCTCGGGGCGGCCGATCCGGGCCAGTGGGGTGTGCGCCAGCTGCCACTCCCGCACCGCTGCCATCCGCTCCGGCGTCAGGCCCTGGTGCTCGCCGATGGGTGTGTCGATCGCGCCGGGGGCGACCGCCACCACCCGGATCCCGCGGGGTGCCAGCTCGACCGCCCAGCTGCGGGTCAGCAGCTCCAGAGCTGTCTTGGTAGCTGCATAGACCGAGCTGCCGGGCCAGGCCCGCTGCCCCACCGACGTACTGACATTGACGATCACCCCGCCCGACTTCTCCAGAAGCGGCAGCGCGACCTGGGCCAGCAGGATGGGGGCGACGAGGTTGGTGGCAAGCTGAGCTGTGATCATCTCCGGCGTCAGCGTGCCGATGGCGCCGCTGCGCACGATGCCTGCGTTGTTGACCAGTACGTCCAGCCGACCGTGTGTCTCCAGCACGACCCGGATGATCCGATCCGGCTCGCCCTCGGCGGTGATGTCGGCGGTCAGCGGTGTGATCCGGTCGTGCCCGGCTGCGGTCTCCTTGAGGGGCTCGGCCCGCCGCCCGATCGCGACCACCTGGGCGCCCTCAGCGGCGAAGGTGCGGGCGGTGGCCCGGCCGATCCCGGTGCCGGCTCCGGTGACGGCGACGATCCTGCTGCTCTGCTGCGCGGTGCTGTTCATGCCGGTCATCGTGCAACCCTGCCGCCAGCGGCAAGGTCAAGCAGCGCCTGACGGGTGGTTGTCACCGCCGGTGGTCACCGGGGGCATAGTGACGCCAAGTTCCTCCGGCCGCTTCGGCGATCCGGGTGGTGTGGTCGTCGTTGTAGCCGAGCATCTGGTCGATCACCGGGGCCGGTGCCTGGAGGACGAGTTGACGGATCGCCGCTGTGCGTCCTGGCCGAGTCGGGAAGCCGAGACGGCGGAGCCGAGGTCGCCAGAGCTTCCGGGGTCATGGGTTGTCCGGCCCGGCGGCCGGGGAAGAGCCATCGGGCATCGGGATTGGTCGCGGTCTTGGTGTTCGGCCGCTGGCCCAGGTAGTCCAGCAGCATTCCGTCGAACGGGGCGGGAACGGGCGACGGTGGGTCGCCGAGCCGGACGAGGACCTTTCCGTCCTTGTGCTGGACGTCGTCGGTGCTGAGTCTGGAAATCCGAGTCAGGGGCTGTGCGTAGAGAAGGACAAGCACGGCGGCCACGCGGTCCTGGAGCGGGATGTCGTCACGGTTGACGAGTTGTCGCAGTAGCGCGAGTCGCTGGTGCTGGGTGATCGGTGCGGGATTGTCAGTCGAGCGGTGCGGGAGGGTGACAGCGGCCATGTGGTTGGAGCGCATGGCCCAGCGGATGAAGGTGTGGGTCGCGAGACGTCCTCCGCCACCGGCCTGCACACCTTCGACCACGCACCCGACGGGCTGCCATCTTCCAGCTCTGAGCGCCTAGCCTTCGCAGGGTCGCTGAACACCAGGGACCAGTGCTCGAGTTGGAGCCGGGCCTTGAGGAGTACCTCGGCGCCGGCGGCCAGGTGGAGGACGGCGTACTTCAGGTCCCGGGCGCTGACCCGTTCGGTGCCAGCCTCCAGGTGCTCGACCACGCTGACCAGGTAGTCCAGGCCGTTGCGGACCGGCGGGAAGTACACCTCGCTACCGGGGTGTTCGACCTCGCGCCCCGGGTCGTACGTCCGGGCCTCCGGGACGCCCGGTCTCCGCCGGCTGCCGGGTACGGCGACGTGCACGCCGAACTGGTCGGTCCACACGTCGCTGTTGGACTCGCTCGGCTGGGCGTCGTCCCTGGGCGCCATGGTCTTCCTCCGTCCTGAGCGCCATCGCCACGTCGGACGGCCACTCCCCGCCATGCCGGACGACTTCCTCGGCGAGGCGGGGGCGCTGCAGTAACCATGGTGACGACACCTTCTGCGCCATCTTCGCAACCGCTGATTCCGGTTCCAATACTCCCCACGGGCCGTTGCGGACCGAAAGGTGCGGCCAGTCTCTCTTTTAGCGGCTGGCAGTCGGGGGCCACTCGCGGCGGAGGAGGCCAAAGACCCAGGAGTCGGAGACGTCCCCGTTGACGACGCAGTCCTCGCGGAGGGTGCCTTCGCGGACGAAGCCGAGCTTCTCCAGGACCCGAGCGGACGCCACGTTGCGGGTGTCGGTCTCGGCTTGGACGCGGTTCAGGTCCAGGGTGTCGAACGCCCACCGCAGGACGGCGTGCGCGGTCTCCGTGGCGTAGCCGTGGCCCCACGCTGTCGCGTCGAAGACGTAGCCCAGGGACGCGCTACGGAAGTCCGGGTTCCAGCTGGTCAGGCCGCACCAGCCGATGAACGCGCCGTCGGAGACGCGGTCGACGGCCAACCGCGCTCCCGTGCCTTCCTCCTCGATCGTCCGGCAGGTCGCGATGAAGCGCTGCGCGCGGGCCGGTTCGGTCCAAGGCGGGGAGTCCCAGTAGCGCAGCACGTTGGCGCTGCTGTGCAGCGCGTAGAGCGGTCCCGCGTCGGCGTCGGTGAACGGCCTCAGTCGCAGACGGGCGGTGTGCAGCTCGGGGGTGGGCAAGGTCATGCGGAGCATCCTGCCCCGTCGCGCTCGCCCTGACCATCTGTTTGTCCGGACGGCCGGGGCGCGTACGCCCCCCGCTGACGCCGGACGCGCCGCATGGGCAGTGAGCTCGCAGTACCTTGCCGGCATGGCGAGCAAACGGCGGCCGTACTGGCGCACCCTCGAAACGCCGACCACCGTTGCCGCCCCGCCCGCCCGACAGGGCGAGGACAGGGGTCATGGCAGCCTGGTCAGCCGCAGGCCGCCCGTCGAGCGGTCGGCACGGTAGGCGGCACCGTACTGGCGGGCGAACCGGTTAACCTCGGCGCGAACCGGCCATCGAACGCAGGTAGGAGACGTAGGCCACCGAGGCGATCTGCTCCTCAGTCAGATGCGGAACCCACAGGCTGCCGAGCTGGCGCACGGCGCGCACCCTGTCGGCCAGGCCCGCGGCTGGTGGTACACAAAGGGGGCGAAGGCGCACACGGCGGGGGCGGCTTCACGCTGGTGTGTCGGACAGTTCGGATCTCGGACGATACCCGGCGCCGTCGTGGTGGCCGCTACGCCTGCTCTACCGTGCGATGACCGTTTGCGGCTGTCGGTGGATCGTCTGGTGTCAGGTGGTTGCGCCGTGCTCGGCTCTCCGATCGGCCAGGCCCTGTCCCCGGTGCTGCACCGCGCCGCCTACACCGCGCTCGGCCTGGACTGGCGCTACCGCGCCATCGACTGCACCCCCGGCCGGCTCGCGGCTTTCCTCGCCAGCCTGGACGACGGCTGGGCCGGGGCCGTTCACGCGCGCCGCCGTCCCCGTGCTCCACGAGGTCTCACAGACGGTGAAGGCCACCAGCACCGCCGGCACCGTCACTATCCGCGACGGCCGGCTCCTCGGGGAGAACGCCGACGTCGACGGCACGCTCCAGGCCCTCCGCGACGCCGGGATCACCCGGGTGGAATCGGCGTGCGTGCTCGGGGCGGGCGCGACCGCCGCCACCGCCCTCGCCGTCCTGCACACTCTCGGCTGCCATGACGATCTCCAGCCCGTGCTGCCCCACCCGGATCGGGTCGGCGGCATGGGTCACCGGCGGCTGAGGTCTCGGTGTCCCACGCGGTTACCGGGACGACGCCCTCACCGGCCTCACCCGCGGTCGCGGCCTTGCCTCCGCGGCAGCGGGAAGTCGTGACGCCGCCAAAAGACGGCGGGGTCGCAGCGTCGTTGGGCGTGCGACCCCGAGCCGGGCCCCCGGGATACAACGCGTCGCCGTCGATGCGGCCCAGCAACCGCCGTACTGTCGCTTGCGCAGGCAGGCGCCGCTTCGAGAACAGCGGATTGGGTTCTACTCCAAGGTGTTCCAGGACGGTGGACGGCGCGTCAGCGATCCACTCGCCGACCGCCAGCAGGGAGGTTGCTCCGGCCAGCACCGCGCAGGCGGTCAGCGCGAGCACGACGACCAGAGCGTGCCGCATGCCGCGCGGATCTCGCGGGTCGGGCACCTCGCCCAGGCGCTCCAGCAGGCCCGGGAGCTCCTCGGGCGCGGCCTCGGGATGCTGGCGGAGTTGCTCAAAGACAGGCGGGATCGGCGATGATGCTTCGGCAGGCACGGTCTTCCACTCGGATCACGGAGCGTCCAGAACTCCATGATCTTGGAAGCCCGCCTCTGTGTCGCCCCGGGAACCTCGCCCAGCTGTCAGATTTCCAGGAACCCGGCGTCAAGCGACCACGCGGAGGCCCTGGTCGTCAAACATGCCAAGCCCAGGCCGCGTTCGTCACTGGACGGTGAGCGGCGAGCTCAGCGGGCGCTGCCGATGTTGCGGTCCGCTTCGGAGCCCTGGAGCATCAGTGTGGTCTCTTCTATGCGGCTGAAGCGGCCGTCGGGTGCCAGGTCGGCGAACACGTAGACCTCGGTGAGCACGGTCGAGCCGTCCTTCTTCGTGATGTTGACCGTGTGGCGGTCGGCGTACTTGGTGCCGTCGTAGAGCTCGTCGTGGACCTCGACAGAGCCCTCGGCGACGAGCGTGCGCACGTGGGCGATGTGCTCGATGAAGCCGGCGCGGTCGGCCCACTGCCCGTCCGTGCGCTGCCGGTAGCCGGGGGCGAAGTGGCGGTCGGCGGCTTCTTCGACGGTGATGTCGGTGTTGAAGATCAGGTCGGTGAGGGCAGCGGCGACGCCAGTGGGGTTCATGGGGGATTCCTTTCACGGTGAATATCCAGAAAGTGCGTGTGCTGCGCACGCTTCACGACTGTAGCACCGACTGCGTGCGCAGCGCACGCTACTGTGGGGGTATGGAGAACGAGGTAGGACACGAGATCGCCGATGCGCTGGGCATCCTGCTCAAACGCACCACCCGCGCCCAGTTGCACAAGAACCTGACCGAGGGCATGGGCGAAGCGGTGGACGAGCTGACCTACCCGATCCTCAGCGCACTGGCCAGGACCGGTCCCCGCAGTGCCGCCGACCTGGCTCCGGACGCCGGACTCGACCGCTCCGGCGTCACCCGCCGTGCCTCCCGCCTGGAGGCCGCCGGACTCATCCGCCGCGAACCGGACCCCACCGACCGTCGTGCATCCCTGCTGGTCCTCACCGACGAGGGAGAGCACACCGTGGCCGAACTACGCGAGCGCCTGGCCGCCCGCATCGCCGCGAGCCTCAAATCCTGGCCCCCCGGAGACGCCCAGACCTTCGCCCGCCACCTCCGCCGCTTCATCATCGAAGGCCCCTTCGCGTAGCCGCCTCACAATAGCGACGAAAGCGGGTGTACACCGTCTTCCACGGGCCGTAACGGGCCGGCAGATCGCGCCAGGAGATCCCGGTGCGCATCTTGTAGACCATGCCGTTGATGATCTTCCGGTCGTCAACGCAGGTCGGCCCGTCATGGCCCGCGGTATCACCGACCGCGAGTAACTCCCACTCGCGGTCGGTGAGTTCATGGCGGCGTATCACACCCACCGTGATCCATCACGAGATGATCTTGAAGGCGGACCCTAGTTCCAGTACTGCCAGACGTCAGCAGTGGCCTTCGCCCCGTCACTGCTGTAGATGGCGGCGGCGACGGGGAAGCCCTTGACGTGGACCCACGGGGAGCACGTCTTGTTCTTCGGCCCGTAGTACGTCCGCGACCAGATCTGCTGGTCAGGGTTCGGTGCCCCGACGTACGCCCACATGGCGATGGTGTAGCCCTTGCGGAGGTTCGTGCCCCAGATGTTGTAGCAGATCTGGGCGCTGTGTTTGACGAGCACGTACTTGGTCTGCTCGCCGTTGTGGCCGTTGGTGTGGATGCGGGTCGGGCCGCGACCGGCGAGAACGTCGGCCGGGCTCTGTGCCGCATCCCGCGACGAAGAGTCCGCCGTGGCTGTCCCGGTGGCTCCGGCTGACCAGCCGGCCACCGCGAGAGTCGTACTCACCGCGAGTGCTGCGACGCGCCTGTGTGTCTTCTTCATGATGTCCCGTTCCCTGGTGGTCAAGCAGTGGGATGGGCATGCTCTCCACTGCCCCGCCAGCGTGCGCCAGATCGGCGAAGTCCTTCCGCCGTCTGCCGGCAGTTGGGCACTTCCCGGGACGTCCCGTGCGCTGATCTGCCACGAAGCCGAGGAGCCTGATGCTGTTCCGGGACGGAGGCAGAGGCGACCGACCGGGGGCTCCTCCCGGATCCGCACACTCCAGCCTGTTCCCGTCCGCAGGCAGACGGACCGGTGTACATCGTTCCGAGATGATCCGGGCCTCGGACACCGTCGGCCTCTTCCAGCTCGAAAGCGCCGGTCAGCAGGATCTGGTGGGCCCCGCCTGCAGCCCGGGCACATGCAGGACGTCGTCGCCGACATCAGCCTCTTCCGCCCCGGCCCGGTCTTGTTTCCGCAGTCGGTGTGTGCACGCTCAGCCGGTGGTCGGACATCCGGGGCCCTACGACCTGCCCATCGCCGGGTAGGTCCCTACCTGAGCAAGCACACGGAACGCCACCCGCCTCACCACCCGCCCCCGCACGACAGAGCACAACCTGGGCCGACTTCCTACGCAGCCAAGCCGATGCGCTGCTCGCCTGCGATCTGTTCGAGGTCCGCACCCTGACCGGGGCACGCCTGTACGTTTTCGCGGCCATCGAGCACTCCACGAGGCGGATCCGGATCCTCGGTGCCACCGCGCACCCGACCGACCTTCTACAACGGACACCGCCCGCACCGAGCCCTGGGCCAAGCCGCTCCCCTCCGCCCACTCCCCCACCCGATCAGCGAACCGGGGAACACCAGACACCCGGAGATCCGCCGACGAACCCGACTCGGCGGAACCCTCCACGAGTACCACCATGCCGCGTGACCAGGCCGGAGGATTTATCGGCGCCCGCAGTGCTCCAGGGTCATACCGCCGCCGGGACGCCAAGTTCGGCAAGCAGGCCGCGCACGCGCTGCTCGATCTGGTCCCGGATGGGGCGCACGGCGTCCAGGCCCTGGCCCGCCGGGTCGTCCAGTTGCCAGTCCAGGTACCGCTTGCCGGGGAAGACCGGGCAGGTGTCCCCACAGCCCATGGTGATCACCACGTCCGAGGACTGCACGGCTTCTGGGGTGAGGATCTTCGGCTTCTGGGCGGAGATGTCGATGCCGACCTCTTTCATGGCTTCGACCACGGCCGGGTTGACGGTGTCAGCGGGCGCGGAGCCTGCCGAGCGGACCTCAACGTGGTCGGCGGCGAGGTGGGTGAGGAAGGCGGCACCCATCTGGGAGCGGCCGGCGTTGTGGACGCAGACGAACAGCACCGAGGTACGCGGGGCGGGAACGCTCATGGCAGGAGTCCTTCTCGAGGGAGGGCGGGTCAGGAGGAGGCGAATTCCGGTTCGCCATGCGGGACGACGACCTCGTCCCCGGCGGGAGCGGGACGGCCGTAGACCACCGCGACGGCGCCCAGTCCGAGCGCGGCTCCGAGCAGTTGGGCCGCGATGAACGGGATGACGGATGCGGGGGCGATGCCGGCGAAGGTGTCGGTGAAGGCACGTCCGATGGTCACTGCCGGGTTCGCGAACGAGGTGGAGGAGGTGAACCAGTACGCGGCCCCGATGTAGGAGGCCACCGCCGCCGGAGCGAGCGCGGCGCGGCCGATCCGGTTGAGGCCGAAGATCAGCAGGATCAGCCCGGCCGTGGCTACGACCTCGCCCAGCCACAGATGGCCGGCGGACCGGTCGTGGGTGGAGAGCTTCACCAGCGGCCTCGCGAACATTGCGTCGGCCAGGATCGCCCCGCCGATCGCCCCCGCGATCTGGGCGGGTACGTACGCGGCGACGTCCCGCAGGGTGAGCCCGTCCACGGTGCGGCGGCCGGTGAACCAGGCCGCGAGAGTCACGGCGGGGTTGAAGTGCGCCCCGGAGACCGGGCCAAGCAGGAGGATGAGCACGCCCAGGCCGAAGACGGTGGCGAGGGAGTTGGCGAGCAGCTGCACGCCCACGTCCCGGGACAGTTCGGTGGCCTGGATGCCGGAGCCGACGACGACCGCGACCAGCAGCCCGGTCCCCAAGGCTTCGGCGGCCATGCGGCGGCCGAGGGATGTGCTCACGCGGTGGCTCCTGCGGTCTGCGGCGTGGTCAGGAACGCGGCGAGCTGGTCGAGGACGCCGGGCAGCGCCCAGTAGTACACCCACGTGCCGCGGCGTTCGCAGTCGATGAGCCGGGCCTGGCGCAGGAGCTTGAGGTGGTGGGAGATGGTCGGCTGGGACAGGTCGAAGGCGGGTGTCATCTCGCACACGCAGACCTCGCCGCCCTCCCGCGAGGCGATCATCGAAAGCAGCCGCAGCCGGACCGGGTCCCCGAGGGCCTTGAACACCTTCGCCAGCCGAGCGGCGCGCTCATCGTCCAGTGGTGCGGACGCGAGACCGTCGCAGCAGCCGGCGGTGCCCTGGTCGATCACCTCAAGCTCTTGTTTCGACATAGCTCTATGTTGACGTTTTTCGATTCAAGGCGCAAGGTTGCATCAACGAACGTCAATACAAGCTGTCCCGGGGCACCGCCATGTCCCGTCACCTGGGAGTGAGTCATGCACGAGCAGTCCACCGACCTGCGTGAAACCGTCCGCGAACGCTACGCCGCAGCGGCCCTGAGGGTCACCGAGGGCGGCACCGCCTGTTGCGGGCCGCAGCCCGTCGAGGTCGACGAGAACTTCGGCCGCACCCTCTACGCCGCCGACGACCGCGACGCCCTGCCGGCGGAGGCCGTCGCCGCCTCCCTCGGCTGCGGCAACCCCACCGCCGTCGCCGAACTCCGCGAAGGCGAGCGGGTCCTGGACCTCGGCTCCGGCGGCGGCATCGACGTCCTGCTCTCCGCCCGCCGGGTCGGCCCGACGGGGAAGGCGTACGGACTGGACATGACCGAGGAGATGCTCGCCCTCGCCCTGGCCAACGCGGAGAAGGCGGATGCGACGAACGTCGAGTTCCTCAAGGGCACCATCGAAGCGATCCCGCTGCCCGCGAACACCATCGACGTCGTGATCTCCAACTGCGTGATCAACCTGTCCACCGACAAGACGGCCGTGTTCGCCGAGACCTTCCGCGTCCTCAAGCCCGGCGGCCGGATCGGCGTCTCCGACGTCGTCGCCGACGACACCCTCACGCCCGAGCAGCGCGCCGAGCGCGGCGACTACGTCGGCTGCATCGCAGGCGCCCTGTCCTTCACCGAATACCGCCAGGGCCTGGAAGCCGCCGGTTTCACCGACATCGAGATCACCCCGACCCACCTGGTCGCCGACGGCATGCACTCCGCCATCGTCCGAGCCACCAAGCCGGTGGCCGCAGACGCCTCCTCCGAGGCGACGCAGTCGGCCGACGCATGCTGCGGTGTCAACGCGTGCTGCACCTCCAGCGAGACCTCCGTCGACCCCGCCCCGACCGTCACCGAGGCCAAGACGGCATCCGGGTGCGGCTGCCGGCACTGAGGCCACGCGGAGCAGGGCCCGCACGCCACGAGCCCTGCCCGTCGCCGCCCGGCACCCCGCCGACCAGCGCGCCAGTCACCCGAGCCGACCTCACCGGACCCCGGGCCCCTCGAGGCCCCGGGTCTCGCTGCCGGCGGCTACCGGCGACGCGGCGCGGTTGCCCGGATCTCCGCCAGGACGACACCCGTCCCGGAGTCACAATGCACGGGGACGTACAGGCCCCAGTCGGCGTCGCCAGCGGTGAGCCAGTCTCCGGCCCACGGGCCCGGGGTGGTCAACAGCTCACGGCCACCGAGCGGGCCGCCCGCGAGACGAACGATCACAGCAGTACCTCCCTCAATCACTGGCAGGGCTCTCCGGCCCTCACCCCTTAGCGGTCCTCAGCAGCAGAACGACAGCACCGGAGGCTCGGTGGTAGGGATCCGGTGTGACCTGGACGCCGCGGGAACCCATGCTGAGCGCTCCCGTGCCCGGGCCTGAGCTACGGTCGGGCTGGGCTGCCGAGCCGAAGTGGGATGGGTTCCGGGCCCTGGTCTCCGTCGACGCGGGCCGGGTGGTGCCGCGCTCCAGGCGCGGCACCGAGATGCTTCCGGCGTTGCCGGAGATTGGGGCTGGAGCCGCACAGCTGCCGGACGCGCCCGCGCTGGACGGCGAGCTGGTCGTATGGGACACCGCGGGACGGCTCGCCTTCGAGCAGCTGCAGAACCGGCTTCAGCGGCGCGGCGCCAGGGCGGCCCGGACGGCTGCCGAGTGGCCGGCCCACTTCGTCGCGTTCGATCTGCTGCGGCTGTCCGGGACCGACACGACCGGGTGGCCGTATCGGCGGCGCAGGGCCTCGCTGGAGTCCGTGTTCGCCGCGCGCCGGCTGTCGGCCCCGTGGGTGCTGTGCCCGTCGACTACCGACCCTGACACTGTGCGTGAGTGGCTGACGTGCGCGTCGATCGGAATGGAGGGTGGGCTGTTCAAGCGGTTGGACAGCGTGTACGAGCCTGCGGTGCGCGGGTGGCGGAAGTAAAGGTGCGCGAGACCACCGAAGCGATCGTCGGCGCGGTCACCGGCACACTCGCCTCTTCGCGCGCCCTGCTGCTCGGCAGGTTCGACGACTGCGGCCGCCTTCAGTACGTCGGCCGCACCACCACTCTCGCCCAGACGGCGAGCAGCACGGTCTAGGGGCCAGCGACATACCTGACAGCCACACTCGCGAACTACGCTCCTAAAAATCCCGATTCCAGACCGGGCGAAGTGGGCCGCGCGCAGCTGAAAACAGACTCCTCGTCGTTCAGTTCCGGCTGATGCGCATGGCACCACCTGAGCCGCCTCCGGGAGCGCCAGTCCGGGGGCTCCCCTCAATGAATTACGGCACTGGCCGAACGGCCCAGGCAAGGGCAGGCGATCTGGCAAGCGCTTTGGTCACGTCGGCGGACGTGGATCTGGTAAGGGAACATAGGCCAACGCTCACCTTCCTTCTTGAATGAAACATCAGCCGCAGCCGTACCCACAGATGCAACGCAGGAAGAAGTCAGCGTCGATCAGCGTCGGTTGACGACCTGCCAGGAAGGGATATCGCCATGTCCTTTGCCAAGATCATGCTGGCCAAGAAGGCCAAGAAGAAGGAATGCGGCGCCGCCGGCAAGGCCAAGCACCACAAGAAGAAGCACCACCACCGCAAGCACAAGAAGGCCGCCGCCAAGTAGTACGGCTTCGCGGAAAACGATCACACAAGCAAGACCGCGCCGGGGTCCGTTCGTGCAGTACAGGTGCGCGACGGATCCCGGCACGTCGTCGGATCGGGCAGTGCCCAGGAAGCGCCGGCCATGCACAGTGCAGCACCTGTCACCATGCCCGTGGCCGGATCCGGGGCGGGCCCCTCGGCCAGTGTCCCGGCCCGGACGCGGCACGCCCGTATCTCTTCATTGGCCGCGTTCCGGACGTTCTGGCCGCTGGTCAGCGTCAACCGCCTGACCGTACTGGTGTCCGCCGCGCTGCTGGTGGTCTCCGCGGGATGCGACGCGGGCGCGATCGGGATCGTCGGCGTTCTCACCGACGACGTGCTCACGCCCGGCGACCTCGCCGCCTTCTGGGGACCCGCCGCCCTCTGGCTGGGACTCGCAGTGGCCGGCGCTGTCGCCTCCGCAGCGGGCGGCTATCTCGCCGGCTGGACCAGCGAGCACTTCCTGCTCGGCCTGCGTGACCGGGTCTTCCAGCACCTGCAACGGGTGCCACCGGACGCCCTGGACCGCTTCGGCACCGGCGACCTGGTCTCCCGGCTGACCGGCGACATCGAGACCGTCGAGTCGCTGGTCGCCTCCGCGCCCGTAGAACTGATCACCTCCGCCGTCGGTGCGGTGGTGTTCGCCACGGCGGCCTTCTGGACCAGCTGGCAGCTGGCCCTGATCACCCTGGCCGCCGCCCCGTTGATCTGGTTCGGTGCCCGGGCGTTCGGCACCCTGATGCGCTCCGCCACCCGTGCCGAACGCGACAGCAACGGCCGTCTGGCCTCACTGCTGGAGGAGAGCCTGGCCAACATGCCCCTGGTGCAGGCATACGGCCGGCAGCAGGCCGAGCACAGCAAGGTGCACCGCGAGGGACGCAGCTGGATGCGCGCCGGACTGCGGCAGATCCGGCTGTCGTCGGTGTACGGGCCGATGGGCGAACTGCTCGAGACACTCAGCGTCCTGGCCGTGATCGGCGCCGGAGCCTGGCAGATCTCCCAGCACCACCTGAGCGTCGGCGGCCTGCTCTCCTTCGCCGCCTTCCTCGGCTACCTCCATCCCAGACTCCAGGAACTCGGCGAGCTCGTCGTCAGCGCCTCCTCCGCCACCGCCGCCTGCGAACGCCTCATCGAGGTCCTGTGCACCGGCCCCCTGCCCGCAACCACCCCTCACGAGGACGTCCCGCCCCTCGCCGGCCCGGTCCGCGGGGCCGTGACCTTCCAGGACGTCAGCTTCTCGTATGCCGGCAGCGGACACCCCGTGCTGGAAGGAGTGCGCCTGGACATCGCACCCGGCCTGCTCGTCGCGGTCACCGGACCCAGCGGCACCGGCAAGTCCACCCTCGGCAAGCTGATGCTGCGGTTCCACGAGCCGTCGCAGGGCCGCATCCTGCTCGACGGCCGGGACATCGCCGAACTCCCTGTCGAGGAGGTGCGCCACCACATCACCCTGCTCCCGCAGGACAGCATGCTCTTCGACGGCACGGTCCGCGACAACATCACCTACGGCCGCCCGGACGCCACCGAGGCCGAGGTACTCGCAGCCGCCGCCGCGGCCGACGCCCATGACTTCGTCAGCGCCCTGCCCGAGGGCTACGACACCCCGGTCGGCAAACGGGGCAACAACCTTTCCGGCGGCCAGCGCCGCAGGATCGCACTCGCCCGCGCCATGCTCCGCACCGCGCCTGTGCTGATCCTCGACGAGCCCACCGCCGGACTCGACGATGCCTCCACCGCGCGCATCATGGCACCGCTGCGCCGACTCACCGCCGGGCGGACGACATTTCTCATCACCCACGATCTGCGCCTGACAACCCAGGCCGACCTCGTCCTCCACCTCACCGACGGCACCGCAGTCATCACGACCCCGGACCAGTCACCGACAACAGGCGTGCAGCCGGGGCACGAAGCGGCTTGAGAACCGACAGAATCGGGTCCATGCCGGCGTCGCCCCCACGGACCTCGCCGCCGGCGATCGCTTAGTGATGTTCTTGATCTTGCGGCGCTCAAGCAGGGTGAACGAACTGGGTCGGCCGCCCCTGTACTTCGGGGGGAGCGAGTGCAAACCTGCGGCGCTGAAATTGTGGTTCACGTCCCGGATCCGGTCCGTGCTGGTGAACGTCACCTCAGCGATCTTCGCCACGCTCATGCCCTGCGGGGACAGCAGCACCATCTGCGCCCGCTGCCAGGTCACCACCGAGCCGGTGCCTTTGCGGATGATCCGCAGCAGGTGCTGCCCGTCGTCGTCACCGATCTCGCGGACGCGTACTCGTTCGTCCACCCGGGCAGCCTGGCGGGATGGCGCTTGCCGGACCAGGAGGTGACTTCGGTTGGTCAGCCTGCTTTCGGGTTCTGCGGGACCTGCGCTCGCGTGAACTCGTGGCTCCGCTCCACTTTCGCCACGTGCAGCGTGTGGCTCTGGTACCACTCGGCTTGCCCGCGTCTTTGCGCCGCGCGGTGCTCGGCGTTGCTCCGCCACTGCGCGAGGGCGTCGGCGTCGCGGAAGTACCCGACAGTGATTCCCAGCCCGCCAGGAGTCTGCGCGTGGTCCGTCCCCAGGAACCCAGGGACGTCCTTGACCAGCTCTTCCATAGGTGCGTCGGCCGTCGCATGACGCGGTCGGAGCGCATCCGTCCCAGCACCTCGACCGGGAGGCCGTCGAGGGGGTGGGTCATGCGCAGGGCGTCGTGGTCGGCGTCGAAGACGATGAGCATGTCGCGGTCGCCCGCGTGCCGGCGGCCCATCTCGATCAGGTCTGTGACCACGCGGCGGACCTGGGCGGCGGTGACCTCGGTGACGTCGTCGTCCGGGCCGAGACGGACGGCGTCCAGAAGCTGGCACCAGGACGTCCGGCCCGATTCCAGGCTGGCGACGAAGGAGTACGGCCAGCCCGGCACGAACTGGTCCGAGGACCGTCCGCTGCGGCCGTGGACGTGACTGAAACAGACGGTCCGCGCTGGTCGGGGCGTCGAGGCGGAGCCAGTTGCTGATGTCGACGGCGAGGACCGGACGGCCGTCGGCGGCCTGCTGCATGGGCAGGCCGGCCAGCACCTGTCGCAGCCGGGGCACGTCCACGTTTCCGCTGTTCAGTGCGTCGTACATGGCACCGTTCCCGCGCCGGTGCTCGGCCAACAGCGTCAGGTCCACCGGCGAGGTCACGTGAAGTCGAACAGTTCGCCCCGCGAGCGGTCAGACAGCCGAATAGGTCCTCCCGGAAGCGTGACGCTTTCGCGAACGCTTCCCCCGGAACCTGAGCTGTGGTCGCGTGCGTCCTTGGTCGGAGCACATGATCAGACGAAGGACGCCTCAGCGTACGGCGAACGCCCAGGTGAACGATCTAGTTCGAGGAGCAATTCGACTCATCGATAGCCTGCATCACCATGATGCGTGCTTGGATCCTGCCGATGCTGCTTGTGCTCAGCGGCGCAGCCGTCGCGACTGGGCAGATCTTCAAGGGGAGCCCCGGCACAGCCGCAGCACTCCTGCTGGCTTTCCTGGCGCTCGCCGGCGTGAACTCACCCCTGATCTTCCCGAGGTCGATCGGTGCGCAGGAGGCACAACGCCGCAGTGCGGTCGACGGCCGACCGGTCGTCTTCTGGCGGCCGGGCTGCAAGTACTGCATACGACTGCGCATCCGGCTGGGCCGCAGCGCCCGCCAGCTGCACTGGGTCGACATCTGGCGCGACCCGGCAGCAGCCGCAGCGGTGAGAGCAGCCAACGACGGCAACGAGACCGTGCCGACCGTCGTCGTGGCGGGCCAGCCACACACCAACCCCGATCCCGAATGGGTGCGCGAACAGCTCTCCCCTTCAGAGTGAGCAGAAACCCCGACCCACCGGAGAGGCGCCCGCAGACCCAAGCGCAGGGAGGTTAAAAGAGAAACTAGACTGAGTGCCTACATCCTCGTACGGCATGCGTACACATAAGGCATGTATGCCGTACGAGAAGCGCACATGCCGTGTCGGATCGCCGGTGTCGCGTCGCACGTCTACACCCACCCCACCCCGAGTTTTCGTCGTGCGGCCAGTTGGTCAGGGGTGAGCTTGCCACGCCTGGCGCGGGTGTCGGAGATCCATACGCCCAGCTGAGGGGGACCGGTTCTGTCTCGCCTCGCTGGCGATCTGGACGACGGTGCCGCGGGGTACGGGCCGACTGCCTTCCCGTTCGACCCACCGTGTGAGTGCGGCGAGTCCGCGTTGGAAGGTTTGCTGCGCCTTGCCTTCGCCACACGCCCGGCGGCCGGGGCCGGAGACGGCACCTCGAGCGGCTTGGCGCCCAGCCGGCGGGACGGACCACTGCTCTCCAGCGTCCTCGCGGCCGGCGATCCACAGCTGGCCGAGGCCTACCGGCTGTCCGCGAACCTCCTCGGCGGCCACCTGCCCGCAGACGATCGCGAGCTCCTGCGCGATGTGATCGACGCTGACGTACGTCAGACACACGCGTACTGGCGCCCGCGGTGACCTCGCCACCGAAGGTGGGCATGGGTGTCCTGCCCGGTCCGGTTGTCAGCTGCCGTCGCGGGCGACGTGCCGACCGACGGTGGTCCAGACCGGCTCGGCCGCTTCCTCGGGTACGGCGCCGGTGAGGCCGTCGAGGTGCTGGACGGCCTCGCAGGTGATGTAGCGGTCGGGGTCCGGGGACTGCAGGCAGCGGCGCAGCAGGTCGGCGTAGAGGTCCTGACGCTGGAGGTGGGCGGCGTGGGTGCCGACCAGGAGGTGGTTGTGGGCGAGGGCGTCGGTCAGGGCGTACAGGACCAGGCGCTGCCACTGCTTCATGCTGTCGCCGTGCAGGGTCCGCAGGTGCTGGGCGCGGGCGAGGTAGGCGTTGATGCGGCGGCAGTGGTGGGTCACCAGCGCCAGGAGTTCCGGTGGCACCTCGTCGCCCACCGGGCGCGGGGCCGGCTCGACCGTGCAGGAGGCGGGCGCGGGCGGCAGGCCGTCGCGGATCTGCTGCAGGCTCGTGCCCTGCTGCGGGCCGTGAGGGATCTCGCTGCGCCGCTGGCTTGCGCGGGTGGGTGGAGGTCATGGCCGTGCCGTTCTTACGGCCGGTCCCACGATCCGGCGCCTGCTGGGTGGCGTGGCCACACGCGGGGCGCTGTGAGTGACGCGGCGCGTCTGGGGCCTACCTGTCCGCGTCAGTCGTGGGCTGACGCGGCACTCGGCCAGGCACCGTCGCAGCCCGGCGAGGGGGGCGGCACCAGCCAGGACAACGACGGTCGTCCTGCCGGGGTCACGGCGCGACGGCCGGCCTGCCGGGTCCCGTTTGCGGAGCGGCGTGCGAAAGCAGGCCGGGCTGCCCAGCGGCAGCCGCCGCCGCGTTCCCGGGCTGCGGCGCGAGGAGGCCGCCGTGCTGGCCGGGGTCAGCACCGAGTGGTACACGCGGCTGGAGAAGGGCCACATCAGCGGTGTGTGCGAGGACGTCCCATCCCTGCAGCGTGAGCTCCTGCCAGAACATGTGCCCGACCAGCCCTCGCACGCACAAGCCGTTTTCACGAACCGGGGTTCAGGCCCTCGGAGCGCCGCTGCGCATGCCCGGGCGTCGGGTCCAGATACACCCGGCGCACCGCCGGGAACGCCTCGTGCAGTCGCTGCTCGGCCCGCTCGCAGGCCCACTCGACCTCGGCGGCGGTCGACAGGTCACGGAAGTCGACCTTGGCCGCCACCAGGGCCTCCCCCGGCGCCTGCACCAGCGTCGTCAGCTCCAGTACCGCCTCGATGTGCTCCACCTGTAGGAGTTCCGCGCGGATCCGCTCCCGCACCGGCCGGGGCAGCGGCCGCCCGATGAGAAGCTCCACGTTCGACCGGCCGAGTACCCAGGCGACGTACAGCAGCAGTACGCCGATGGACAGGGAGGCGATGCCGTCCCAGACCCCGGATCCCGTGAGCTGTCCGCCCAGCAGGCCGCCCGCCGCCAGCACCAGGCCGATCAGCGCAGCCGAGTCCTCCAGAACCACCGCCTTCACGGCGGTGTCGGGCGTGTGCCGCAGATAGAGCCGGAAGGGCATCCCGCGGCGGTCCGCGTCACCGCGCGCCTGGCGCACCCCGGTCCGCAGCGAGAAGCCCTCCAGCACGAAGGCGACCGCGAGGACGATGTACGACACCCGCGGGTCGCCGAGCGTCTCGCCCCTCGTCAGGGTGTGGATGCCGTCGTAGAGGGAGAAGACCGCGCCGCCGACGAAGGTGGCGACTGCGGCGAGTAGCGCCCAGACGTAGCGTTCGGGGCCGTAGCCGAGGGGATGGTCCTCGTCGGGGGGTCTCCGGCTGCGCTTGAGCGCCGTCAGCAGCAACACCTCGGTGACCGTGTCGGCGACCGAGTGCGCGGCCTCGGAGAGCATGGCGCTGGAGCCGCTGATGAGGCCGGCCGCCACCTTGGCCATCGCGATGCCGAGGTTGGCGAGGGCGGCGACGACGACCGTGGGGGTACTTCCGACGCCGATGGCCCGCCGGTCCGGGTGCAGAGCTTTCGCCATGCCCCTCAGTGTTCCCACGGAACCTGTACCACACCCTCCTGGATGACCGAGATGGCCAGGCGCCAGTCCTGCGTGTAGATGCGGGCCTGACCGAGGCCGCGGCCGCCGTATGCCGACGGGGACTGCTGGTCTGTACAGCAGCCACTCGTCGGCCCGGAACGGCCGGTGGAACCACATCGCGTCTCGCCGAGCGCGGCAACCCCCGGCCGGGTGGTGAGGGGCGGCATCGACAAGCGGGTCTCCCTGGTGCCGCTCGCTGTCCAGGCCCTCGAGGCCTATCTCGCCGAGCACGGCAACCCCGGCCGGAGGAGATCTGTCGCCTGCTGCTTCATCGGGTCGGACAGATGACCCGGAGGTGCAGCTATCCTGCCCGGTCGAGCGTGACTTCGATGTCGGTCGGAACTGACTGCCACATCACGCTGAGGAGCGGGTCCTGGACGATGTAACGGCGTATGGCCGCGAGCGCGTCCGCTCTGGGCTTGCCGGCAGCGTGATCGAAGGCGCGGTTTCCGCCGCCGCTGATGTGCAGGTCCGCCCAGGCGGGGTTGTCGGTGAAGCATGCCTGGAGCCCCACCTTCCAGTACTGGGGCTGCCAGTACGGATCCTGCCGATCGTCGTCCTCGTTGACGGCGAGCAGTCGTCCAAAAGACAGCGCGGGCCGGTTCCCGGTCCGGTCCCAGACGCCCCATTCAACGATGAAGCCGTCCCCGTCGTCCTCGGGCCCCTCGATGCCCTCGATGCCCTCGACCGGTACCTGCACGAACTCCACGAAGGCAGCCCACGCCGCCTCCATGGTGCAGGCACCAGCAGCGACGCAATACCGAACCAGTATCTGCTCGAACGCTGAGGCGCTGGACTGCCAGCCTCACCGACCCCGGCGACCCCAGCACCGCGGGCCTGGACACAGTCCAGGCCCGCCACACACAGATCTTGTTCCATGAAGGGCCGCAAGAAGCCCTGTCGAGTCAACCGCAGCGCGGTGCCCGCCCGCCCGGGGCCGCACCCACGCGGCAGCCCACCAGCCGGACGCTTCCGGCGGCCGCGGGCCTCTGCTCGGCACAACACACCACCCGGTACCGCACCTACCCCGAGTGAGACCCGACCCGCGAACGAGCGGCACAAGGCCCACGTCGGAACAGCCGGCCGCACGGAGCGAGCACGCCACCCCGGCATGCCAGCCTCGTACAGGCACCGGGTGGACATCACGTCATCACGTGATGACTCTCAGACGGACGGCGGGGCCTCGCTGCTGTCAGCGGGGCCCCGCCGGGGTGCGGCGTCATCGGTTTCGATCAGACGGGTGCCGGCCGGGATCGGTCGCCCGTGGGTTCGAGGCGGACGACGATGCCCTTCGACGTGGGCTGGTTGCTTACGTCGGCGACGCTGTCGAGCGGCACCAGGACGTTCGTCTCCGGGTAGTAGGCGGCGGCCGAACCCTTGGCCGCCGGGTAGGACACGACCTCGAAGTTCTCGGCCCGGCGCTCGGTGCCGTCCTCCCAGACGCTCACCAGGTCCACGCGATCGCCCTGGGCGAGGCCGAGTTCGGACAGGTCGGCCGGATTGACGAGGATCACGTGGCGGCTGCCGTGGATGCCGCGGTAGCGGTCGTTGTTAGTGTACGGGACGGTGTTCCACTGGTCGTGCGAGCGCAAGGTCTGCAGCAGCAGGTGACCCTCGGGGGCCCGGGGGACCACCCGCTCGTTGCAGGTGAACCGGGCCTTGCCGGTCTCGGTCCTGAACACTCCCTCGTTGACCGGGTTGGGTAGCTGGAAGCCTCCCGGACGGGTCACCCGGGCGTTGAAGTCGTGGAAGCCCGGCACGATCCGGGAGATGCTGTCGCGGATGGTGTTGTAGTCGCCCTCGAACTTGGCCCAGGGGATGTCCCCCTCGCCGCCGAGGCTCAGCCGGGCGAGTCGGCACAGGATGGCGACCTCGCTCAGCAGCGTGTGTGAGGCCGGTTCGAGTCGTCCTTGGGAGGTGTGCACCTCGCTCATGGAGTTCTCGACGGTGACGCACTGCTCGCCGTCGGCCTGGACATCACGCTCGGTGCGCCCCAGCGTCGGCAGGATCAGAGCGGTGTCGCCGCAGACGGTGTGCGAGCGGTTGAGCTTGGTGGAGATGTGGGCGGTCAGCCGGCACGAACGCATCGCCTTCTCGGTGACCTCGCTGTCGGGCGCTGCGCGCACGAAGTTCCCGGCCAGGGCGAGGAAGACCTTGACGCGGCCCTCCAGCATCGCCTTGATCGAGTTCACCGAGTCCAAGCCGTGCGGGCGCGGCGGATCGAAGCCGAACTCCTTCTGAAGGGCGTCCAGGAAGGTGTCCGGCATCTGCTCCCAGATGCCCATGGTGCGGTCGCCCTGGACGTTGCTGTGGCCGCGCACCGGGCAGGCGCCCGTGCCGGCGCGCCCCAGATTGCCGCGCAGCATCAGGAAGTTGACGATCTCCCGGATGGTGGGCACGCCATGCTTGTGCTGGGTGATGCCCATCGCCCAGCACACGATGACGCGTTCGCTCCGCAGAACCTCGTCGCGGACCTTCTCGATCTCCTCGCGGGTTAGTCCCGTCGCCATGCGCACGTCGTCCCAGTCGACGGTGCGGGCGTGCCGGGCGAACTCCTCGAAACCGGAGGTGTGGGCGTTGATAAAGTCGTGGTCCAGGACGGTGCCGGGACGCGCGTCCTCCGCCTCCAGCAAGAGCCGGTTCAGTGCCTGGAACAGGGCGAGGTCCCCGCCCGGCTTGATGTGCAGGAAGCGGTCGGCGATCTGGGTGCCCCGCCCCACGACCCCACGCGGCTTCTGCGGGTTCTTGAAGCGTCGCAGCCCCGCCTCCGGCAACGGGTTCACCGCCACGATGCGGCCGCCGTTGCGCTTGGCCTCCTCCAGGGCCGAAAGCTGCCGCGGGTGATTGCTGCCCGGGTTCTGCCCCACCAGGAAGATCAGGTCCGCGTGGTGGAGGTCGTCGAGACTCACGGTGCCCTTGCCGACGCCCAGCGTCTCGTTCAGGGCGAAGCCGCTGGACTCGTGGCACATGTTGCTGCAGTCGGGCAGGTTATTGGTGCCGTAGGCGCGGGCGAAGAGCTGGAAGACGAAGGCGGCCTCGTTGCTGGCCCGGCCGGAGGTGTAGAAGACCGCCTCGTCGGGCGAGTCCAGCCCCCGGAGTTCCTGCGCCAGGACGCCCAGGGCGTCGTTCCAGCCGATGGGCTCGTAGCGGTCCGATCCGGGCCGTTTGATCATCGGCTCGGTGAGCCGGCCCTGCTGGTTGAGCCACATGTCGGAGCGGGCGGCCAGATCGGAGACGCTGTGCTCGCGGAAGAAGTCGGCGGTGATCCGGCGCGTCGTGGCGTCGTCGTTGATGTGCTTAGCGCCGTTCTCGCAGTACTCATTGCGATGGCGCCGGCCCGGAGCGGGGTCCGCCCACGCGCAGCCGGGGCAGTCGACCCCGCCCACCTGGTTCATGGTGAGCAGGTCGACCCCGGTCTTGCGCGGGGAGGTCTGCTCCAGGGAGTACTCCAGCGCGTGCACGACGGCGGGAACCCCGGCCGCCCACTTCTTCGGCGGTGTCACGGAGAGGGAGGTCTCCGGCTCCTCACCGGGCGGGTTCTGCATCGCTTGGCCTTTCTCTTGCCGTGTGCGGTACGCGGGTCAGCCGACGGGCCACTGGGCGACACGGCTCCTGGGCGGTTCCGGGGTGTCGTGCTGAACCCGGCCGTTGCGGGTGGTGCCACGCCAGGCACCGCCCTCCTGACCGAGCCCTTCGATGAAGTGCTTGAAGCTCACCAGTTCCCCGCGCACCAGTCGCACGGTCAGCCCCACCACCCTGGAGGAGCGGGTGAGGACCTTCGCGGCCCCGTGCGGTTGGAGGAGCATCCGCACCGTGATCGCGGTGCCACCGGACTCCGTCGGCCTGAACTCGACCTCGCCCTGGTGGGTGGGGTGCTGCTCCAGGCCACGCCAGGCCAGGTAGGCGTCGGGGTCCTGTTCCACGATCTCGACCGCGAAGCGGTGACGCAGGGGGCCGTAGCCGATGGTCCACGCGGTGACGGTAGGCCTGATCTGCTCGACGTCGCGCACCACGGTCGAGAAGCGCGGGAACGTCTTGAACTGCGTCCACTGGTTGTAGGCCGTGCGGACCGGCACCGCGACCTCGACCGTCTCCTCGACGTGCCGCTCGCGCAGGGGACGGCGGCGTGTGACGCCGTCGCCGTCGGAGCGCATGCCCGGGGTGTTCGGCACGGCCTGCCCACCGTCGTCTTCGTGCGCCATCATGGTCCTTCTTCCGGTGAGGGAGCCGGGCGTCGGGAGACCCGGCCCTGCCCTTATGGGGCAGGGCATCTCTTCCGGTTCCCCGATCCCGGGTTTTGAGTCACCCGACCGCGTAGGCGTCCCGGGCGGCCCCGAGCGCGAGAAGGCGGGGCCCGGCTCGCAGGAGGGGCGCCGAGCCCGCGGCTGCCTGGTGCCCGAGCGTTTCGGCACGGCCACCAGGGCGTGGCTGCTCTCCGAGCTGGCGTCGCTGCGGGCTGTTGGGCGATGCCGCGGCCCGGGGGGCCGTGGGAGGTGACCGAGCCGGTGACCGTTCAGGAACAGCCGCACGGCGTGGGGCAAGGTGTGTGCTGGGTCCTGCGGCGGTGTGGTGACGCGGGGTGGCGGCCGGCCGGGGCGGCTGGCTGGGGCCCGGCACAGTCGTAGAGAACCTGCTGGTCGTGTCCCGGGGGCCGGGCCCTGAGCCTGCTCTGGTCGGGGCAGTTGCCTGGGGCGCTGCCCTCACTCTCGTGGGCACGTGACGAGCTTTCACAACGCGGCCGGCGCCGACCTCGTCGTCTACAACAGCCAGTGGATCCGCCGGAACGGGGAAACCTCTACGCCCGCTACCCGCCCGAGTTCCTGCCCCGGCGCAGCATCGTGGTGAGACCGCCGGTGATCGCGGACGAGTACCGCACCCATCCGGGCATTCCCCTTGCGGACTTGGCAGGGGCGGCCGACACCCGATTCGGAGAGCGGCGCGCGCAGGCCGTGCTCCGTCCGCGTGCGGGCCGGTGCCGGGCATAGCCCGTGGCCCGGGCTTGGCTGATACCCCCGTAGCCCAGGCGGGGCCATGGAGGTCGGGTCACCCGGCGCGCTGGCTTGTCTCCCCGGCCTGAGCGGGTACGGCGGGCAGGGGGACGGTGCAGGAGGCGCAGCGTCGGGCCTGGGCGGGTACGGGGCTGAGGCATTCGGGGCAGTCCCGTTTGGGGGCCTGGACGTCCTGGTGCGGGGCGAGGCGTTCGTGAAGCTTGTTGATCGGGAGCACGACCAGGAAGTACAGGGCGCTGGCGAGGAGGAGGAAGCTGATCGCCGCGTTGACGAAGGCGCCGTAGGGGAACTTGGTGGCGCCTACGGTGAAGGTCTTGCGGCTCATGTCGCCCGTGGCGCCGGTGGCCAGCCCGACGAGTGGTGTCAGGAAGGCGCTGACGAAGCCGTTCACCACGGCGGTGAACGCTGCCCCGATGACGATGCCGACGGCCAGGTCGACCACGTTGCCGCGCAGGATGAAGCTGCGGAAGCCCTTCACCTTCTCACCCCTAAGAGGCTCTTGACGTCGAGGGGCGGCACCGAAAGCGCGGTCAGCCCGCTCCCTTCACCACCTCGGATGCCCTGCCACCCCTCACCCATGCCGGCTCCGCCACGCTGCGCGGTGATGTACTAGCGTCCGTCTTCAAACGGATCTTGCCCAGAGTAGGAATGACGCGAGCGAGACCGCTGCTTCGTAGGAGGTGGCGGTCTTGTCATGTCGGGTAGCGATGCCGCGGAAGCTCTTGAGCCGGTTGAAGCGCGTTCGACAGTGTTGCGCCGGCGGTAGATCTCCCGGTCGAACCGCGGCGGGCGACCGCCGTCACGGGCCCCGGTTGCGGCGGTGGCGGTGCTGGTCCCGCTTCTCGGGAATGGTGTGGCTGATACCGCGCTTGCGGAGGTGGGCGCGGAAGCCGCGGGAGGCGTAGGCCTTGTCCGCCACCAGGTGGTCCGGTCGGCAGCGCGGTCGGCCCGGACCGATGCGGGGCACTCGGATCCGCCGCATCCGCCCGGGCCTGCATCTGCTGCAGAGCCCGGGTGAAGATGCCGTCGAGGGCGTAGCGGCGAAAGCGGGTGTAGACCGTCTTCCACGGCCCGTAGCGTTCGGGCAGGTCACGCCAGGAGATCCCGGTCCGGATCTTGTAGACCATGCCTTGATCACCCGGCGGTCCTCCACCCGCGGTCGTCCCGTTTTGGCCCGCGGTATGAGTAGAGCGAGTAACTCCCGCTCCTGGCCGGTGAGTTCACGACGGCGTACCACACCACCATGATCCACCATCAAGCGATCTTTGAAGACGGAACCCTAGTTCACCAAGGGGCGCGACGACGGGACCCGCCGGCAGGTGCGCTGTGACCGCTGAGCGTTGAGGTCAGCCGCTGGCGAGTATCGGGTCGGCCGGGGCAGAGAGTGTCTGGTGAGCGTGAGGGCAGGGCGTGGCAGAAGTGGTTGTGGGAATGCGCATCCGGCGCAGGAGATCACGGGTGGTGCGCTTGCTCAGCGTGCTGCGCCAGGTCAGTCCCGGGTGGCGAGACCGTAGGTGTGACAGCGCACGGGTGCCCAGGCCGGTGCTGCGGAAGCGCTCGTCGATGACGACGGCGGTGATGACACCCTGGTCGCAGTCAGTGCAGATCCGGTACCGGACCTGGCCGACGACCTGGCGGGTGTGCACGAGGAGCAGGCATTCGTCGCCCGGGCCGGGGTCGTCCGGGATGTGCGTGGACAGGAAATCGATTGCCCGGTAGGCGAGGACGCGGCGGCGCAGGCGGCCGGTGCGCCGGCCTCGGTGTGCGTGTTTGGCGCCGTCGTGACCGGGCGGCGATGTCTCGGCTGTGGAAGCCTGGCCGATGAGACTGCTGCTGGTGGGACGTGCATGTAGTCCGTGCATGACGTCTCGTGTGCCCGAACAGCCGACGGATACCCGTTCCAGCCGGCGGGGCACCCCGCCCGGGCGCACCTCCGCTTCCGGATTGCGGCGACGCTCCTGGAGGCAGCGTCCCGGCTGCACGACCGAAAAGACCCCGAGGGCGCGCTCGAACTGTCGACCCGGCTCGAACAGGAGCAGATGGTCAGCGCCTTGCTCAAGCAGATGGACCAGGCCCGTGCCGCGGTCGAGGTCAGCGACCGCGTGGAACGGGCGGCCGCACGGGTCCTGCCTCAGCTCTTGGTACGGGAACGCAGGCATGGCAGGACGTTGTACGACAGTGGGCATCAGGATCACGACTCCAGCGTCAGCGAGCCGCAACTGCCTTCCAGCACTCCTGGCAGACCCGGCTGTGGGCGGAGATCGTCTCAACTTTGCTGTCAGCGGAAGTAGACACCGCCAGCAGGGACGCACTGCTTGCCGCACGCGCAGCTCCTGGCAAACACGGGTGATCTTGGTCGAGAACCCGTCTACCAGGAGCTTCGTCGTGGCGCATGCGTGTCCAGCACACGGTCAGCACCGCCAGCTTGGAAAAGGCTCGATCATCACCGTCCGTACTCTCATCCGACAGTCCTGGACCACCCACCGCTGGGACAACAGCCCGAGGCGACGCCCATGAGCCTTTCTGTCGGCACGGAGGCCCAGTTCGGAAAGGGAACGGGGGGAATCTGTATCGATGTGCGGCTCGCTGCGGGGGCCGTCCCCGCCTCCACTCGCGTCCAGGAATAGCCGCGGGGCCGCCCCGCGTTGCCGCAAGTATGACGACGAATGCGCCGCGGCCCGAGGTACTGCGATACACCGCCTTCTCCAGCGCCCCTGACGGCGGAAACCCCGCCGGCGTCGTTCTGGATGCCACCGGCCTGGACGACAGCGCCATGCTGGCTATCGCCGCCGACCTCGGATACTCGGAGTCCGCGTTCCTGACCGCACCCCCGGAGGACCTCGGCGGCCAGGAGGGACGGGCGTACAGCATCCGTTACTTCAGCCCCAAGGCCGAGGTGCCATTCTGCGGGCACGCCACCGTGGCGACCGCCGTCGCACTCGCCGAGCGGATAGGCCCCGGGGAGCTGGTATTCGCGACGCGCGCCGGGGCCGTGCCGGTGGAGGTGGCCGTGGAGGGCGGGACGGTCAGGGCCACACTCACCAGTGTCGAGCCGCACATCGAGGAGATCGCCGACGCCGACCTCACGGAGGCGCTCGCCGCGCTCGACTGGCCAGCCGCCGATCTCGACCCGGCTTTCCCGCCCCATATCGCGTTCGCCGGTGCCCGCCATCTCGTGCTCACCGCGGCGACACGCGCGCGCCTCGCAGATCTCGCGTACGACTTCGCGCGCCTCGAAGCGCTGATGCACCGCTTGGACCTGACCACGCTCCAGTTGGTGTGGCGAGAGTCGGCCACCGTCTTCCACGTCCGTGACCCGTTCCCCGTCGGCGGCGTCGTCGAGGATCCGGCAACCGGCGCCGCGGCCGCCGCGTTCGGTGCATACGCCCGTGAGCTCGGCCTGGTCCCCGAGGACGCCGTCCTCACCCTGCATCAGGGCGAGGACCTGGGCCGCCCTGGCGAACTCACGGTGACGCTGCGCGCGGGTGACCCGCGCGTCCGTGTCAGCGGCACGGGAACTCGCATCAGCTGAGCGCCGGCCATGACCGCAGGACAGACCAGTGGATCAGCGCCCGGGATCGCTGCGGTAGTAGGGCATCTCTCCGCGCAGACCAGCATCGTCCGCGAAGGCCCAAACCCGGACTTCTGCCTCAAGAAGCACGGCTGGCAGGTCATTTCACTTGGGGAGTTTCCGGTAGCAGATGAGGACGGCTGCGAGCGCGGTGAAGGCCAGAAAGTGGTCGGGCTTGC
This sequence comes from Streptomyces sp. NPDC093261, assembly GCF_044753645.1. Taxonomy (NCBI): domain Bacteria; kingdom Bacillati; phylum Actinomycetota; class Actinomycetes; order Kitasatosporales; family Streptomycetaceae; genus Streptomyces; species Streptomyces sp. NPDC093261. The sequence continues at coordinate 98,455 of NZ_JBIVNO010000020.1, forward strand.
GCTGTTCTGACCGAGCGCGAGGAGAAGAACAGCGTCGCCATCGCCTCGAACGAGTTCTTCGGCGGGTGGACCAAGACCTTCACCGACCCCAGGCTCTGCGCGGCGACCGTCGACCGGCTCACGTTCAACGGCACCGTCATCGAGACCGGAACCGACTCCTACCGGCTCGCCCAGACCAGGGCCCGCGCCGGGCAGGGCACCGCTGGATGAGACTGTCAGTGCCTGGATCTATGGTCAGGGCATGACTCCGGTAAATCCTCCGGCATTGGTCCGGACCAGGACGGGCAGCCCATGACCCGCCACGGCCGGGGCTTCGTCCGCCATGTTCAGCTCGATCCCCCCGTGGGCGCCGACCGCTACCCCTTCAACCTGCCCGTCGTCACCCGTCTCGCCGGCATGGACAGCCTCGATCTGGACCCCGCGGTGACGTTCCTGGTCGGCGACAACGGATCGGGCAAGTCCACCTTGATCGAGGCGCTGGCCACAGCCGCCGGGTTCAACGCCGAGGGCGGTTCCCGGTCCTTCCGGTTCGCCAGCCGGTCCACCGAGTCCGACCTGGGCGATCACCTGACTGTCTGCTGGAACCGCAGACCTCGTACGGGTTTCTTCCTGCGCGCCGAAAGCTTTTACAACGTGGCCACCGAGATCGAGCGGCTGGACGAAGACTCAGGGGAACTGCTGCGCGCCTACGGCGGCCGGTCACTGCACGAACGCTCCCACGGCCAGTCGTTCCTGGACCTGGCCCGCCACCGTTTCGGCCCGAACGGTCTTTACGTGCTGGATGAACCGGAGGCAGCCCTGTCGGTGCAGGGATGCCTGGCGATGATGGTGAGGATCCGGGAACTCCTCGAGCAAGGGTGCCAGTTCGTGGTGGCCACCCACTCGCCGATCCTGCTGGCCATGCCCGGCGCACGGATCCTGCAGATCGAAAGCGACGGCACCATCGAGCAGGTGGAATACGACCAGGCTGAGCCTGTCGCTTTGACCCGCGCGTTCGTCAACCGCCCTCACCGCTTCCTGGACCGCATGTTCGCCAAGGAGGAATAGACCAGCGGGTCCGACGGCGCTCTCCGCCCGGACACCCCGGGTGAGGCACACCCGCCGCTCCTCTTCGCCAGGGAGGGGCATCCGCGAAGACCGACTCCGCACAGACGTGCGACTTCATTTGTCGACAACACATCCCGGCCCCCAGGCCGATGAGCACCTCCCGAAGTGAGCAACAAACGCCTCCGGTCGAGACCTACACAGCCACCGCCGACGCCCTCATGGCGAGGCTTCCCGAATCCGAGCGGTCGGACACGTGGCTGACGCACGGCGAACAGAAGCACCACGTCCACCTCAGTCACGCCCACACCACGCTCGCAGACACCCGCCGCGCCCGCGGAAGCCAGCAGCGCGCCCTGGAGCTGCCGGCGCCGACCAGCACCATGACGCGCACCTGCCGCACATCGACGCAGCCGCCTGCGCCCATCACAACGGCGACAGCGGACAAGCCTGCCATTGCACGATCGCCGCCCTGACCGCTCTCCCGGGCAGCTACCGCACCGGCCTGGTCCGCCGCCGCGCCCAGGACCTGTACGAGGCGATCCCCGCCCAGCAACACCACGAGCACGCTGTCCAAGAGTTGCGGGACGTTCTCGCTGCCTGAGTCGGGGTCGCCCGTGCCGCGTCAGGTCCGCCGGCGGAACAGGCCGCGAAGCTTGCCCAGTGCCTGGGCTTCCTGCGGCTCCGGCCGCGCGGCGGCCTGACGGCTCAATCTGTTGTGGCTGTCCGGGACCGACACGGCTGGATGGCCGTATCGGCGGCGCACGGCCGGGCTCGAGTCCGCGTTCACCGCCCGCAGCTGTCGGCCCCACGGGTGCTGTGCCCGTCGACCACCGTGAGCGAGTGGCCGACCTGGGCGCCGGTCGGCATAGAGGGCGTGTTGTGGACATAGTCGCCGGGGCGGAACTGCGCCCCCTGGCCACCCTGGCCGAACCAGATGCAAGCCCGATACGCACCGGCCCCGCAGACAGGAGGAGCAGGTTCCACTGCTGAGTCTGCGGGGCCGGTGCATGACTCACGTACCCTGCGGTGCGTCCGATAAGCCCGATCCCTCCCAACCGCCGCAAGAGAGCGTCTCTTTCACGCCAGTGGGCCCGGCCGGCACGGACACTGTTGGTAATGGTGGCTCCCACTGCGTCCCGCTGCCGTCAGGCAGCGGGACGCAGTCGTTCGAGGCGGGAGATACGGGTTGCGGCTCGGGGTGTCCCGGTGATCCAGGCATCGAGCCGGGCGAGGTTCATCGCAGTGGCGGTGAAGAGGTGCTGCAGTCGGGTTTTGGGGTGGCCTCGATAGCGGGACCGCCGAAGGCCGAAGGCCCGGACGCCTTGGGAGATGGTGGCCTCGATGCCCTGTCGGTGCTGGTAGATCTCCCACCACTCAGGGCTCCGTTGGGCGGCACGGTTCGTCCTCATGGCCTCGTGTGCGGCCTTCTCCCGCAGCATGATCTCCCGGCCCCTGCCGGCCTTGGACGGCGTGCAGTCATGCACGTCCGGGCAGGACCGGCAGTCAGCTGCGCGAAACCGGACCTGGACCACCGGGATTCCGTGCGAGGAGACACGCGGATACCAGTGGTCGGCGACCTTCCCGTTGGGGCAGGTGAGTCGCCTGTTCTCCCAGTCCACGGTGAAGGCGTCGGTGGCGAAGGTGCCGGATGACTGGGCGGTGGTGTTTCGCTGGATCGGTCCCACCAACTCGATGCCCGCTTCTTCAGCGTCGACCGGGCCCTGGGCATCGACATAGTTCGCGTCCGCCAGATGCACGGCGGGGAGCCTGCCGTGAGCGCGCAGGTCAGCGTGGATGGCATCGATCATCTTCACGTCGCTCACGGACGCGTCGGTGGTGGCGACATGAGTGATCAAGTTGGGCGCGTCCGGCTCACACGTCTCGGTCAGCTGCACCAGGTAGCCGGTCCAGCCGGTGCCTCGCTTGGCACCGGCGCGAGCGTCGGTGTCATAGGGCGAGAAGGGCCGTAACCGGCCCGGAGGTACGTTCTTCGCGTCCCGTCGACAGACGCCCCGTCGACGATCCGGACGTTCTGCACCCAGATCTGCCGCAGCAGTTCGACCGCCTTCAACGACCGTGCCCAGCGAGGAGCCTGTGGCGAGAAGACCGCTTCCAACAGGTGCATCCCGTCGGCCCCGGCCTGCTCGATCCACGCCTGGCGCTTCTCCTTGCCCCGGGGCAGCCTCGCTTCCTCCACTCGGTGCCCGTAACGGTCGAACCACTCGGCATCCACCTGCGCGGCCGGCCACCGCGGGCACGCTGCGGCAAGCGCGTTCAAGGCTGCCCGTAGTGTCTCCCCGATCATCTCTGCATGGTTGACCGCCCGGATCGCCACCAGGACCCGGGCGGAATCGGTTCGGGCCCGGCCCGATGTCTTCAGCAGCCCTCGTTCCTTGGCCGCCCGAAGCACCTCCTCGAAGAGCTCATCGGCCATCTGGCCCTCCAGCAGGCGGGCTCGGAACTCGCTGAGCACCGAGTAGTCGAAGCCGGTATCGGTCAGCTCCAGCCCAAGCGCGTACTTCCAGTCGATCCTCACCCGCACCGCGGTAGCGGCCTGCCGATCCGACAGTCCTTCAGCGAACTGCAACACCGTGACCAGCGCCAAAGCCCCCGGCGGGACCGCTGGACGACCACGGTGCGGGAACAGGGAAGCGAACTCCTCACCAGACAAGACGTGCCCGAACTCATCACGCAGCCGCATCGCCAGCGTTCCGTCCGGACACACCGCTCGAGCCACCCGCTCTGTCTCCGCCGGGATCTCACCCAGCCCCGGCTCCCTCAGCGACACCGACACCCTCCCCACGACGCACCGTCGGCCTTCACCACCCACAACCAGGTGATGAAGGCCGACGTCACGCACAGGGACCGGACCATTTACCAACGGATTCCATGTCGGCCGGGCCCACTCATTGCTCGCGCGTGGCGTGCTCCTCGCGCCGTCCGCCATTGCCTACCAGCGGTACCAGCGGCCCCTCCGGCCCCCGCTGTCCGCGGACCGGACGACGAAGCCCAGCAGCCACACGATGAGCACGATCACTGCGATCCACCACAGCGCCTTCAGCGCGAAGCCCGCGCCGAAGAGGATCAGAGCCAGCAGAAGAACCAGAAGCAGGGGAACCATCGTTATCAACCTCCTGACCACCGGATGCCCTTACTTCAGCCCTACAAGCACCCAAAATATGAGTTTCTTCCAAGGCGTGAGGGGCATAAGCGCGCCGCACGTCGTGGACGGTTCCCGCTTCCTCGCACCTCACGCACCGGTGACACGCAGCGTTTATCACCCAAAGCGATGCCGTGGCCTTGAATTCGCCGGGACCGTCACGGGGTGGCGCGTACAGCCGACGCCCGAGACCGGCAACCGAGGGAACTCAGCCGCACGACCGCGCCGCAGTTCCAGGTGGTCCTGGGCCGTCTCCGAGTGCCCCGGCTCGGGCCGGGCCGCCCACGCACCCGGCCGGCTCAATCGCCCTGGCACGGCTGCGGCTGGGCTCTGAGACGCCTTCGTAACGCCGTGCGGCCTGCCGGACTTCTGGGATCCGTGTGCACAGCGACGCTCTGAAGGAACGCGGACACGGTTGCCGACCATTCGATGGTGCGGTTCCCCTGGTCGGCAGGCAACTCGAACGGCTGAGTCGCCGACTCGCGCCCGCGACGCGCTCCTCGCCGGGGCCGGCGCCGAGCCGCGGCCGTGTACGACGACGCCGGCACAAGCCTGAACCGGGGCGGCGGGCTGACACCGCGGTTGTGACCTGTGCGGACGGGAGCCATCGTGGAAACACCCGGTCCGCGGAGAAAGGCACCCGATGACCGATCTCAAGGACGTGGCCCGGATCGCCGCCGATCACAACCTGGCGGACGTGGCCACCACCCGTGCCGACGGCTCGATCCAGGCGTCGGTGGTCAATGCCGGGATCATCGACCATCCCGTGACCGACGAACCGGTGGTCGCCTTCGTCACCTATGGCCCCACCGAACCCGCCCACCTGCGGGCACGACCGCGTACCGCCCTCACCTTCCGCGCCCGGTGGAACTGGGCCACCGTCGAGGGCCGGGCCGAGATCGCGGGCCCCGACGACCCGTACGACGGCATCAACGGCGAACGCCTGCGGCTGCTGCTGCGTGAGATCTTCACCGCCGCGGGCGGCACCCACGACGACTGCGGACCTATGACCGCGCGACGGCCGAAGAGCGCCGTGCCGCCGTCTTCGTCCACCCCGAGCCTGTGTACGGCAACTGGCACCGGGGGCCCACCGACAACAAAGATCGAGCACAGCGAGGAGAGCCGGCATGGCTGAACGCCCCGCACCCGCGCCCGTGGACCGGCCCACCCTCAAACGGCGTCTAGGCCGCACGGGAGTATGGCTCGCCTCGCTGTCCACGGCGGCGGCAGACGAGGAGCGGCGCGCCGCCGCCGCGATCGAGGACCTCGGCTACGGGACCTTGTGGTTCGTGGAGTTCCCCAACGGAAAGGAGTCGCTGACCCATGCGGCGCTCCTGCTCTCCGCAAGCCGGCAGATGATGATCGCAACCGGCATCGCCAACATCTATGGCCGTGACGCCACCGCCGCGGCCAACGGCGCCAACACACTCGCCGAGGCGTGGCAGAGCCGTTTCGTGTTGGGCCTCGGCGTCAGCCACAGCCCGTTGGTGACGAGCCGCGGACACGACTACAGCAAGCCGGTGTCCACCATGCGGGCCTACCTCGACGCCATGGACGCCACGCCCTACGACGCCCCGTTGCCCGAGCAGGTGCCGCGTGTGCTCGCGGCGCTGCGCACCAACATGCTGAAGCTCGCCGCCACGCGGGCCCAGGGCGCCCACACCTACTTCGTCACGCCCGAACACACCCGCAGGGCCCGGGAGATCCTGGGCCCCGATCCCCTCCTCGCCCCCGAGCAGGCCGTGGTGGTCGACACCGACCCCGAGCGGGCCCGGGCCACCGCCCGCGCGTACGCGTCCTTGTATCTCACCCTGCCCAACTATCTGAACAGCCTGCGCGAGCTTGGCTTCTCGGACTCCGACTTCAAGAACGGAGGCAGCGACGAGCTCATCGACGCGGTCGTCCCCTGGGGCGACCCGGAGAAGCTGGGTGAGCACATCCGGGCGCACTACGAGGCTGGCGCCGACCACGTCTGCGTACAACCCCTCGCGCGGACACTCGACCAGCAGCTGGAGGACCTGCGCCGGCTGGCCCCGGTCCTCCTGGTCTGACGAGCCTGAGCCGCCGTCAGCGCCCACCTGCTTCACCGGCGAGGAGTAGCGGCCGGGCCTCCTTCCGGCGGCTCACGGGGGCCCCTTGTCGCCCACGGCCGGCGGCGGAGGATCGCCGAAGCGGACGAAGATCTTCTCGAAGCCCTTGAAGGACTCCGTGGCCGCGTAGGAGCGGTAGGCGCGCAGGTCGCCCGTAGCGAGGCGGACGTGGTCGGTGAAGGGGGCGGCCAGGCTGCGCGGCCACAGCCGAAGGCAGCGCACGGCGATGATCTCGGCGGTGGTGAGATACACGGTGGCGGCGAGGTAGATCCAGGCGAGCAGGCCGAGCACGATGCCGAACATGCCGTAGGTCGCCGTGGCGCCCCGCAGCACGTGGCCGACGTAGTACGAGCCGCCCCACTGCAGTGCCTGCCAGGCACACGCGGCTCCCAAGGCCGGCCCGTACATGATGCGCGCAGGCAGTTCGCGCCGGGTCATGAGCCGGAAACTCAGCAGCAGGAGCGCGGCGTTGAAGCCGACACCCGCCACGCCCACGGCGATCCGGACTCCGACTGCCAGGCGGGTTCCGAAGAAGGTAGCGGCACCTTCCGCGGTGGACAGTGCCGTCGTCAGGCACAGGCCGGCGGCGAGCAGGAGGAGGAAGTACAGGCTCTTGGCCCGAGAGCGCAGCGGGTCGGGGCGGGTGTGCCGCGGTACGGCGAAGATCTTGTTCAGCGCGTGCTGAACCGCCTGGGCGATGCCGAGGGCGCCGTAGAGGCTGCCGATGATGCCGACCGCGATGGCCACGCCGCTGCCGTGGAAGGAGTGGATGTTCTGGCCGAGCTGGTCGCCGATCACAGGGAATTCGCCGAGTGCGGAATGCAGCACCGACTGCTGGAGCTGCGGATTGCCGTGCAGGGCGCCGCTGAGGATCGCCACCAGGAACAGCAGCAGCGGGAAGAGGGAGACGAAGCCGTAGTACGCCAGCAGTGCGGCGAGGTATGTGGCCTGGTCGTCGAAGAACTTGTACACGACCGCGATCGGCATACCCGCCCACCGGTGCCGCCGCTGGTATCGGTCCAGCCGGGCCAGCACGTCCATGTGCCCTCCCACACCCTTCGGTGCGAGTCCGCACCTCGGCCCACGCCTGAGCATTCCGGTGCCCCCTGCCGCGTGCTCGCACACTCACCCTGGTTGCGCCTGCCACAGATCCCTGGCCGTGAACCTTTTCCTGCGGGTGTCATGCGGGCACAGCATGTTATCCACCCAGGCGGCAGGGGCACCCACGACTCGGCTCGGGCTGGCTTTCAGCCCGTATCTCATCAGCGAGGAGTCAGAAGACTGCCCTATGGCGACGGCCCGCGAGATCATGACGGAAGGCGCCGAGTGCATCGGCGCCCAGGAGACCGTGCTCGATGCCGCGAAGAAGATGACCGAGCTGGGCGTCGGAGCGCTACCTGTTTGCGGCACGGACGACAAACTCAAGGGCATGCTGACCGACCGGGACATCGCGGTGAAGGTCCTCGGCGTCGGCAAAGACCCCGCGCAGGTCAAGGCGGGCGATCTGGCCCAGGGGAGGCAGTGACGATCGGTGCCGACGACGACGCCGAGGAGATCCTGCGCCCGTCGGTCTTGACCGCGAGCGCCTCCTCCGTCTGGCTGGGCTCTTCGCGGGTCTGCTCGACCTGTTCGCGCAGTTCCTCGGAACCGGCGACGATGGGCTCGTCGTGAGGCGGCTGGGTCATCGGAGCGCACCCTCCTTGATCTCGGCCACGTCGGCCTTCACGTTCTCCACCGTCTGCTCAGGTGCGGGCGGCGCGTCCTGATCGACCTGCTTCTTTCCACCCATGGCCATCACGGCGGCGATCACACCCAGCACCGCGGTGACGATGAACCCGGCCCACCCGCACCGGCAGCGCGACGGCCAGTGCGGCGATCACGGTGACGACCAGCGCCTGCAGCATCAGGAAGCCCACGACGCCGGCACCGCCGAACGACTCGCCGCCCTCGCCGTAGCGCTTGCTCTTCTCCTTCATCTCCGCCTGGGTCAGCTTCATCTCACCGCGCACCAGCTCGGTCAGCTGCCGCGAGGCCCGCTGCACCAGCTCGCTTACCGGCTCCTGGCCCAAGCGGTCCGTGCTCGGCCCGGATCCGACGGGGTGCGCCTGTGCGCCTGACACGACGGCCACTTCCCATCCTTGTCAGTTCCTCTTGGCCGGGCTGCGGGTGCTGGCGGTGGACCAACTCCTACCCCGGCCGGCAGCAGGCGCAGCAGGATGTGGAGTCGGGCGTGGGCCAGGCCGAGAACACGACGGTGACCGCGGTGTGCACGGTGCCGGGTACCAGGCGTCGGGAAGCCATCAATGCAGGCAGTGAGGGTAGGCGGTAGTGACCCCAACCGTACGCAACGAAAGTGGTGCCCCGCCATGGCCGAGACACAGGACGTCGTCGAGCTCATCCTTCAGGACCACCGGCGCATGGAGGAGCTGTTCCGCCTGATGCGCAGCGTCGAGGCCGACCGGGCCGCCGCGCTGAAGGAGTTCGCGGACCTGCTGATCGCCCACGCGCTGGCCGAGGAGGCCAAGGTCTATCCCGCCCTGAAGAGGTACAAGAACATCGAGGACGAAGAGGTCGAGCACGGGGAGCACGAGCACGACGAGGGCAACAAGGCCCTCCTGGACCTTCTGGAAGTGGAGCAGGTCGGCTCGGAGGAGTGGGACTCCAAGCTGGAGGAACTGGTGGAGGCCGCCACCCACCACGCCGACGAGGAGGAGCGCACCATCCTCAACGGCGCTCGCGAGAACGTGGCGATGGAACGGCGTGAGGAACTGGGCGTGGCGTTCCGGGAGGAGCGCGAGCGTCAGCTGAAGGCCGGCTGCGGCTCCGTCGACAACGTGCGCCGCATCGTCAACTCCTGACCTTCCCCTTTGCGGGCGTCCCGCGGCCGGGCCGGCGCCCCGGCCGCGGCTCCGGCTGCACGGGCCGGGCCGGGGTACTTCGCCCCCGGTTGCGCGGCGAGCGCACATAGGTCTCGGCGTCACGGGCAATCGGTGATCAGTCCCGGCGTCGGGAGTCGCGAAAGGAGATTTTCGTGCACAAGAGGAAGTGGATCACCGGTGGCGCACGTGAGGAGCTCGCCGAAGCTCTGGCCCGGGAGTACGGGGAAGGGCGGTCGATCCGTGCCATAGCCGAGGCCCACGGCCGGTCATACGGCTTCGTGCATCGTGTGCTCACCGAAGCGGGCGTAACGCTGCGGTCCCGGCGAGGCTCTGTGCGCCCCGACACCACCCGCCCAGTGCGGTGACCACCCCCTGACATCCAGGGCAGCCGCCTTACGTCCGGTGCCGTCTGCCGGGCGCGGCGGAAACAGTACATGCGGTGATCTTGCGGGGGTACACAACGTGCTCAAGGTGTCTCCCGCATTTCGAGTGCGGCGCCGCCTGGTGAGTGCGCGCTTTCCGCGGGTGCTCGGGTCCGGCGTGACGGCCCGCCGTCGCTTCACCGATGCCCGATTCCGTCACGACCTGCAGCCCACCGGCCGTTCGAGCCAGGAGCTGGAAGACACGTCGTACACCCTGTGTGTGATGACCGGCACCCGGTCGGTGAACGAGGCCCTCGCTGCCGCCGGCGCCCCGCTGAAACAGCTCCGGGCGGACGACTGTGCGACCGCCAAGGTGAGCCAGACCCTGGCCGCCTGAGCTGCCCGTCCGGGCGGATTACGGCATTCGGGGCCGGCCTCCGCTGTCAGGGCCTCGCACGCCGCCTGGACGTCGCCCGCGGCGAGGGGAACGCGCCGTCGCCCGGCCGGATCGTGGCCGGGGCCGCCGTCATGTCGGTCTCCGTGGCCTGCGCGCGACAGGCGTCCGGGCGATGGCCGAGCACGCGGGCCCACTCGGCTCGACGTACGACTGCTTCCTCGGGCGAGGGCAGACAGCAGCCGGCCGGGAAAGCAGCCCTCAACGCCGTGGACCGGCTCTGGGCTGAAGGGCTTCCGGCATGCCGAGCCGGAGGCGACTGCACACTCCCCCAGCCGATACCGGCCGCCCCCGCCCGGCCGAGTCGTCCGAAGGCCGTTGGAGAGACTCGCGTCCGCGGCTGTCTGCGAAGGCGGCCGTATGTGCTCGTCCGGGTGACCGTACTGACCCAGGCCTCTTCCCTGTGCGATGCTCGGCGCATGACGTCACGGCAGCAGCCGCCCCCGCAGAGAGCGGCGTCAGACGATTCGGCCTTGGCGAAGGTGGTCGCACGCCAGCGGGCCGAGATCGTCGACCTGCAACGGATCGCGGCGCTGCTGCCTGTGCTGGAGCGGGCCAAGGGCGCGGTCATGGTCCAGGAAGGATGCTCGGCGCAGGACGCTTACGAGATCCTCCTCGACCGCTGTGCTGCCGGCGACCGCACGCTCGTGGAGGAGTGCTGGCTGACGCTCGGGGCCATCCGCCCCCTGACGGGCCGGCGCGGTCGCAGAGGCCGCGGTGCGGATCCTGGGTCTGCCGATGGCTCGGTGTTCGCGTCCGCCCAATACCTGGCTCCCGTGAGGCCGACAAGCCGCGCCTCCGCTGCTGGTACGGGCGGCGATGCCGCCATGCTGCTGGGCAGGCTGGGCCTGAGTCTTGCAACGGTGCGGGACCTGCATGACCTCGCCCATTGTCTGCTGGATGAGCTGAGGACCGGCACGGAGGCCGATGCGGTGCTGATCTACAGCAGCTCCGGAGCCCGTCTTCGGCTGGTCGGGCACGCGGGCATCGACGATCTGGACGCCTCACGGTGGCAGAGTCTGACCGTCGCCGGTACGGAAGCGGTGCGGGACCCGGTGGACAGTCATGAGCCGGTCTGGTCGGAGGGGCCGGAGGGCAGTGAGCCCTACCTCGTGCCCGACGCCACTGCGCGTCGGTGGCCTTCGCGGGCCTGGCTGCCGGTGAACGCGGGCGGACAGGTCGACGAGGTCGTGGCCGTACTACGCACCACCGATCGGGCGTTCACCTCCGACGAGCGGGGGGTGCTGGTGGGCGCGGTGCAGTTGTGTGCCGGGCGCATGACGACGCTCGACTCTCCGGCCCCCCACAAGCGCCCGCGCGTGGACGCCGTGCAGCAGATCTTTGACGCGTTGCCGGGATCAGTGATCCTCCTGGCGCCGCTGCGCGGGCCGGACGGAACCGTGGAGGACTTCCGCATCGAGGCTGCGGCGCCCGGGTCGGTGGACGTCGCCGACCGCAAGGGACGCGAGCTCATCGGCCAGCGCGTCCTGGAGTGCTATCCGACCGTCGCCGGCACCGAGGTGTGGAAGGGCTACCAGGAAGTCCTTGCCACCGGCAAGCCCTTCGCGAGCGAGCCGTTCGTCTACGAGGAAGTCGTGGCCGGCATCCCCCGGCACTCCAGCTTCTCCCTGCACGTCAGCCGGCTCGGCGAGCACCTCGTCGTCTCCTGGACCCGGCATGACATCGCCGCCCGCCAGGAACAGCGCCTGACCGCCCTGCAACGGCTGGGCAATCTGGGTTGGGCCGACTGGAACCTGGTCACCGACACCATCACCTGGTCCCCGTACGCCTTCGCCATCTTCGACCGCGACCAGAGTCTCGGCCCCATGCGGCTCGAGGAACTTCCCGAGCACGTCCTTCCCGAGGACCTGCCGGAGCTGACCCGGGCAGCTCAGAGACTGCTGGGCGACGGCGCGGCCATCGACCAGCCGTTCCGCATCACCACCCGGACCGGGGTGCGCCACCTGCGCATCGTCGCCGAGGCCGTCACCGACGCCGATGGCACCACGCTGGAGGTGCACGGCTTCTTCCAGGACCTCTCGCGTCAGCGGGACGCGGAACTCGCCCTGCTCAGCAGCGAGCGCGCCGTCTCGGCCCAGCGCGGCCTCCTCCAGGCCGAACGCAAGATGGCCGCCCGCCTGCAGCAGGCCCTGCTTCCCCTGCCCAACGGCCCGGTCATGCTCGCCGGTCTGTGGACCAACGCTCTCTACCACCCAGCGGAACGGGGCATCAGCGTCGGCGGTGACTGGTACAGCGCCATAGAACTGCCCGACGGCGACGCGTTGTTCGTCGTCGGCGACGTCATGGGCCACGGTATCAACGCGGTTGCGTCCATGGCCCAGCTACGCTTCACCGCCAAAGGTATGATCATCACCGGTTCCAGCCTGACGGACGCCCTCACCCGGCTCAACGCCCTTCTGATGCACCTGAAGGCGCCAACCGGCGGACACACCACCGCCACGATGATCGTGGCACGCTACCGCCCCGCCAACCGCACTCTGACCTGGGCCCAGGCCGGCCACCTGCCACCCGTCCTCGTGCGCGCCGGCCAGGCCGTGATCGTCGACCGCCCGGCCGGATTGCTTCTCGGCGCCACACCTGCGCCGCGGTTCGCACAGGCAAGCCTTCAACTGCAGGAGGGGGACCAGCTCCTCCTGTTCACCGACGGGCTGATCGAGAGGCCGGGGCAGGACCTCCAAAGGGGACTGGAAAACCTGGCCACCGCCGCCGCAGCCGTGCTGCGCACCGGACGGCCGGAGAGTCTGGCAGCACTTCATGCATCCCTTGCCCATGCCGAACGCCCGGACGACGTCTGCGCCCTCCACGTCAGCCTTCCGTCGGGTGCGTCAGCGGAAGAAGCCGCAGACATGTGACCGGCCTACCAGCACCGCAGCCCGGCCAGGCTGCGCCGACGGCGGTGCCATGGCGCATCGACGCCCGCGGATTCGCACGGTAGTCGCGCCGGAACCAGCAAGAGTCCACCATGCCTGCCAGCCGCATACGTGACCGACGCCGCCCTCCTTTCAGACGGCTGCCTGCTCCCCCGGCAGGCCCGGTCCCTTCCACCCGCAGCGCCTCTACGCGGCGCTGGAGGACCTCACTGACCGCTCGCGAGGATGAACTGTTCGACCTCACGGATGCGTTGCTGTGTGCGGACGGGCCGGTGAGGGCGCCGGTGGCCCTGACGGTGGTGGCTGAGCACCGTCGCGGGCACGGCGCCATGTACGACGCCCTGAACAGCGGGAACGTGGAGGTGCCCCGGCTGCGGCAGGTGCTGGACGGCCCGCCCATGCCGCTGGCCGGCGACGGCCGCTTGGTCCTCGCGGTCGACGTCAGTAACTGGCTCCGCCCCGACGCCCCGATCAGCGCCGATGCCTGTTCCGCCATGTCTACGGCCGCAGCGGCCGGTCCTCGGACCAGTTCGTGCCCGGCTGGCGGTACTCGTTGTCGCGGGCCTGGAATCGGGCCGGACGTCCTGGTGCCGGCTGCTGGACGCCGTGCGTCTCGGCCCGGCTGACGACGTCGCCGAGGTCACCGCCGACCGGGTCCGCCGGGTGGTCGTCGATCTGATCGAGATGGGCCGCTGGCACCTCGGCGACCGGGACGAGAACTCCCGGCCGTTGCCACGAGGTTCGACAAGCGTGTCTACGTCTTCCAGGGCACCGTGACCGTCGCAGCGATCCGGCTCTGGCTCCGGGGGTAGATCCATTATCCCGGTGCGGTGAGGCGCCTGTCACCGTTCTCCGGAATGATCTTTACATCCGTTTTGCACCTCTAGGCTTGCGGGCGGACACAAAGCACGGATCTCACCTGGGAGTTGAGAGTGGCGCACGACATTGACGCGCTGACAGCGGAACTCACGGATATGGCTGCGGCCGATCACCGGTTGGCAGTCCGCGCGAACAGCGACGACCCCGCCGAGCAGCTGGCCTGGCGGCGGCTAACCGCCCGGCACGGTGACCGGCTCAACGAGATCATGGACGAGTACGGCTGGCCGACGGCGGAACTGGTCGGCGAGGAGGCCGCACGCGGGGCGTGGCTCATCGCTCAGCACGCCGACCGGCAGCTCGACGTTCAGCGTCGCGCCCTCCAGCTGATGCAGCAGGCGGTGTTGGCGGGCTCGGCCAGCCCGCGCGAGCTGGCCTTCCTGCGCGACCGCACGCTAGTCAATGAGGGCCGCAAGCAGGTCTACGGAACCCAGATCGCCGGCGTGAAGGACGGGGCGCCGGTTCCGTGGCCCTGCGAACAGCCCGAGCGCATGGACGAACTTCGTGCGGAAGTCGGCATCGAGCCCTTCGACGAGTACGTCGCCCAGTTCTCCACGGCCTGACGCCCCCTTCCCAGTCTCGTCCGTGGATCACTGCCGGGGTCACCTGCCGCGGGCAATGATCCGCCGGACAGGCCGCTAATCCTCGTCCTCGGCACAGAGACTGGTGAGTTCGTCGAGGCCCAGTCCGGAAGGGTGACCGCAGAGGGGACGCACTGGTCTGTAACACGGCGACGGCGCTCCACGTCGTGGACGGCATCGATGACTCACTGCAGAGCGTCGTCATCCAGGAGGTCGGGGGCGTGGACGATCTCAGCCGCGATCTGCCCGGGCCCGGCGCATGCGGTGGTGAGATCGTGGGGCAGCTGGTTGTTGGTGACGGCGTGGTCGACGGTGGCGCGGACCGCGGTCTCGTACCAGCCGGAGCCCCACCAGTTGCCGATCGACTCGGTGCGGGAGCCGTGCAGCGAGAGCAGATTGAGGACAGCCTGGGGTCCGAAGCGGTCCTCGGCCAGGCACCAGCGGTCGATTTCGCGGTGGATGGACTGGAGGATCGGCTGCCAGCCTTCAGACAAGCCCGTTGATCGGTAAGCGGATGGCTTCTTATGCAGGCGACTTCCTCGACCACTTGGGCTGAGGCTGAGGGCCCTTGCGGGTGTCGACTGCCGAGTGCACCGCACCAGGCGCACACAGCGCCGCGTCCGCCAGCTCGAACAACTCATCGCCGCGCGCCGTCAGACACGCATACAACTCGTTCGACAGCGTGTGTTGTGTGCCGCCCAAGATGAGCATGAGCTTGCCAGTCAAGATGATCACGTCCGGGGTTGAGGAAGGCCCGCCGGGATCCTCCGGCGGGCTTTGTCGATCTTCATCGTGTCACTGGGATGCTCGGATGCTCGAGGTGCCGATCTCTCCGTCGAGGTTTTGGGATGATGCGCGGATGATCGTTCCGATACCTGCTGTCGTCCCCCCCCAGGCCGCATGAGCCAGACCGACCAGCCTGTGTTCGCCCTCGCCAACGGCCTTGAGCTGCGCCCTTGGTGCCTTGATGACGCCAAGGTCCTCGCGGACTCATGCCAGGATGCGGACGTTCAGCACTGGAATCGGCCGGGGCAGCTGTCTCTGGATGACGCGCGCGACCGGATCGTGCGCTGGGAGAAGCGCTGGCGGACGGAGAATGCAGCAATCTGGGCTATCGCCGAACCGGGCGGTGGCAGCCCGGTGGGCCTGATCGGTCTGCTTCCCTGACCGATGACCCGTCGCTGTCCGATGTGCTGTCGTCGGTCTGCCCAAGTTCATCGGGAACCTGGGCCGGAAGTGGGCGCATCACCCAGCTGGCTCTCACCATGTTCTGGGCGATGCACCTCCCGGCCGGGTCAGCGGCGTGGTCGGCGCAGGGGCAGTCATGGTGGTCTTCCCCGTCGGTGTCGGTCAGTGGCCCGACATCGGGCGCAGGCGCACGGGGACGGAGGCGTGTCCGTTGCTGATAAGGCTCGGCAGCCTCTTCAGCGCGGTTCGCTCCGTGGCGAGTTGGGCGTCGGGGAAGCGTTCGAAGAGCATGCGCAGCGCGGTGGCGACTTCGAGTCGGGCCAGCGGGGCACCGAGGCAGAAGTGAACTCCGTATCCGAAGGCGAGGTGTTCCTTGCTGGGGCGGGTGGCGTCGAAACGGTCGGCCTCCTTGTGCCAGTCGGGGTGGCGGTTGGCGGCGGCGTAGGAGGCAAGGATCGCCTCGCCGGCCTTGATGGTCTGGCCGTCGGGGAGCGGGATGTCGGTACGGGCGTAGCGCAGGGGAAGGTGCTTGACCGCGGGCTGGTGGCGCAGGGTCTCCTCGACGACGTCCTGCCAGGTGCAGCGGCCTTCCCGGATGTGGGCGAGCTGCTCGGGATCGGTCAGCAGAGTGGTGATGGCCTGGTCGATCACGTTGACGGTGGTCTCGTATCCGGCGCTGATCACCAGCAGGAGCGTGTCGCGTAGTTCGGCGTGGCTGAGGGCGGAGCCGTCTTCCTCGTCGCGGGTGGCGATCAGGAGCGAGGTCATGTCCTCACCGGGCTCGGTGCGCTTGGTCTCGATCAGGACGTCCAGCAGGCCGTAGAGGGCGGCGGTGTTCGCGGCCTGTTCCTCGACGGAGAGATGGGTGGCGAACACGTTGTCCACCACGGTGCGGAATGCGGCGCGCTGGTCGGCGGGGACGCCCATGAGCTTGCCGATGACAGCGATCGGGAGCGGATAGGCGAGGTGCTCGCGCAGGTCGACCGTCCCGCCGGCCGGGAGGCCGTCGAGGATGCCGTCGACGAGGGCCTCGACGTCCGCCTGGAGGGCGGCGGTACGGCGGGCGGAGAGGGCGGGGGCAACCATGCGGCGCAGGCGGCTGTGACCCTTGCCGTAGGCGGTGAACATGTTCTCCACCGCGACCCACAGGGCCAGCGGCCAGGTGGCGACGGTCTCTGTGAAGGCCGGCCAGTGGGCGCGGCCGTCCTTGGAGACGTCCTTGCTGGTCAGGAGCTGCTTGAGGAGGACCGGGTCGGAGACCGACCAGGCTCGCACGCCGAGGATGTCCACCAGCGTCGCCGGGCCGCGCTCGCGCAGGGCCTGGTGTTCGGCGTCCGGGTCGGATCCGGTCGGGTCGAGGACGAGTATCTGCTGTTCGGACACGGTGAGGTCTCTTTCAGCTCGTGGGGAAGATGACGGGCAGGGCGACCAGGCAGCGATGGAAGGGAGGGGGGCGCCAGACGACGTCGTCCCCGTGGCCGTCGAGGTCCATCTCGGGCAGAGCGTCGACGACGTGGAGGATGGCGGCTTCGGCGATGAGGTACGCATGCGATCTGGCCGGACAGCTGTGCGGGCCGGCTCCCCAGGTGAGGTGGGCCCGATTGCCCAGCGGCCGGTGGGATCCCGGCGTGGGGTCGTTGTTGCAGGCGGCGTGACTGATGACCACCGGCGGTCGGCCGGAAGGGGGCAGCCACCGATGTGGACCGGCCGGGTCGGGTAGGTCATCACGAAGTTCGCCAACGGGGGGTCGCGGTGCAGGACGCTGTCCTGGGCCTCGCGGACGGAGGCATCGCCTGCGTGTAGGTCTCCGGAGAACTCGGTGTTGGTGAGGGCGCTCGACGGCGTAGATTTCGTCGATGCTGCCTTCGGGCAGGTAGCGGCGGGGGAAGACGATCCATTGGTCGTGCATCTCGAAGAGCACGGCGGTGACCAGCCGCAGGAGCCCGTTGCGGTAGGCGGTACGGGCCTCGGTGTGCTCTGTCGACTCGGCGCCGATCCGGGCCGCGGCCTCGGGCTCGGGCTCGGGTTCGGGCTCGATCAGATCCTGCAGCATCCGCTCGGCCACACTCCACACGAGTTCGAGTCCGTCCGCCGAACCTAGTGACTCCAGCAGGCGGAGTAAGTCAGACCGGGACAAGGCCACCGCGCACCTCCTGCGTTGAACTTCCGGTTCACCATGGAGAGTTGCACGGTGGCTGCCTCATGCGCAGGGAGCGGAGACCGTCACCGGATGCACGCCCCGGGCACCCGCCCGCGCACACCCGCACGGTGATCGCCTACACCATCACGCGGGACGCCATCAGAACGTCGTGCGGGTCGCGGTCACTGCTGACCGCCCCGACGTCGATCACCACCGGTGGCGCCCACGAGCAATGCTCATTTCCTGTGGATCACCTGGGGAGGGCACGCAAAGGGCGTACCGTCCCGAGTGATCGATCGTCTGGTATCGAGTAGGCCGGTGTTCGCAGCACCGGTCAGGAGGGCCCGCCCGTGCTCAGCGGAGTCAACTCTGACAGCACCACCGCCAACGGCTCCTCCTTGAGCGACGAGATCGTCCGTGACGATGCCCGGCAGATGCCGGCCGCCGCGCTACAGTCCGAAGTCGACACCTGCATAGCCGAGTTGGCCGACCAACGGGATGAGAGCGGCCACCCCGTCGAGTCCGCCCAGGCCCGCTGGCGGGCCGTGAACGCACCCCATCTCGTTGCCCTTGTCCGCGCCGGAGCCCGCTTCGAACGCGGCCGGCCGATCGAACGTCCTGGAGTGATCGCCGCATGAACGCCGTTGCCCTGCGACCGGCTGCCCCGGCCGACAGCGAGTTCTGCTTTCAGCTCCACAAGGCCGCCATGGGCGACTACGTTGCGGCGATCTGGGGCTGGGACGATGAAGATCAACGCGCCTATCATGAGCGCGGGTTCGATCCCGATCGATGGCAGGTCATCACCGTCGACGGGGCCGACGCGGGCATTTTGGTCGTCGAGTACCGTGCGACCGAGGTCTACCTGGGACGGATCGAACTCCATCCCCACTACCAAGGGCGAGGCATCGGTGCCCAGCTGATCCAGTCCCTGATCGATACCGCAGCCCGCCGGGGCCAGCACCTCATCCTTGACGTGCTCGTGATCAATACCCGTGCTCATGCCTTCTACCGGCGGCACGGATTCCGGGAGGTGGCCCGGCACGGGGAGAACAACAGGAAGATTCGAATGCGCTTCACCCATCGGCAGACCAACGAGTGAAAATGTTTGATCACCTGATCCACACGTCTTGACGATCGCTCGGCACCCACTGGACGAAAGGCTGAACGGCATCGCGGGACGGAGCGTCGAGGACATCTGAAAGGCGTCGTCGTACACGAAACGCGCCACTAGGGCCTGTCCGACGGGTCAGGCCCTGGTGTCTGTCCAACAGTGTTTCGGGCTTGCGCTTTCCGTTGCGGCAACTTCTACGGTCATGTGTGTGGCCGGAGAGACCGGCCCGGCGAGGGAGGTACCGGCATGGCCTGGTCGATCGCGGAGGTGGCGCGGATGTCCAAGGTGACATCGCGGACGCTGCGGCACTACGACGAGATCGGCCTGCTGCCGCCCGCATGGATCGGGAGCAACGGGCACCGCTACTACGAGGAGGCCGATCTGCTGCGGTTGCAGCAGATCCTGCTGATGCGGGAGCTGGACCTGGGGCTGCGCGAGATCCAGGCGGTCCTGGACAGCCAGCTCGACCAGGTGGCCGTGCTCCGTGAGCACCACCAACGGCTGCTCGCGGAACGGGACCGGCTGGAGAGGCTGGCCCGTACGGTCGGCCGCACCATCGCCGAACTGGAAGAAGGTAGGGACAACGGGAAGATGACGAAGATCAACAAGCCGGAGAACCTGTTCGAGGGGTTCCAGCCTCCCTCCGAGGCCGAGGCCGAGGTACGGGAGCGGTGGCCGCAGGCGTGGGAGCAGTCCCGGCAGGCAGTCGAGGCGATGACCTCCGAGGACACGGAGCGCTGGCAGCGTGAGGTGACAGCGCAGATGATCCGTATGGCGGAGTTCATGGTGGCCGGCACACCGGTCTCCGACCCCGCGGTACAGGCCGAGGTGGACGCCAACTACCAGCAGATCTGCAGGTTCTGGACCCCGACCGCGGCCGCGTACAAGGGAGTGGGCCAGACCTATGTCGACGACCCGCAGATGCGGGCCAACTTCGACAAGATCGCCGAAGGTCTAGCCGTCTACCAGCGCGATGCGATGACCGTGTACGCCGATGCCCGGCTGAGCTGACCGCACGTGCCTAAAGGGCCGTGTGGCGGGGCATGAGCGCAGCCAGAGGCGAACGGCTGCGACGGTCACGGTGCCTTGGAAGATGTATGCCCTCTTATCGAATCGGGTGGCTACGGCACGGAAGCCCCTGAGGGCGTTGATCGTTCGCTCGACTTCATTCCTGCGTTCGTAGAGCGTCTTGTCGAAGCCGGTGGGCCGACCGCCCCGGCTGCCACGGTGCTGTCTGTCGGCCCGCTGGTTCCTCGGTTCGGGGATGGTGTGCTTGATCTGGCGCCTGCGCAGGTACCGGCGGTTACGACGGGATGAGTACGCCTTATCGCCGCTGAGGTGATCAGGCCGGGTGCGCGGGTGACCGCCACCCGGCCGTGGTACGCGAACGCGCTCAAGGACCGGGATCAACTGAGGTGCGTCGCCCCACTGACCTGGCGTGATCAGCACCGCCAGGGGCCGGCAGCCGCCGTCTCCGGCGAGATGAATTTTCGTGGTCAGACCTCCCCTGGACCGGCCGAGAGCCTCGTCGGGGCGATGCTGAGCCGGCGGGATCCGTTTCCCTGGAATTCGCGGCGGACGCCTTCGAGCCCCGGCGGCATGCTGATGGGCCCGGCAGGTCGTCGAGTCAATGAGCGACTCCGTCGGCGATCTTGGGATTCGTAGGCGGGACGGCGTGGTCGTCGGGCAGGCTCGGCTTGGTTTCCAAGGTCGTTCGTCTGCACGAGGTGAGTCGGTGTCGCTGCGCCCCCGTTCCGGTGAGCAAGTCCCGTCCCTGACCGCGCAGGTGGCGCGAGCGAGTAATCCGCGGGGACGACCGCGATGTGGGTACGGGACCGGCTGGACGGACTGTGGCGTGACGAGGACTTCGCCACCTGGTACCCGCGCGACGGGCGACCAGGGTTATCCCGGCCCAACCCGCCGCGGTGAGCGTGCTGCAGTTCCTGCTGAACCTCTCGGATCGGCAGGCCGCCGAGGCGGTGCGCTGCCGCATCGACTTCAAGTACGCCTGCGCGCTGGAGTTGGACGATCCGGGCTTCCACCACAGTGTGTTATCGGACTTCCGCGAGCGGCTGGCCGAGGGCGGCCGCGCCGACGCCCTGTTCGATCTCGCGCTGGCCCGGTTGAAGGACGCGGGCCTGGTCAAGGCCCGGAGCCGACAGCGCACTGACTCCACCTACCTGCTCGCCTCGGTGCGTGAGCTGACCCGGTTGGAACTCGTATTGGAGGCGGTCCGCACCGCGCTGGAGGAGACCGCCCGCACCCACCCGGAACTGCTGGACGGTCTGGTGACCGAGGACTGGGCACTGCGCTACGGGCGACAGGTCCGCCTGGTCAGCCAGCCCAGCCACCCCGCCGCGCGGCTGAAGCAGGCCGGCGTCGACGCCGCCGGACTCCTGGACCGGTCCCGCCGTTCTTGCCCGGCCGGCGGAGGCGCGATGGAGGCACTGCGCCAGATCATGGTGCAGAACTTCCTCGTCGACGCCCGCGGACAAGTGCGGCCACGCACCGAGGAGAAGGATGGCCTTGCGCCCGTCCGGGTGCGGATCGAGTCGCCGTACGACCTGCAGGCCCGCTGACTGCGCCGCGGCCACCGGCGCTGGACCGGCTACCTCGCCCACGTCACCGAGACGTGCGACGACAAGGGCGTCAACGTCATCACGGATGTCGCCACCACCGTTCCGACCGCGGACAGCACCGCAGTGCCCGGCATCCACGACCGGCTCAAGCGGCGCCGCCTGCTGCCCGCCACGCACCTGGTCGACGGCGGCTCCACCTGCGTCGCACTACTCGACACCGCCGCCCGCACCCACCGCATCAGCGTGGTCGGCCCGCTCCCGCCCAGCCCCGCCTGCGTTACTGGCATAGGCGACACCGAACAGGCCTTTCGCGCCCCACAGCCGGGCCAGACGTCTGCATGGCCCGGGGCGCGGGCTGGTCTACTCCGTGGCCCGGGACGGCAACGGTGGTCAGGCCAGGGATGCCTGCCCGCGTGCTGCCGAGCGCACGCTCAGCAGCCCGCAGGAGTGGCCTTCGATGCCGCGTGTGCAGGGCGAAGATCTGGAGGGGCGGCTGATCTAGGGCAGAGGTCTCCTTGGCTCCCAGGGGCGAAGAGAGCGTCGGTTGCCCCGCGTCGCCTGACTATGAGGGGCGGACTGGCCGCTCGGCTGCGGGCGGGTGCCTCCTGACCCGGACCGCGGCGCCGGCACGGACGTACGCGGGCGGCGGTGCGGAGGGTCCTTGCGTCATACAACGGGGAATCCGTAGCTGTAACCCTGGGCGTCGAGCTGATCCAGGAGGCGGGCGAGTGCCTGCACGGTCTGCGAGCGGTCGCCGCCGCCATCGTGCATCAGGATGACCGCGCCGGGGCGTAGGTTCTGGTCGACGTTGCGCAGGATGCCGTCTACCCCCGGGCGCCGCCAGTCGTTGGCGTCGTCGGACCAGCCGAGCGGCCTCAGATCGTGCTGGGCGGCGATGGCGCGGATCCACGGGGTGAAGTCACCGCCGGGTGCGCGGTAGTACCAGAGCTTGGTACCGGCCCCGGCGGCGTCGGCTATGTCCCGCTGGGCGTCGACTATCTCGTGCGTGTTGTAGTCGACGGACATCCGGTCCTGCTGCTCGTTGTGGTGCACCGAGTGGTCGCACAGCCGGTCGCCGGCGGCTTTGATCGCCTTGGTCAGGTACGGGAACCGCTGGGCTTGGGGGCCGATCTCGCAGAAGGTGGCCTTCGCGTGATGCTGCGCGAGGAGCGCCAGTATCTGCGGTGTCCAGCGCGGGTCCGGGCCGTCGTCGAAGGTCAGCGCCACGGTCTTGCCGCCGCCCGCCGCGCCCCGCGAGATCGACGGGTCGGCGAGCGGCCCGCCGCCGGGCGCCTTGCCGATGACGGAGCTGCCCGGGGAGGCGGCTGCACCGGGTGCGGTGGTGGAGTTGGAGTTGGGCGGCGACAGCGGCGCACTGTGGGAGGGGGTGAGCGGCACGCCCCGGGACGGGGTCGGGTTGTCCGACGTCGAACCCGGCGCGGTCGGCGACTGGGCGGACACCGACGGGTACGCGGCTGAGGGCGGCACGCCCCGGGACGGGGTCGGGTTGTCCGACGCCGAACCCGGCGCGGTCGGCGACTGGGCGGACGCCGACGGGTACGCGGCTGAGGGCGCCGCCTGGGCCGACGTGCTCGTACTGGTGTGGGGTCCGCATGCCGTGAGGACGGCTCCGGCGAGTGTCGCCACGAGCGCGGCGGCTGTCATCGCTTTGGCCCTGGCCGATGCCACAGTTCTCCCTCCGACGGCACCGCGGCGCGGCGCCTGGATTGGTGATGGTCGCGATGGGGCGCGCAGAGGGACGAGTGAGGGGACCGGTGGCCGTTCTCCCCGCGGGGGTGCGGCGGGTGCTCGCTCGGGGCCCTGTCGCACACTGCACCGCGCTCTGTCACAGCGCGGGCCTCCTCGCCCGCTCACGGACGATGGTCCCCGCGGCAGGACCGTCACTTACATCCGCTTTGCGCCTGATATCGGTCCATCGTAGAAGAGCATCGCCGAAGACCCCAGACCCCCGCGAAATCCCCGGTGTGACAAATGTCCCATATGCGAAATACCTCGCACCGGTCCGCAGGCCGGTGCGCGCACAACAATCAGGCCCGGCCACCGCCCCGTGCGCTGGGTCCACGACACGGCACCGCGGAGTCGCCCGTGAGGGGTGTCGGCGTCGGCCGGCAGGTGCTGCCACGTTGACCGGCCGGGCTTCGCCTTGTGCGGAGGGCTGCGGACCGGGGTGGTGTGGAATGGGATGCCCGGGAGGGCTTCGAGGCGTGTGTGATTTTCTTCGTTCCGTCCGGAACGCAGGCACCGCCGGCTCCCTCCGAAACCGGGGGCCGACAGCGCACGGCCCGCACGTACGGGAAGCCCCCGGTGAACACGCTCTGATCCACCCGGCAGGTCAGGGGCGGCCCGCCAGACCGCACTCAGCCGGCTCCTGGAACGCCTTGCGGACGTCCCCACACTTTCTCCCGGCCGGATGCTCAGTCCTCCCCCACCTGCAACAACGTCACGGCGAAGCCATTGCCGATCCCCGCGACGACTCCGTCGAAGGTATGCCGGGTGAGCGGGTCCCACGCGCGTGCCCGGGGCGAGAGGTCGCTGATGTTCGTGTACCAAGCAGAGTGGTAGCCGAGCAGACTCACGACTCGCTCAGCCGCTCGGTGAACATGGTCGCGGTCGCGGCATGGCGTAGCCGGGTACACGAGGTCCTCAGCCGCCAGGTAGGTCAGGAGCTCCGCAGCGCGCTCACCGTTGATCTGCGAGAGCGCCTCCTTGACCTCTTCTGGTGTGTCAGGACCGACTGCCCCCGCTGCGGCCGAATCCTTCCAGGCCCGTTCCGCTTTTGCGGCCACTTCCCGCACAAGGTCCGGAACACACGTGCCGTCCCCGGCGACCACACCGCCGAAGCGGCTGCTTCCCCGTGACAAGGAACCTATGAGGCTGCGCAGTTGCGTCGCTACGTCCACTTGACCATGCTCTCACTCCGATCGACTCGAACGTCAACGACGGCGCACGACTCCTAAGGTCCACGCGGCCTCCGTTGCCGCACGAGCGCCAGCGGCCTCCGGACTGGAGCGTGGAACTCGGCGTCGGCACGGGCCAGCCACCCGTCCAGGTTCACTCCGGTGACTGCCGCATGGCGGGTAAGCGACGCCGCGCAGTGGGCCGCGAGGAAGCCCGCCGACTGCTCGCTACAGGACGCGGGCGTACAGCCACTGTCAGCCCGACACCCGGTTGCACATCCTCGACTTACCGGCCCCGGCGGCGGCCCGGCTCGGCGGCGACGCCGCGCAACACCCGTCGGTGCACCCCGATCCCCGGCAGCGAGACTGAGAAGCCGTCCTTCGGCTGGCTCACCACCGACCTGTCGGTCTACTCGAGCGCGACCCTCAACCTCAAGACGCATGTCCATACCCCGCCCGGTCGGTTAGCACCCCCGCGTCGAGTTCGAGCCCACCGACCATCCCCTCGCCGTCGAACAGCGCACAGGGATCACCCGGGCAATCCCTCCACCTGACGGAACACTCCGCAGAAGCGGACGCGATCAAGGCCGACATCACACGGAGCAAGGGACGATGGGCCTCCCGCTTGGCTTTGACCAAGTTACTGGGAGAAACCCCAGAGGGCGATGCGGTCTTTGGCTCCCTCTCTGCCCAGAACGCTGTTCTCGAAGCCATGGGTTCCATGGTCGAGAGCCTCCGCCATCGCATCCTCCTGCACTGACCGCAACGCAGCGCAACCACCGATTACGGGACAGAGCCGAAGACCGTACAGACCCCGAGCGCGCCTTCGTCTACGTGGGCAGCGCAGGGAAGACGACCACCGAGCCGTCCTTGTCGCGGGCCATCTCAATCGCCACGTCTGTCGTGCGGCTGTTGACCATGACGCCGTCGCCCAGCTTGTGAATCCGGTGTGCCGCGTGCATCAGGCGATCGACTTCACCGGTCGTGAAGACGGGCCACAGACCCTGCGGGCGTGCCAGCTCCAGCGCCGACAGGCGTTCTAGGACACCGGCGATGCTCGACTCCAGGTTGTCCAGGCGCCGCTGGTCGGCCTTGAGTGCGCGGGCGAAGTTCGCGAACGAGTTGCCTGGGTCGCTCTGGGCATGCTCGACGGCCTGCAGGACGATGACCCGCCGCTTCAGCGCAATGGCCAAGGCGGCGAGCTCGAGGTGGGCGCGGAACGTGCCGCCATGGTCGTCGACGCCGGGGAACGACTCGGTCAGCGTGTCGATCTCGACGGCCTTGCCGTCGGGCAGCTTGTCGAGTGCGCTCTGCCACTGGGCAAGGCGGCGGTCAGCGGCGGCCAGCGCCTTGCTGATGGCATGCACTGCCGAGTCCAGTCCCAGCGAGACACCGAGTTTGCCCTGGTCGAGCAGAATGGCGGTGGCTTTGTCGACGGCATCGCGGCAGCCGTCGAGTTCGCTGCGCTCGTCATCGAGCTTCTGTTCGTGCAGTTGCTCCAGCAGTTCTGTGATGTGTTCGATGGCCTGCTGGCGTTTGTAGTCGGCATGCGCGCTCACTCCCACCGCTACGGCCATGAGCACGAGCGGCGCGGCCACGGTGAGCGCCGCGCTCCCGGCGACCGCGACGCCGGCTCCACCGACTGCGCCTGCTGCTGCCGCTTTACCGACTGGCACGAACGTCGCTTGGGCGGCGATGCCCGTCGAGTTCACGAGTGCACTGTGGATGCCACCGGCCGCCGCCTTCGACGCCATCGGGCGAATGATGCCCTGACCGAGCTGGGCGGCGACCTTCGCCGGAACCACCATGCGATACAGGCCTTCGCCGGCAGCGGTCGCCGTAGCCGCCGCAGAGGAACTGCGCGCTGATTGCGTGATGAGCTGCGACAGGTGTTGTGCCAAGGGACTCGCGGCATCGAGCGGGATACCTCGGCTGCGGTCGAGCTTGTCGGGCAGCGGATGCACCTCAAGCGTGGCAATCGGCTCGTCGGCCAGGACGGCCAGCACACTGCGCAGTTCAGCCAAGCGCTCAGCCGTCATCGGCTCGTCTCCGGTCAATGCGGGCACCCGGACGTCACCGGTCGCCAGCGTCCACACCGGAACGATTGCCTTGCGGTCCTCAGTCATCATCTCCCCTTGTTTTCCAACAACAGCCTACGGCTGACGTCCGACAAGAACGGCATGAAGCTTGTGTATTCAACTACGGGCGCTGTCTGCCGGTGAACTGACGATCTGACAACGGAAGGGTGTCTCTGACCTGCGCTGATCACAGTCAATCCACGCGATCCCGGAACTTGCGACCGCCCTGGGCGCGTACCGGGTACGTCGACGCCGGGAAATGGTGCTACCCCTGGTCGGCTTCTTCCGTTTCAGCTTCGTCGTCTTCGCCCGTTGATGGACCCGGCGCCGACGAGCGAGTGGTGGTGTTCGGGTGTGGCAGCAAAACAACCGCCACTGACGGATTGGGGGCGTGGAAGGTGCCGGGCTGCTGAAGACAGCGCAGCCGACACGTCAAGGGCCCGGGCCGGCTCGGGACTCCGCAGGGAGCAAACCGGCCGCCGCACGTCGCGAGGCCAGCCTGTGGTGCGCGTCCGGCGGTCGGAGTTCGGTGACGCACTGCGTGGGGCGGCGCCCGGGGTCGTCAGGCCAGGAGCGTGCCCGTAATGGAGCGCCTGCAGTCGGTCCCCCGGCCACGAGGGGGTGCCGGGAAGGAGCCGCGAAGGCCGCATGACGAAGGCGCCTACGGTCGCTGGGCCGCCCGTCCGGCTCACCCCGGACGGTACACCGGTGAGGTGGCCGCATAGCGGTCCCGGGCATCGGTGTTGGCGGTGCGGAGGGCGGCCAATTGGGCGTCGAGCCGCCGCTCGAACTCGGAAAGCCGGTTGTTCGTATGGGCCTGAGCCCATTCGAGGTAGAAAGCCGCATTGGGAGAGTGCCCGTCGTGCAGGACGTCCACCGTGGCCGGTTGCGCGGCCTGCGCGGTGTGCAGGACCACTCGCACAACCTGCGGGGCGATTTGCTGCGGCTGAAAACCCAGCAACTCACCCGCCGGAATCGACCAGCGCTGCATGCGTCCGAAATAGGCGATCGTGCCGAGGCTCAGCACCATGGCACCGGCATCCACTGGGGAGAGTTGCTGCCGGTCGGCGAGCTGTCCGGCCTGGCCGGCGCCGAGGGTGACCGCGGCCGGGCCGAGGGGGACGGTGAGCGCGCCGAAGAGGCCTCGGAGCGGGCCGGCGGTGGTCGTCATCGCCAGCAGGTTGGCGCCGCAGATATGCAGCGGCGGGTCGTCATGCGGCCAGCCGTAGAGCATGGAGCGGGCAATGGAGAGGGGAGAGCCGTCCGGTGCGTACGGGTCGGCCAGCACGCGGGCGGTCGCCTCGGCGGCGGACTGCTCCCCGCGCAACTGGGCGAGCGATGTCTCCAGGGCCGCTTCCGGATGGCCGACCTGGTCGATGCGGCCGAAGTCGGGAAGCCAGTGGGTGATGCCGCACACCGGGCATGGCCGACCTGGTGTGGAGATGCCCGCCTGGCCGCAGCGGGCACAGTACAGCGGTCGGCCGAACTGGTTCATGACGTCACCGGTCCGACAGCACGACGCTGCCGAGCACCATGTCGGCCCAGGTCTGCCGCTTGTTGTGCCACAGCGGCCACAGGTAGCCGAGGGGGATGACGATGACGACCGCAGGGAGGTAGTCGATGATGTGCAGCAGGTGGCGGCCGAAGGCCTGGCCGACCCCGAGGGGCTGCCCGTCGCTCTCGCGGACGACACGGATGCCGACCACCCGCTTGCCGAGCCCTTGCCCAGTGCGTCCCTCGCCGACGACCTGATAGATCACATACCCGAAGAACCAGGCAATGCCGAGCAACAGGAATAGCACCACTCCGGCGCCGAGCGTCTGCGCCGAGGCAATACCGATGACGAACAGGATGAACGGCGGCACGATCGCAGCGAGGTAGTCGATGAGGAATGCGCCTGCCCGCTGTCCCCAGTTCGCCAGCGGCGGGCCGAACCAGGCCGTTCCGGTGAGGAATCCGCTGCCGGACGGTGGCTGCGGGGAGGTGGGGAAGCCGTACGCCGCCCCCCTGGGGGGAGGTACGTGCCACTGGCCGGAGGCCGGGCCGCCGTACGAGCCGACGCCGCCATACGCTCCGGGGCCCACGGAAGTGGCCGAGGGATCCCCCGCGTTGCCGGCACCGGCGCCGAGGCCCTCACCGGGCTGGGTGCCGGCGTGAGGCGTGTACGCCCAGGGCGCCGGCGCGGGAGCGTCCGGCGGGGGCGCTGCCCTCCAAGGTGGCACAGTCGCGTCGCCGCTGTCCTTGCTCAGACTCCACGGCCGGGGCGGCGGCACCGTCCCCTCAGGCGGCGCCTGTGCAGGAGGAGCGACCGGAGCCCCGCAACCGGCGCAGAACCGGTCGTCGGCGTGGCGTGACGGCATTCCGCAAGCAGGGCAAGGCAATCCGGACTCCAGGGTCAATGGTTCGTGGCGCGCTGTGGGGTCCGCTGCCGTGTCGAAGATGTGAAGATCCTCTCCGGTGCATGGGGAGCAGTCAATATGTGTTCAGCAATTTCGCCGACGACAGGGGGACCGTGGCGGCAGCCGACACCCTCCACGACATCTTCGAAGTCCACGTCCTGTGGCGTACCAAACAAGGCTGGAGCGGCCAGGACACCGAAACCGCCCTCGGCACCGACCCGGCATGATCCCCGGCCGCCCGTTCCGCCCAAAACCACCGACCGCGCCGTGCACAGATGTCACGGTGTCCGTAACAACTTCCACACCGCCCAAGGGGGGCCCGTGCGCCGTATCGTCTCGGCTGTCGTTCTGCTCGCTGTCCTGCCTCTCGCCGCCTGCTCCGCAAGAACGGCTTCCGGGGCAGCACCGGCCGTTACCGTGACCCGCACCGTGCCGGCCTCGGTGTCGCCCACGACGGCCCCAACCGCCAGCCCTACACCGACGTCTGCGGCGCCGGCCACGACGACCGTCATGCCCAAGACGGCGCCCCCGGCGGCCCCTCGACCGCATCTGACCAACGCCTCGGCGGTAATCTCGCAGTACTACCAGGACATCACCGATCACGACTATGCGGCCGCTTGGGCGCTCGGCGGCTCGAACATCGCCGGGACGACCTATGACCGGTGGGTGGCCGGGTTCGCCACCACCCAGAGCATCACGCTCGGCACCATCAGCGGGTTTGGAGCCTCCCGCGTCCACGCCGTCCTGTATGGCACCCAGACCGACGGCACGCTCAAGACGTATGCCGGCAACTACACCGTGGCCGAGGGCATCCTCGTCGGCGCCTCGATCCGCCAGACCAGCTGACGGTCAATAGGTGCTCCTCCCGTCAGGCTCCGCTGAGGGCGAGACGGAGTTCCCCAGCAAGCCGGCCCTCTGCTATTCGGCACTTGGGCCTGAAGTCGAAGGCCGTCCCGCCCAGCGCCCGGTTTGTCCTCTGCGTCAGCCCTGCAGCGGCGGATAGTCGGTGTAGCCGGCGGCGTCCGGGCCATAGAAGAGGTCGGGCTTGGGTTCGGCGAGGGGCGCGTGGGAGGCGAAGCGTGCCGGCAGGTCCGGGTTGGCGATGAACGGCTGCCCGTAGGCGACGAGATCCACCAGGTCGTCGGCGAGGAGGGCGTTGCCCTGGCGCTGGTCGATCCCGACGTTCGCGATGACGGTGCCCTGGTAGACCTTCCGGAAGTGCCGGAACATCTCGTCTCCGGCCAGCCCTTCCAACGGCCCTCCGGCGGGATCTGCCATCATCCCCATGAGCAGCAGATGAGACAGGTCTTAGTCGTTGAGGCGTCCGATCACGTACTCGCTGTCCGCCAGCGCGTCGGCCCCGGCGACGAACTCTCCCCTCTCCGACCAGGCAGGCCCGGCCTTCACCCCGACACGCCGCAGGTCTACGAACTCGCCGACAGCTTCGATGATCTCGAAGAGAAACCGGGAGCGGTTCTCGATCGAACCGCCGTAGTCGTCCGTGCGCACATTGGTGCGGGGGTTCAGGAACTGGCTGATCAGGTAGTTGAATCCCGCCTGCAGCTGGACGCCGTCGAACCCTGCCGCCATGGCGTTGCGGGCGGCTGTCGCGAAGTCGTTGATCGTCCTTCGGATGTCGTGCTCCGACATGGCCATGGGCACCGTGGTGGGCTTTCGGCCGGCCGGTGTCGGGGCAAGCAGTCCTGGGTTCACGGCCGAGGGCGCGAGCGGCGGCCGGCCGTCGAAGAAGTCGGGGTGCGAGGCGGACCCGGTGTGCCACAGCTGGGCGAAGATGACGCCGCCCGCACCGTGGACCGCGTCCGTCACCGGTTTCCAATGAGCAACCTGCTCGTCGGTGAACAGACCCGGCACGTCGTGCCATCCGACCGCCTCGGGGCTGATCCACACACCCTCGGAGATGATCAGACCGGCAGACGCCCGCTGCGCGTAGTACTCGGCATGCGACTCGGTGGGCAGCAGTTCGCGGTTGCGGGCCCACGACCGCGTCATCGGGGCCATGACCACGCGATTGTCGAGGGGGACGTCACGCATCCGGTAGGGCTGGAGCAGAGGCTGGGTCGAAGGCATTTTCACTTCTCCCGACGGGAAGGAGACACCCTTAATGCACGGACTTGTGCGTTAGGTTGAGGCTAGCACCAGCGAAGTGCTAACGCAAAGACTTGTGCTTCAAGGAGGCCGATCGGTAGCCGCATCCCACCCCGCGCGGACGCCGCACAGCCTCAGGACGCGCTCCCGGCCGGACGGCGGCAGCCACCCACAGGGAAGTGGGGCTCAGGCGGACCTGTCGCAGAGGTCGTCGACGTATCTGCGCACATCCAGTTCGGACAGCGTCCAGGGCAGGAAGATCACCCGGTAGATGATGGGAGCCACGACCTTGTCGACGATCTGGTCGTCGGTGAAGGTACTGCCGGGCCGACCGGCGAAGGCGGCCGCTTCCGCCCGGCGGTCACGCAGGCAGTCCGACTCGCTCTCGCCCGCCGCAGCGGCCCCGCCGCGCAGCAGGGCCGCATTCACCGGCTTGCTGTAATGGGTGATCAATTCCTGTGCCCACGCGGTCAGATCGGCGCGCAGGTCCCCACTGTCGGGGAGACCGCGATCCGGGTCGAGCCGGTAGGTCGCCAGATCGTTGATCATGGTGCGGGCGTCGCCCCACCGCCGGTAGATGCTGGAGTGGTTGACTCCCGCCCGCTCCGCGACCATCGGGACCGTGACGGCGTCACTGCCGTGCTCGGCGATCAGTTCCTCGACGGCCTTCCTGATGGACATCAGCACCACGGCGCTGCGGCCACCGGTGCGCCGGCGCGGGGACGATTCAGCAACCATGCACCGCATCGTAACGCACACCACTTGGCATTAATGGGCTTCCGAGTCTACCGTGAATCTAACGCACAAACTTTGGCCTTAAGGAGCCCGAGGTGTTCCGCACCGTTTCACGGCAGGACCGAGGCCCCGCTCGCGTGGCTTATGAACCCGCTGTGGCCATCGGAGCCGACACCACTGCCTTGGGCGTCACCCCGTCCCAGATGCTCACGGGCGCCTACGTCCTGCGTGGCCACCCGGCCGGCACCGCGCAGGACGTCGAGGAGGCCATGGCCTTCAGCGTCCTGCACGGCATCCGGCCGATGACCGAGACCGTGCCACTGGACGACGTGGACACCGCCTTCCAGAAGATGCTGACCGGCAAGGCGCGCTTCCGGATGGTGCTCGCCCCCGGCTCATGACCAGCCATCAGAACGTCAGGTGGGCCCACGTCCGCAAGCCCTTCCACGGTATCCGCCCTGGAAATCCGGTACGGCAAGAGGCCTTGCGGACAAACATCACCCAGGCGTCGGCCGGCAGACGCCGGGGCGACCGACAGAACCCGAGGCCGGACATCCCCGAGCGACCGGACACCCCGTCCGAACAACAGGAGGCGATCGACATGGGCGCAGGCCCCATCCTTGTCACCGGAGTCGGTGGCACAGTCGGCGGAGTCGGAAACATGGTCCTCGACCATGTGCGTGCGAACGGTGTGCCGGTGAGGGCCCTGGTGCATCACGACGACGAGCGGGCCGCGGCGCTGCGGGCCCTGGACGGGGTGGAGGTGGTGGTCGGCGACCTCACGCGCGGCGCCGACGTGGTTGACGCACTCTCGGGCTGCCGCCGCGCCTACTTCGGGATGAGCGTGTCCCCCGTCTACCTGGAGGCCGCCACAACGGTCGCGGCGGCCATCCAGGAGGGTGACGGCCTCGATCTGCTGGTGAGCATGTCGCAGATGACGGTGTCGCAGATGAGCCTCACCAGCGCCACCGAATCCCGGCAGCAGCGACTGCACTGGCTGTCCGAGCATGTCCTCGACTGGTCGGGGGCGCCGGTCGTACACGTGCGGCCCACGGTGTTCATGGAGAACCCGCTCTTCGCCCGGGTCGCAGCCGCCTCGGTCCAGCGTGACAGCACGATCCGTCTCCCGTTCGGCTCCGCCCGGACCTCTCCGGTCGCCGCGGCCGACGTGGCGGAGGTGATCGCACACCTCCTGCTCGCCCCGACCCCGCCATCCCGCCGGGTCTACGAACTGACCGGCGCACGGTCCCGTGACATGAATGCCATCGCCGCCGAACTCTCCACCGCCCTGGGCCGAACCGTGACCTACGTCGACGTGCCCTACGAGGAATGGCTGGAAGACGACCTGAAGAAGGCGGACCTGCCACCCCACGTCTTCGAACACATCGCCACCATGGCCCGACTCCACCGCGATAACCGCTACGACCGCGCCACGAACGACATCACCGAACTCCTCGGACGCTCCCCGCTCGGGATCAACCACCTCCTGAGCAACACACCGGCCCCGCAGCCCCAGCGTCGGCCGTGATCTTGGCTCGTGGGGAATGGCCTCGGACTCCAACCCCTGCACCCAGGGTCGCAGGGCGGGGCGCGGTGGGGCGAATTCTGGCCGGAGAGGGTCATCAGCTCGCGGCGTTGCGGGCCAGGCGCTTGAGCTCGCGGACGGTGCGGATGACCTCCTGGTCGGGGGCGGCCTCCTTGATGTCGTACGCCAGCGTCAGTGCCTCCTCCAGCTTCGGCCGGGTCTTCACGCGCATGCTGATCTTCTCGGAGAAAATCCGCTTGCAGACCGGTTCGAGCGCGTCGAGCCGGCTCTGCAACTCCTGCTGGGCGGTCGAGCAGCGGGCGTACCCGATCCGGATCGGCTTGGCCGCCGCGGCGGCCGGCTGAGCCTCGACGGGCGGCCCCGGCTTCCACGGCCGTCCCGGGCCGCGGTCTTCGGGCACCAGGACGTCGAGTTCCCCGCGGAGCGCGGGGACGAGGATGAAGCGGGCGGTGTGGTACTTCGTCGCGGTCTCCCGCCGCGGGTGCGGCACGGACTCCCGGCGCGGCTTCACACTGCGGGCAATCACTTCGTTCTACCGCGATTACGGCTTGAGCTTGCGTCAGATCCACTGCCCCGGTTTTGAGAGGACTTCTGCGAATCGCAACCTGGGGAAACGTGATCGACTTCGGGGCTCTCGCAGAACTCTCGCAACTGTTCCTTTGCACGAGCAAGATCAATCACAGGCCGCGGGACTCCCTCTGATCCCGGATTCGTTCGCAGAACCCGTTCTCACTCGAAAGCGGGACGGGCCCCCTCCTGTGACTTGCATGGTGCGCAAACTCGCCCATGACGGACCCTCAGCCCCCTTGTCAGCTTCTGAAGTCGTCTGCGTGAATGAGCAGAGTCGCCTGCACGCGCCGGCGGCGGATCTCTGAGCCGGTGTGAGTGTCGGGCTCACGGCCCGCCCGTTGCTGGGGCTCGGGTCTCGGTAAACGCGGTAGCGGTCTCGGCGGTGGTGATGGTTTGCAGCAGGGCATCCCTGGCTGCATTGATCTCGGCCGATCGCTGATCAAGGGTGCGCAGTTGGGCGCGGAGCGTGTCCAGGACGCCGGGGCAGGGCAGTACGGCGGCCTCGGCGTTGGTGCAGGGAAGGATCTGGCGGATGATGCGGGTCGGTAGTCCCGCTGCGAGGAGGGCCCGGATCCGCAGGACGGTCGCGGGGGCAGTCTCGTCATAGGTTCGGTATCCGTTGGGCTGGCGTCCGGGCCGGAGCAGCCCTGCCCGTTCGTAGTAGCGCAGGAGGCGTTCGCTGGTCCCGGTCCACTTGGCCAGTTCTCCGATGAGCACAGTCTGTTCTTCCTCTCGGGTTTGACCCTCCAACGGTGTCAAGGAGCAACAGTGGGTCCGCCCTGCCGCATTCCGGCGGCCCGCTCTCCTTCGGAGGAACCTGTGATCATTGATGCCCACAGCCATGTCCACGACCCGGTCGGAAGCCACCTTGCCGCCCTGGACGATGCGGGAGTAGATCGCGCGGTGCTCTTCGGTACCCGCCCGCATCCGGAACGGGCTGTTGATCTCGTATCGCTGCGTCGCGAGATGAGCGTCCTCGACAATGCCCTGGCGGGCCGTGGGAACAGCGTCGACGGCTACCGCACCGCCTGGGCGGAGCTGCACGAGACCCTGGCCGCGCACCCGGGCCGGTTCATCGGGTTCGGCTCCGTGCCGCTGGACCTGCCCGAGGAGGACATCGCGGTCCTGATCGACCGCGAGGTGGT
Source organism: Streptomyces sp. NPDC093261 (assembly GCF_044753645.1). Lineage (NCBI taxonomy): Bacteria > Bacillati > Actinomycetota > Actinomycetes > Kitasatosporales > Streptomycetaceae > Streptomyces > Streptomyces sp. NPDC093261. Next base: position 133,310 of record NZ_JBIVNO010000020.1, read on the forward strand.
GGGGCGCGGACTGCGGGGCTTCGGGGAACTCACGCCTCCCGCGGGGGAGGCTGCCCGGATCGAGCCCGTGCTCGCCGCGGCGCATGACCATGGCGGGCTGCCTGTCGTTGTCCATGGTTTCGCTCCCACCACCGCGGAAGACCTGCGCACCCTGTCCCGTCTCGCCGCGCGATACCCGGCGGTTCCACTGGTGGTCAGCCAGCTCGGTGGGATGTACTGGATGGAGGCCATCGAACTGGTGCGGGACACGCCGAGCATGTATCTGGAAATGTCCACGGCCAACATCATCTTCGCGGTGCGGCTGGCGATCCGTGAGATCCCTGAGCGGACACTGTTCGGCTCGGACGCCCCCTACGGTGACCCGGTGCTCGCCCGCACCACCATCGAACGGGTCACCCCTCCCGGCGAGGTACGTGACCGGGTGCTGGGAGGAACCCTGGGCAAGCTCCTGGGCATCCTCTGAACCGACGCCCTCCTCGACGTCGGGCCGCCCCACGGTTTCCGCACTGCTACTACGCCTGGAGGTAGCGGTGCAGGGAGGACCCGGCGTCAAGGAAGCCTCCAAGGCCGCGTTGGCCACCAACGACCCCAAGGCGCTGGCTCCGTCCATCGCCAACGGCCGGTACGCGGCCCGCAACGACGACGAACGCGTCGCCGCGTCGAAGCTGGTCAACGCCGACGGGCCCGAAGTGCAGGCGGCCGCCAAGATCGCCCTGTCCGGTCCAGCCGACGAACTGCACGACTTCCTCCAGGTCGGCCGGTACATGGCCGACCGCAAGGACCAGCTCGCCGCCACCCACAACGCGCAGATGCAGCGCCTGACCGCCGAGGCGTCCGGCATCGCCGCCACGGCCCGCCAGAACAGCCGGCTCGCCGCCAAGGCCGCGGCCGACGCGCACAGGGCCGCGACCGACGCGAAGAAGGCAGCCGACCAAGCCGCCAACTCCGCCCACCAGGCCCAGGGCTACGCCCACGACGCCGACACCGCCGCCACCAGCGGCGAGAACTGGGCCCACCAGGCCGCCCGGTCCGCGACCACCGCCCGCAACGCCGCCGACGCCGCCGACCGCGACGCCGACAACGCCACCGCTTCCGCGGCGCAGGCCCAGTTCGACCCCACCCACGCCGCTCCTCCGCCGAACAGGCCGACCAGGCTCAGCCGACGCACACGACTCCGCAATCGCCGCCGGCAAAAGCGCCAAAGAAGCGCAAGCCCAGGCCTCCCAGGCCTGGCAGATCACCATGGACAAGCGCCGCGCCCAGCAGGCCGAAGCCCGACGACAGGCCGAAGCAGCACGCAAGGCCCAAGCAGAAGCGAAGAAGAAGCAACCGCGGGTCTGCACCCCCAGCCCCAACCACGAGATCGCAGGCTACCTGCCCTGCGCACTCGCCCCCGGCGACTTCGTCGTCGACACCACCCCACCCGACCCGACCCTGACCGCCATCACCTGACAACTCCTCGGCCTCAACGACATCAAGGACTGCGTCAACAACCCCGCCCTCGGCACATGCGCCTCCGCCGCCATGGGCGTCCTCCCCGCCGTCGGCGAACTCGGGGCTGCCGCAAGGATCGCGAAGGGAGTCGAAGGTGCGGTCAAGGAATCACGCCCCATCTGGGGGCAGTCAAGGCGACACAGCCGAACTACCCTGGAAGCGCTCTGCCGAAATCCTTCGAGCTCAGTGCCGACGAGGCAAACGTCTGGGTACACAGAAACGCAACCGAACATATCGCGGAATACATGTCGACATGGCCAAACAAGGCTCGACCAAGGCGCAGATAGACCTGGCAACTCGGGCGCAGCTCGAAAGTCTGCAGGCAGCGGTAAGCGAGGCCGCAAAGGGCGGTATCCCCTTTGATAAAGTAGTGGTGGCCGGTGGATGGGAACTGAAGTTCAGTGCCCCGAGGAGTGAGGGACAACTCCCCGCATGGATTCACGCCCTACCCCTAGAATGATTGGCGATCCACATGATCCGAGTAATTGATACATTGACCTGCGCAGGGGTGAGTTCGGAGAGCGATCCCTGGATCCCCATGAAGGTCACCTGGGAGCCACGCCCTGCGGACACCCCCTTGTATCTGAGGATCACGGGCTCCAGCGGTGGAGAGGTCGAGCTGAAGGTCGATCCCGCTACCGGAATGCTGGTGCAGGCGATCGTCCTCGAGGAGCCCGGGCAGGCCGAGGCAACCGACCCCCTCTCCCTCGAGGAAACGCAGGATCATTCCCCGGTCGTCGATCGTGCCCCATGGGGGCCGACGCACGGTCCGGACGGTACGGCGTACAGCACCTCGGTGGTGTCGGTCGTCGAGGACCTGGGATTCGTGCGGACCGCCGGTCGCGTTGAGTTGGTCTTCTTGCATCAGAAGCCCGCGCGTTATGTGCACTGCGGGAACGTGACAGTCGCGCTGTCCGACAGGGGCGCCATCGCAACGATCAGGGCCATCCTGAACAGTGGCGTGCCCGCCGAGTCACACCGAAGCGGCCGCCGGGTGAGGTTGACGCCGCGCCCGGCGGTCGTCGCGACGGATGACGCGGCCTTGGTGCAAGCACCTGCAGGAATCGGTTTGCCGAGATGGGCGGGCGGCCTTCGCGGGTACACAGCGGGGTGCGGAACAACCGGGCCGGACACCCCAGGTTGGTCACGCAGCAAGTGTCGGGAGTCTGTGATTGTGCCGGAAGAGACGTACGCACAAGAGCTTGACTATATCGTGAATTACACCCGTGAGAGCCTGGTCTACTTCGACATCGTCCGGGATGCGGCCGAAAAGGTCGTCGGATCAGAAAATGCAGAAGACCAGATCCAGCAAGCCACACTGAGACTCGTCTCAGATATGATCGAACGAGGTGTGGAGGTAGGGGAACCCAACTCCGACGCAGACGAGGACCTGATTCCATGGAGCATGTCGAAAGATGAGGTGTTGAATCACATCGCCAGAGAAATGGCGATACGCGACGACCCCGGCGATTTCATCGACATCTGCTGGTTCAGGTCCGTCTGAGTCCACACGCGGAAGGGGCCTTGGCCGCAGCGGGTCTGCGGCCAAGGCCCCTTCTGTCAGGAGGCGTCGGTCCGCGAGAAGACGTACTCGTCCAGCAGGATACCGATGGCGACAGCGGCCGGCACGGCGACCAGGGCGCCGATGATGCCCAGCAGCGCTCCACCGGCGAGAACACCCACGATGGTGACGACGGGATGCACGTCGACGGCGTACTTCATGGCACGCGGCATGATCAGGTAGTCCTCGGCGAGACGGAAGGCGATGTAGAAACCGGCTGTGGCACCGGCGATCGGCAGGGAGACCGACAGGGCGACCAGGCTCACGGCCACGCCCGCGATCGTCGAGCCGACGACGGGGATCAGGTCCATCAGCGCGACGAAGAAGCCCAGGGCGGCCGGGTACGGTACGCCGACCGCCGCGCACCAGGCGAAGGTCGCCAGACCCGCGATGCCGGACGTCGCGAGGTTCGCCAGCATGAACCGGCCCGTCCGGGTGAGGATCTCGTCCGTCACCGCCTCCACCCGCCTGCGTCTGCCGGCGGCGACGAAGCGCAGGCAGAACTGCTTGATCACGGGCAGGGCCACCATCAGATAGATGGTCACGACCATCACGATGACGGCCGACGTGATCAGGCTCAGCACCATTTTTCCCGCGCCCAGGAGCCCGCCCAGCACGCTCGAGCCACCCGAGGACAGCGCGGAGCGCACCTTGGAGATCAGGTGGTAGCGGTCCTCCAGGTGGCCGAGGAAGGTGTGCCGGTCGTGGAGTTGGGTCAACCAGCTCGGGATCGCCTTGGTCAGTGCCCCGATCTCGTCCGTGACCGGCTGGGCGATCAGCGCGACGAACCCTGCCAGGCAGAGCGCGAAGACCACGAGAACGATCAACACCGCCCAGCCCCGCCGTATACGACGCCTGGTCAGCAGGGCCACGAGTGGCTCCAGACCGATGGCGATGAAGACGGCCGCCAGAAACAGGGTCAGCAGCTCGCCGATCTGCAGGACCGTGTGCACGGCCAGCCAGGCGAGCGTCGCGCCGAGCCCCAGGCCGAATCCCGCCCGCACCCAGGACCCGCTCCGCACGGTGAGTCCCGGCCGCGCGTTCCCGCGTCCGCCTCCGTCCCGGCCCGTACGCCGCAGTCGCGCGGCATCGGACGGCGTGCGGGCGGCCGGGCCTCTCACCGTCCGCGCACGGCGTCGTCCGGGCGCGCCGTAGCCGCGTGCCATGAGCAGCTCACCTCCTCGCGTGCCGCACGGTTCAGGATCTCGGTACCCGGCCACGCCCCGTGTCCAGGCTTTCCGCACACCAGCGGATTCCCGGGAGTCTCACGCACTGCGAATTCCCGCTCCCCCGGGCCTCACACCGGCGGCGCCTGCAAATGGACGAGGGGCCTCCACCCTCCCGCCCAGCGGGAAGGCGCACCTCGCCCGAATTCCCTGCCAAGTAGGCGCGTTGATGCCCCGTCATCCGCTACGCGAGGCCGGAGAGCCCAGGGACGCTCGGCACCGCCGGGGCGGCGGCCCGGACGAAAGCGGTACGAGGGGGTCGGCTAGGGTCCGTCTTCAAACGGATCTTGCCCACAGCAGGAATGACGCGAGCGTGACCGCTGCCTGGTAGGAGGTGGCGGTCTTCTCGTGTCTGGTGGCGATGCCGCGGAAGCCTTTGAGCTGGTTGAAGCAGCGCTCGATCATGTTGCGTCGGCGCTAGGTCTCCCAAGGCAGTGCACCGGGTGTTTTCCACCGCAGGTCAGGGGGCGTTCTTCGAAGGCCATGTGCATGCCTGGCTGAGAAGGCGAGCCGGATGCTTGCGCGGTCCTTCCGACCGCGCAAGCACGTCTCATGCGCCGGTAGTTCCGTCGATCTGCTCCCGGATGAGGTCGGCATGACCGTTGTGACGTGCGTATTCCTCGATCATGTGCACCATGATCCAGCGCAGGGAGACTCCCAGCGTGCCTCCCACTGGGGCGCATCACCGCCACAGGCACGCACGTACGCGAGGACGACCGGCAAAGTGGGCAGCCGCTCACCTCCGGCTGTGACAGGGTGCTCGCTCCCTGCCCGGTGCGCTGTGCCATCACCCGGTACGGCGGCCTGCCGGCCTCCGCGCGCAGCTTGCGTAGCTCGGCAGTGAAACGCTGCACCGGCCCCTCGCCCGGATCGAGTGGGCTTTCCGGACGCCCCGGCATCGATAGCACCCCCAGCATGCGTCCGCCTCCCCCGTGGACGCGGTGCGATGGCCCGCCACGCTACGCACGCCCGTGACTGGAGGGCAAACTCGGGGCGCCTTCTTTGGTCAGCGCCGCAATGGGCCAGGTGTTCGTCCTCCTTGCTGGTGTCCAGGCACCCATATCAACAACGAAAGGACACAGCATGGCCATCACTACCGTGTGCAAGCGGATCGGGCTTGCCGGCGCCGCACTGTCCCTGAGTGCAGGTCTCGCCGCCGCCATCCCGGCCCAGGCCAGCGCCGAAACAGCAGCGCCTCTCGTCCTTCACCGGACCCGACTGCGGACCCAGGTCGGCGGCGGCGCGAACGGATACGTCGACATCAAGCAGACGTACTCCGGCAACGGCTCCTACACAGGGAGGATGACCGGCACGCCTCCGGGGACTGCAGCGACCGCAGTCATCCTGATGACGACGCGGGACTCCGTGCCGCCCTCCGCCTCGCCACGGCCCGGCGACTTCCGGGCTGCACGGCCGGTCCGGACGACTGGTTCGCCCGCTAGTGGACCTGGTTCACCATGTCCTGCGTCGCCTTGATGACGACATCGGGCCGGTCGATCGGGATGTCGTGCGAGCTGTGGTCCGCCATGGCCAAGCGGCGGTTGGGTGCGGCGTTGACAAACTCCTGCTGGGCTTGCCGCCACAGCTGCGCGTCAACGGGTGTGGGGAACGGGGTCTGGGAGGACACGATCGCGGTGGCGGGGACATTCGTGGGCCAGGACAGCTTGTGGTAGGCGAGATGCACCGGCCCGTAGTGGTCGGCCAATGCCAGGAGTTGACGCGTCGCTGGAGTGAGCGGCTTACCCTTGAGCGCATCGATCCGCTGTTGGTTCACCGCGGCGAATTTTTCGGTCTCGCTCTTGGTGAAGAACTGCGGGAGGCTTGCGTCCACCAGGACCGCCCCCGCGACGGAGTGCGCGTGGTCCCTGACGTAGTAGGTGGCGATCTCCCCGGCAAGGGAATGCGACACCAGGATCACGTTCTTGGTGGCGTTCAGTTGTGTCAGTCCCGCCGCAAGGTCGGAAGCAGCGTTCTGCGCCCTCCACGGCCCGGGAACGTAAGGGCTCTTGCCCTCACCGGAGCGGTCGTAGGTGACGATTTCGGAGCCGGTCTTCTTGGCGAGAGTGGGCACGATCTTTTTCCAGTACGACGCGTCGAGCCCGCCCCCTGCGTCTAGGACGATGGCCGGGAGGTGACCGGGTGTCACGTAGAACGCCAGTTTGTGTCCGTTGGCGGTAATCATGTGCAGCCCCGGCGATGGCACAGCCGCGGTCGTCGCGGCCCGGGACGAGGTGGCGGCTGGGTGAGCTTTTGCCGCGGCGTCCGTGCCGCAGGCTGCGAGTCCGCCGGCCACGGCCACGGTGGCTGCCAGGGCCAGGGCGGTGTGCCGCAGACGCCTGGACCGGATGGCGGGGTTGATCATGGGACGCCCTCCCAACATGATGAAGTAGGGGCTGGGATCGCCGGTCGGTGACCTCGATCTGGCCTACGTTTCTGTTGCATCCCAATTTCATCGACTGCGCCGCCGGTGACGATGGTGCTCGTCCCCCACTTGGGCGTGGGGGTAGCCCCACCGCCATCGTTCAGATCTCCGGCGCCCCTCCCCTGGAATCTCACAAACGGTCCTTCGTCGGGGCGAGATCAACAACCGGGCCGCCGGACCCTCGTTGATCTTGGCTTGGCTCTCAGAACCCGTTCTCACCCAAAATTGGGTTGCACCCCTTTCTGAGACTTGCATTGTGCGCGAGAATCCGGGCCCATGACGGCCCCTCAGCAACCTCCCAACCGGCCGGTCGGACGCCGACGACGTCGAACAGCACACCTGTCCGAAGTGTGACGCACAGCCCGGCTCACCCTGTCGCTCGCGCGGCGGCGCCGTAGCCTCCGCCTACCACACCCGCCGCTTGACCAAGGTGCCCCGACTCGCGAAGACGGTGCGGGTGCCGGCCCCGGCCGACCACGGCCAGGGCCGGCCCTGGTGCCAGGCACCCCGCCCCCGGCGCCCATCGACCCGGATCTGCCGAGCGCGGACATCCGCACGGATACGCCCGTTGCTCGGCGCTCGGGCAGGAACTCGACTCCCAGCTCGATGCGCTCAGCAAGCACGGCATCCCGAGGGACAGGCTCTTGACCCCCAAGATCCTTCGGTCGTCGAGATCACCAGTGCCTTCGTCACCGAGCCGTCGTCACCGACCACGTCCCGCAGATGCCGGAAGCCGAGACGGCGGCACAGCGCCAGACTGGCGGTGTTCTCCGCGCCGACCATGCCGTAGGCCTCCTTCACCCCCAGTTCGTCGGCGGCGTAGCGGAGCAGGCCGCGGACCACTTCGCTGCCCAGCCCCCTGCCCCAGTGCTCCGGGGCGAGGGCGGTGATGAGTTCGTGGCCGTCCACGTTGCCGGTTCTCTTCACCTCCGCGTGGCCGATGTACACGTCCTCCTGCCACACACCCCACACGTCGAAGAGGCGCTTGGGATAGACGTCGGTGAGGATGGCGCGGAAGAGCGCCCGGAGTTCGGCCTCGGGCACCTCGTCCTGACCCATCCAGTGGCGGACCTCCTCGTTGCGCAGCAGTGCTACGAACGCGTCCTCGTCCTCCGGGCGGTACGGCCTGAACTGGAGCCGATCGGTGTGCAGGACGGGTGTCATGACGAACTCCTCGAGGAGACAGGGCCGTTCGGCCCGCGGAGGGTGGTTGGGGGGGAGGAGAGGGCGGGGCCGCCCGGGGCGTGGGCCCCCCCCCGCGGGCCCCGGCCCCCCGCCCCCCGCCCCCGGCGGGGGCCGGGGGCCCCCGGGCGGGGGGGGCCAGACAAACACCGCGCCCCCCC
>NZ_JBIVNO010000021.1:0-129892 GCF_044753645.1 Streptomyces sp. NPDC093261
CCGCAGCCGACTGGCCGCTGTCACCGCCCAGACTGCAATCTGAAACGAACGACGACTCACGTGGCGAAACGTGAACTCAAGACCAGATCACTAGGAGAGATCCGGTTCCGGGTCGCTCGCGATGCGGCCGTGGAGGTGTGCGTCGCGGAACACGTCCTGCCGGCCGCTCTCGAACATGGCGCCGCGCATCGTCCCCTCGTAGCGGAAGCCGCACCGTTCCGCGATCCGGCAGGACGCCTCGTGCCCCAGGGCGTGGCCCAGTTCCAGGCGGTTGAGGCCCAGGTCGGTCAGGGCCCAGCGGGCCGCGACGGCCAGGGCCCGGGTGGCGACGCCCTGGCCGCGGGCCTCGGGCAGCACCCAGTAGCCGACGCGGGCGACGCTCAGCACATGGTCGATCATGTTGACGCCCATGTGTCCCAGCGTCGCACCGCTCACCGCGTCCGTGATCCGGTACGAGGCGTCCGTCCCCTTCGCCGTGCCCATCGCCTTGGACCGCAGCGACTGACGCGCGTCGGCCCGGTCGCGCACGACCCTCAGCGGGGTGTTCCACCGCATGAAGTCCGGGTCGGTCAGCCCGCGGAACCATGCGTCCAGCTGCTCCTCGGACTCCGGGTCCCAGGCCGTCAGCCGCAGGCCGTGACCGTGCAGTTCGGGGAAGGGGGACGGGACGGGGGACTTCCGGTGTATGTCGGCCATCGGGCCATTCAATCAACCCACCCGCAGCGCTCACCGACGCGGCGGCCGGAACACCGGCACCCCCTCCCGGAACGCCGCCTCCAGCGCCATCCCCACCCGCAGCCGGGCCTGCTCGAACTCCACCACCTCGGTCATCATGCGAGGCCCCTCCGCGAGGTCGACCACGGCGGCGACATACGGTGTGCGCTCCGCGAAGGGCGGCAGGTCGTTGCGGTGGACGACGGACCAGGTGTGGAGGGTGGCGTGCCCGCTCGCCTGCTCCCAGGTCACGTCCTCGCTCCAGCAGTACGGGCAGAACTCCCGAGGGTAGTGGTGCGCGCGTCCGCACGCCGCGCAGCGGCGGATCAGCAGCCGTCCCCCGGCTGCCGCGTCCCAGTAGGCGCTGGTGAAGGCGTCCACGTCGGGGACGTCGAAGCGTCCGCTCATCGGAACAGTCCCAGCGCGCTGTCCACCGACCAGGTCTGCCACGCCATCCCGAACAGCCCGGCCACCGAGATGAGCGCCATCATCGAGTTCTGCCCCTGCTCGGCCCAGTCATGGATCATGAGGGTGAAGTAGAGAAGGTTGAGAAGCAGGCCGCCGGCCAGGGCGACCGGGGTCAGGAAACCCGCGATCAGGCCGAGCCCGAGGGCCAGTTCCGCGTAGACGACCACGTACGCCATCGCCCGCGGCCGGGGCGCGACCATCGCGTCGAAGCCTGCGCGCACCGCGGCCCACCGGTGCCGGGCCACGATGTCCGCGGCCCAGGCGATCCCGCTGCCCCGCTCGAACCACGCCTTCTTGTCCTTGTGCCGCCAGCTCTCCAGCCACCACAGCCCGAGCCCGATGCGGAGCAGCGCGAACCATTCCGCGCCGGTGAGCCAGATCGTGTCCATGAAGCGCACCCCCCACCGCCATTTATCTGACGAACCGTCAGGTCAGTCGATACGCCAGTTCAGCGCACGGACGACGGCCACGCAAGAGGCGGTCGCCGAGAAACCCCTTCGCTCATTTCGACCGCCGCGAATCGACACACCTCCGACCGTATGCCGCCAGTTCCACACCTCACTTCTACAGGCGTGATCAATTCGCAACCGATTTCGGTCTTGACCGAGACCCATCAACCACCAGCGGGATTACGCTCCCGCTCATGGCCGACTCGACTGCTGCTTCGCCGCACCCCGTGGTGCCCGTCCACGAGGACCGACCGGTCTACGTCATAGGCGGCGGGCCGGGCGGGCTGGCCGCGGCCTGCGCACTGCGCGCCCGCGGCGTACGAGCCGTCGTGCTGGAGCGGTCCGACCGCGTCGGGGCGTCCTGGAGGCGCCACTACGACCGGCTGCATCTGCACACCACACGGCGTCTGTCGGCCCTGCCCGGGCTGCCGATACCGCGGTCCTTCGGGCGGTGGGTGTCACGTGACAACGTGGTGCGGTATCTGGAGAAGTATGCCGAGCACCACGAGCTGGAGATCGTCACCGGCGTCGAGGTCTCACGCGTCGAGCCCGCCCCGGACGGCACCGGCTGGCTGCTGCACGCCAGCGGCGGCCGCCGGCTGACCGGCAGCGCGGTCGTCGTCGCCACCGGCTACAACCACACCCCCCGCGTGCCCGACTGGGCCGGTCTCGACGCCTACACCGGCGAGTTCCTGCACGCGGGCGAGTACCGCGACGCGGGGCCCTACGCCGGGCGTGACGTCCTGGTCGTCGGCGTCGGCAACACCGGCGCCGAGATCGCCGTCGACCTGGTGGAGGGCGGGGCCCTGCGGGTACGGCTGTCGGTGCGGACGCCCCCGCACATCGTGCGCCGCTCGACCGTCGGTTGGGCCGCCCAGTACACGGGGGTACTCGTCCGCCGACTGCCGGTGCGGCTCGTCGACCGGCTGGCCGGGCCGATGGCGAAGCTGAGCGTGCCCGATCTGTCGGCGCAGGGGCTGCCCCGGCCCGGCACCGGGCTCTACAGCCGGGTCAGCGAGGGGTCCATCCCGGTGCAGGACGTCGGGCTCATCGAGGCCGTACGCAAAGGGCGGGTCGAGATCGTGGCGGCCGTCGAGGGCTTCGAGGGTGGCAAGGTGGTCCTCGCCGACGGCAGCCGCATCGAACCCGAGGCGGTGATCGCCGCCACCGGGTACGTCCGCGCGCTGGAGGGTCTCGTCGGCCACCTCGACGTCCTCGACGCCCACGGCAAGCCGGTCGTCCACGGCGCCCGCACCCCGCACACCGCGCCCGGCCTCTACTTCACCGGTTTCACCAACCCGATCAGCGGCATGCTCCGTGAACTGGCTCTGGACGCCCAGAAGATAGCGAAGGCGGTGGCCCGCCGCGTGGAGGCGGACCGGGCAGCCACGTAGCCCGTGGTCCCGTAGCCCCGTAGCCCCGTAGCCCCGTAGCCCCGTAGCCCCGTAGCCCCGGCAGCGCGATTGCTCCCGGTCGTCCACGGGCAGTCTTTGTCCGCACGGACGTTCCTGACTTGACGTCAGTTGCGTAATCTGACGGTACGTCAGCTAGCACCTCGGCTATCGAGGCCGGCACACAGGAGCGGGGCGGAGCGATGCTTGGATCAACCCATGGCAGCCTGACCACCGACTCCCGCCGGGCCCGGGTCGCCGCCTGCGAGGAGCGGACCTCGCCCGTGGTGCACGGCAGGCCCGCCGGCGCCGGGGAACTCGACGTCGGCGGACGGCCGCTGTACGCCGCCGTCCCCGACCTGGACCGGTTCTTCCGGCCGGAGTCCGTCGCCGTCGTCGGTGCGAGTGACACCGAGGGGCGGCCTGGCACCGGGATCACCAGGCAGCTGCTCTCCTGGACCGAACGGGTCGGCGCCCGGCTGTACCCCGTGCACCCCACCCATCGGTCCGTCTTCGGTCTTCCCTGCACCTCCCGTGTCACCGATCTGCCCGAACAGATCGATCTCGCCGTATTGCTCGTCTCCGACCCCCTTCCCGTCATCGAGGAACTCGGCGCGGCCAAGGCGAGGTTCGCCGTCGCCTTCGCCTCCGGCTTCGCCGAGACCGGTGAGCGGGGTGCGGCCGCCCAGGCCCGGCTCGCCGCGGCCGTGGAACGGTCCGGGATCCGGCTGCTCGGCCCCAACACCAATCTCAACGCCTTCGAGCGGTTCCGGGACGACCTCGACGGGCCGGCCATCGCGCTCATCACGCAGTCCGGTCACCAGGGGCGGCCCCTCTTCGCGCTCCAGGAGCTGGGCGTACGGCTCTCCCACTGGGCCCCGACCGGTAACGAGGCCGACCTCGAGACCGCCGACTTCATCTCCTACTTCGCCGAGCAGCCCGAGGTCGGCGCCATCGCCTGCTACATCGAGGGCCTGAAGGACGGACGCTCCTTCCTCCTGGCCGCCGACCGTGCCGCCCGGCGCGGAGTGCCGGTCGTCGCGGTCAAGGTCGGCCGCACCGAGACCGGTGCGCGCACCGCGGCCTCACACACCGGCAAGCTGACGGGCGCGGACGACGTGGTCGACGCGGCGATGCGGCAGTACGGGATCATCCGCGTCGACGGCCTCGACGAACTCCAGGACACCGCCACCCTGCTGGCCCGGGCCCGCGCCCCCCGCGCGGACGGTGTCGTCGTCTATTCGATCTCGGGCGGCACGGGCGCGCATGTCGCGGACCTCGCGGCCGAGGCGGGGCTGCGCCTGCCGGTGCTCTCCGCGGCCCGGCAGGCCGAGCTGCACCAGTGGATACCCGAGTATCTGAGCGTGGCCAACCCCGTCGACAACGGCGGCCACCCGGTGGGCGACTGGCGCGGGCGGAAGATCATCGACGCGATCCTGGACGACCCGGAGGTCGGGGTGCTCATCTGCCCCGTCACCGGGCCCTTCCCGCCGCTGAGCGACCGGCTCGTACAGGACCTTGTGGACGCGGCGGAGCACACGGACAAGCTGGTGTGCGTGGTGTGGGGGTCGCCTGTCGGCACCGAGGCCGCCTACCGTGAGACGCTGCTCGGTTCCTCGCGCGTGGCCACCTTCCGCACCGTCGCGAACTGCCTGATGGCCGTCCGCGCCCATCTCGACCACCATCGCTTCGTCCACGGCTACCGCTCCCCCTTCGACGAGGCCCCCCGCACCCCCTCGCCCTCCTTCCGCAAGGCGCGGGCCCTGATACGGCCCGGAGAGCAGCTGAGCGAGCACGCGGCGAAGCAGTTGCTGCGGGCGTACGGCATCCGCGTACCACGCGAGCAACTGGTGACCAGCGCGGCGGCGGCCGTACGGGCGGCGGGGCTGGTCGGCTACCCGGTGGTGATGAAGGCGTCCGGCGCGCAGATCGCCCACAAGACGGAACTCGGGCTGGTGAAGATCGGGCTCACCTCCGCGAGCCAGGTCAGGGACGCCTACCGGGAGCTGACGGACATCGCGCGCTACGAGGGGATCGCGCTCGACGGCGTGCTCGTGTGCCAGATGGTGGAGCGAGGTGTCGAGATGGTCGTCGGCATCGGCCACGACCGGCTCTTCGGGCCCACCGTCACGGTCGGGCTCGGCGGTGTCCTCGTCGAGGTGCTGCGGGACGCGGCCGTACGCGTGCCGCCGTTCGGCGAGGAGCAGGCGCGGGCCATGCTCGGCGAACTGCGGGGACGGCCCCTGCTGGACGGGGTGCGCGGGCGCCCCCCGGCCGACCTGGACGCGCTCGTGGAGGTCGTGCTCCGCGTCCAGCGCATGGCACTGGAACTGGGGGACCAGATCGCGGAGCTGGACATCAATCCGCTGATGGTGCTGCCCAGCGGGCAGGGGGCCGTGGCCCTGGACGCGCTGGCGGTGTGCCGCTGAGGCCCGTAACAGCCGGACGATGAAACGGAACATGATGATGTCCTCCCCCCAAGAACCCGTCGAGTCATTGGTACGGCACACCACTGACAATCACGTCCGCTGGCTCACCCTCAACCGCCCCGCCTCCCTCAACGCCATCACCCCTGACCTGCGGGAACGTCTCGTCCAAAGTTTTCTCGACGCCTCCGCCGACCCGGAGGTGCGGGCCGTGGTCCTCACCGGTGCGGGCCGCGGCTTCTGCGCGGGCGCGGACCTGAGCGGCGGGACTGCGGCCGGTGAGCGGATCCCCGGCGATGTCGCCCGGACGATCCGCGGGGGCGCCCAGCGGCTGATCGCCGCGGTCCTCGACTGCGAGAAGCCGGTGATCGCCGCCGTGAACGGCACCGCCGCCGGCCTGGGCGTCCATCTCGCGCTCGCCTGCGACCTCGTACTCGCCGCCGCCCCGGCCCGGTTCATCGAGGTCTTCGTGCGGCGGGGGCTGGTGCCGGACGGCGGCGGCGCCTATCTGCTGCCCCGGCTGGTCGGCCCGCAGCGCGCCAAGGAGCTGATGTTCTTCGGTGACGCACTGACCGCCGCGGACGCGGAACGTCTGGGCCTGGTCAACCGGGTGGTACCGGCGGACGGCCTGGAGAAGGCCGCCCATGCCTGGGCCGCACGCCTCGCCGCCGGGCCGACCCGCGCCCTCGCGCTCACCAAGCAGTTGGTCAACGCGTCCCTGGACGGCGGTCGGGCCACCGCGTTCGCCGCCGAGGCGGCGGCCCAGGAGATCAATATGACGACCGTGGACGCGCACGAGGGTGTCGCGAGCTTCGTGGAGCGGCGGGAGCCCCGCTACCGGGGCCGCTGAGGTCTGACGAGGGGTTCACTTCTGATGTAGCGTCAGCTTCAATGGGCGCTGTGATGGGACACGCAGGGATGGCGGCCTCCGCCGTCCGCTATCTCAGGTCGGTCGGGGCCCCCACGGTCGCGGAGCCCGTCGAGGCGCTGCCGCGGCCCGGGTTGCGGGCCGTCGGCGAGGACGAACGGGCACCGGTCGACTCGGGGGAGTTCCGGCGCGTCCTCGGGCACTTCGCGACCGGCGTCACCGTGATCACCGCGCCGGCCGGGGGCGGCGAGAGCGGACCCGCCGGGTTCGCCTGCCAGTCCTTCTCGTCCCTCTCCCTCGACCCCGCGCTGGTCGTCTTCCTGGTCGGCCGGACCTCGCGGACCTGGCCGAGGATCGCCCGCGCGGGCGTGTTCTGTGTCAATGTGCTCGGGGCTCACCAGGGCGAGTTGTGCCGGGGTTTCGCGGTGAGCGGCGGGGACAAGTTCGCCGGCGTGGACCACGAACCCGCGCCGTTCTCCGGCTCCCCGCGGCTCGCCGGTGCCATGGCGTGGATCGACTGCGCGATCCACGCCGTGCACACGGGCGGGGACCATCTGATCGTGGTGGGCCGCGTGGAGGCCCTGGGGACCGGCGACGGCACGGACGCTCCGCTGCTGTTCCACAAGGGCCGCTTCCTGTAGGGAGTCGGCGGGCTCGGGGCGAGCGGTCAGGCGAGCGCCGGGACGCCCGCCGGCCGGCGGCGGATCACCAGCGCCATCAGGGCCGCCGCCGCGCACAGGGCGCCCGAGGCGTACCAGACGACGTCGTAGGAGCCGAACGCGTCCCGCGCGACACCGCCGAGGAACGCGACCAGGGCGGCGCCGACCTGGTGGGAGGCGAGGACCCAGCCGAAGACGATGGCGCTGTCCTCGCCGTACTGCTCCCGGCACAGCGCCAGGGTGGGCGGGACGGTGGCCACCCAGTCCAGGCCGTAGAAGACGATGAAGAAGATCATCGGGGGGTGGACGGCGGGGGCCAGCAGCATGGGCAGGAAGAGCAGCGAGATCCCGCGCAGGGCGTAGTACACCGCGAGCAGGCGGCGCGGTTCCAAGCGGTCCGTGAACCAGCCCGAGGCGATCGTGCCCACGACGTCGAAGACGCCGATGACCGCGAGCAGCGAGGCGGCCGCCGTGATCGGCATGCCGTGGTCGTGGGCCGCCGGCACGAAGTGGGTCTGGATCAGGCCGTTGGTGGAGGCGCCGCAGATCGCGAAGGTACCGGCCAGCAGCCAGAACGGCCCCGTGCGCACCGCCGAGAACAGCACGGTGACGGCCCGGCGGGCGGCCCCGGGCACGGGCTCCGGCCGGGGCACGAACTCGTCCGATCCGTACGGGTTCCGGCCCACGTCCGCCGGATGATCCCGCAGCAGCAGCCAGACGAAGGGGATGACCGCGAAGGCGGCGAGGGCCACCGTGGCCGCGGCCGGGCGCCAGCCGTGGTCCTGGACCACCCAGGACAGCAGGGGCAGGAAGATCAGCTGCCCGGAGGCGGACGCGGCGGTGAGGATGCCGCTCACCAGTCCGCGGCGCGTGGTGAACCAGCGGTTCGCGACCGTCGCCGCGAACGCGAGCGCCATCGCTCCCGTGCCCAGGCCCACGAGCAGGCCCCAGCAGAGCAGAAGCTGCCAGGCCGCGTTCATCCACACGGTCGCGCCGGAGCCGAACGCGATGACCGCGAGGGCCACGGCGACGACCCGGCGGATGCCGAAGCGGTCCATCAGGGCGGCCGCGAAGGGCGCGGTCAGTCCGTACAGCGCCAGGTTGACGGACACGGCCGCGCCGATCGTGCCCCGCGACCAGCCGAACTCCCGGTGCAGAGGGTCGATCAGCAGACCGGGCAGTGAGCGGAAGGCGGCGGCGCCGACGATCGTCACAAAGGTGACGGCGGCGACGAACCAGGCCCGGTGGATACGGGAGGGCGTCTTGTCGGTCCGGGACCCCTCTGCGGCTGCGGCTTCGGTTGTCTGGGTCACGACTAGAGGATCCTGGCCACGCATCGCTCGAACGAGTGGCCCGAAGGACAGCATTGACTAGGATCGGGCCATGACTCGTGAACCGGCGTTCCGGCCGCACCGCGTCGTCGTCCTCGCCCTGGACGGGCTGCTGCCCTTCGAGTTGGGCATCCCGCACCGGATCTTCGGACGCCCGAAGGACGCCTGGGGACGGCATCTGTACGAGGTCCTCACCTGCTCGGTCCGGCCGCCCGGCCCGGTCGAGACCGACGCCGACTTCGCCATCCACGTCCCGCACGGCCCGGAGGTCCTGGCCACCGCCGACACCGTCGTCATCCCGGCGTCCTACGAGCTGGGTCCGGTCTTCGAGCAGGGCGTGCTCTCCGGCGAGCTGGCCGCCGCGTTCGCGCGCATCCGGCCCGGCACCCGGCTCGCCTCCATCTGCACGGGCGTCTACGTCCTCGCGGCCGCCGGTCGCCTCGACGGGCGGCCGGCCACCACGCACTGGGCCGAGGCCGAGCGCTTCCAGCGGCTCTTCCCGCGGATCAAGGTCGACGCGGACGTCCTGTTCATCGACGACGGCGACGTCCTGACATCGGCCGGAGTGGCGGCCGGGATCGACCTGTGCCTGCACATGGTGCGCCGCGACCACGGCACGGCGGTCGCCAACGAGGTGGCCCGCCGTATGGTCGTACCGCCGCACCGGGACGGCGGCCAGGCCCAGTACATCCACCGTCCCGTGCCCGATCCGCAGCTGGCCACCACGACCACCGCCCGCGCCTGGGCGCTCGGCCGCCTCCACGAGCCCATCCAGCTACGCGACATGGCGGAGCAGGAGTCCATGTCCGTGCGCACCTTCACGCGCCGCTTCCGCGAGGAGACCGGTGTGAGTCCCGGCCAGTGGCTCACCCAGCAGCGCGTCGAACGGGCCCGCCATCTGCTGGAGTCCACGGATCTGTCGATCGACCAGGTGGCGCGGGACTCCGGCTTCGGCACGGCCCAGTCGATGCGGCAGCACCTACAGGCGGCGCTCGGGGTCACGCCCACCGCCTACCGGCGGACGTTCCGCACCGGTGCCGCGGACCGGGACGGCGTCCGCGGCGGCCGCCTCGACGGACGGGACCGCAGCGCCCTCTCCGCCGGCCGGGGCTGAGGCCCGATGCCGGGCGCCCTCGCCCCAGGCGCCCACCGCCGTGAGCGTGAGGGCCAGGGCGATGCCCGCCAGGATCGCCGTCGACGGCGCGGCGAAGCGGAGCAGCGCGCCCGCCAGGGAGCCGGTGGCGGCGTAGCCGGCGCCCACCGCCGCGTACATCACCGAGTAGCCCGCGGCCAGCGCGCCGGCCGGGAGAACCTCGCGCAGCGCCAGGTTGCGGGTGACGGTCGCGCCCGCCTGGAGCATGCCCCCGACGGCCAGCGCCATGGCGATCCAGGGCGTGCCCGGTATCAGCGCGGCGAGCGCCAGGCACACCGAGAGGCCGCACATCAGCACCACGCTGCGGACGCGCAGTGTGCCCGGCCAGGAGCGCAGCCCGTATGCGAACGCGCCGATCCCCGAGCCGACGGCGAGCCCGGTGAGCAGGGGGCCCGACCAGCCGACGGGCGCGCCGCGCTGTTCGAGCAGCGCGGGCAGGACGAGTTCGGCGAGCGAGAGCAGGGACAGGCTGGCGGCGGCCGTCACATACACCGGCCAGGCGCGGGCGAGGAGCCTGGACACCGAGAGGCCCCCGCCACCCGCGGGGCCCGACTCCCAGCCGGGCGGCACCATCCACAGACCGGCGATGGACGCGGCCATCAGGGCGGCCGCCAGCAGCAGCGGCACCCGGGGTGCCACCTCGAGGGCGAGGCCGGTGACCGCGGCCGGGGACACGGCCCAGATCCCGGACATCAGCATGGACTCGACGGACAGGGCCTGCGCGACCGCCTGCCGGGGGACGAGCCCCGTGAGCAGGGATCGCAGACCGCCGGGGACCGCGGCCGGGGCGGCGCCGGCGAGGAACGCGAACGCCGCGAGGAACGCCGGGTGGGCGGCGGGGAACGCGCCGAGGCCCGCGAAGGCGGCCGCTCCGGCGGCGAGGCCCGTGGTGAGATGGGGGCGGGCCCGGTCGGGGCGCAGGCGCATGCCGAGGACGGGCGCGCCGACGATCTCGCCGATGACGTAGACCGCGGCCAGGGTCGCGCCCAGGGTGTAGCCGCCGGGACGGTCGCGGGCGAGGAAGACCAGGGCGAGGGGAGCCATGGCGACCGGCATCCGGGCGCCGATCGCCGTCACGGCCCAGGCCAGGACCCGTCCGGAGGCCATGTCTCGGTATGTCATGCGTCCGAAGGTAGGGGAGGGCGCCGACAGCGGGCCACGGGATTTCCGCATCCTGTGGACAACGTGGGCAGCGTGCACGACGTGGCGGCATGGGCGCGGTCCGGGAAGGCCCCCCGCGGGTCTCAGAAGGTGAGGACCGCCCTCGCCACCCGTCCCGCGTGCGCGTCCGCGGCGGCCTTCTCGTAGTCCTCGACCGGGTACGTCGCCGTCACCAGCTCGTCCAGCAGCAGGCGGCCCTCGCCATACAGCCGGGCGTAGAGCGCTATGTCCCGCTGGGGGCGGGAGGAGCCGTAGCGGCAGCCCAGGATGGACTTGTCCAGGTACATCGAGGACACCAGGAACGTGGCCTCCGCGGTCACGGGCGGCACCCCGAGCAGGACCGCCTGCCCATGGCGGTCCAGGGAGTCGATCGCCGCGCGGATCAACTCCACCCGGCCCACGCATTCAAACGCGTGGTCGACGCCGGTCGGCAGGATGTCCCTCAGCCCGTCCGCCGAGGTCAGGAAGTCCGTCGCGCCGAACTGCCGCGCCACCGCCTCCTTCGCCGGGTTGGCGTCCACCGCCACGATCCGCGACGCGCCCGCGATCCGGGCGCCCTGGCAGACGTTGAGGCCGATCCCGCCCGTGCCGATCACGAGGACGGTGTCGCCCTGGTCCACCCGTGCGCGGTTGAGCACGGCACCCACACCGGTCAGGACACCGCAACCGATCAGCGCCGCCGACGGCATCGGGATGTCCTCGGGGATGCGCACGGCCTGGACCGCCTTCACCACGGTGAGTTCCGCGAAGGCGGAGTTCGACGCGAACTGGTGGACCGGCCGTCCGGCCCAGGTGAAGGGACGGCCGGGCCGGCCGATCGCCTTCCGGCACATCGTCGGCCGGCCCCGGTCGCACTCCGCGCACGCCCCGCAGTTCGCCAGGGTGGAGAGCGACACATGGTGCCCGGGCCGGACATGGGTGACCCCCTCGCCCACTGCCTCCACCACGCCCGCGCCCTCATGGCCGAGCACCACAGGAACGGGGAAAGGTATGGTCCCGTCCACCACGGACAGATCGCTGTGGCACAGTCCCGCCGCCGCGACCGCCACCCGCACCTCGCCGGGGCCCGGGTCCCTCACCTCCAGGTCGTCCACGACCCGCGACTGCGTGCCGTCGTAGATCACGCCTCGTATGGGGTCTGGCATCGCCGCTCCCTCAGGTCGCCGGTCTCCTGGGTTCCTTGGGCAGGCCGAGCACCCGCTCGGCGATGATCGTGCGCTGGATCTCGTCGGAGCCGCCGTAGATGGTGTCGGCGCGGCCGAAGAGGAACAGACGCTGGTCCGCGTCCAGTGCGTAGGGGGTGTGCGGCGACCAGTCGGCCGGCCCCGCCGCGCCCGCCGCGCCGCGTGCCAGCATCGCCAGCTCGCCCAGCCGCTGGTGCCAGCGGCCCCACAGCAGCTTGGCCACGCTGGGCGCGCCCACGTCGGCCGTGCCGCCCAGGGTGCGCAGAGCGTTCCAGCGCATCGCGCGCAGTTCGGCCCACTGGGCGACGAGACGGTCGCGTACGACGGGGTCGTCGGCCGCGCCCGTCGCCACGGCCGTCCGGAGGACCTCGCCCAGTTCCCGGGCGAAGCCGATCTGCTGGGCCAGGGTGGAGACGCCCCGCTCGAAGCCGAGCAGGCTCATCGCCACCCGCCAGCCCTCCCCCTCCCCGCCGACCACATGCTCGGCACGGGCCGTCGCCCCGTCGAAGAAGACCTCGTTGAACTCGCTGGTCCCGGTGAGCTGCCGGATCGGGCGGACCTCGATACGGCCGGGCTGGTCCATCGGGACGAGGAGGAAGGTGAGGCCGCGGTGGCGGCGGGCGGCCGGGTCGGTGCGGGCGAGGACGAAGCACCAGTCGGCCTGATGGGCCAGCGAGGTCCAGATCTTCTGCCCGGTGACGCGGTACGTCCGCGGGGTGTCGCGTACGGCGGCGGTGCGGACGCCGGCGAGGTCCGAGCCGGCGCCGGGCTCGCTGTAGCCCTGGCACCAGAGTTCCTCGCCGCGCGCTATGGGGGGCAGGAAGCGGGACTTCTGCTCCGGGGTGCCATGGGCGATGAGGGTGGGGGCGAGGAGGTTCTCGCCGATGTGGCCGGAGCGGGGCGGCGCGCCCGACCGCGCGTACTCCTCCGCCCAGACGACCTGCTGGGTGAGGGTGGCGCGGCGGTTGCCGTGACCGGCCTCGGGCCAGCCGAGGCCGATCCAGCCGGCGGCGCCGAGGGTGCGTTCCCAGGCGCGCCGGCCGGTGTCCGCGGCGAGGTGGGCCCGCAGCCAGGCCCTCGCCTCGGCGCGAAAGGCCCGGTCTTCGGGGTTGGGGCCGAACTCCACGGTCACCGCCTCAGGTCGGGTTGACTGGCGTTCACAGCTACGGCCCGCCGCCTCACGCGTTGGGCCGTGTCCCTTCGCGCGCCGCCCGCTCCATCGCCTCCAGTTGCGCGAGGAGCGGCATCGGGTCCGACCCCACCGTCGCACTCAGCACGTCGGCGATCCGCTCCGGGCTCCAGGAGCCCTCCGCGTAGGCCGCCCTCAGCTCCCTCGGCTGGGCCCAGACCGCCAGCTTGGGGCCCGCGATCGTGTACACCTGGCCCGTGATGCCCTGTTCCCGGGCGCGGTCCGACAGCAGGTAGACCACCAGCGCGGCCACGTCCTCCGGTTCGCCGATCTCCTTCAGCTCCATGGGGACGTTCGCCGACATCCGGGTGCGGGCCACCGGCGCCACCGCGTTCGCCGTCACCCCGTATTTGTGGAGGCCGAGCGCGGCGCTGCGGACGAGGGAGATGATGCCGCCCTTGGCCGCGCTGTAGTTGGCCTGCGCGACCGAGCCCTGGTGGTTGCCGCTCGTGAAGCCGATCAGGGTGCCCGAGCGCTGCGCGCGCATCACCGCCGACGCGGCGCGGAACACCGTGAAGGTGCCTTTGAGGTGGGTGGCGACCACGGGGTCCCACTCCTCCTCGGTCATGTTGAACAGCATCCGCTCGCGCAGGATGCCCGCCACGCACACCACCCCGTCCAGGCGGCCGTACGACGCGAGCGCCTCGTCCACCACCCGCTGTCCGCCCGCCATCGTCGCGATGTCGTCGGCCACCGCGACGGCCGCGCCGCCCGCCGCCTCGATCTCCTTGACCACGGCCTCGGCGACCGCGCTGGTGGGAGCCGCGCCCTCCACGGACACCCCGAGGTCGTTGACGACGACCCGGGCCCCCTCGGCCGCCGCGGCCAGGGCCACCGCCCGTCCGATCCCACGGCCCGCACCGGTCACGGCGATGACCTTGCCTGCCAGGAAGTTCCCCATGGCCGGCCCCTTCCCGCAGTTTCTGACGGTCCGTTAGTTTTCTGATTCTACGGCCCGCCGGCCGCTCGGAGACAAGCCCCGGGGAGGACTCATGTCACTGCCGGCCGAGTTCTACGAGATCGCCAAGCGCGTCAACAACTGGGGGCGTTGGGGCGACGACGACGAGATCGGGACCCTGAACCTGATCACCGACGAGGTGGTGCGGGAGGCCGCCGCCTGTGTGCGCGGCGGGCTGCGGGTTCCGCTCGCCCTCCCCCTGCGGCAGGACGGGGTGCAGACCGGGGTGATCCCGGGGAGGGTCAATCCGCTGCATGTCATGGTGCAGATCAACCAGGAGCCCTTCGGGCCCGGCACCGTGGCGTGCAGCGACGACGCGGTGACCATGGGATTGCAGGCGGGCACCCACTGGGACGCGCTCAGCCATGTCTCGCACTCGGGGCGGCTGTACAACGGGCGCCCGGCCGGCACCATCACCGCCCACGGCGGTGCGGCGTTCGGCGGGATCGACAAGCCGCGGCACATCGTCTCCCGCGGTGTGCTGCTCGACGTCGCCCGCGCGCTCGGCAGAGAGCGGCTCGACGGGGGGCACGCCGTCACCCCGGAAGATCTCGACGCGGCCGAGGAGTTCGCCGGCACGCGCGTACGGGCCGGGGACATCGTGCTCGTCCGGACCGGGCAGATCCGGAGCTGTCTGGCGGGTGACCGGCACGCCTACGGGTATCCGTCGCCGGGGCTGTCCGTGCGCACCCCGGAGTGGTTCCACGCGCGCGATGTGGCGGCCGTCGCCAACGACACGCTCACCTTCGAGATCTTCCCTCCCGAGATCGAAGGTCTGTGGCTGCCCGTCCATGCGCTGGACCTCGTGGAGATGGGGATGCCCCAGGGGCAGAACTGGAATCTCGAAGAGTTGTCCACAGCCTGTGGAGAAACGGGGCGTCACACCTTCCTGTTGTCGGCGATGCCCGAGCCGTTCACCGGGGGCACGGGAACGCCGGTGGCGCCGGTGGCGATCCTCTGAGGTGGCGCGAGCGGGTCGACACGGGGAGACGAGGACGAGGGGCACGACCAAGGTGCTACGAAGGAGGGGGCCGTCACGGGAAAGCGCGCGGACGGCGGCGCGCCCTTGCTCGCCCCGAGCGCGGCACCGCGCACCGCCATCCGGCTCCGGCGTGCCCGCCCCGCTCCTCGGACGATCCCCGGAAGACCGTCCGGCCCCGTCAGGAGCCGACGCCGAATCGCGATCCGCACTCGCCGAGGGCCCCGTCACCGCAACCCTCGCCGTCCCCTCGCGGCGTATCGCCGGACACCAGCGTGATCACTTGGACACGCGGCGTCAACAGCCGCTGGGGAATCCACCACTTATGCCCTTTTCCTGACGGCGCGTACGGAAGTACGCCCCGGCGCATCCGAACGGCACCCCGCCCCGGGCAGCCAGGGCCGTGCGGTCACGCGCCCGGGCGTGTACGCCCGCGCCAGGTGCCGACCAGGCACGTCTGGACAACCGACCCCGCACGCACGGACTCCGCCGGACCGCCGCCGTCGCGGAGCCGGCCACGCCGTACGCGGCGCCGACCGCGCCGTCCACGGAGCCGGCCACTCCGTCCACGAAGCCGACCGCGCCGTCCACGGAGCCCACCGGACCGCGCCGTACGCGGATTTCGCTAGACCGCGCCGTACGCGAGATCGGCGAGTGCCGCCCCCGTCGCGCAGGCCGCGATCCGGCCGGCCACCGACGCGGTACAGCGGTCCACCGACGCGGTACAGCGGTCCACCTCGCACCAGATGCGTTTGCCCGCGCCCTCCGGGTCCCAGCCCCAGCGGTCGGCGAGGCCGTCGACAAGTTCGAGGCCGCGGCCGCCGGTCTCGTCGCCCCGCGCGTGCCGGGGCACCGGTGGGCGGGCGCTGGTGTCGGCCACCTCAAGACGGACGGTGCCGCTCGGGACGCCTGAGGGGTCGTCCCGGACACCCGTCAGCAGCAGACGCAGCACGGCGGGACAGCCGGTGTGCACCACGGCGTTGGTGACCAGTTCGGAGACGAGCAGGATCAGGGTCTCGGCCAACGGCTCGTCCGCGCCTATCCCCGACCCGGCGAGCCGGGAGCGTGCCCATCTCCGGGCTCGCCCCACCTCCGCGGGGTCGGGCCGGATCTCCAGCTGCACTTGAAGCACCTGCACCGCTCACACCATCCGAACCGGCGGACACATCGCCTCGCGCCTTGCGAGCGCCACGATCGTGGTCATCGTCTGCATGGCAGGAACCAGGATCACGGACCGTGATTCCCTTGCACGACAGCATGGTTGACGTACAGTCACCCCAACAAGCGCTTCGGGCATATTCCAGCGCGAAGGAGTACGCGTACGGCATACTGTGCGACGCTTGCCACGGGGAGTCGAACAGGCGAATACGAGGGTCCGCACCGCCCCGCGAGCGGCACGCATCGCCGGCTCCGGCACCGCCACAGAGGCCGCACCGGTGGGGCTCGTACTCGGAACCGCTCGCATCCCACACAAGGTACCCGAGCCCCGCACCGACTCCAGCCCGTGACAAGTCACGCGTAGGACACAACCCGATATCAACGCTCCGTGATTCCGGATTGCCACAATCCACGACACCCTTGGCGCCTCATTCCGAAGAATGCCTGTACAGAGGGGCTTGGGCCGCCCCGGACAGAAGATCCTCGGCAAGCACGTCGTCACTCTGTGTAGCGTTACCCGTACGGTGGGTCCGTACCCAGGCCCGCTTCAGGAACAGGTGCACCTCGGACTCCCATGTGAAGCCCATGCCGCCGTGGACCTGGAGACAGTCACGCGCCCCATGGACCGCTGCCTCGTCCGCGAGCAGGCGGGCGGCGGCGATGTCGAGGGCATCGGCGGTGACGGCGGCGGCGTAGACCGCCACCCGGGCCGTCTCCACCCGCACCAGGCTCCGCGCGCACAGCCGCTGGACCGCCTGGAAGGCGCCGATCGGGCGCCCGAACTGCTGCCGGGTCCGCGCATGGTCCACCGCCAGCTCGCAGGTCCGGGCGGCGCCGCCCAACTGCTCGGCGGCGGTGAGGAGGACGGCCACGGGGTCCGGGGCGGCCACGGGGGCGGCGTCCCGGGCCGGCCCGACCCGGTGCAGGGGGGTCAGCGGGTCCACCGAGCGGACCGGTACGGCGTCCGTCGCGTCCCCCCGTACGACGTCCGCCTGTGCCAGCCACTCCACCAGGCCGCCGGACACCTCCGTGACCACCGTCTCGCCGCTCGCCGCGCCCGGCACCTCCCCGGCCGCCAGATGCGTGGCCACCAGCGGGCCCGGCAGCAGCGCCCGGCCCGCCTCCTCGAAGGCCAGGACCGCCTCGGGCAGCCCCAGTCCGACCCCGCCCGCCGCCTCCGGCAGCCGCAGCGCGAACAGGCCCGCCTCGCCCAGCGCGCGCCAGAGCGCGCGGTCGAGCACACCGGGCCGCGCGACGGCGTCCCGCAGTGCGTCCCGGCCGAAACGGCCCGCCAGCAGCGCGCGTACGCCCGCGCGCAACGCCCGTTGGTCGTCGGTCAGTTGGAAGCGCACGGGTAAGTCACCGCCCCTTCGGCAGCCCCAGGATGCGTTCGGCCACGATGTTCTCCTGGATCTGCGAGGTGCCGGCCGCGATCGTGTACGACAGCGAGGACAGCCGGTCCACAACCCAGGGGTGGCCGAGGTCCAGACAGTCGGCGCCGAGTACCTCGGCAGCGGTGTCGAAGAGTTCCTGGCGGGCGTGCGAGTAGCGCAGCTTGAAGACCGAGCCCCCGACGCCCGGCACTCCCCCGGTCCGCTCCGCCTCGCTCACATTCCACTGGGTGAGCCGCCACAGGGCCCGGAACTCCGCGTTCAGCCGGCCCAGCCGCCGTCTGAGCGGGGCGTCGTCCCAGCGGCCGCTCGCGTGTGCCGCACGGGCGAGTTCGCGCAGCACCCGACGGCAGGCCACCACCTCCCCGACGAACGCGGTGCCGCGTTCGAAGGAGAGCGTCACCATGGTCACGCGCCAGCCGTCGTTCTCGGCACCGACCCGGTTGGCCACCGGCACCCGCACCTCGTCGAGGAACACCTCCGCGAACTCGTTCGACCCCGCGAGCGTCCGCAGCGGCCGTACGGTGACGCCCGGCGCGTCCATGGGCATCGCGAGCCAGGTGATGCCCCGGTGTCTCGGTGCCGAGGGATCCGTGCGGACCAGCAGTTCGCACCAGTCGGCCACTTCGGCGTGAGAGGTCCAGATCTTGGACCCGCTCACCACATAGGTGTCACCGTCCCGCCACGCGCGTGTGCGCAGCGACGCGAGGTCGGAGCCGGCCTCCGGTTCGCTGAAACCCTGGCACCACACCTCCTCGCCGCGCAGCACGGGCGGCAGCCAGCGAGCCCGCTGCTCGGGCGTGCCTTCGGCCGCGATCGTCGGTCCGGCGTGCAGCAGCCCGACGAAGTTGGCGCCGACATAGGGCGCGCCCGCCTTCTCCGTCTCCTCCAGGAAGATCAGATGCTGGGTGGGGGTGGCTCCCCGCCCGCCCGCGTCCACGGGCCAGCGCAGACCCGCGTATCCGGCGTCGTGCAGCATCCGCTGCCAGCCGAGGTCGAAGGCGCGCCTGGCGGGCCAGTCGTCGGGCGGCGGTTTCGGGGGCAGGGTCGGCAGCGCCTCGGCCAGCCAGGCGCGCAGCCGGGCCCGGAAGTCCTCCTCCTCGGGCGAGTAGGCGAGTTCCACTAGGGATCCAGGTCCGCCGTGCTCGTCATGGGTCCGGGTCCCCTCCCCTGGCACTACGAAAACTGACGGCTAGTCAGGTAAGCCCGGGAAGCAGGCTAGCCCCGCACCCCTGGACCGGCAAGGCGGCCGGTCCTACGCTCTGCGCACTATCTGACTAACCGTCAGCTCCAGGGGGTCGATGTGAACGACACCGCGCACGCGCTGGGCACGTCCCGGACGCTCTGGGAACTGGCCGCCCGGCGCGCCGCCCTCACCCCCGACCGGCCCGTTCTGCTCCAGGACGACCGTTCGCTGACCTTCGGCGGGCTGTGCGAGCGGGCCGAGCGGGTGGCCGCCGGGCTGTACGGCGTGGGCGTACGCCCCGGGACCGTGGTCGCCTGGCAGTTGCCCACCCGTATCGAGACGGCCGTGCTGTCCTTCGCGCTGGCCCGCCTCGGGGCCGTCCAGACGCCGGTCGTCCCCTTCCACCGGGAACGGGAGGTCGGCTTCGCGCTCCGCCGGGCGCGGGCGGACTTCTTCGCGGTGCCGGGCGTCTGGCGGGGCTTCGACCACACGGCGATGGCGCGGCGGCTCGGCGCGCGGGGCGTCTTTCGGGCCTACGACGACGGGGACCTGCCCGACGGGGACCCGTCCGTGCTTCCTCCCGCGCCCACGGAGGGCACCTCGGTCCGCTGGATCTACTGGACCTCCGGGACGACCTCCGACCCCAAGGGCGTCCTGCACACCGACCGTTCACTCATCGCGGGCGGGGCCTGCCTCGCGCACGCGCTGCGGCTGGGCGAGCGCGACGTGGGCTCGATCGCCTTCCCGTACGCGCACATCGGCGGGCCCGACTACACGGTCATGCTGCTGCTGTACGGCTTCCCGGCGGTGATGTTCGAGCAGTTCACGCTGCCGGACGCGCTGGAGGGCTACCGCAGGCACGGGGTGACGGTGGCCGGCGGGTCCACCGCCTTCTACTCCATGTTCCTCGCCGAGCAGCGCAAGCAGCCGGGAGTCCGGCTGATCCCCACGCTGCGGCTGCTGGCGGGCGGCGGGGCGCCCAAGCCGCCCGAGCTGTACCACCAGGTCGTCCGCGAGATGGGGGTACAGCTCACCCATGGATACGGCATGACCGAGGTGCCCATGATCACCATGGGGCGGCCGGACGACTCGGCGCGGAACCTGGCGACGACGGAGGGACGGCCGCCCGAGGGGATGGAGATACGGATCGTCGACGGGGAGGTGCGCCTGCGGGGAGAAGCCGTGTGCCAGGGGTATCTGGACCCGGCCGGCACGGCGGAGGCCTTCGACGAGGACGGGTTCTTCGTCACCGGTGACCTCGGGCACCTCACCGACAGCGGTCATCTGGTGCTGACCGGGCGGCTGAAGGACGTCATCATCCGCAAGGGCGAGAACATCTCGGCCAAGGAGATCGAGGACCTGCTGCACGGGCACCCCGCGGTGCGGGACGTGGCGGTGATCGGACTGCCCGACCGGGAGTGCGGCGAGCGGGTCTGCGCGGTGGTGGAACAGCCGCCCGGCGCGCAGGAGCTGACCTTGGACGCGGTCGCCTCGTATCTGCGCGCCGAGGGGCTGTCGGTGCACAAGCTGCCGGAGCGGCTGGAGGTGGTGGACGCCCTTCCGCGGAACGACACCCTGCGGAAGGTGCTCAAGTACAAGTTGCGGGAGCGCTACTCCGGCACGGTGAAGTAGCGCGCGAACGCGGTCACGACCTCCGTCTCGCCGACCTTGCCGTCACCGTCGGCGTCGAGCGCCGCGGCGGCCGTCCGGGCGATGTCCTCACCCACCCCGAGCGCCGTGAGGACCCGCACGGTCTCCTGCACCGTGGCCCGGCCGTCGTGGTCACCGTCCGCGACGGCCAGCGCCGCGTGCAGGAAGGGGCGGGCGATCTCCGCGAACCGCTCGGGGTTGTCGCGCAGCCGCTTGACCGCGCCGCCCACGAACTCCTCGCGGGTGATGCGCTGGTCGCCGTCCCGGTCCGCTATGCCGGCCATGCCCTGCCAGAACGCCTCGCCCCCGGCGTACAGGGCCTGCCCCTGTTCGGATCTGGCCGCGGTGCCGAACTCCATGAGAACCGCCTTGGCCGCGGCGTTGAAGTCCTCGCGGTCGATATAGCCGTTGCCGTCCTGGTCGAAGGTGGCGAACCGGGCGGCGATCCTGCGCTCGTACTCGGTGCTGACCATGGTGTTCTCGGGCCGCCTTACATGAGTCGGGGTGCGTCTCGGACGGAGCGTACGACGCCCGGGGCGCGGAGGGTGAAGGAAAACGACGCTTGTACCAAGACCGCAGGAATTCCGGGACAACAGTGTGGCTGTCCTGGAGTGTTCCGTTGACAAGGGTGCGCCGGGCGCGTCGTCGGGGAGGACATGGAGGCATGCGGCCGGAGCGCACGGGTCATGGAGGGGGCGCACGGGGTGACACGTGTTCGCGCGGAGTTTCATGCGGGCGGGGGCGCGCGGGCTCATGCGGCACAGGCACCGGGGCTCATGTGGCTCATGTGGAACGAGCGCCAGGGGCTCAGGTATGAGCGCCAGGGCTGGAACGAGCGCCGGGGCTCATGTGGCAGGGCGCGAAGGCTTCGCGGAAAGGGACGCCGAGGGACTCACGCGGACAGAGGGCGGGAGTCCTCGTCCGTGGCCGAGACGACATCCTCGTAGACATCGAAGAGGCGGCGCACACCGAGGGCGGCGAGGACCCGGTTGACGTGCGCGCCCTCCACCGCGCCGGGTCCGGGCAGGATCAGTCTGAGTCCGCCGCGGCAGGAGCGGATCAGCCGGCGGGTGGCGATGAGCACACCGACGCCGCTGGAGTCGCAGAAAACGACCTCCGACAGATCGAGGACGACCTGATGCCGGCCGTCCGCCACCGCGTCGTGCACCCGCTGGCGCAGCACCGGTGACGTCACCAGGTCCAGTTCGCCCTCGACATGGAGCACGGCCCACTCACCGCACTCCCCATAGGTCACCTCGAGCGTCACCGCCACGCCTCCCGCATCCCTTGCGCCCCGACAGAAAACGGAAGCCATTCCTACGCTTCCTTCAGCGCGGCTGCCCCAACGCCCCTTCATGAAACACCGAACTATTGATCGAAGGCGCGTGTCAGATGAGCCAATCTGATCGGTAATGGTCTCGTTCGTTCAGGACCGATCGGAAAGGCAGTCGGGACGCGCACCTGCCCGGAGCCCAGGTCGCGTGCGACTGCCTCTATCACCTGCGGCTCGTCACGGGGCGCACATTGCCGTAAAGGGGCGTGCACTGTCCGACGTGCCGACTACATTCGAGGAGACAGGGGTCACAGGCTGGACCGGAACGGGGCGCCGGGCACGACGGGGGGAGGGGTGGGCGTGGCGAAGAAGGATGCACCACCCCGGTGGGACCGCAGGATGCAGCAGCGGCTCGCCCGCGGCGAGGCCGCCGCGCTCGGCGAGTGCTACGACCGGTTCGCCTCGCTCGTGCACGGCCTCGCCCACCGGGTGCTCGGGGACGAGGCGGCGGCCGACGGCATCACACGGGAGGTGTTCGCCCACATCTGGGAGAACCCCGAGGAGTACGACCCGAAGCAGGGCCCCCTGCGCTCCTGGGTCGCCCTGCTGACCCACCGGCTCGCCGTGCGGCGGCTGCGCGCCACCGAGACCGCCGCGCTCGCCCGGGACGGCCGGGGCACACCCGAGGAGCTGGAGCACAAGGTGCGCCGCGCCGCGGTCGCGGCCCGCGCGGACTACATCGTCACCTCCATGCCGGTACCGCTGCGCGCCGCCCTGGAGCGCGCCTACTTCCAGCGCCGGGACTACCGCCGGACCGCCGCCGACCTCGGCATCACGGCGGACGAGGCCCGGCGCCGCCTCCGCCTCGGCCTCCAACTCCTCTCCACGGCCTACGAGACCGACCCCTCGGGTGCTCCCGACGCACCGGGGGCCGCGTGATGACCGGGGCGGAGGGCCTCGAGAAGGCGGGAAGCTGCGAGAAGGCGGGGACGCGGGCGGCCCTCGCGCCGGACGAAGGGCCCCTCGTACTCGAACATCGGGTGCTGAAGGCGCTGCTCGGCGCCTGGGCGCTCGCCGCCTGTTCGGCGGGGGAGACGGCGGCCGTGGAGGCGCACCTCGGCGACTGCGGCCCGTGCGCGGACGAGGCACGGCGGCTGCGTGAGGCGGTCGGTCTGTTGCAGCGCCCCGAGAGCCTCGACCTCGATCCGGGTCTGCGCACCCGGGTCCTGGAGCACTGCCTGGAGCGGCGCCCGCCCCGTATCCCGGTACCGGACTGGGCCGATCCGTACGACGCGGAGGCCGCGCGCCTGGACGCCCTGCTCCAGGACATAGGCGACGGCGAATGGCACGCGCCCGTACGGCTGCGGTGGTTCGACGGGACCGGACAGGCGAGTCGTCGTACGACCGTGGCCGGGGTGATCGCCCATCTGCTCTCCGTCGACGGACTGGTGGCGGTGGCGCTGGGGCTCGACGACCCGCTCGCGGGCACGAGCGCCGAGTCCGCCACGCCGCGAGGGCGCACGGAGGCGTACTGGCGGGACGCCCACTTCCCGCCGACCCGGTCGGTGCGCGTCCCCTGGCGGGAACAGAGCCACAACCTGGTGCGGACGGTGTCGTTCACCGGCGGGAACGGGAAGCTCCCGGTGGAGTACGGCGGGTTCGAACTGCCGCTGCACGACGCGATGCTGGACCGGGCCTTCGAGTGCTGGGTGCACGCGGAGGACATCGCGGTCGCCGTCGACTACCCGTACGAGCCGCCGGCGCCACGCCATCTGAACCGGATGATCGACCTGGCGGCGCGGATGCTGCCCACCGTGCTCGCGGCACGGCGGCGGGCCGGGCTGGCCTCGCCCGCCCGCACCCGGCATCTGGTGCCGGCGGGCGAGCCCGGGCGCAGCCTGCGTCTGGAGATCGAGGGCTCGGGCGGCGGCGAATGGCTGATCGCCCTCGACTCTCCCCCACTCTCGGCCTCGCTCGGGCGGGGGGACTCCCACGGCGCGGTCGCCTCCGCCGAGCACGTGGTGGCGCATGTCGCCCTCGACGGGGCGGAGTTCTGCCGGCTGGCCGCCGGCCATGTGCCGCCCGAGGAGGCGGCCGCGGGGCAGCTCGGCGACCGGGAGGCGATCAGGGATGTGCTGTTCGCGGCCGCGTCGCTGAGCCGGATGTAGGCCGGGACGCGACCACGCCCGTGAACCGGGCGCGAGCCGGGGACGCGACCACGCCCGCGAACCGGACGCGGACCGCCGGGGACGCAGCCACGCCCGCGAACCGGACGCGGACCGCCGGGGCCTACGCGAAGACCACCGTGCGCCGGCCGTTCGGCAGGATCCGGCGCTCGGCGTGCCACTTGACCGCGCGCGCCAGCGCCTGGCACTCGACATCGCGGCCGATCGCGACCAGCTGGTCCGGGGTGACGTCGTGGCCGACCCGCTCGACCTCCTGCTCGATGATCGGGCCCTCGTCGAGGTCGGCCGTGACGTAGTGCGCGGTCGCGCCGATCAGCTTCACCCCGCGCGCATGCGCCTGGTGGTACGGCTTCGCGCCCTTGAAGCTCGGCAGGAACGAGTGGTGGATGTTGATGATCCGTCCGCTGAGCTGCTTGCACAGGTCATCGGAGAGCACCTGCATATAGCGGGCGAGGACCACCAGCTCGACATCGCGCTCGCGGACCAGCTCGAGCAGCCGCGCCTCGGCCTCCTGCTTGGTGTCCTTCGTCACAGGGATGTGCTGGAAGGGGATGTTGTACGAGCCCACCAGCTCGGCGAAGTCGGTGTGGTTCGACACCACGGCCGCTATCTCCACCGGCAGCGCGCCGGTCCGGGCGCGGAAGAGCAGGTCGTTCAGGCAGTGGCCGAATTTGCTGACCATCAGGATGACGCGCATCTTCTCGTCGGCGCGGTTGATCTGCCAGTCCATCTGGAAGGAGTCGCCGATCGCCGCGAAGCTCGCGCGCAGCTTGTCCACGGTGACCGGAGCCTCGGCCGAGAAGTGGACCCGCATGAAGAACAGTCCCGTGTCCTGGTCGCCGAACTGCTGGCTGTCCACGATGTTGCAGCCGGTCATGAACAGATAACTCGACACGGCGTGCACGATGCCCTGCTTGTCCGGGCACGATAGGGTGAGGACGTACTGGTCGGCGGTGGCCGCGGCTCGGGAGGTCTGCTCACTCATGCAGGCCAGGGTCTCATGACCGGGGGCCCGGAAGGAGCGCCGTCCCGCCACCCGGACGGCGCAGTGGACCTCTACGCCGCCCGGGTCACGATCCGCAGCACCTCCAGGGTGCGCGGGGGCGTCTCCGGGTCCTCGCCGTCGCTTGTCGCGAGCCGCAGATGCGCGTCGCGCGCCGCCCGCACCGCCTCCGGCCACCCGTGGTGGTTGAGGTACGCCTCCACCGGGGCGTCCGGCCCGACCTGGTGCATGATCCGCAGCACCCGCAGGACGGCGGTGTCGACGAGCGCCGCCTCCTGCGAGTCGCGGAAGATCGTGCCGACGTATTTCTCGGCCGACCAGTTGTCCAGCCAGGTGTCCTCGACCAGGCGGTACACGGCGTCCGTGACGTCGCCGTATCCCTCGACACCGGCCAGCCAGACGTCCCGCTGGAAGACGGGGTCGGAGAGCATGTGCAGCGCGGAGCGCACATTGCAGCGCCAGCGCCACCACGGCATGTCGTTGAGTGGCATGCCGCCCATGGTGGATGAGTGACGGCCGCGACGGGAAGAGTTCTCCGAACCTTGCACGGTCACCGATCGTACGTTCCCTGGGAAATCCGGATCAGCACCCCCTGCAATTCACCTCTGTGCCACCTTGAGCTAACCGGTGGTCACTCACGGGTTAGTTGTGTGACGGAATCGTGGGGGTCTATGACCGGCAGGCGACGCAGCAGCTCCTCCTCCACCACCACCCCCCGCGGTCAGGGCTCGGTCCGCACCAACACGACTCCCCGCGTGAGAACGGCCCTGTTCACCGCCGGTGCCCTGGTGGCGGTCGGGTCCATCGCCGCCGCGTGCGGTGCCGTCCCCGGCACCATGGGGGGCTCCGGGGACGGCACCGTGACCGTCATGACCTGGGCACCGGACAAGACCTCGGCGACCAACAAGCCGGGCATGCCCGCGATGGCCAAGGCGTACGCGCGCTACGTCAACGCGCACGGCGGCATCGCCGGCCGCAAACTCAACGTCCTGACCTGCAACGACCACAACGACTACGTGGGCGCCGCGCGATGCGCCCGCACCGCCGTCAAGGAGAAGGCCGTCGCGGTCGTCGGCTCCTACAGCCAGTACGCGTCCTCCTTCCTCTCCCCGCTGGAGTCGGCGGGCATCCCCTACATAGGCGGCTACGGACTCACCGACGACGAGTTCAAGAGCGTGCTCTCCTATCCCGTCAACGGCGGTCAGCCCGCGCTGCTGGCCGGACTCGGCGAGGAGCTGGGCAAGAGCTGCGGTCCCGTCGCGCTGGTGCGGCCCGACACCATCGCCGGCGACGAGCTTCCGCTGCTGCTCGACTCCGGCCTGAAGGCGGCCGGCCACGCCTCGGCCGAGGACGTGCGCGCCGCCGAGGACGCCACCGCCCTCGACGACCAGGCGCAGCAGTCGCTCCAGAAGGCGACCGTGGATCCGCAGCGCAAGGGCTGTGTGGTGCCCTCGCTCGACGAGCGCACCGGCACCTTCATGGACTCCTTCCGCCGCCTGAGCGACGGCTACCCGGCGGTGCGCACAGCCTCCGTGCTCGGCAGCGTCGACCAGTCGATGATCGACACGTCGGGCGGACAGTCGGGGCCGTACGAGGGCGCGTATGTCACCAGCTGGTACCCGGAGGCCACGGACGCGCGCTGGGACCCGATGAAGAAGGTGATCCGCGAGCAGGCCTTCGGTGACAACCGGATCGATCCGGCGGACGCCGGTGTGCAGACCACGTGGATCGCGTACACCGTCCTGTCGAAGGTCATCGAGTCGCTCGGCAGCGGCGAGGTTTCCGCGCGGACGATCCGCGCCTCCCTCGACAACGGCCTGAAGGTGGACACGGGCGGTCTCACCCCGACCCTGAGGTGGCGTTTCCAGGACCTGACGGCGGTGGTCGACTTCCCGCGCCTGATCAACTCGGACGTGACCCTCCAGGTCGTCCACGACGGACGACTGGTGGGGGCGCGCAAGGGCTTCGTCAACGTGGGGAAGACGCTGGAGAACGCGACCAGCGAGTGAGACGTGCCACGAGGGGGCGCGCCCGGTCCGTGCAGGTGAGCGGGCGGGGGGCGCGGCCGTACGGTCCGTGCAGGTGAGCGGGTGGCGTGTGGGGCCGTAGGGTCCGCGCAGATGAACGGGCGAGGGGCGCGGCCGTACGGTCCGTGGGAGACGGCAGACGCGAGGTGCACCACCCGGTCCGCGAGTGCGGGCGGGGGTGCACCTCGCGTCCGTTACAACTGGGTCGGCTGGCGCTGGGTCAGGCCGTACTTCTGGGCGATGGCGTTCCACAGGTTGGCCGCCTTGGCCTTCTGGGCGCTGGCCGTGCCACTCGCCCGGTTGCCGGCCGCGGTCTGGCCGGTGGTGCGCGCCCGGCCCTTGTGGCACCCCTTCTTGTCGCCCGAAACCTGGTCGGCCCAGGCCGCGTAGTGGGTGTCGGCGGCGGCGGACGCCTTCCAGGCGCTGGTGAGCGCGGCGGTCAGCTCGCCTCGCGCGGGGAGCTTGTCGACCGCGAGCCCGGACAGCCGGCCGACCAGGTCGTTGCGCTGCTTCGCCGCGTCGCGCAGGTCGGTGGCGGCCTGGTCGAGGTTCTGGCAGCCCTTGACGTCGGCCACCGCCTTGATCACCGCGCCACGGCTGTTGCCGCTGTCCGCGAGGAGCTTGTCGAGCGCGACGGCCTGTGCCTTGGCCGGGTCGTCGCCGCCCGACGAGGAGGACGAGGAGTCCGTGGCCGGTCCGGTCGCCGCGACGGACGTGCTGTGGTCGCCCTTGCCGTCGCCTCCGCCACCCCCGAGCAGGGCGCCCGCCCCGATACCGAGGGCAACGATGCCCACGCCGACGGCCGCGATGAGCGGGATGCGCGAGCGGGTGCGGGCACCGCCCTCGTCATCGCCGCGCCGCCCGGACGTCCAGGCCGGTGCGTCCGCCGTGTCGTACCGCGGCAGGTTCTGGGTGGACTCGGCGCCGCTCGGGGCGCCGCGGAAGAGGTTGTCGAACACGGCCGGCGGCTGCCCGGGGTCGCCCGCCGGGGCGCCGTAAGGCGCCGGGCCCGGCTGCCCGGGCACGGGCGGCAGGTACTGCGTGGCCTGCGCGTCGGGACCGGCGGGGGGCATGGCGCCGGACGGCCCGAGGAACCGGGTCGCGTCGTGCGCCGGCAGCTCCGGCGGCAGGGCTCCCGCGACCGGCGGGATGAACTGGGTGGCGCCCTCGGCGGAGACGGGCGGGATGTACTGCGTCGCGCCCTCGTCGGGCGCGGCGGTCACCGGGGGGATGTACTGCGTGGCGCCCTCGTCCACGGCGGGCGGCAGAGGCGCGGAGTGCGACGGCTGCGGTACGCCGTGGGCGGCGGGCTGCCCGTGCGCCCCGTACGGGGACGGCCGCGCGTCCTCGGGCGGCAGCGCCCCGGCGTCCTGCCGCGGTGCGGGAACACCGCCCCAGGCGGACCGGGGATCCGCGGGCGGCTCCCAGGACTGCTGTGCGCCCTGCTGTGCGCCCTGCTGTGCGCCCCAGGACTGGCCGGCGTCGGCGCCCCAGCCCTGGCCGGGGGGCGTCTGGGCGGGCTGCTGCCCCGGGCCCCACGGCTGGCCCCAGCTCTGGCCGCCCGCCGGGGCGGGGTGGGGGTCGGGGCCGCCCGCGGGGGCCGCGCCGTGGCCGCCCACCGGGACGGTGGCACCGTTCGCCCCGCCGATCATGCCCGGCAGCAGGGGCTCGCCGCCGTCGGAGGGCAGCACGATGCCTTCGCGCGCGGGCCGCGCCGAGGGCTCCTCGCCCTGTCCACTCTGCGTCACCGGGACTCCTACGATCGGGGGAACCTACGGAATCGTCGGCTCACGCTACCGGGTCCCCCGAGCCGGGTGCCACGCAGCACGGGTGGGCCGCCCGCCGAAGGCGGGGGGAACCACCCGAGCCGTCACAAACCACCAGCGAGGGCCCGGCGACGTTTCCCCCGTCCACGGCGGGACGCACCGGCCACGGAGAGTGTCCCTGGCCACGGTGAGCTCCCCTGCTACGGCGAACACCCCTGACTACGGCTGGCACGCCTGACCACCGCAGGCAACCCCTGGATCACCCCCAGGCACCACTGGATCACCCGCAGGCACCCCTGCCCCAAACAGGCACCCACCACGGCGGGCACCCCTGACCACGACCCGCACCCCTTCGACCCGCACCCCTGACCACGGCGGGCAACCCGGACCGCACCCACGACCCGCACCCCTGACCACGGCGGGCAACCCGGACCGCACCCACGACCCGCACCCCTGACCACGGCGGGCAACCCGGACCGCACCCACGACCGGCTCCCCCACCGCGACGACAGGCCTCGGGGCCCGCGCCACAAGCTTCGCCGGGCCCCGTGCCGAAGGTCTACGCCGCGGCCGCCAGCTCCATCCGTGCCCCGAACTCCCGCACCACCGCCTCGTCCCGGTACGGCTCCAGCCGCTGCTGGAGGTCCTCCAGATACTCGGCGCCCCGGTTGGACCGCAGGGTGCCGAGCAGTTCGATGGCCTTCAGGCCCGTGTGGCAGGCCTGTTCCACCTCGCGCTGCTGCACCTGGGCCGTGGCGAGCAGCACATAGCCGATCGCCCGGCGCCGGGCCCGGGACTCGGGGTGCCCGGCGAGGGACTCCTCCGCGCGCCGGGCCGCCGCCTCGGCCTGCCCCAGATCCCGGTGGCAGTGCGCCAGTTCGTCCGCCAGATAGGCATGGTCGAAGTGGGCGATCCACGCCGGGTCGTCCCCGGACGCCGTATCGGCCGCCTCCAGCGCCGCCCCCGCGCGTCCCGCCGCGAGCTGTGCGGCGCGCACATCGCCCATCAGCGCGTGCCCCCGCGCCTCGGCGGCATGGAACATCGCCTCCGCGCGCGGTGTGACCCGCCCGCGTGCCCCCTCCTGGGCCGCGCGCGCCAACTGCGCGATCTCGCGCGGGTTTCCGAGCTGCGCGGCGAGATGGCTCATGGAGGCGGCCAGCACATAGCCGCCGTAGCCCCGGTCGCCCGCCGCCTGGGCGAGCCGCAGCGCCTGGATGTAGTACCGCTGGGCGAGTCCGGGCTGCCCGGTGTCGACGGCCATGTACCCGGCGAGTTCGGTCAGCCGGGCGACCGCGGCGAACAGATCGCGCCCCACGGCCTCCCGGTAGGAGCCGGCCAGCAGGCCCGAGACGACGCTGTTGAGGTAGTGCACGACGACCGGGCGCACCTGCCCGCTGCCGTACTGATGGTCCAGTTCGACGAGTGCCTGGGTGGTCGCGCGCACCGCGGCCACGTCCGACGGGCCCACCCGTGGCCCGGCCGACCGCGCGACCTGCGCATCCGGCGCGGAGATCAGCCAGTCCCGGCTCGGCTCGACCAGCGCCGACGCGGCCACCGACGAGCCGGACAGGAAGTCTCGGCGGCCGACGTCGCTGCGCCACAGCTCGCAGACCTGCTCGATGGCGCCGAGCACCGTCGGCGAGAACTGCAGCCCCACGCCGGACGCGAGGTTCTTGCCGTTGGCCATGCCGATCTCGTCGATCGTGACCGTGCGGCCCAGCTTGCGGCCGAGCGCCTCGGCGATGATCGCCGGGGCCCGGCCCCTCGGCTGCTGTCCACGCAGCCAACGGGCCACCGACGTCTTGTCGTAGCGCAGGTCGAGGCCGTGTTCGGCGCCGCACATGTTGACCCGGCGGGCGAGCCCCGCGTTCGAGCAGCCCGCTTCCTGAATGAGTGCCTGCAGCCGTTCGTTCGGCTGTCGCGCGACGAGTGGCCTTGCGGCCATGGCGTACCCCCTGTGGCTGCGGTGCCTGCTCACGCACCGAGTTGACGTGTCTTCGGCGGCCGGACCACCGGGAACACCCGTTCCGTGCACCGAAAAGATCCGGCCTTGAAGATCGATGCCCAGCGGACATGCCCCTGATGCGAGACATGCGAGGATTGCCGGGGTAAAGACTGATGCCGTGCCCCCCACCTGGTTACCCCACCCCCGCTGCCGATCCTCTTGCGCGCCCCCACCCGTGCATCCGTGCGCCCCGCCCGCGGAAACGGTGCTCCTCCCCGGCGCATGTAGGACAAAAAGGACATGCCCAAAAACCGTTCCCCGCACGGAAGATGGCTCCGGGTAGGCGGGCGTAACCCCCGGTGACGGCTAGAGTTGAGTTCATCGTGGAAGAGACCATCGCGGGCCCTGAAGCTGCCCACATCCCCAAGCAGCGCGGCGACTCACTCCTGGAAGCCGCGGTTCGTTACGCCGAGGAACGCCACTGGGACGTGTTCCCGGGCACCTGGCTGGAGGCCGTGGGCGGGATGCACCGCTGCTCCTGCGATCATCCTTCGTGCCGCACGCCCGGCGCGCACCCGGCACGCGAGGACTGGGCGACGCAGGCGACCGGCAGTGCGACGGCCGTGCGCCGGATGTGGTCCAAGCGGCCCACCGCGTCCATCCTGCTGCCCACCGGGCGCACCTTCGACGCCATCGACGTCCCGGAGACGGCCGGTTTCCTCGCTCTCGCGCGCATGGAGCGGATGGAGCTGACCCTCGGGCCGGTGACGCTGACGCCGGACCGGCGCATGCAGTTCTTCGTCCTCCCGGGGGCCTCGGCGAAGGTCCCCGACCTGGTACGGAACCTGGGCTGGTCACCGTCCTCCCTCGATCTGACCACCCTCGGCGAGGGCGGGTACGTGGCCGCGCCGCCCACCCGGTACGGGTCGCGGGGGGCCGTGCAGTGGGCCTGCCGGCCGACCCCGGCGAACCGGTGGCTGCCGGACGCCGAGGAGCTGATCTCCCCCCTGGCGTATGCCTGCGGACGGGACCGGTAGCCGTTCGCCATCCCTCCCGCCGGCTCCCGTACGCCAGCGGCTGTGCGGGGCGGTCGCCCGCCCCGGTCGACGGTCACCGTCCCGTCCCTAGGGGGGCGCAACCGCCCCCCGTATGGTGCTCCTATGACCGATGGAGCAGGGGCGGGCGTGGCCGCCGTACGGGTGCAGGGGCTCTGGAAGAGATACGGGGAGCAGATCGCCGTCGCGGGGATCGATCTGGAGCTGCCCGCGGGGCGGTTCGTCGGGCTCGTCGGGCCGAACGGCGCCGGGAAGACCACCACCCTCTCGATGGTGACCGGGCTGCTGCGGCCCGACCAGGGAACCGTCGAGATCGTCGGGCAGGACGTGTGGCGCGACCCGGTCGCGGTCAAGGCCCGCATCGGCGTACTGCCCGAGGGCCTGCGCCT
Source organism: Streptomyces sp. NPDC093261 (assembly GCF_044753645.1). NCBI lineage: Bacteria > Bacillati > Actinomycetota > Actinomycetes > Kitasatosporales > Streptomycetaceae > Streptomyces > Streptomyces sp. NPDC093261. Next base: position 31,960 of record NZ_JBIVNO010000021.1, read on the forward strand.
CTTCGAACGCCTCTCCGGCCGTGAACTCCTCGCGTACACCGGCAGGTTGCGGGGACTGCCCGGCGCCGAGGTGGACAAGCGGGCCACCCAGCTCCTCGACGTCCTCGACCTGGCCGGGGCCCAGCACAAGCTGGTCGTCGACTACTCGACCGGCATGCGCAAGAAGATCGGGCTCGCCTGCGCCCTCCTCCACAACCCCGAAGTCCTCTTCCTGGACGAGCCGTTCGAGGGCGTTGACCCGGTTTCCGCGCAGACCATCCGCGGTGTCCTGGAGCGCTACACCGCCTCCGGCGCCACCGTCGTCTTCTCCTCCCATGTCATGGAGCTGGTCGAGTCGCTGTGCGACTGGGTCGCGGTCATGGCCGCCGGGCGCATCCGTGCGCACGGCCCGCTCGCCGACGTACGGGGCAGCGCGCCCACGCTCCAGCAGGCGTTCCTCGAACTGGTCGGTGCGCGCGCCCAGGGCGCCGGCGCCGATCTCGACTGGCTCGGCGGCGGCGCCCGATGAGCGCCCCCGGTCTCACGCCCACGCTCGTACGGCTCAAGCTGTCCCTGCTGCGCAACGGTCTGCGGCAGTCCGCCGGGCGGCGGGCCGCCTACGTCACGACCGTCGTCGTGGTGCTCCTCTTCGCCGCCCTCCAGCTGATCGGCCTGATCGCCCTGCGCGGCTCGGCGCACGCCGCCACCGTCGCCGTGCTGCTGGCCACGATCATGGCGCTGGGCTGGGCCGTGATGCCGCTGTTCTTCCCCAGCGGGGACGAGACACTGGACCCGACCCGTCTGGTGATGCTGCCGCTGCGCCCGCAGCCGCTCATACGGGCCCTGCTGGTGGCGTCCCTGGTCGGCATCGGGCCTCTGTTCACCCTGTGCCTGTTCGCCGGTTCGGTGGTGGCCGTGGCGCACGGGACGGCCGCCTACGCGACCGCCGTGGTCGCCGTCGTGCTCGCGCTGCTGGTGTGCGTGGCGCTCGCCCGGGCCGTCGCCGCCGCCAACGTCCGGCTGCTGACCAGCCGCAAGGGGCGTGATCTGGCCGTCCTGAGCGGGCTCGTCGTCGCCGTCGGCGCCCAGCTTGTGAACTTCGGCGCGCAGCGGCTGGCTCCGGGCGGACTCACCCAGCTGAACCCGGTCGCCGATGTGCTGCGCTGGGTTCCGCCCGCCTCCGCGATCGGCGCGGTGGACTCCATGAGCAAGGGCTCCTACGGCACCGGGCTCGCCCAGCTCGTGCTGAGTGCCGCCGCGGTGGCGGGGCTGAGGGCCCTGTGGTCGCGCAGTCTGAAGAAGCTGATGACCGCGCCGGACGGGTCCACGCTCCAGGCCGCCGAGCCGGGCCCCCGGGAACGCGCCTCGACGCGGCTGTCCCGGCTGCTGCCCGCGGGCCGCACCGGCACGGTGATGGAGCGCAGCCTGCGCTATGTGTGGCGCGACCCCAAGACGAAGGCGGCATGGGTGACATCGCTCGCCATCGGGATGATCGTGCCGGTCTTCAACGCCCTCCAGGGCACCGGCTCCGTCTACTTCGCCTGCTTCGCGGCGGGGATGCTCGGCATCCAGATGTACAACCAGTTCGGGCAGGACACCTCCGCGTTCTGGATGGTCGCGATGACGATCTCCTCGCCCCGTGACGCCTACACCGAACTGCGCGGCCGGGCACTTGCCCTGCTGCTGATCACGCTGCCGTACGCCGCCCTCGTCACCGTCGTCACCACCGCGCTGCTCGGCGCCTGGCCGAGGCTGCCCGAGGTGCTCGGACTGTCCTTCGCCCTGCTCGGCGCGATGCTCGCCACCGGCGCCTGGACCTCGGCCCGCTTCCCGTACTCGATCCCGCAGGAGGGCTACAAGAACGTGGTCCCCGGGCAGGCCGGGCTCGCCTGGATCTCCATCTTCGGCGGCATGGTCTCGGCGGCCCTGCTGTCCTCGCCGGTGATCGCGGCGACGATCTGGCTGAATGTCACGTCGGGCGGGGCGGACTGGGCCTGGCTGCTGCTGCCCGTGGGCGCCGTCTACGGGGCGCTGCTCATCCTTCTCGGACTGCGTCTCGCGGCACCCCGGACGGCACGGCGGCTGCCGGAGATCCTGGCGGCGGTCAGCAAGGGCTAGGTGCCCCGGCAGGCGACGTCTGCCCGTCAAGGAGCGGCGTCATGGGGGCCCCTGCTCGAGCGAAGCCGAGAGCTTGGGGGAGCGTGCTCTCGGCGTGCCGGCCGGAAGTCCTCGTAGCGGACGTACCCGGGCTTGCGGCCGGTGCGGCGCGAGGGCGTGCCGGGGGTCGTTGCGGGGCGAACGTCTCCTGTTGGGGGCTGGGCCTGGAGAGGGTGCCCGGACCGGGCGCGGTCACGGGGTGAGCAGTGCGTCCAGGAACGGTTCGATCGCCGTGCGCCATGCCTCCGGCTGGTCGTAGTGGACGAGGTGGCCGGCGTCGGGCACCTCCGCGTACTGGCCGTGCGGCAGGACGCGCACCATCTCCTGTGCCTCCGCCCGGCCCAGTTCGCCGTCGAGGCCGCGGACCACCAGGGCCGGGCACTGGACCTGTGCCAGCTCCTCCCAGTGCGCGTCGTACACCCACGTCCGGCGGGACTTGAGCATCTGCTCGGGTTCGAAGACGGGCCGCCAGCCGTCCGCCGACTCGGCCATCACCTCGGCGTAGAAGGCGCCGCGGGCCGGATTGGGACGCTCCACCCAGGGGTCGTCCTCGCCGAACCACTTGCGGACGTCGGCGAGCGTGGCGAAGGGCAGGGGCCAGGACTTGAACCAGTTCTCCCACTCGCGCTGTGAGGCCCCGCCGAGGGGGGAGGCCCGCATATCACAGATGACCAGGCCGCGCACCAGGTCGGGGCGTTTGGCGGCGAGCTGCCAGGCGGTCAGGGCGCCCATGGCGTGGCCGATGAGGACGGCCGGGGCGAGGCCGAGCTGTTCTACGGCGGCCTCGGCGTCGTCGATGTAGTCCTCGCGGGTGTACTCGCCCTCGGGCGGCTTGTCGCTCTGGCCGTGTCCGCGCTGGTCGAGCGCGACGGCGCGACGGCGCTCGGAGAGCCAGCGGGCGGTGGACGCCCAGTGTGAGGCCCGGCCCATGAGCCCGTGCAGTAACAGCACGCCGGGCGGGTGCTCGCTCTCCCCGGTCTTGGGAGGGTCTGCGAACTCCCATGCGGCGAGGCGTACGCCGCCCGCTCCGGTCACCTCGATGCGCCGCACCATCCTCCAGGCACCCCCCTGCTCCGCTCGGACCGCTCGCCCCGCTTCGCGCGGCCGGTCCACGCTGTTCCTGCTGTTCCCGCTGCTCCTGCCGCTCCTGCCGCTCCTGCTGCTGCCGGTGTCGCGGGCCGTCCCCGTGTCTCGGGTGCCGACCCGGTGCCGGAGTGGCCTGTGGCCGTTCTGCCGCAGAACGTGCCGATGGTTACAGCGTGCGGTCCGGCGAGACCGTCACGCCCACGCTATCGAATGGCCATTCGAAAATGCGGTTTCCGGCGGCAACACCCCTCCTTCGAGTGACCCCCCGCGATGATTGGCCGCCGCCTGCGCGGGGAGATCTTCTGCGGGAGGCGGACCGCTCGGGGAAAACCGGTCCGAGGGGGATGACCCTGAGAGCTCGGGGCTCCGGGTCAGAACAGGGGAGGACAGGCCCCGGCGCCCAAGGGCGCCGGGGCCCACCCCATGTCCGTGGCACATCCGCCCGCCCCCTCTCTGACCAGGTGACATCGCTGTCGCCGACCGGCCAAGAGCCCTCAGGTCATATGCCTCATGCGACAGCCTCGCACGCGAACGGCCAAAGCGCTGCGATTCCGCACATTGAATCTCGGTCATCGCGGGATCCGGTGAGCACCACAACCGCCCCTGGTGTCACAGGTGTTGACGGGGACGGGGAGTGAATCCGGCGGGCCCCCCGGCGGTTCGGGGACTCCGGCGCCGCACGACCGAGGACGAGGGCGTCGCTCAGGGCTTGGCCACGAACACATGGGACGCGACGTCGACCGCCAGCTCGGCCGCCTCCCCGCCGCTGCCGACCAGGACGCCGCCCGCGGACTCCGTCACACTGACCACCGCGCCGGGCTGCACGCCCGCCCGCCGCAGCGCGTACATGAGCTGGGCGTCCGTCTGGATGGGCTCGCCGATGCGCCGTACGACGACCGTCTTGGCGTCCGTGCCCGCGTCCAGGTCCGCCAGCGACATCATGCCCTCGTCCAGGAACGGGTCCGCGCCGTCCTTCTCGCCCAGCTCCTCCAGGCCCGGGATCGGGTTTCCGTACGGCGACTCGGTGGGGTGGCGCAGCAGCTCCAGGACGCGCCGCTCCACCGCCTCGCTCATCACATGCTCCCAGCGGCACGCCTCGGCGTGCACCTGCTCCCACTCCAGCCCGATCACGTCGACCAGCAGACACTCGGCGAGGCGGTGCTTGCGCATCACGCGGGTGGCGAGACGGCGGCCCTCGTCCGTGAGCTCCAGGTGCCGGTCCGGCGCGACCGCCACCAGACCGTCGCGCTCCATCCGCGCCACCGTCTGGCTGACCGTCGGGCCACTCTGGTCCAGCCGCTCGGCGATCCGGGCGCGCATGGGGACAACGCCTTCCTCCTCCAGCTCGAGGATGGTGCGGAGATACATCTCCGTGGTGTCGATCAGTCCGGACATACGTGCCCCTCGATGAGATCTGCCGGAGGCTCCACGGCTCACCGGCGCGTGCGCTGGCCCTGGACCCAATTCTTGCGCATCCCACTGACAACCGTGGCGCGGCGAGACAACCGGGCGGTTACACGGCCCGGACGACGGGTACAGGGGCGCGTCCGTCCGCGCGGGCGCCGTATTGACATCCCACTGGTCCAGACCGCAACGTGATCCGCGACACGGGCCGTCACGGGCGCCGGTGCGTGGTCGGTGTGCCGTGTGGGCGCCGTCCGCCGGGATCGAGACACCGAGGACTTCGAAGGGGGCGCCTGAGATGAGCGGGAGGCCGACGGGCGAGGAGCCGGGCAGCGCGGAGCCCCGGGCCGGGGAGCCACGGGGCGGAGAGCCGAGGGATGGGGAGCCGCGGGATGGGGAGCCCGGGCACGGGAGCACGCCGGCCGAGCGGTTCCTCGACGCGGCGATCGGACTGCTGCGGCGGGTACGGGACGAGGAGGCCCAGCCCATCGCGGCGGCGGGCGGTCTGATCGCGGACACCGTCGCCTCCGGCGGCCGGCTGTTCGCCTTCGGCGCCGGGCACTCCTCGCTGGCCGCGCAGGACCTGGTCTACCGCGCGGGCGGCCTCGCCCTGATGAACCTGCTCGCGGTCCCCGGCGTCGTGGGCGTCGACGTCATGCCGGCCACCCTGGGCTCCGCGCTGGAGCGGGTCGACGGGCTGGCGAGCGCGGTGCTCGACTCCAGCCCACTCCGGTCCGGGGACCTGCTGGTGATCGTCTCCCTGTCCGGCCGCAACGCGCTCCCGGTGGAGATGGCCATCAACGCCCGCGCCCTCGGCATCAAGGTCATCGGGGTGACCTCGGTGGCGTACGCCTCGGAGACGAAGTCGCGGCACTCCTCGGGTACACACCTCAGGGACCACTGCGACCTCGTGCTCGACTCGAAGATCGCGGTGGGCGACGCCGAGCTGACCCTCGACACCATCCCCGCGCCCTTCGCCCCCGCCTCCACCGTCGTCACCACGGCGCTGCTCCAGGCGGTCATGGCCACGGCCGCGGCCGCCCTCGCCGACCGCGGCATCGAACCGCCGCTGCTCAGGTCGGGGAACGTCGACGGCGGACACGAGTGGAACGGGCGGGTGCTGCGCGAGTACCAGGACCGGATCTTCTACCAGCAGGGCTAGCCACGCCGGGCCGGCTGCCCCACCCCACCGGACCGGCTACCGCGTCCCCTCCGCCAGCTCGGCCAGGTCCAGTGCGGCGGCGATCCGTACCGCCACGTCCTCCCCGTACACCGCGTCGGCGCGCTCGAAGCGGGTGCGCCCGGCGCTCCGCAGAAACGTCACCACGCCGAGCGTGCGGCCCCGGCTGCGCAGCACCGCGCACAGCGCGTGCACCGCGTCTCCGGGCCACTGCCGGGCGAGCGCCCACTCTCGCGCCCGCTCCGGATCCAGGGCGCCCGCGCCGGCGCGCACGCATCCGGCGCGCTCCACGCACTGGAGGGCGGGGTGGCCCTCCCCGTACCGGACGGGCAGCCCGGCCTTTCCGGCGAGCAGGCTGGGCCCGGGCGCCCCGGACGGCGTCTCGGCGACCCGCACCAGCCGCACCGGCCCCTCCCCGTCCGCCACCGGACCGCCCACCACCCGGTCCACCAGCGCGTGATCGGCGAATCCGGCGAGCGCGAAGTCCAGATGGACGGTGGCCGCCTCCCCCGGGTCCTCGCACTCGGCGGCCGCCCGCGCGGCGCGGTGCAGCTGATTGGCCCTGAAGCGCAGCAGCGCCGCCTCCTGCTCGACCTGCTTGGCCTCGGTGATGTCCTGGAACAGCCATCCCACACCGAGCGGGACCGGTTCTTCCGCGAGCGGGGAGGCCAGCCGCACGAACCCGCTGCGCCAGCACCGCCGCCGCTCCCCCTCGGGGGTCCGCACGCTGACCCACATCTCGGCCGGAGCGGGCGGGGCGCCCTCGGCGAGCACATGCGTCAGCGCGCTCTCCAGTTCCTCGACGCCCTGCGTCAGCAGGTCCCCGAGCGGCCGTCCGAGCACGGCCGTACGGCCGATGCCGAGCGTCCGGGCCGCATGGGCGTTGACGACGGCCGGCCGCAGATCCGCGTCGACCAGCACCACGCCCCAGCTCGCGTCCTCGAACAGGGCCTCGCTCAGCGCGATGGACCGCTCCAGGTCGATCTGCGCATGGACCTCGCTGAAGGCGCAGTAGACACCGGCGGGCTTTCCGTCGGGCCCCCGCACCGACGCGGACTGCGTCCGCACCAGCACCCGCCCGCCGTCCTTGGTGAGCAGCGCGAACTCGTGCACCTGGCGTCCGGTCGCCCGCATCGCCGACATCAGCCACGCCTCGACCTCGGCGGCGTCCGCGCTCCGCACGGCCCAGCCGGCGAACCCGTGCCGCCCGACGGCCTCGGCCGCGGACCAGCCGAGGATCCGCTCCGCCTCGCGGTTCCAGTGGGTGACGACGCCTTCGGCGTCAAAGGCGCAGAGCGCCGCGTCCATGCCGTCCAGCAACGCGGCCAGAAGGTCGGAACCGTCCCGCTCGGGCTCGCCCGGCCCCAACTCGTCCGTGGTCCCTCTACGCCGGGAAGCACTCACCTGGAACCCCCTGCAGGCTGCTGCGTCCGTACCTACGGCGCTCGTCCCCTCACTCCCTCACATTCAACTCGAACGTGACCCAGCCCACATGCCCTTCCGGAAAGATTCGACGAAATCGTTGCGCGGTGCGGGGGGGGCGGGGTCATGGCGTCTGCCTGGCAGGAAGGGCTCCCGGCTCGGGAGAAGGGGTCGGAAGGGATCCCGGAAAAAGCTGTTGATCGGTGGCGAAGGGGTTCTTAGGGTGGGGAGCACCGAAGAAGGGAGGTGGTTCGGAGCATGTATGCACACCGGACGTCGGAGGTGGCTGCGGGCTAGCGGCCCGTCACCACACCCGGTGCGGTGCCGGACCAGCGCGTGCGAGACACGTGCAGCCGGCCTAATCCAACGCAGTCACCCGACCCGCGAGCTCGCCGGTACGTCCGGCCGGCTTCTCCGCCACCAGGCGGGGGGACCAGAGCTCGCGGGTCGTCTGCGTTCGGGGCCCCTTCAGGGGCTGAGCCGCTCCACCCGCCAGGTGCCGTCGGGCTGAGCGACATAGCGGAGGCGGTCGTGGAGGCGGTTCGCGCGGCCCTGCCAGAACTCGACGGTCTCGGGCACGACGCGGTAGCCGCCCCAGTGGGGCGGGACCGGGACCTGCGAGCCCTCGGGGTAGCGGGCGCTCAGCTCCTCGTAGGCGCTGTCCAGCCCGGTCCGGCCGGCGATGACCGAGGACTGGGCACTGGCCCAGGCGCCGAGCTGGGAGCCGTGGGGGCGGGTACGGAAGTAGGCGGCGGTCTCGTCACGGCCGGTGCGGTGCGCGGTGCCGGTGACGATGACCTGGCGGGCCATGGGGTGCCAGGGGAAGAGCAGGGAGATACGGGGGTTGGCCGCGAGATCCCGGGCCTTGCGGGAGTCGTAGTTGGTGTAGAAGACGAAGCCCTGGGCGTCGTACTGCTTCATGAGGACCGTGCGCGAGCTGAGGCGGCCGTCCGCGTCCGCCGTGGACACGATCATCGCGTTCGGCTCGTAGATCATCCCCGCCATGGCGGCCTGGGCGGCCTGCTTGAACCAGTGGGCGAACTGGTCCATGGGGTGCGCGGCGAGCGAGGACTCGTCGAGCCCCTCGGCGCGATAGTGCGCCCGCATCTCGGCGGGGTTGTGGGCCAGGTCCTCGGCGGGGCCTTCGGCCGCGCGTTCGACGATTGGTTCGAGGACGGGTTCCGCGGCGGCCGCCGCCGCGGCGGCGGCCTCGGCGGCGTGGACGGCCTCGGCGGAGGGCCGGGCGGGGGGTTCGGAGGGCCTGGCGGGGGGTTCGGATCCGCCTTCGGCTGCGGGTTCGGGTGCCGGTTCGTCCGGGCGGCGGTCGGTCACGCCGTCATCTTGCCGTATCGGGCGTGACTCCCGGCGACCCGTGTGGTTCATCACTGCGTGGCACTGAGTGCCGCTACCTCTCCCCAAAGGTGGCACTCGGGGATATCGTGCTGATGCCGTTCGGATGGGGTGACCGCCTGCCGATCGGGGCATCACCGGAGTGACCGTTTTTGGACCGCGAGTCTTCGGATACGACCGTGAGGGACCGTGGAACCGGGGCGGCCACCCCTTCCCGCAGAGCCGCAGTCCGCCGCCCGAGTCGTCCCACCGGGCCGTGGACGGGGGGTCGACGGGAATCCCACCGACCACATCCGCCGCACACATCACGAGGAGCCGCCTGATGTCCGACTTCGTACCCGGGCTCGAAGGAGTCGTCGCGTTCGAGACGGAGATCGCCGAACCCGACAAGGAGGGCGGTGCCCTGCGGTACCGGGGCGTCGACATCGAGGATCTGGTCGGCCACGTCTCGTTCGGCAACGTCTGGGGGCTGCTGGTCGACGGGGCCTTCAACCCCGGACTGCCGCCCGCCGAGCCGTTCCCCATCCCGGTGCACTCCGGTGACATCCGGGTGGACGTTCAGTCGGCGCTGGCCATGCTCGCCCCGGTCTGGGGCCTGAAACCGCTGCTGGACATCGACGTCGAGCAGGCCCGTGACGACCTGGCCCGCGCCGCCGTCATGGCGCTGTCCTATGTCGCCCAGTCGGCCCGTGGCCAGGGGCTGCCGATGGTGCCGCAGCGAGAGATCGACAAGGCGCACTCCATCGTCGAGCGGTTCATGATCCGCTGGCGGGGCGAGCCGGACCCCAAGCATGTCGCGGCCGTCGACGCCTACTGGACGTCGGCCGCCGAGCACGGCATGAACGCATCCACGTTCACCGCCCGGGTGATCGCATCCACGGGCGCGGACGTGGCGGCCGCGCTCTCGGGCGCCGTGGGCGCCATGTCCGGTCCGCTGCACGGCGGCGCGCCCTCCCGTGTGCTCGGCATGATCGAGGAGATCGAGCGGACCGGGGACGCGGAGGCGTACGTGAAGCAGGCCCTGGACCGGGGCGAGCGGCTGATGGGCTTCGGGCACCGGGTGTACCGCGCCGAGGACCCGCGGGCACGGGTGCTGCGCCGCACCGCCCGGGAGCTGGGCGCCCCCCGCTTCGAGATCGCGGAGGCACTGGAGAAGGCGGCCCTGGAGGAACTGCACAACCGCCGCCCCGACCGTGTCCTCGCCACGAACGTGGAGTTCTGGGCGGCGATCATCCTGGACTTCGCCGAGGTCCCGGCGCACATGTTCACCTCGATGTTCACCTGCGCCCGGACGGCCGGCTGGTCGGCGCACATCCTGGAGCAGAAGCGCACGGGCCGCCTGGTGCGCCCCTCGGCCCGCTATGTCGGCCCCGGCCCGCGCGGCCCCCAGGAGGTCGAGGGCTACGCGGACATGACCCGCTGAGACCGCTCGAGGCCTACGCGCATCACCCCCGGCCGCCGGTGTTCCGGCGGCCGGGGTCATGCGGGGTCATGCCGGCGTGAGCAGGGCCGCGTGGTGGCGTTCGGCCGTGCGAGGGTGGGCCCGGAGCTTGCCCTTGAGCTCGTTGTAGCCGTACTCGGCGAACAGCGGGTTGGCTGGGTCGGCGGTGATGCCGGGTGCCGTGGAGGCGCCCGGGAACGGCAGCGGCTCGACCCGGGCGTCCAGGCGCGGGTTGTAGAAGAACGGCACGGAGAACCGCTCGGTGGCTCCGGGCGGGCTGACGACACGGTGGTTGGTGGCCAGCAGATAGCCGTTGGTGGCCACCTCCAGCAGTTCGCCCAGGTTGACCACGAACGCCCCCTCCAGCGGCGGCACGTCGTGGAAGAGCCCGTCCTCGCGCTGCACCTGGAGCCCGCCGACCCGGTCCTGCAGCAGCAGGGTCAGGAAGCCGTAGTCCTTGTGCGCGCCGACGCCCTGGTCTGCGCCGTCGCCCGCGCTGCCCGGGTAGCGGACCAGCTTGAGGTGCGGGTGGGCGCGGTCGCCGAAGACGGGGTCGTAGAAGTCCGGGGCCGCGCCGATCGCGGTGAGCAACTCGTGCAGCAGCCGCTGGGCGACCCCGCTGAGCCGGTCGATCCAGGCGAGGGCCGCGGTACGCAGCTCCGGGAGGGCCGCGGGCCACTGGTTGGGGCCCTGGAGCCACCAGTAGGCGGCCTCGCCCGGGCCGGGGGCGCGGGCGGGACGTTCCGCGCCTATGTCGAGCTGGTCGCGCCAGTCGCGAGCACCGCCGGTGCGCTCGTCGCCGATGCGGGTGTAGCCGCGGAAGTGGGGCGAGTTGAGGTTGTCGAGGGCGAGACGGTCCGCTTCGGGCAGGGCGAAGAAGGACCGCATGGCGCCGAGCAGGGCGTCGGTCTCGGCCTGGGTGACGCCGTGCCCGACGAGCTGGAAGAAGCCCACGTCGTGGGCGGCGCTGTGGAGCCGGGCGTGGAACAGCGCCCGGGCCTCGGGGCCGCGGTCGGCCGCGGAGAGGTCGATGATCGGAAGCTGTCGCCGAGGGGGCTGGTACGACGGGCTCGTCGCCGTGTGGGTCATGGGTGCGTCCGCGGGTGTACGGGGCCCGGAGCAGCCGTCGGGGGTGTGGCGGCGCCCGGGTGCCGGGTGGAAAGGGCGTGGAAGTGCGCAGAAATGCGTAGGAGAACGCAGAAAACGGGGCTGGGTCAGGCCGAACGCCGACAGCCCATGCTCGTGACGCGCACGTAGTCCACGTGTCGGCGTCGAACGAGCATCGGAAGCATGGGCCAAGGGTAACGCCCTCCGGCCGCGCTCCCGGTGCCTCGTCGGTCACACTCCCGGGCCCTGGCCCAGTGCCTCCTCCAGCAGGGCTCCCCACTGGGCCACGACCCGTTCCCGGCGGCCCGCGTCGTCGGTGAGGAGATTGGCCAGGCCCAGGCCACGGGCCATGTCCAGCAGGCCCTGCACCGTCTCCCGCACCCCGGGCCGGGACTCGTCGGCGCCCAGCAGCTCGACCGCCATACGGTGGGTCTCCCGGCCGACGCGGGCCTCCAGCTCCGCCACGCGCGGGCCCAACTGCTCCTCGCTGGAGGCGGCGACCCACAGATGCAGGGCGGCACGGAACAGCGGCCCGGTGTAGAGGTCGACGAGGGCGGCGACCACCGCGCGCCGGTCGGCGGCACCTCCCGGGAACAGCGCCCGTATCGCCGTGGAGCGTTCCTCGGCCATGTACTCGACGGCCGCCGTGAACAGGTCCTCGCGGGTCGGGAAGTGGTGCTGGGCGGCGCCCCGGGAGACGCCCGCGCGTTCGGCGACGACGGAGACGGTGGAGCCCGACCAGCCGCGTTCGGCGAGGCACGCCACCGCGGCTTCGAGCAGCCGCTGCCGGGTGGCCCTGCTGCGGTCCTGCTTGGGGACGCGGTCGGCCGTGCTCACACCACCCATACGGGATCCCGTCTCTCGAGGAAGGCCGTCATCCCCTCGCGGGCCTGCGGGGAGGCGAACAGCCGGGCCGAGAGCGCGGTCAGGTCGGCCGCGTCCCGGTCGAAGGTCTCCAGCACAGTAGCCGTGAGCAGCCGCTTGGTCTCGGCCAGGCCCTGGGGCGAGGACCGGCGCAGTCCGTCGAGCACGGGCGCGAGCACCGCGTCGACGTCGGCGCCGGAGGCCGTGAGCAGTCCGGTGCGCACGGCCTCGGCGGCGTCGAAGCGTTCGCCGGTGAGGTAGTAGCGGGCGAGCGCCCGGGGGTCGGTGCGGGGCAGCAGGGGCAGGGAGATCACGGCGGGGGCCACGCCGATGCGGACCTCGGTGAAGGCGAAGGTGGCGTCGGTGGAGGCGACCGCGATGTCGCAGGCGCCGAGCAGGCCGAGGCCGCCCGCCCGCACGTGCCCGGTCACCCGGGCGACGACGGGCGTGCGCAGCTCGACGATCTGCCGCAGCAGCCCGACGATCGCGTCGGGGTGCGGCGGGTCGCGCAGGTCGGCGCCCGCGCAGAAGGTGTTGCCGGTGTGGGTGAGGACCACGGCGCGTACGTCGTGGTCCTTGCGACAGCGGGTGAGGGCGTCCGCCAGGCCTTGGACCAGCTCGGCCGAGAGGGCATTGCGGTTGCCGGGCGAATCGAGGGTGAGGGTCGTGATGCCCCGGTGGCCGGCGGCTCGGACGGACATGGCTCCTCCTGGTGCGTACGACTCGGTGCGGCCTCATGCGGCCCAGGGCCTCATGCGGCCCATGCGGGGCCCATGCGGCCCATACGTGCCTTTCAGCCCATACGTGCCTTTCGGCCCATACGGCCATTCATTCGGCCTAGTAGGACTTCGGCAGGCCGAGGCTCTGGTGGGAGACGTAGTTGAGGACCATCTCCCGGCTGACAGGGGCGATCCGGGACACGCGTGCGGCCGTGATCAGCGAGGCGAGTCCGAACTCGCGGGTCAGGCCGTTGCCGCCGAGGGTGTGCACGGCCTGGTCGACGGCCCGCACACAGGCCTCCCCGGCGGCGTACTTGGCCATGTTGGCGGCCTCCCCGGCGGCGATGTCGTCCCCGGAGTCGTAGAGGAAGGCGGCCTTCTGCATCATCAGCCGGGCCAGTTCGAGGTCGATGTGTGCCTGGGCGAGGGGATGCGCGATCGCCTGGTGTGCGCCGATGGGCTGCTTCCAGACGGTGCGGTCGCGCGCGTACTCCACGGCCCGGGAGATCGCGTAGCGCCCCATGCCGATCGCGAAGGCCGCGGTCATGACGCGCTCGGGGTTGAGCCCGGCGAACAGCTGGAGCAGCCCGGCGTCCTCGTCGCCGACAAGGGCGTCGGCGGGCAGCCGTACGTCGTCCAGGGTCAGTTCGAACTGCTTCTCGGCGCTGCTGAGTTCCATGTCGATCGGGCGCCGCTCGAATCCGGGCGTCTCGCGCGGGACGACGAACAGGCAGGGCTTGAGACTGCCGGTGCGGGCGTCCTCGGTGCGGCCGACGATCAAGGTCGCGTCGGCGATGTCGACACCGGAGACGAACACCTTGCGGCCGCTGAGGACCCAGTCGGTGCCGTCGCGACGGGCGGTGGTGGTGATGCGGTGGGAGTTGGAGCCGGCGTCGGGTTCGGTGATCCCGAAGGCCATGGTGCGGGTGCCGTCCGCGAGGCCCGGCAGCCACTGCCGCTTCTGCTCGGCCGTGCCGAAGCGGGTGATCACGGTGCCGCAGATGGCGGGCGAGACGACGAGCATGAGGAGGGGGCAGCCCGCGGCCCCCAGTTCCTCCAGCACGATGGACAGTTCGGCGATACCGCCGCCTCCGCCCCCGTACTCCTCCGGGAGGTTCACGCCGAGGTAGCCGAGCTTGGCGGCTTCGGCCCACAGCTCCGTGGGGTGGCGGCCCTCGGCGACGACCGTGGCGAGGTAGTCGCGGCCGTAGCGCTTGCCGAGGGCGGAGACGGCGGAACGGAGTGCCTTGTGCTCTTCGGTTTCTGCGACGGGGGTCATGGGGCCTCCTCGGAGGATGGTCAAGGGGCTTGTACGACGGCGAGCAGGGTGCCGACCTCCACCTGCCGGCCGGGGGTCGCGTGCAGGGCCGTGAGCGTTCCGGTGACGGGCGCCGTGATCTTGTGCTCCATCTTCATCGCCTCCAGCCAGAGCAGGGGCTCTCCGGCCTGTACGGCCGAGCCGACGGCCAGGGCCTCGGCGATACGGACGACGGTTCCCGGCATCGGCGCGAGCAGGGAGCCGGGGGCGTGGTCGGGTGCCGGTTCCCGGAACCGGGGCAGGGCGGTGAGGGCGGTCGGGCCGACGTACACCTGGTCGCCGTACCGGGTCACCTCGAACCTCCTTCGCACCCCGGCCACTTCGAGGACCACGAGCCGGGCGTCCGCGTGGACGACCCCCACCCCGTCGGCCGCCAGGCCCTCGCGGGTGTGCCGGTAGCGCACCTCGTGCTCCTCGCCCGCCATGAGGTACCGCTTGACCTGCTCCTGGGACGGCAGATTGCGCCAGCCGCCGAACCGTGAGCGGCCGTGCGCGTCGGCGAGGGCGGCGGCCAGCGGCGCGTACGGGTCGGGGGCGGACTCGGTCAGCGCGGTCAGATGGCGGTCGTAGAAGCCCGTGTTCATACGGGCCGCCGTGAACTCCTCATGGCGCAGGGACCGCACGAGCAGATCCCGGTTGGTCGCCACGCCGTGGATCTCGGCCCGTTCCAGGGCACCGGCGAGCCTGCGGACGGCCTCCGCGCGCGTGGGCGCGTGGACGACGGCCTTGGCGAGCATCGGGTCGTAGTGGACCCCGATCGTGTCGCCGTCCGCGTACCCCGTGTCCAGGCGCACGCCCGGCACGGCGAGGCGGTGCAGGGCGCCGGTCTGCGGGGCCCAGTCCCGCGCCGGGTCCTCGGCGTAGAGGCGGGCCTCGATCGCGTGGCCACGCGCGCGGGGAGGCTCGCTGTCGAGGGCGGCGCCCTCCGCGATCCGGATCTGCAGCGCCACCAGGTCGATCCCGAACACCGCCTCGGTGACGGGGTGTTCCACCTGGAGCCGGGTGTTCATCTCCAGAAAGTGCGCCCGGCCGTCCGCCACCAGGAACTCCACCGTGCCCGCGCCCGCATAGTCGACGGCCCGTGCGGCCCGCCGGGCCATCTCCGCCAGGGAGTCGGCGAGTTCGGGGGTGAGGTCCGGTGCCGGGGCCTCCTCGATCACCTTCTGGTGGCGCCGCTGGAGGGTGCAGTCGCGGGTGCCGAGCGTCCATACCGTTCCGTGGGTGTCGGCGAGGACCTGCACCTCGATGTGGCGTCCGCCCTCCACATACGGCTCGACGAAGACCTCGTCGTCGCCGAAGGCGTTCAGGGCCTCGGCGCGCGCGGCGGTCAGCTCGGCGTCCAGGTCGGCCAGGTGCCGTACGACCCGCATGCCGCGTCCGCCGCCGCCGGCCGCCGCCTTGACCAGCACGGGCAGGTCGGCGGCCGTGACCGTGGCCAGGGGCTCCAGGCCCATCAGCTTCTTGGCGCGGGTCTTCGAGGCCATCGCCTCGATCGCCTCCGGCGGCGGGCCGATCCAGGTCAGGCCCGCGTCGAGCACCGCACGGGCGAAGCCGGCGTTCTCGGACAGGAAGCCGTACCCCGGGTGCACGGCGTCGGCGCCGGCCGCGAGCGCCGCCCGCACGATCAGGTCGCCGCGCAGATACGTGTCCGCGGGCGCCGCCCCCGGCAGCCGTACCGCCGCGTCGGCCACCCGGGCGTGGAGTGCGTTCGCGTCGGCGTCCGAGTGCACGGCGACCGTGCGGATGCCCAGCTCACGGCAGGTACGGACGATGCGGCAGGCGATCTCACCGCGGTTCGCCACCAGAACGGAATCGATCACGGGGCCTCACATCCGGAAGACGCCGAACCCGCCACGCACGCCCTCGTAGGGCGCCGTGTGGATCGCGGACAGGCACAGGCCGAGCACGGTGCGGGTGTCGCGGGGGTCGATGACCCCGTCGTCGTACAGCCGCCCGGACAGGAACATCGGCAGGGACTCGGACTCGATCTGCTGCTCCACCATCGCGCGCAGGGCGGCGTCCGCGTCCTCGTCGTAGGGCCGGCCCTTGGCGGCCGCGGACTGGCGGGCGACGATCGACAGGACGCCGGCGAGCTGCTGGGGACCCATCACGGCGGACTTCGCGCTGGGCCAGGCGAACAGGAAGCGCGGATCGTACGCACGTCCGCACATGCCGTAGTGCCCGGCCCCGTACGAGGCGCCCATGAGCACGGACAGATGCGGGACCCGGCTGTTGGAGACCGCGTTGATCATCATCGCGCCGTGCTTGATGATGCCGCCCTGCTCATACTCCCTGCCGACCATGTAGCCGGTGGTGTTGTGCAGGAACAGGAGCGGGATGTCGCGCTGGTTGGCGAGCTGGATGAACTGGGCCGCCTTCTGCGACTCCTCGCTGAACAGCACCCCCTGGGCGTTGGCCAGCACTCCGACCGGATAACCGTGCAGGGCCGCCCACCCGGTGCACAGGCTTCTGCCGTACAGCGGTTTGAACTCGTCGAAGTCCGAGCCGTCGACGATCCGGGCGATGACCTCGCGCGGGTCGAAGGGCACCTTGAGATCGCCGGGCACGATCCCGAGGAGTTCATCCTCGTCGTACTTGGGAGGGATCGCCGGGCCCGGATCAGGGTGCGCCTTGCGGTGGTTGAGGCGGGCGACCACACGGCGGGCCTGGCGCAGGGCGTCCCGCTCGTCGACGGCGTGGTAGTCGGCGAGGCCCGACACGCGCGCGTGCATCTCGGCGCCGCCCAGGGACTCGTCGTCACTCTCCTCGCCGGTGGCCATCCTCACGAGCGGGGGTCCGCCGAGGAAGACCTTGGCCCGCTCCTTCACCATGATCACGTGGTCGGACATGCCGGGGATGTAGGCCCCTCCGGCGGTGGAGTTCCCGAAGACGACGGCGATGGTGGGGATCCCGGCGGCCGACAGCCGGGTCAGATCCCTGAAGATCGCGCCGCCCGGGATGAAGATCTCCTTCTGGGACGGCAGGTCCGCGCCCCCGGACTCCACCAGGCTGATGCAGGGCAGCCGGTTCTCGAGCGCGATGTCGTTGGCCCGCAGGGCCTTCTTCAGGCTCCAGGGGTTGCTGGCGCCGCCGCGCACGGTGGGGTCGTTGGCGGTGATCAGGCACTCGACGCCCTCGACGACACCGATTCCGGTGACGAGCGAGGCGCCCACCGTGTGCTCGCTGCCCCAGGCGGCCAGCGGCGACAGCTCCAGGAAGGGCGTGTCGGGATCGAGAAGCAGCTCGATCCGCTCACGGGCGAGGAGCTTGCCGCGTGCGCGGTGCCGCTCGACGTACTTCTCGCCGCCGCCCGCCAGTGCCTTGGCGTGTTCGGCCTCCAGCTCGGCGAGCTTGGCGAGCATGACCTCACGGTTGGCCCGGTACTCGGGGCCGCCCGTGTCCAGGGCCGACGCAAGGACGGTCACAACAGGTCCTCCGGTATCTGCAGATGACGGGCGCGCAGCCATTCGCCCAGGCCCTTGGCCTGCGGGTCGAAGCGGTGCTGTGCGGCGACGCCCTCGCCGAGGAGTCCCTCGACGACGAAGTTCAGGGCGCGCAGATTCGGCAGGACGTGCCGTACGACGGGCAGGCCGGCCGTCTCCGGCAGGAGCGCGTGGAAGCGGTCGACGGTGAGCGTGTGGACGAGCCACCGCCAGGCGGCGTCCGTGCGCACCCACACCCCGACGTTGGCGTCGCCGCCCTTGTCGCCGCTGCGGGCCCCGGCGACCAGACCGAGCGGCGCCCGCCGCGCCGGGCCCGAAGGCGGCGGCTCGGGCAGGGACGGCTCCGGAACGTCGTCGAGTACGCGGGTGTCGTGGCCCCCCGGCACCGGGATCCGCCGTCCGTCGTGCAGCACCGCGGTGTGGCCGACTGCATCACGGTCGACGTAGGCAGCCTCGAAGACCCCATAGGGGGAGCCCTTTCCCGGTGGGGCGACCACATGGAAGCCGGGGTAGCTCGCGAGCGCCAGCTCGATCGCGGCACCGCTGAGCGCCCGGCCCACGGCGTCCTGGTCCCGGTCGCGCACGACGAGCCGGAGCAGTGCGCTCGCCGTCTCCTCGGTCGGGGCGTCGGGATGGTCGGTGCGGGCGAGGTCCCAGCGGACCTGTGCGGGCCGGGACTTGGCCCCCTCCAGGGCCGCCTCCATCTGGTCTCTCACATATGCCGCCTTGGCCTCGACGTCGAGCCCCGTCAGCACGAACGTGACCTCGTTGCGGAAGCCGCCCAGCCGGTTCAGCCCCACCTTGAGGGTCGGGGGCGGCGCCTCCCCGCGCACGCCCTCGATCCGCACCCGGTCGGGCCCCTCCTGGCTGAGCCGGACCGAGTCGAGGCGGGCGGTGACGTCCGGGCCCGCGTACCGGGCGCCGGCGGTCTCGTAGAGCAGTTGCGCGGTGACCGTGCCGAGGTCGACGACACCGCCGGTGCCGTCGTGCTTGGTGATGACGCTGCTGCCGTCCTCGTGGAGTTCGGCGAGCGGGAAGCCGGGGCGGCGCAGCAGTTCCGGCGAATGCTCGGTGAAGAAGGAGTAGTTGCCGCCGGTCGCCTGCGCCCCGCACTCCAGGATGTGCCCGGCGACCACGGCGCCCGCCAGCCGGTCGTACTCCCCGGGGCCCCAGCCGAAGTGGGCGACGGCGGGTCCGGTGACCAGCGCGGCGTCCGTGACGCGCCCGGTGACCACGATGTCGGCGCCCTCGCGCAGGCAGGCGGCGATGCCCTGGCCGCCGAGGTAGGCATGGGCGGCGAGAGGACCCATGGGGGTCCCCCCTGTTCGAGCGGAGTCGAGACCTTGGGAGAAGGCGGCGGTGAGGTCGTCACCCTCGACATGGGCCACCCGTACGTAGATGCCGAGACGGCCGGCCAGCTCCCGTACGGCGTCGGCGAGTCCGGCGGGGTTGAGGCCGCCCGCGTTCGTCACGATCCGCACCCCGCGCTCATGGGCGAGGCCGAGGCACTCCTCCAACTGGCCCAGGAAGGTCCGCGCATAGCCCCCGGCGGGGTTCTTGAGGCGGTCGCGGCCGAGGATCAGCATCGTCAGCTCGGCGAGGTAGTCGCCGGTGACGACGTCGAGCGGGCCGCCGGTGAGCATCTCGCGCAGGGCGTCGAAGCGGTCGCCGTAGAAGCCGGAGGCATTGCCGATCCGCAGGGGTGTCACGCGGCATCCCCCTTCGGTGGGCGTCCGGCGCCGGGCGGGCCGGCGAACGCCTGGGCGATGTCCAGCCAGCGGTCGGCGTCGGGGCCCTCGGCCCGCACCGCGAGGTCGGCCCGGTGCGCGCGCTGGGTGACCAGCAGGCAGAAGTCCAGCGCCGGGCCGGTCACCCGCTGGGGGGCGTCCTCGGGCCCGTAGGTCCACAGGTCGTGTCCGGAGGGTGGGAGCAGTTCCACCCGGAACTCCTCGCCCGGCACTTCCAACCCCCGGATGCCGAAGGCGTAGTCGCGCGCCCGCACCCCGATGCGGGCCACATGCCGCAGACGGTCGGTAGGGGTGCGCACCACACCGAGGGTGTCGGCGATGTCCTGCCCGTGCGCCCAGGTCTCCATCAGCCGGGCCGTCGCCATGGAGGCGGCCGACATGGGCGGGCCGTACCAGGGGAAGCGGGCGCTCCGTGGAGCCCCGCGCAGGGCCCGGTCGAGGGCGGTGCGTCCGTCACGCCATCGCGACAGCAGCTCGGCGGGCGGGAGGTGAGCCCCTTCCTCCGCGCCCTCGTCGACGAACGAGTCGGGTGCGCCGAGCGCCTTCTCGACGAGCGTGCGGAACCCGTCCGGGTCCGTGACGGCCAGCAGGGCCGAGTTATCGGTCCAGGAGAGGTGCGCGATCTGGTGGGCGATGCTCCAGCGGGACGCGGGGGTGGCGAGCGACCACTCCTGCGGCGACAACTCGGCCACGAGCCGGTCGAGTTCCTCGCTCTCCTCACGCAGATCGTCGAACACGGGCATCGGGTCGGACACGGTGCGCTCCCCTCCGGGGCACGACGGTGTGCGGGGCGGTGTGGGGAGGAGCATGGCAGCGGGCCGGGAAACAATCAAGCGTGCTTGCATGGTTTGTTTTCCACATCCCGCGACCTCACTGTGCGGATACGGCTACTGTCGGTGATAGGAGGAGTGATGGGAGGTGGTCGGTGTGCGAAGCCGCGAACTCGACCCGAGCGCGTCGCCGTTGGACTACTACGGCTTTGAGCTGCGCAGGGCGCGGGAGGCAGCGGGTCTCACGTTGGCGCAGCTCGGGTCCGTCGTCTTCTGCACCGGGTCACTGATCGGCCAGATCGAGACGGCGGCGAAGGTTCCACAGCGGGACTTCTCCGAGCGGCTGGACGCCGCGCTGGGGACGGACGGGTTGTTCTCGCGGTTGGTGGGGCTGGTGTTGCGGAGCCAGTTGCCCAGTTGGTTTCAGCCGTATGCGGAGATGGAGTCGCGGGCCTTGAGCATTGCCACGTACCAGACACAGGTGGTCTACGGGCTCCTCCAGACGCCCGGATACGCACGGGCCCTACTGGAGGCGGGTTGGGCCGAGAAGCTCGATGAGCAGGTGGCGGCTCGGCTCGACCGCCAGCAGGTCCTGAGGCGCCAGAAGCCGCCGCTGGTGTGGGTGGTGCTGGACGAGGCCGTGCTGCATAGAGGGGTCGGGGGCCGGGAGGTCATGCGGGAGCAACTCACCCAGTTGTTGCGCCTCCAGGACCGACGGGAGGTACGTGTACAGGTGCTGCCGTTCGGGGCGGGCCAACACCCGGCAACGGCCGGCTCGTTCACCGTCATGCGCTTCGGAGATCACCCCGATATCACGTACTCCGAGAACTACGACTCGGGATACATGACCGCCAATCCGGACGTCGCCATGGACTGTTCGCACCGTTACGATCATCTACAGGCCGCGGCTCTCTCGGTGGAGGACTCGGCGGAGCTGATCGCCCGCGTACGGGAGGAACGCTATGCAGACCAACCAGGACCTGACGGGAGCCCGGTGGCGTAAGTCGTCGTACAGCGGCGGCACGGGCGGCGAATGCATCGAGGTCGCCGACCTCACCCCCCACATAGCCATCCGCGACTCCAAGAACCCCCAAGCCGGAGCCCTCGCCGTCACCCCGCACGCCTTCGCCGCATTCGTCATGGCCGCCGCCGACGATCTTTTCAGCTGAGCCGCCACCTCCCGTCGGCCGGAGAGTTCGCGGCCTTCGTCACGCGGCTAGGGACAACGCCCTCGGACGATAGGGATCCGGCACCGGACACCGACCGCATCCTCGTCGTCGACCAGGGCCGGATCGTCGAGACGGGCCGGCACGAGGAGCTGCTCGCCCGGGGGCGGGGCCTATGCCCGGCTGCACCGGTCGCAGAACGACGCGCTGATGGACACCGGAGAGCTACGGCTGCCGCTGTTCCCCGAGCCGGCGGAGGCGGCGCCCTCGTGGGGGCCGGTGGGGTACGCAGGAGCGGAGGAATACCCGGCCGGCGGCTGGGCGGCGCAGGGGTACCCGGGTTTCGGCGGTGTCCCGGCAGGCCCGGAGGGGAGCGTGCCCCCGGAGTCGTACACCTGGGCACCCCACCCCCAGGGTTATCCCTTCCATGACGGGCTTCGGGACGAATTCCGGGAAGGGTGGCACGGGCAGAGTGACTGACCCTGCCCGGCCCTCCCCGGTCAGGGTCGTCAAGGGTTCACACACCTGTCCAAGTCCACTACCCTGGACTCCTAAGTGCAGCGTACTGCACACGTCGCGTCGACTCCCCTGGAAGGCCCCGTGAACCCCGCCAGCGCCGCCCCCTCCTCCCCGGTCCCGGCCGCGACCACGCCGGAACGCGCGCGGCCGGCGCCCGGCGGGCCGGGCCGTCGCGGTTCCCTCGGGCCCGTGGGGCTGGTGCTCGCCGGCGGCATCTCCGTGCAGTTCGGCGGCGCTCTCGCGGTGAGCCTGATGCCGCGGGCCGGCGCGCTCGGTGTGGTCACCCTGCGGCTGGTCGTGGCGGCCCTCGTCCTGCTGCTGGTCTGCCGGCCCCGGCTGCGCGGGCACTCGCGCGCCGACTGGGGCACGGTGGTCGTCTTCGGCATCACCATGGCCGCGATGAACGGCCTCTTCTACCAGGCGGTGGACCGCATTCCGCTGGGCCTCGCGGTGACCATGGAGGTCCTTGGTCCGCTCGCCCTGTCCGTGCTCGCCTCCCGTCGCGTGGTGAACCTCGTATGGGCGGCCCTCGCCCTGGCCGGCGTCTTCCTGCTGGGGGGCGGCGGGTTCGGCGACCTCAACACGGCAGGGGTCGGCTTCGCCCTCGCGGCGGGCGCCATGTGGGCGGCGTACATCGTCTTCAGCGCCCGTACCGGACGGCGATTCCCCCAGGCCGACGGGCTGGCGCTGGCGATGGGGGTCGCCGCGGTGCTGTTCGTGCCGCTGGGGGTCGCCGAGTCGGGCACCAAGCTGCTCGTTCCGACGACGCTCGGGCTGGGCGCGGGCGTGGCGATGCTCTCCTCGGTGCTGCCCTACACCCTGGAACTGCTCGCCCTGCGCCGGCTGCCCGCCTCCACCTTCGCGATCCTCATGAGCCTGGAGCCGGCGATCGCGGCGACCGCCGGCTTCCTGGTCCTCGGCCAGTCCCTGACCGCGACCCAGGTGGCGGCGATCGCCCTGGTCATCGCGGCGAGCATGGGCGCGGTCCGCACCCAGACCCGCCGGGCCGCACCTCCGGCCGAGCCCGCGGCCTGAACTCCCCGGCCCGGCCTCACCGGTGGGACATGTACAGGGTCAGTGCCTTGTGCAGCAGGCGGTTGAGGGGGAAGTCCCACTCGCCCAGGTATTCCACCGCCTGCCCGCCCGTGCCGACCTTGAAGCGGAGGAGGCCGAGGAGGTGGTCGGTGTCCTCCAGGGTGTCGGTGATGCCGCGCAGGTCGTAGACGGCGGCGCCGAGCGCGTGGGCGTCGCTCAGCATCCGCCACTGGATGGCGTTGTTCGGCTGCACCTCGCGCCTGCGGGCGGTGGAGGCGCCGTAGGAGTACCAGACGTGGGTGCCGACCGTCAGCATCGTCGCGGCGGCCAGCACCTCCCCGTCGTGATGGGCGAGGTAGAGCCGCATTCGGTCCGGGTGCTCGGCCGTCAGCGCGGTCCACATCCGCTGGAAGTACGGCAGCGGGCGCGGGAGGAAGCGGTCGCGCTCGGCGGTCTCCGTGTAGAGGGCGTAGAAGGCCGGCAGGTCGTCGTAGCCGCCCCGGACCACCTTCACGCCCGCCTTCTCGGCCTTCTTCACATTGCGCCGCCACTGCTGGTTGAGACCGCGGCGGACGTCGTCCAGCGTCCGTCCGGCGAGCGGCACCTGGAAGACATACCGGGGCTGTCCGGCCGCGAAGCCGTCCTCGGCGCCCGGTTCCGCCTGCCGCCAGCCCATACGGCGCAGCCGCTCCGCCACCTCCGCGGCGCCCGGCTCCTCCTCGGTCGCCGGCACGTCCCGCAGCCGCCGCGCCGCCGGGTCTGCGATCGCCGTCTTGACCGCGTCCGCGCTCCAGCGGCGTACGACCACGGGCGGGCCCATCTTCACCGAGAAGGCGCCGCGGTCCTTCAGATACCCGAGCAGCGGCTCCAGCCACCGGTCGAGGTCCGGCGCGTGCCAGTCGATGACGGGGCCCTCCGGCAGATACGCCAGGTACCGCCGAAGCCTGGGCAGCGGGCGCAGGAGGACCAGGGCCGCCCCGACCGGCCGCCCGTCGTCCTCCCCGAACCAGCCGAGGCTCTCCGCCCGCCAGTCCGGCTTCACATCGCCCCAGGACGGCACCTGCATATGGCTGGCCGACGGGCGTGCGGTGACGAAGGCCAGGTGTTCTTCGCGGGAGATCGGACGGACGCGGAGGGTCATGCGGGGCTCCTCGGTGGGGGACACGGTGGGCTCACTGACACCGGTCCGGCACAGACATGGACATCGACACCGGTCCGGCACAGACATGGACATCGGCCTGGGCACAGGCACGGACCCCGGCCCCGGCATGGACAGGGACGCCGGACGGACCGGGACGGCTCCGGCAGCGGCACCGGGGCCGGTGCCCGCCCCCCGGCCGGATCGGGCCCCGCTCAGCCCCGCCCCTCGATCCTCCCGGACACCCGCCGGGCCTTCATCCCGGCCGCGGGGATTTCACTGCGCTGGCGTCATCCCTCGGTCGCGTCCAGGCCTTCCGCCAGGACCTCCGCCAGATGCCGCGCTCCGCGGCCCGCCAACTGGGCGAGCTGGGTGCGGCAGGAGAAGCCGTCCGCCAGGACGACCGCGTCCCCGGGCGCCGACCGCACGGCCGGGAGCAGCTGCTCCTCCGCGCAGGCCGTCGAGACCTCGTGGTGGCCCCTCGTGAAGCCGAAGTCGCCCGCCAGTCCGCAGCAGCCGCCGCTCAGCTCTCCGGTCAGTCCGGCCGCGGCGCGCAGCCGGCGATCGGCCGCGTCGCCCAGGACGGCGTGCTGGTGACAGTGGGTCTGGCCGGCCACCGGGCCGTCCAGCGACGGGGGCGTCCAGTCCGGGGCGTGCCGTTCCAGGGCTTCCGCGAACGTCACCACCGCCGCCGCGAGCCGGGCCGCACGCGGATCGCCGTGCAGCAGTTCCGGCAGGTCCGTGCGCAGTGCGGCCGCGCAGCTCGGTTCGAGGACGACCACGGGGAGGCCGGCCGCCAGGACCGGTTCCATCAGGTCGAGGGTGCGGCGCAGGACGGCGCGGGCGCGGTCGAGCTGGCCCGTGGAGACGTAGGTCAGGCCGCAGCAGACCCGGCCGTGAAACGCGGGCAGCGGGGCGCGCCTGCCCCGCACCGTCGGCGGCAGGAGCACCCGCAGTCCCGCCGCCTCCAGCACCCGTACGGCCGCCCTGCCGACGGACGGCGACAGATGCTCGGTGAAGGTGTCCGGCCAGAGGACGACCCGGTCGCCGCAGAGCGTCCCGGTGCCCACCCGGTGCCGTCGCGCCGCCTCCCGACGCCACCACCGGCTGAACGTCTCGCGCGCCAGATGCGGTATCCCCCGCTCGGGCGCGATCCCGGCGAGCCGCTTGGCGAGCGCGGCGGCCGGGGCCAGTGACGCGAGCGCGTTGACCACCGGCGCCGTACGGGTGCGGGCGACGGCCCGCAGCCACACCGGCAGCCACCCCATCGCGTAGTGCGCGGCCGGTCTGCGCCGCCCCGCGTAGTGGTGGTGCAGGAACTCCGCCTTGTAGGTGGCCATGTCGACGCCGACGGGGCAGTCCGTGCGGCAGCCCTTGCAGGACAGGCACAGATCCAGGGCGTCCCGTACCTCCGTCGACCGCCAGCCGTCGGTGATCACCTGCCCCGCCAGCATCTCGTGCAGCAGCCGGGCCCGACCGCGGGTGGAGTGCTCCTCCTCGCCGGTCGCCCGGAACGAGGGGCACATCACCTCCGCGCCGGACCCCGTCGTCGTACGGCACTTGGCGACGCCCACACAGCGCCGGACCGCCGCCGAGAAGTCGCCGCCGTCCGCCGGGTAGCCGAAGGAGACGTCCACCGGTTCCCGGGGCAGCACCGCGAACCGCAGACCGGCGTCCAGCGGGGCCGGGCGGACCAGCATCCCGGGGTTGAGCAGGTCGTCCGGGTCCCAGACGCCCTTCGCCCGCTCGAACAGCGCGACCAGGTCCGGCCCGTACATCGTCGGCAGGAGCTCCGCCCGGGCCTGTCCGTCGCCGTGCTCCCCGGAGAGCGAGCCGCCGTGGGAGACGACCAGGGCGGCGGCCTCCTCGGAGAAGCGGCGGAAGCGGGCGACGCCCGCCCGGGACAGCAGGTCGAAGTCGATGCGGACGTGGATGCAGCCGTCCCCGAAGTGCCCGTACGGCACCCCGTGCAGACCGTGCTCGGCCAGCAGGCGCCGGAAGTCCCGGAGGTACTCCCCGAGACGGGCCGGGGGCACCGCGCAGTCCTCCCAGCCCGGCCATGCCTCCCGGCCGTCCGGCGTGCGAGTCGCCGTGCCGCTCGCGTCCTCGCGCAGCCGCCACAGCGCGCGCTGTCCGGCCGGGTCCGTGACCACCAGGGCGTCCATGACGTCCGCCGCCCGCACGATCGCCTCCGCACGCGCGTGTGCCTCCGCCGCGCTCGCGCCGCCCGTCTCCACGAACAGCCAGGCGCCGCCGCGCGGCAGCCCCGCCGACGCCGGCAGAAGGTCGGCGGCGATGCCCTCCACGGTCAGCGGGTCCCACGGCAGCAGTCCGGCCGCCGCCTGGGCCGCCGCGCTCTCGTCCGGGTACGCCAGTACGGCCAGGGCCTGCGCGCGCGGCGCCTCGACGAGGTCCACGACCGCCTCGGTCACCACGCCGAGGGTGCCCTCGGAGCCGCAGAACGACCGGGCCACGTCCACGCCGTTCTCGGGGAGCAGCGCGTCCAGCGCATACCCGGAGATGCGGCGCGGCAGGACCGGGTAGCCCGTGCGCAGCAGCGCCGGCGCGCCCCGGGCCAGGGCGAGCAGCCCCTCGGGGGCGCCCTTTCCGCCACGGCCCAGGGTGAGGGCCTGGCCCCGCGCGGTGAGCACCGACAGCTCGCGCACGTTGTCCGCCGTGGTGCCCCAGGCCACGGAGTGGGAGCCGCACGCGTTGTTGCCGATCATGCCGCCGAGGGTGCAGCGGGAGTGGGTGGAGGGGTCCGGGCCGAAGCGCAGCCCGTGGGGGGCGGCGGCCTCCTGGAGCCGGTCGAGGACGAGGCCGGGCCGGACCACCGCGGTGCGTGCCTCGGGGTCCAGGGACACGATCCCCTTCATGAACCGGGTGAAGTCGAGCACCACGCCAGTGCCCGTCGCCTGCCCGGCGATCGAGGTGCCACCGCCGCGGGCGACCACCGGCACGGCGTGCGCCCGGCACACACCGAGCACGGCCGCCACGTCGTCCGCGTCCCGGGGGGCGACCACACCGAGCGGCACCCGCCGGTAGTTGGACGCGTCCATGGTGTGCAGCGCCCGCGCCGTCGTACGGAAGTCGACGACACCGCGCACCGCGGCGCTCAGTTCCGCCCGGAGCGCGCCGACGTCCGCGCCCATGGACTGCGGCCGCCGTTCCTCGGGATCCGTCATGCTCCCCAGGATGCCTCCGGCGGCGGACGGTGACCGCCGCCACCCGGCGGAGACGTCCGTGGGACCGCGCGCGGCGGACGCCTCCCGTACGACCGCGCGTCCACGCCGAGGCCAGGCGGCTTCTGACGGACCCCCGGCTGGTCAAGGACATCAACGTCCGGGGTGCCTGGCAGCGCGGCGAGACGGGGACGCCCTGATCGTGTCGTACGGCGCGACCGGCCGGGACGAGAGGGCGCACGGCCCGACCGCGGGCGCCTTCGGCATCACCCGGGAGACAAAGAACCGGTACATCTCCTTCGGACACGGCCCGCATCTCCCCCCCGGGGCGGCCCGGCCCGTCCGGAGGCCGCGGTGGCGCTGCCCGCGCTGTACGCCCGCTTCCCCGGCCCGGACCCGGCGGTCCAGGCGGGCGAGCTGCGCAACAAGCCGGTGGTGACGCAGAACGGCCTCTTCGCGCTGCCGGCGCGGCTGACCTCGTGGAGCGGCCGCGGATGTCGTAGGTCCTCACAAGTCCGCGAGGCGGAGGGCGTCGTCTCATCGAACGGACACGTTTCCGCCCGGTTTCACCGAGGAGATACCCTCCGGCTCGTGGCTGACATCCAGATTCCTGCTGACCTCAAGCCCGCTGACGGCCGTTTCGGCGCGGGTCCCTCCAAGGTGCGGGTGGAGGCGCTGGACGCCCTCGCCGCCACGGGTAGCTCCCTGCTCGGCACGTCCCACCGCCAGGCCCCGGTCAAGAACCTGGTCGGCAAGGTGCGCGAGGGCATCCGCGAGCTCTTCCAGCTCCCCGACGGCTACGAGGTCATCCTCGGCAACGGCGGCTCCACCGCGTTCTGGGACATCGCGACCCACGGCCTGATCGAGAACAAGTCCCAGCACCTCAGCTTCGGCGAGTTCTCCTCCAAGTTCGCCAAGGCCGCGAAGCTCGCCCCCTGGCTCGCCGAGCCCATGATCATCTCGTCCGCGCCCGGCACGCACCCCGAGGCCGGGGCGGAGGAGGGCGTCGATGTCTACGCCTTCACCCACAACGAGACGTCCACGGGCGTCGCGATGCCGATCAAGCGGGTCGAGGGCGCGGACCCCGGCTCCCTGGTCCTGGTGGACGCCACCTCCGGCGCCGGTGGCCTCCCGGTCGACATCGCCGAGACCGACGTCTACTACTTCGCCCCGCAGAAGTCCTTCGCCTCCGACGGCGGCCTGTGGATCGGCGTGTTCTCCCCGGCCGCGATCGAGCGCGCCGAGCGCGTCCACGCCTCCGGCCGCCACGTCCCGGAGTTCTTCAGCCTGCCCACGGCGATCGACAACTCCCGCAAGAACCAGACGTACAACACCCCGGCCCTCGCCACCCTGTTCCTGCTCAACGAGCAGCTGGAGTGGCTGAACGGCCAGGGCGGGCTGGACTTCGCCGTCCGCCGCACGGCCACCTCCGCCAGGACCCTGTACGGCTGGGCGGAGGACGTGAAGTTCGCGACCCCGTTCGTCGCCGACCCGGCCAAGCGCTCCCAGGTCATCGGCACGATCGACTTCTCCGACGAGGTCGACGCGGCCGCCGTCGCCAAGGTGCTGCGCGCCAACGGCATCGTGGACACCGAGCCCTACCGCAAGCTGGGCCGCAACCAGTTGCGCATCGCGATGTTCCCGGCGATCGACCCGGCGGACGTCGAGGCGCTGACCAAGTGCGTCGACTACGTGATCGAGAAGCTCTGACCTTCTCGCGTCCCACGTCGCCGAGGGGCGCCCGGTGTCGTGTGCACCGGGCGCCCCTCGGCCGTCCCTACCGCTTCCTGCCCAGCAGCCGCTTGAGGCCGAAGACCAGCACCAGGCCCAGGGCCAGGACCACGGCACCGACCTTGTAGTTCGCGTGCAGGGGCGAGCCGCCGCCAGAGCCGGCCCGCGGGGTTGCCCTGCCCGAGGGCGACGCCGCACCGCCCGCTCCGCTCTCCCCGGGCGCGCTCTCGGCCTGCACCGGGCTGTCGGTGCCCTCGCTGCCGTACAGGAGCTTCGAGCCGTCCAGGGAGTAGGTGACCGACTCGCCCTGCCGTTGCAGGGGCACGTCGAGCCGGCCCTGCCGGGTGATCCGCCCGCCGTTCCACGCGTAGGCGATCCCGCCGAAGTAGCCGCGTACGGCGAGTTGCCGGCCGTCGGGCGAGAAGGCCGCGTCGGTGGCCCACAGGTCGACGGCGGCGATGGGCCGGAAGACGTTCGTCCCGGTGGACGACAGCCGGGCCGGGCCCTCGTAGAGGTGCCCGCCGTCCTCCTTCTTGTCGATGATGTAGACGCGCCCGGTCTTGGGGTGGACCACGAGGGACTCGGCGTCCCGGGGCCCGTTCGCGTACTTCACCACGTACTGGGTGGCGCGGATCGTCTGGTCCTTGAGCACCTTGGGCTCGGGCAGCCGGTAGATCCACACATAGGGCCATCGGCCGCCGAAGTTGTCGCCGATGTCGCCGACGTAGATCTCGTTCCCCGGGCCGATGGATATGGCCTCGGCGTCGCGGGGCCTGCCGATGCCGCTGAGGGTGACGGTGGCGACGGTCTTCCCGGTGCGGCTGTCGACGGCGTAGATGTACGGCCCGTCGCCGCTGTCGTTGTGGGTCCAGTAGACCCCGGGGTGCAGATGTGAGGCGGCGAGCCCGCTGGACTCCGTGATCCGGGGGTCCTCGATGGTGAAGCCGCCGTCGCCGTCGTCGGCGAAGGCGGGCGCCGGCGCGGCGAGCGCACCGATGAGAAGGGCCCCGGCAAGGAAGGCGAGCGATCGACGCATGCCCCAAGCCTGCCATCGGGCGCCCTCGTTCACCGGTCCGGTCCATCCGCCCGCCGGTGCCGGACGGGCGTGTCGATCCTCACACCGGCCCGCCCCAAACGTCCCCCCTGCATCCCAGGGCGATCGTTCATGATGAGCGGATGCTCAGGTTCATGCCCGTAGGCGACTCCATGACGATCGGCAGCGCGGGCGAGCACACGTGGCGCTACCGGCTGTGGCGGCACCTGTGCGCGACGTACGACGGCCCGTTCACGCTGGTCGGTCCGCGCGAGACGCTCTACGACAAGGCGACGGACACACCCACGTCCTACGCGTACGCCGAACCCGACTTTCCCCGCGCCCATCTGGCGGGCTGGGGCGAGGGCTGGGTGCACATGGTGCCCCTGATCGGCGGGGCCGTGCGCGAGACGCGCGCGGATGTGCTGCTGGTCTCGCTGGGCCTGATCGACCTGGGCTTCTACACCGACGCGGAGCAGACGGCGGAGAACGTACGGAAGTTCATGGCGGAGGCACGCCGGGCGAGGCCGCGCATCCGTATGGTCCTGCTGCCGGTGATCCCGAACATCCGGGCCGAGGCGGACGCCCCGTTCGGGGCCCAGGTGGCCCTGTTCAACGAACTCCTGGCGAAGACGGTGGCGGACCTGGACGAGCCCGGCTCGCCGATCCTGCTGGCGTCTCCCCCGCCGTCGTACGACATCCACCGGGACACCTACGACGGCACCCACCCGAACGCGAACGGCGAGCACAAGATCGCGGAGGCGTTCGCGGAGGCGATGTACCAGGGGTGGGGGATCGCGGAGCCTTACGCGGCCGGAACGGATTGACCGGATAGCGGCGTGGCCTGGTCACCGTGCGTATCGTTGTACCGCGCGGCTGCACTCGTGCGAGGGCGGCCGGGGAGGAGCGCCACGATGACCGTCCTTCACGACAGGATCGAGATGGCCGAAGAGAGCGACGAGCTGACCTTGGACGCCATGTTCGAGACGCTCGAGAAGATGCCCATCCCCGAGGGAACGAAGGTCGAGATCGTCGGGGGGCACATCTTCATGTCGCCACAGCGGCAAACCCACTGGGAGATCATTCTTGGCATCCTGGAGCAGTTGCGGGACAAGTACCCGATCAAGCGGCTGGCGTCGGACGTGCGGATCGACTTCCCCGGGTATCTGAACGGCTTCGCCTGCGACGTGGCCGCGCTGACCGAGCGGTCGGTGAAGGACGGCAATGGCCGCTGGCGCTATCAGGACGTCGAATTCGTGGCGGAGGTCATCTCCAAGGACACAGCGGCAAACGACTACGGCCCGAAGAAACTCGCTTATGCCACGGCTGGGGTCCCCGTCTACCTCATCGCAGACCCCTACCAGGGCAAATGTCATCTCTTCACCAAGCCCAAGAACGGTGAGTACGTCAGCGAGCTGTCCGTCGCGTTCGGGGAGGACGTCAACATGACCACCACCCCCCTCGGCCTCACCCTCCACACCGGCGACTTCCCCCGCGACTGAATGCGACCGCCGTCCAACTCCCTTGCCTAGAGCGCACTCCACGCCGTTGGCTAGGCAGCCATGAAGTACACGCAGCTCGGACGCACAGGACTCAAGGTCAGCCGGCTCGTCCTCGGGACCATGAACTTCGGCCCGCAGACCGACGAGGCCGACAGCCACGCGATCATGGACGCGGCGCTGGACGCGGGCATCAACTTCTTCGACACCGCCAACGTGTACGGCTGGGGCGAGAACAAGGGCCGTACCGAGAGGATCATCGGAAGCTGGTTCGCCCAGGGCGGCGGCCGGCGCGACAAGGTCGTCCTCGCCACCAAGGTGTACGGCAACATGGCCGCGGGCCGCGACGCCTGGCCCAACCACGACAGGCTCTCCGCCCTCAACATCCGCCGGGCGGTCGACGGCAGCCTGAAGCGGCTGGGGACCGACTACATCGACCTGTACCAGTTCCACCACATCGACCGGCGGACCCCCTTCGAGGAGATCTGGCAGGCGATCGACGTCCTGGTGCGGCAGGGCAAGATCCTCTACGTCGGATCCAGCAACTTCCCCGGGTACAAGATCGCCCAGGCCAACGAGACCGCCGCCCGCCGGCACGGCACGATCGGCCTCGTCAGCGAGCAGTGCCTCTACAACCTCGCCGAACGCCGCGCCGAGATGGAGGTCATTCCGGCGGCGCGGGACTACGGACTCGGCGTCATCCCGTGGTCGCCGCTGCACGGCGGGCTGCTCGGCGGTGTCATCAGGAAGGAGGCCGAGGGCGGCCGCCGCGCCTCCGGACGCTCCGCGGACGCCCTCGCCAACACCTCCGTGCGGGCGCAGGTCCAGGCCTACGAGGACCTGCTCGCCAAGCAGGGGATCGAGCCCGGCGAGGCGGCCCTGGCCTGGCTGCTGACCCGGCCCGGCGTCACCGGCCCGATCGTCGGCCCGCGCACCGGCGAACAGCTGGAGTCGGCGCTGCGGGCGGTCGAGCTGGAGCTGTCGGAGGAGGTCCTGGCCGGGCTCGAGGAGATCTTCCCGGGGCCCGGTCCGTCACCGGAGGCGTTCGCCTGGTGACCGACGGGGGCCGCCGGCCTGCGCGGCTGCGCGCAGGCCGGCGCCGGCCGGCGGTGGTCTACCTGCCGACCGCCGCCGTCAGCGCCACCACCGCGAACATCAGCACAAGCACACCGGCCATGATCCGGTTACGGGTCTTCGGGTCCACGCATCGAGCGTAACCGGACGCTGTCAGATGCCCGCGCCGAGCCCCCACCGCCCCACCGTCTCGTACCGCGGCTGCTCCCCCGGCACTCCCGACCTCGGCAGCCGGCTGCGCACGAGGCACAGCTCCCCGACCGTCCAGGTGCTCCCCGCGAACGCGTCCAGCGCGGCGGCGTAGGGCCGCAGGTCCGCCCGTCCGCCCCGGCTGCGGGCGAGGGTCAGATGCGGACGGTAGCGGCGGTGCTCCCCCATCTCCACGCCCGCCTTGCGCCCCGCGGCCTCCGTACGGTCGGCGAGCAGCCGCAGTGCCGCCGTCTCCCCGGACGCGCCCACCCACAGCGCCCGGTCCCCGAAACGGCCGCCTCCGGCGAGGGCCAGGGCAAACGGCTCGGCGTGCCGGGCCGCCCGCGCCAGCCGCTCCGACAGGTCCGGTACGACGTCCTCGTCCACCTCGCCGTAGAAGGCGAGCGTGAAGTGCCAGCCCGGCCGTTCCGTCCAGCGCAGCCCGTCCGCGCCCGGCATCTCCTCCAGGTCGCGCACGACGGAGGCGAGTTCATGGATCGCGCGCTGCGGCGGCAGCACCGCGGCGAAGAGTCTCATGGCACCAGTGTCCCCGGGGAACGCACGGGCGTGACCTCGTTACCGTGAGTATCGTTGTACCGCGCGGCTGCATGCGACCAGGCAGCAGCGGGGAGGAGCGGCACAGTGACTGTTCTGGCAGACAGGATCGAGATGGCCGACCAGGGCAAGGAGCTCAGCCTCGACACCATGTTCGAGTGGCTGGAGCAGATGCACATCCCCGAGGGTTTCAAGACCGAGATCGTCGAGGGGGGCATCTTCGTGACGCCGCAGCGGGACACCCACTGGGACATCATCGCGGACATCTACGACCAGCTACGCACCGCATACCCGCGCCAGCGCGTGAAATCCGACGTCCGGATCGACTACCCGGGGCATCTCAACGGCTTCGCGTCCGACGTCGTGGCACTCGCGAAGGACGCCCGGAAGGACGGCAAGGGCCACTGGCGCCACCAGGACGTCGAGTTCGTCGCCGAGGTGATCTCCAGGGACACCGCGCGCAACGACTACGGGCCGAAGAAGGCCGCCTACGCCGCCGCCGGGGTGCCGGTGTACCTGATCGTGGACCCGTACACCGGCGCATGGCATCTGCACACCCTGCCGCAGGACGGCGAGTACCGCGGCACGCTCAGCCTGGACTTCGGCGAGGAGATCGACCTGACCGGGACCGTGGTGGGCCTGGTCCTGAAGACGGACGAGTTTCCCCGGGACTGACCCCGGCCCTCTCCGGGGCCGGGGCCGGGGAATCCGGCGCGGGGGTCTACGCCACCGCCGGCTCCTCCTGCCGCCCGCGCGGGACGAAGCGGACCCGCGGATGGCCGTGGTCCCAGCCGAGCGACAGGCGTAGATCGCCCGCCCGGGCCAGCACCAGGCCGATGGTCACGGCCGCCGCCAGCGAGACCAGACCGCCGAAGGCGAAGCCGATCCGGGCGCCGTAGGCGTCCGTGATCCAGCCGACCACCGGCGCTCCCAGGGGCGTACCGCCCATGAAGACCATCATGAACAGGGCCATGACGCGGCCGCGCATCGCCGGGTCGGTGCCCATCTGGACGGCCGTGTTCGCGGTGACGTTCACCGTCAGTCCGCAGATCCCTATCGGGACCATCAGCAGCGCGAACAGCCACAGCGACGGGGCCCCGGCCGTCACGACCTCCAGCCCGCCGAACAGCGCCGCCGCCGCGATCAGCACCCGCAGACGGGTCGTGCCGCGGCGGGCGGCGAGCAGCGCGCCGGTCAGCGAGCCGAGCGCCATCAGCGTGTTGAAGAGGCTGTAGGCGCCCGCGCCCGCGCGGAAGACGTCGTCCGCGTACGCCGAGAGCCAGACCGGGAAGTTGAAGCCGAAGGTGCCGATGAAGCCGACCAGGACGATCGGCCAGATCAGCTCCGGGTGTCCGGCGACATAGCGCAGTCCCTCGCGGAGCTGGCCCTTGCCGCGCGGGGCGCGCTCCACGACATGCAGATCGCGGGCGCGCATCAGCAGCAGTCCGCCGATGGGGGCGAGGAAGGACAGGCCGTTGAACAGGAAGGCCCAGCCCGTGCCCACGCCGGTGATCAGCACGCCCGCGACGGCGGGGCCGACCAGGCGCGCGGACTGGAAGTTCGCGGAGTTCAGGCTGACCGCGTTCTGAAGCTGCCGGGGGCCGACCATCTCCGAGACGAAGGACTGGCGGGCGGGGTTGTCCACGACCGTGGCGAGCCCGACGGCGAAGGCGGCGACGTACACATGCCAGACCTGGACATGGCCGGAGAGCGTCAGAAAGGCGAGGACCAGGCCCGTGGCTCCCATCGCGGACTGGGTGACCAGCAGGGTCGGGCGCTTGGGGAGCCGGTCGACCAGGACACCGCCGTACAGCCCGAAGAGCAGCATGGGCAGGAACTGGAGGGCCGTGGTGACACCGACGGCGGTGGAGGAGCCGGTCAGACTCAGCACCAGCCAGTCCTGCGCGATGCGCTGCATCCAGGTGCCGGTGTTGGAGACGACCTGGCCCAGGAAGAAGAGCCGGTAGTTCCGCACGCGCAGGGAGCTGAACATCGAGGACGCGCGGGAGGCGGGGAGTGCGACGGAGTCCGGGGTTCCGGGAGCCGTGGGGGGTTCGGGGGCCTCGGGAGCCGTGGGAAGTTCGGGGGCCGCGGGGGATTCGGGGATTCCGGAGACCGTGGCGGGCTCGGGGAGGGCGGGCGGGGAGTCGTGGGTGGCTGGTGCGGGGGCGGAAGCTGCTCCGGTTCCCGTACTCAAAGGGTTCGCCTCCTAGCGATGACGGCTTCACGATGACGGCTTCATACGTACGCGGGTGGGGCCGCGTCCATCACGGTGGGCGTCCGGCGCGGACGCCTCCCGTCACAGATGCGCGAGTTTCTCCAGGACCGGGGCGGCCGCGCGGAGCTTCGCCCACTCGTCCTCGTCCAGGCTCTCGACCAGGCCGGCCAGGAAGGCGTTCCGCTTGCGACGGCTCTCCTCGAGCATCGCCTCGGCCCGCTCGGTCTGGGTGACCACCTTCTGGCGCCGGTCGTCGGGATGCGGCTCCAGCCTGACCAGCCCCTTGCTCTCCAGCAGCGCCACGATGCGGGTCATCGAGGGCGGCTGCACATGCTCCTTGCGGGCGAGCTCGCCGGGGGTGGCGGAGCCGCAGCGGGACAGGGTGCCGAGCACCGACATCTCGGTCGGACTCAGCGACTCGTCGACCCGCTGATGCTTGAGTCGGCGCGAGAGGCGCATCACAGCGGAGCGGAGAGCGTTCACGGCGGCAGCGTCGTCGCCATGGGTCAGGTCAGCCATGCTCTTTAGGATAGGTCATTACTTTCCCTAAAGACCACCGCGCCGCGCCGTCGCCCGGGTGACTCCGGCCACTGCGGCCCGCGCTTCCGCGACCGCCGGGAAATCCCCCGAGCTGCACGTATCACCCGAATGGGTGATACGGCGGGGGAACGTGACACACCACCCGCCGGGATCCGGCGACCCTCGTAGGCATGGGGACCAGCGTGCTCAGTGTGCGGCTGGAGCGGGAGCTGCTCGAACGGCTCCGCCGGCACGCCGCCAGAAGAGGAATGAGCGTCCAGGACTATGTCGTCCGGACGCTCATTCGGGATGACTTCGACGAGCGGTTCCAAGCCGCCGTCGAGGAGACGGAGAGGTTCTACGGGTCACCTGACCCCCGCGGAGCCGGTCAGGTCAGACCCACTGCCGGCATCAGGTAGTAGAAGGCGAACACCGCCGCCACCACGTACATCGCGGCGGGTATCTCCCGGGCGCGCCCCGCGGCCAGACGCAGGACCACGAAGGTGATGAAGCCCATGCCGATGCCGTTGGTGATCGAGTACGTGAAGGGCATCATCAGCATCGTCACGAAGGCCGGGACGGCGATCGTGTAGTCCGCCCAGTCGATCTCCTTGACCGAGTTGGACAGGATCAGGAAGCCGACCGCGACCAGGGCCGGGGTGGCCGCCTGGGACGGCACCATCGTGGCGACCGGGGTGAGGAAGAGGGCCACGGCGAAGAGAGCGCCCGTGACGACGTTCGCGAAGCCGGTGCGTGCGCCCTCCCCCACGCCCGCGGTGGACTCCACGAAGCAGGTGGTGGCCGAGGAGGAGCTGGCACCGCCCGCCGCGACCGCGATGCCGTCGACGAAGAGCACCTTGTTGATGCCCGGCATATAGCCCTCGGCGTCGGTCAGCTTGGCCTCGTCGCTGATGCCCATGATCGTGCCCATCGCGTCGAAGAAGCACGACAGCAGGACGCTGAAGACGAAGAGGATCCCGGTCAGGACGCCGACCTTGCCGAAGCCGCCGAACAGGCTGACCTTGCCGATCAGGCCGAAGTCCGGGGTGGCGACGGGGTTGCCCGGCCACTTCGGGACGGTCAGGCCCCAGGAGGGGATCTTGGCGGTCGCGTTGAGGATCAGCCCGAGCACCGTCATCGCGACGATCGAGATCAGGATGGCGCCCGGCACCTTGCGGACGATCAGCGCGAAGGTGAGCAGGGCGCCCAGGATGAAGACCAGAACCGGCCAGCCGGTCAGATGGCCGCCGGTGCCGAGCTGGAGCGGGACGGTGGTCTGCGCGATGTCCGGGATACGG
The DNA here is from genome assembly GCF_044753645.1 of Streptomyces sp. NPDC093261. Lineage (NCBI taxonomy): Bacteria > Bacillati > Actinomycetota > Actinomycetes > Kitasatosporales > Streptomycetaceae > Streptomyces > Streptomyces sp. NPDC093261. The sequence continues at coordinate 69,104 of NZ_JBIVNO010000021.1, forward strand.
GTGACGAAGCCGGAGTCGACGAGCCCGATCAGCATGATGAACAGGCCGATACCGATGGCGATGCCCTTGCGCAGACCGAGCGGCACGGCGTTCATCACCCGCTCCCGCAGACCGGTGGCGACCAGCAGCATCACCACGAAGCCGGCGAGGACGACCATGCCCATCGCGTCCGGCCACGACATGCGCGGCGCGAGCTGGAGGGCGACGACCGTGTTCACGCCGAGACCGGCCGCGAGGGCGATCGGGACATTGCCGATCACGCCCATGAGCAGCGTGGTGAGGGCGGCGGTGAGGGCGGTCGCGGTGACCAGCTGGCCGTGATCCAGGTGGTGCCCGTACATGTCCTTCGCGCTGCCGAGAATGATCGGGTTCAGCACGATGATGTAGGCCATCGCGAAGAAGGTGGCGAAACCACCGCGGATCTCGCGCGAGAGCGTGCTGCCCCGCTCGGAGATCTTGAAGTAGCGGTCGAGGGCACCGGACGGGGGTCGGGTGCCCGGCTCCTGCGGGGCGGCCTTGGCTGGGGCCGAGGTGGACATGCGGGACCTCAGGGGTGCGGGGGACTACGGACGGGCGGGAACAAACGTGATCGAGTCTCGCCGTCACCTGATCACCAACGGGATTCCCCCATGGCGTTGTTGGTGATTCATACGAACATAAGCAGCCAGACTCGAACTGTTTCAGTATGAACATATGAGCCCTAGATCGCTATCTCCGCGCGTAGACCCTTGGCGGACAAGGGCTCGGGGTCCGCCCCTCCCCCGCGGCTCGCGCCCTCGTAAGCTGTGCGCATGGCGAAGTGGACCCCGAAGCACGAGGCGCCGGAGCCCCTGGAGGGCCCCGTGGTCGCCACCATCACCGGCGGCACGATCCTGTGGTTCGTCCTCTTCCTGGTCCAGCTGCCGTTCTACGGCTGGTTCGCCGACCACGGGCACACCTGGTGGCTGTGGACCTGCCTGGCCGGCGCGGGGCTCGGCTGCATCGGCGTCTGGTACGTGCGCAGGCGGGACGCCGCGATCAAGGGGGACACGGCCAGGAAAGCGGCGGCCGAGCGCTAGCCCCTGGGCTTTGGCGTACAACCACCGCACGAGAACCGTCCTCCCCTGGTCGGATCTTCGGGGCGCTCAACGGGTGAAGGCGTACATCCGCACGTACCGTCGAATGCATGACCCACATCGACGCGGGCGCCGAACTCGATCCCGTGCACCCCGCCCCCGTACCGGGGCGGACGCGGGGGCTGTCCGCCGCCGAGGTGGCCGAGCGGGTCGCCCGGGGTGACGTCAACGACATCCCCGTCCGCAGCAGCCGCTCCCTCGGCGAGATCGTCCGCGCCAATGTCTTCACCCGCTTCAACGCGATCATCGGCGTGCTCTGGCTGATCATGCTGTTCGTGGCACCGTTCCAGGACAGCCTCTTCGGTTATGTGATCATCGCCAACACGGGCATCGGCATCATCCAGGAGTGGCGCGCCAAGAAGACCCTGGACTCGCTCGCGGTGATCGGCGAGGCGAGGCCCACGGTCCGCCGGGACGGGGTGACCGCCGCGATCGCCACCTCCGAGATCGTGCTCGACGACATCGTCGAGACCGGACCGGGCGACAAGATCGTCGTCGACGGCGTCTGCGTCGAGGCCGACGGGCTGGAGATCGACGAGTCGCTGCTGACCGGCGAGGCCGACCCCGTCGTCAAACGGGCCGGGGACGCGGTCATGTCCGGAAGCTTCGTCGTCGCCGGCAGCGGCGCCTTCCGGGCGGCCAAGGTGGGACGGGAGGCCTACGCCGCCCAGCTCGCCGAGGAGGCGACCCGCTTCACTCTCGTCCACTCCGAGCTGCGCAGCGGTATCTCCACGATCCTCAAGTACGTGACGTGGATGATGATCCCGACCGCGATCGGCCTCGTCATCAGCCAGCTGGTGGTCAAGCAGTCCGGATTCAAGGACTCCCTGGCCCGCACGGTCGGCGGGATCGTGCCCATGGTCCCCGAGGGGCTCGTCCTGCTCACCTCGGTGGCCTTCGCCATCGGCGTCATCCGGCTGGGGCGCAAACAGGTCCTGGTCCAGGAACTGCCCGCCATCGAGGGCCTCGCCCGCGTCGACACCGTCTGTCTGGACAAGACGGGCACCCTGACCGAGGGCGGCATGGACGTCACCGAGCTGCGACCGCTCCAGGGCGCCGACGAGACGTACCTACGCAAGGTCCTCGGCGCGCTCGGCGAGTCCGACCCCCGTCCGAACGCCTCCCTCCAGGCCATCATCGACGCCTATCCGGACAGCGAGGACTGGCGCTGCACCGAGGCCCTCCCCTTTTCCTCCGCCCGGAAATACAGCGGCGCGTCCTTCAGCGAGGGCGACGGCGAGGCCAGCACCTGGCTCCTCGGCGCCCCGGACGTCCTGCTCGGCCCCGACGACCCGGCCCTCGCCGAGACCGAGCGCCTCAACGAGCAGGGGCTGCGGGTGCTGCTGCTGGCCCGCACCTCCCGGGACCTGGACGACCCCCGGGTCAAGGACGGCACCCGGCCCACCGCTCTGGTCGTGCTGGAGCAGCGGCTGCGCCCGGACGCCGCCGACACCCTGCGCTACTTCGCCGACCAGAACGTCCGCGCCAAGGTGATCTCCGGTGACAACGCGGTGTCCGTGGGCGCGGTGGCCGGGAAGCTCGGCATCGCCGGCCGGGTCATGGACGCCCGCCGCCTTCCGCCGAACCAGGCGGAGATGGCCAAGTCGCTGGACAAGGGCACCGTGTTCGGTCGGGTCACCCCGCAGCAGAAGCGGGACATGGTGGGCGCGTTGCAGTCGCGCGGGCACACGGTGGCGATGACGGGCGACGGCGTGAACGACGTGCTCGCGCTCAAGGACGCGGACATCGGCGTCTCGATGGGGTCCGGCTCGGAGGCGACACGCGCCGTGGCGCAGATCGTGCTGCTCGACAACAGCTTCGCGACGCTGCCGTCGGTGGTCGGCGAGGGCCGGCGGGTGATCGGGAACATCACCCGGGTCGCCACGCTGTTCCTGGTGAAGACGGTCTACTCGGTGCTGCTGGCGGTGCTGGTGGTGTGCTGGCAGGTGGAGTACCCGTTTCTGCCCCGGCATCTGACCCTGCTGTCGACCCTGACGATCGGCGTGCCGGCCTTCTTCCTCGCGCTCGCCCCCAACAAGGAGCGGGCCAGGCCCCACTTCGTACGGCGGGTCATGCGGTACTCGATCCCGGGCGGGGTCATGGCGGCGGTCGCGACCTTCGTGACGTATCTGATCGCCCGGCACCACTACACGGGCCCCGGCTCACTGGAGGCGCAGACCAGCGCGGCGACCCTCACGCTCTTCCTGATCTCGACGTGGGTGCTGGCGATCGTCGCGCGGCCCTACACCTGGTGGCGGGTCGCCCTGGTGGCCGCGATGCTCGTGGCGTTCCTGTTCGTCCTGGCCGTGCCCGCGTTGCAGCACTTCTTCGCGCTGAGGCTGGTGGGCGTCTCGATCCCCTGGATCGCGGTGGGGATCGCGGCGGTGGCGGCGGCCGCCCTGGAGTTCGTCTGGAAGTGGATCGACCGCCGCGCGCCCGCCTAGAGGGCTAGACGTTGGGCCACATGCTCTTGCCTGCGGCCACCTTGCCCTTGCCGTCGCCCGCGTACCAGCGCAGATCGCCGTTGGCCCACAGCGCGGCCAGGTCCGCCTTGCCGTCGCCGTTGAAGTCACCGCCGAGCACGGCACGCATGCTGCCCCAGCTCTTGTCGGCGAACATCGAACGGGCCTTGTCGAAGGTCCCGTCGGCCTTGCCCGGGTAGAGGTTCAGGGCGCCGTCGGCGGTGACGGCGGCGATGTCGTCGCGGCCGTCGCCGTTGAAGTCACCGGTGGCGATGTGCTTCATCTTCCAGGTCTTGTCCGGCCACATGACCTTCTTCTGGTTGACCAGGTTGCCGTTCGCGTCCCTCTTGTAGGTGTAGAGGGATCCGTCGGGCCACTGGAACAGAAGGGTGTCGCGTCCCGCGGTACCGGTCTTGAGGACGGCGGCGGGCAGTCCGTCCTTCCAGGCGGCGTCGGTCCACAGCGGACGGTACGACCACACGTTGAGGGGGAAGAGGCGCGAACTGGCGAGCGTCAGGTCTCCGTCGTCCATGACGGCGATGGCTTCAAGCCCCCTCCCTTCCACGAAGTCACCTGCGACCAACTGCTTCACGTTGGTGCGGCCGAGGCCACGGAGGGAGGCCCCGTACTGGAGCGTGCCGTCGGAACGGCCGTAGAAGACATGGGCGGGGCCGCGGGTCAGGACGGCCGCGATGTCCGTGCGCCCGTCACCGTTGAAGTCCCCTGCCGTGATGGCGTCGGTGACGAAGTCCTTCAGGGTCGTCAGCCGGACCCGCTGCACCCAGTCCGCGATGTCGTCCACCCGGGTGGCGACGGCCCCGGTGCGGGTCTCCTGGGAGCCGAGGCAGCCGCCGCCCCAGGAGGCGTCGACCACGCCGACCAGGTCGCCGTTCGCGTTGAGGACCGGACCGCCTGCGTCGCCCTGGCACAGGGCTCCACCACCGTTGCTCGGAGAGATCGCCAGAGTCGAGGCGCCCACGGAGTCCACGCCGAAGGAACCGGCGTGCGCCCGGGCGGGGACCCACTCGTCCTTGGTGCGCCCGAACCCGACGGCCTTGAGCTGGTCGCCCTGGACCGGTGCGGTGGTGCCGAGGTCGGCCTCGGTGATGTCGGGGAACGGGCCGTCCAGCGGGTTGTCGATGGTGGCCGGGTTGGTGATGCGCGCCATGACCAGGTCGCGGTCCGGATGCGGGACGAGCTCCAGGACCTTCTGCTTCACGAGGGCTTCCGCACCGGGGCGGTTGCCGTCGGCGGTCACCACGGTGGTGTACGCGGGCTTCCCGGCGGGGATCTTCGACGGGTGCTGGGGATCGGCGGCGAAGCAGCTGGCGGTGGTGAGCACCCACTGGGCGTCGACCAGGGTTCCGGAACAGCTGCGTTCGTTGTCGCTGCCGAGGTCGATGTGGAGCTTCACCGTGAACTGGTCGGCTCCGTCGGCCACCTGATCACCCACCACCGACTGTGCGGGAGGAGCGGCCAGCAGACCGGTCGTGAGGCCGGCGGTCACCAGACCGGTCACCCATGCCATGCGCGATGTGCGCGGACGAGCGTTTTTCACTTTTCCTCGAATCGCCGAGAAGTTCTGCGCGGACGGAAGAAAGGGAGGGCCGGGGGCTCCTCGTAGGGCGCCGGTACGGCGGGTCAGCCGGTCACCCGTAGCTCGACGAGCACCGACTTGGCGCCGTCGCCGGTGCCCTCGCCGACGGACTGGTATCCGTCCTTCGGCACGTTGACCGTGGTGGTGGAGCCGTTGGCCGTGAGGTCCGCGCTCACCGGGTGGTCCGCGGTCTCGACCCCGAAGACCCGGGGAAGTTCCAGGGTCAGACGGCCTGTCGTGCCCAGCGCCTTGAAGCAGTAGGTGCCCTGGCGGCCGACGGAGTCGTCCTTGACGGTGAGCACGCGGATCTGCTGGGCGGCCTGGTCGCAGTCGGCCAGAACGATATGGCCGTCACCCTTCTTGAGCTTGATCCCCTTCTCGGTGAGGATCCGGTCCGCCGAGGGGTAGCTGTAGTCCTCGACCGCGACGGGCGGCGTGTCCGAGGACGGCGGCGTGGGCGGGTCGTCGGCGGCGGCGATGGACACGCCGCCCAGCGTGGCGAACCCGGCCACGACTGCGGACACAATGATTTTTCGGGCATGGAAAGGCACGCCGAGAGTCCTTTCGGAAACGGGTCGCCGAAGAGCCGGACCCGCCGGGATGTTAAGGAACGAAAAGCCTGCGAATAAGCAGAAGAGGTCAGGCGAGTGCCGGGATGTGACAGGCCGGCCCACACTGCTGAAGACGCCTCAAGACAACCCCCGTGTATGCGTCGAAAACTCAAGGCGCCGGCGACTTGGCAGACGGAAAGGCGCGAGTAATGAAATCCCCTGGCCGGAATCCACCGCTGGTCAGGCGGGGACAAAGGCGGTGCATACGTTAGTCAAAGCCTCACAGTTCGTCAATACAACACCTCCCCACTCTGCTCGACAACCCGCCACGAACCCGATGCGAACGCGCCACGGGACTGCCGCCGATATCACTGCATAGAGGGTGCAACGGGACATTGCCCGGGGTGGACCGCATCCCGCCACCACATCGGCCGTAAATCGGATTCGAGACAACGCTCGCGGGCACCGCGCCGCCCTTTCCGATTTCAGGGAGTTCCCGCTCGCCTACGGCTCGACCGGGCAAAGAAATGGCCGCCCTGCCGGGATCCCGGCAGGGCGGCCATGGCGCGACGGAGGATTACCTCACGTCGACGAAGTCACCCGTGGCGCTGACCGCCGGGGTGGTCGAGGTGCCCGCGAAGGAGTAGCGGTAGTAGCCGTCGACGGACGCCTTGACCGTGGTCTTCAGGCTGCCCGTGCTGTCCGACTTGATGGTCTTGAGCGTGGTGTAGGTGGTGCTGCCCTTCTTGCGGAACTGCAGCTTCACCGACTGGCCCGAGAAACCGGCGTACTTGTTGGTCTCCCAGTTGGCCCGGGACAGCCGGCCCTTGACCGTGAGGGTCGCGCCCTTCTTCACCGGCTCCGGCGACGCGTCGGCCGTCAGCTTCGACAGGCGCTGCACCTTGGTGTAGCCGAGGTCGCCCTGCCAGGTGGCGTGGTCCTTCTGGTCCACGGCGAGGCCGCCGATTTTCCACGTACCGGCCTGGGAGTTGAACAGGTCGTGCTCAGCCGGGTAGATGTCCAGGGTCGCGGTGCAGTTCAGCACCGTCGAGGAGGCGGCCTTGCAGGTGCCGGGCTCGTCGCCGCCCTGGAGGGCGGTAGGCGAGGTGATCGTGTCGCCGCGGTAGATGACCGGGCCGGAGGCGAAGCTGCTCGGGTTGAGGCTCGCGGGGTGCGTCACGGTGTAGGTGACGGGGACGGAGACCTTGGCCGAGGTTCCGACGACGATGTTCTTGCCCTTGTTCACCTTGACGTTCGAGAAGGTGACGGCAGGGCCGGTGGTACCTGCGGCGTGCGCGGCCGGCACGACGAAGGCGGAGAGGGCCAGGGCGCCGGAGACAGCGGCCACAGTGGCACGAATACGCATGACGTTCTCCACGTGGAGAAAAGAGGACCGTGGATTGACTCACGGGCCCCGAGTGTCTGGGGAGTCGGTTGACTCACATGATCAGATCAATGGCCGAAACAGATGGTTGTACGCGGCTTGGAATTCTCCTCCGGCCGCGCCCGTCCGGCCGTCGCTCACCCCACGCCTGGTCCCGCGCCGAGCGGGGCGCGGGGACCATGCGTCGCTCCGCGTGGACGCGCCGTACGGCGGCGGGGCGGGCTCAGTCGAACCAGCGGTCCCGGGCCAGCTCCTCCGTGCGCGACGGGTCCTCCAGGAGAGCGGCGACCTCGAAGCGGCGCGGCCACTGGTCCGTCGCCCAGGCGAGCCCAGCGGCGACGCCCTCCAGGGTGGCGGCGTGGAGCACGCCGTCCGAGGTCAGCCGCCAGTCGATCTCCACGCCGTCGACGACGAGTTCCTCGTGCTCGACGTACGCCGCCGGGGTGGACGGCCCGAGCAGGACCCGCACGGACTCCGGGACGTCGTGCTCGGCGCCCTCAGAGGTCACCTCGCCCGTCACCGACTCGCTCAGCCGCCGCACCTGGAACAGCTCCGCGAGATCGGCCGCCCGCGTCGGGCGCACCGGCAGCAGCGGGACGCCTCCGGTGAAGGGCAGCAGGTCGGGGGAGTCGACGACCATCGCGTCGGCGGCGTCCACGACGGTCACCCGGCCGTCGACCACCGCGCGCAGCTCGTCCGGCAGGGTCACCTGTTCCGGGTCGAGGTCGGCCAGGGCCGTGTAGAGGGCGTGCAGCTGGGCGGCGGAGACGGGCCGCTCGGGGTCGGCGAGCCGGTCGAGCAGTTCGGCGGCGCCGCCCGGCTCGTCGAGCAGGGCGGCCACGGACGTGCGTACGCCGAGCGCCCGCAGCACCTGCTCGTCGTCGAACCCGCTGGCGTCGGCCTCGTCGTACAGCCCATGCAGCAGCGGGTCGCCGCCCGCGGCGCGCAGGCCCGCGGGGCGGCGGCCGCCGAGGACCGGATGCCCGCGCAGCCACCAGGCGGTGTACGACCGTACGACCTCATGGGTGCCGTCGGGGAGCAGGATCCGCACCGGCTGGGTGAGCGCGTCCCGCAGCGGGGGCTCGGACAGCAGGGAGAGGGCCCTCGGCCAGTGGTCGTCGTCGACGAGGTCGAGGTCGCGCACGGCGACGATCTCGGTCGCCACCGGCGGCACGGGGGTGTCGGGCAGCCGGTCCAGGACGTCCTCGCACCACACGTCGACGGCGTCGAGCAGCCCGACGTCGTCCGGCTCGGCGAAGTCCGCGTCGCGGGGCTCCAGTTCGTCGGGGTCCAGGACCACGTCGGTGGCGCGGACGAGGGCGAAGTTGGCGAGCACCCCGCAGGCGGTCAGCGGCTGTTCACCCCAGCGCTCGGCCAGCTCGACGTCCACCAGCGCGAGTTCGTCCTCGCGCATCACGCTCGCGAAGGGACTGCCGGGGAGCACCAGTTCCCCGGCGGGGGCGAGTTCGCCGTCCTCGTCGGGCAGGGCGAGGGCGCCGAGCCAGGGCTCGTCGCCGGGGTCGAGCGCGGCCTCCCGGACCAGGGCGAGCACGGTGTCGGCCAGTTCCTCGGCGTCCAGGCCCTCCTGGTCCCAGCCGGGCCCCTCGTCGTCGAGGGAGGCGGCGACGGCGGCCCGCACCTGCGGGGTGGTGAGCACGGCACGGGGGGTGGCCGGCAGGGCGCCCAGCTTCTCCAGGAGCGGATGGGAGGCCTCCGGGTGGGCGACCTTCAGACCCAGCCGGGCCAGGGCCTCCGGTGTCACCGGCGGCCCGTCGAGGGTCGGCAGCAGCACCTGCCGGGGCCCGATGGTGGTGCGGCCGTCGGCCAGCGGCACGGGCAGCCCGGTCAGCCGGTCCGGGTCGACCCCGGCCAGGCTGTCGTACAGCCGCCACCACCAGTCGGGCTCCTTCTCCAGACCCGCCAGCCGGTCGACCGCCTCGGTCAGCGGGACCCGGGCGACACCCAGGGTCCGCAGCTCGGCACGGCGCTCCAGGCCCGCGGGCAGCAGGCTGGGCAGCACCTCGGCGAGGACCCCCACGGTCGCGGCGCCGGCCCCCTCGACGATCTCGGCGTCCCGCGGCCGCAGCGCCTCGGGCAGCTCGGAGTCCTCGGCAAGGTCGTGGGCGGGCGGCAGGAACGCGGTGCGCGGCAGCCGGTCCAGGACGGCCCGGCGCAGGGCACCGTCCAGCTCGCCCTTGCCCAGCGGGCCGGGCACCAGGTCGATGACGCCGGGGGTCACCGGGCGCCAGTCGGCGAGGAGTTCGGCGTACGCGTCGGCCGCGCGCTGCACCAGGAAGTCGGTGAGCGGGCCGGGCGCGGCGTGGCGGCGGGTCGTGTCCAGCGGGAACGAGGCGATGAGCAGCGCGGGCACGCCGAGCGGCTCGTCGCTGGGCGTGGGGGCGTGCACGACCGGTGCGGTCCGGGGCCGGGCCGGGGTGCCGTCGTCGGCGACGGGGACGGCCCAGGTGACGGACCAGTGCGGACGCAGCCGCTCCTCGACCGGGCGGTCGGCGAGGAGGTCCGGGGTGAGGGGGCCGTGCCGGGATTCGGTGCGCCAGCGGGTGGTGCCGTCGCGGGAGTCCTCGACCACGGTGTCGGTGCCCTCGGCGCGGCGGCGCAGGGTCCGCACCTGGTCGCCGATCTCGACGACGACTTCCTCCAGGCCGGGCAGGGCGAGCAGGAGGGCGTCGTCGACGGTGTGCAGCAGCCGCTCGGCCAGGTCGGCGGCGGCCGTGTCGCGCAGCGGGAGGATGACGACGGTGTCGTACGGGTCGGGGGCGCTGGCCTCGGCGGGGAACGGCAGCCGCAACAGCGGCACATGACCGTCGCGGCGGCGGATCTCGTCCCCGAGGCCGGGACTGTGCAGGGCGGTCTCGGCGGCCAGCTCCCGGGCCTCGGCCAGGGACCAGCGGACCCCGCCGTGCCGGCCGACGACGGCGGGCTCGTCGCTGACCGCGAGGACGGCCGCGAAGCCGACGCCGAAGCGCCCGATGGCGTGCTCATGGGTGTCGCGCTTGGCGGAGGCGCGGAGGGTGGACAGCGACTCGACGCCGACCGCGTCCAGGGGCGCACCGGTGTTGGCGGCGACCAGCACGCCGTCGCGCAGGGTCAGCCGCAGCCGGCCGGGGGCCTCGGCCCTGGCCGCGGCGTCGGCGGCGTTCTGCGCGAGCTCGACGACCAGGCGGTCGCGGTACCCGCCGAGTACCAGGTCCTCCTCGGCGTTGGCGTCCTCGCGGAACCGGGCCGGGCTGGTGGCCCAGGCGTCCAGCACCCCGCGCCGCAGCCGGGCCGTTCCGAACGGGTCCGCGCCTTCGGCTGCCGGCCGCACGAATACGCTCACGCTTTCACTCTCCCTCTCGCGGCGTGCCCGTGCCTGCCGCGGGACGAAAGTACCGTCTGCCGGGCCGGCCGTTCCCGGGGGTCGCGTCCCCGGACCCTCCGCCGCGGTCCGTCACGGCCGTGCCGGCGGTGGCCGGACGGGCCGGTCGTGGCCGGACGCGGGCCGCAGACGGGGCCGTGCGGCACCGCGACCGGGCCGCCGACGGGACCGTGGCGGCGCCGCGAGAGGGCCGGAAAGGGCTGCTGACGAGGACGTGAGGGGATCGCGAGGGACCGACGGGCGGGCCGGGGAGGGGGATCGTCGCTACGAGTGCCCCAGCTCCGCCGTCTCCTCGTCCGCCACCACCGGTACCGAACCCGAGTCCGGAGAGGGACGCAGCGGGAACGGTTCCACCTTCGTCTCGTCGACCACCGGCGGGGGCGGCTGCGGAGCCTTCGGCATGACCGCCGCCTCCGAGTGGCCGCCGCAGCCGTAGGCGAGGGAGACCACATGGCCGTCGGCCGGGGAGAACTCGTTCGCGCACACCCCGAAGGCCTGCCCGAGCGAGCCCCCGATCGCCACCAGGAAGCCACAGCTCACACAGGAGGCCGGGGCCGCCTGCGCCATCGGCGTCTTCGGGCCGAACGCCTCCTCCCAGCGGTCGGCGGCGACACGCAGTCCGTAGCGGGACAGGACCCGGGCGCGGCGCATGCCCAGTTCCTCCGCGACCGCCGCGATCGAGCCACGCGAGGGCGCCATCGGCAGGTTCGCGGGGGCGCCCGCGGTCACCTCCACGTCCTCCGCCTCGACCAGCTCCGCCATCTCGCCGGAGACCGGGGAGCTCGGCGGGGGCTCCTCCTCGCCCGAGAATCCGGGCTCCAGGCGCAGATCCTCGGCGTCCGTCGGCAGCAGGTCCCCGGGGCCCATGTCACCGGGGCGCAGGCGCTCGCTCCACGGCACCCACTCCGGCGCGAGCAGCGCGTCGGGGCCGGGCAGCAGCACCGTCTCGTCCAGCGTGACGATCTTCGCGCGGGACGCCCGGGCGACCGTCACCGCCCAGCGCCAGCCCCGGTACCCCATCTCCTTGCACTCGAAGAAGTGGGTGACAACGCGGTCGCCCTCGGCGACCATCCCGACGTGCTCGCCGACGACGCCGGGCGCGGCGGCCTCCTCGGCGGCGGAGCGGGCGAGGTCGACGGCCTCGGCGCACAGACGGTCGGGGGTGCGGCTTCGCGTTGTCGCTGCGCTCACAGGTATCGCTTCTCTCCTACGCCGTCTCACGGGTGCGCCTTTCCCGGCTGGGGGTGCGGACGGAGCGGACCGGCGGACCGCGTCGACGTCCGCGCCCGATCGCGCTCGGGCGCACCTACCCCATCCATTCTGCGGGATGGATGAGAGGCGCGCGGCCGAGAACCATCGCCACGGCGCGCTACGCACGCTACCCTCTCCGCGCCCTGGGGCCCACACCGAGTGGCTGCGCTTTCGCGGAGGCGGGCCTTCCGCGGTCGGTGCCGGTACGCCGTCGCCATGGTTTCGGCCCGTCCGTCGCGATCGGCCGGTTCCGTACCCCGCGCCGGGCCCGTGCGGGACACCACGTGCCCCCCATCCGCGCGGTAACCGCACTACCCCCGGCCTTCTCGGGGCACTATGACGGGGTGGCAGCCGCGAGGTCGCCCCACGGAACCGCCGGGGTGGGTGGAGTCGAGGGGCGCGGCAGGGGTGGCGGTTCGGGCCGGTTCGGCGGTTCCGTCCGCACGGTCGGCCGTGCCCTGCACCTCCCCGTCACCGGCGCCGCCCGCGGCATCCGCAGGGTGACCCATGCGCACGGCGCCGGGGAGTCCGGCCTCGGCAAGCTGATCGAGCTGCACGCCGTGAACGGCGCCGGCGACGTCATGGTCACCGTCGCCCTCGCCTCCACCGTCTTCTTCTCCGTGCCGACCGACGAGGCCCGCGGACGCGTCGCTCTCTACCTCGCCATCACCATGGCGCCGTTCACGGTCCTCGCCCCCGTGATCGGCCCGCTTCTGGACCGCCTGCCGCACGGCCGCAGGGCCGCGATGGCCGGCGCGATGCTCGCCCGGGCCCTGCTCGCGCTGATCATCTCGGGGGCGGTCGTGAGCGGCAGTCTGGAGCTGTACCCGGCCGCGCTCGGCGTCCTCGTGGCCTCCAAGGCGTACGGCGTGGTCCGCAGCGCCGTGGTGCCACGGCTGCTGCCGCCCGGCTTCTCCCTGGTGAAGGCCAACTCCCGGGTGACTCTCGGCGGCCTCCTCGCCACCGGCGCCGCCGCCCCCCTGGGCGCGGGCCTGCACACCATCGGCGCGGCCTGGCCGCTGTACGGGGCCTTCGTGATCTTCGTCGGCGGGACGTTTCTGTCGTTCTCGCTGCCCCCGAAGGTCGACTCCGCCAAGGGCGAGGACATCGCGCTGCTCGCCGCGGACGCCACACATCTGCACGGGCCGCGCCGCAAGGCGACCGGGCGCCGCCCGGGGCTGCGCACCGTCGGCCCCGCCGTCACCCACGCCCTGGCCGCCAACGCCTCCCTGCGCTGTCTGTCCGGCTTCCTGATCTTCTTCCTCGCCTTCCTGCTGCGCGAACACCCGCTCACCGGTGAGAGCGCCGCGGTGTCGCTCGGCATAGTCGGCGTCGCGGCGGGTGTGGGCAACGCGCTGGGCACGGCCGTCGGTTCCTGGCTGAGGTCCCGCTCACCGGAAGTGATCATCGTGACGGTCGTGGCGATCGTGCTCGGCACGGCGATCACCGCGGCGGTCTTCTTCGGCGCGTTCCTGGTGGCGTGCCTGGCGGCGGTCGCCGGGTTCGCACAGGCGCTCGCCAAGCTGTCGCTGGACGCGCTGATCCAGCGGGACGTGCCGGAACTGGTGCGGACCTCGGCGTTCGCCCGCTCGGAGACGCTGCTCCAGATGGCCTGGGTGCTGGGGGGCGCGATCGGCATCGTGCTGCCGCTGAACGGGGTGCTGGGGCTCGCGGTGGGCGCCGCGCTCGTCACCGCGGGCTGGCTGGCGACCGTACGGGGCCTGCTCGCCTCGGCCCGCCGCGGCGCCCGCGCGGGCACCTGATCGCACGAGTACGCGGCACGTCGCGCACCCCACGTGGCAAGGGGGCTGGACGTGCCCGATAGCCTTCGGCCATGACCGCACTGCGTTCCCGTCGCGCCGTAGCCGCTCTCGGCGCCGTTTCCGCCGGACTTCTCCTGTTGTCCGCCTGTAACAAGCCGACGCCGCTCGCGACCGTCACGGTCGGCACGGACTCGGTGAGCTCCCAGACCGACTGCTACAACGACGGCAAGGAAGTCGCGGCCGCGGATCTGGCGAAATGCCTCAAGTCGAAGGACATCAAGACGATCAGCGTCGACCCCGACGAGACGGTCCGCTTCGGCGTGGACCCGGCCATCGCGGACAACGGCTGGACGATCCTCATGAACGGTCAGCCGCTGACCGACTCCAGCAAGAAGACGTACCGCACGATCCCGGGCAGCGTGTTCTTCAACGCGCAGTACGGCGCGAGCGGCAACTCCACGCTCGTCTCCATCAAGGAGGGCGTGAACAAGGTGACGGGTCTGTGGTCCTTCAAGCTCAAGAAGGAGTCCTGACCACGTCGTCCGTCGCGGCGTCCCCCGCTCGCGGGGGACGCATCCTCGTGGCCACCGCGGTCCCGGCCGAACGGGACGCGGTGGCCGGGGCGTTTCCGGGGCCGGCCACCGAGGTGCCGCTGCCCGCGGCCACCCTGCACCGGACCGGGCCCCTGGACGTGCTCGCCGTCGGGGTCGGCCCCGCCCTCGCCGCCGCCTCCACCGCCTCCGCGCTGACCGCCGCCGCCCTCGGGGGCGCCCCCTACGGCCTCGTGGTCAGCGCCGGCATCGCGGGCGGCTTCGCGCCGGACGCCCCCCTCGGCGCGCTCGTCGTCGCCGACGACATCGTGGCCGCCGACCTCGGTGCCGAGACCCCCGACGGCTTCCTGCCCGTCACCGACCTCGGCTTCGGGACCGTCAGCCACCGGCCGCCCGCATCACTCGTACGAGAACTCGCGGCCGCCTCCGGTGCGCTCACCGGCACCGTCCTCACCGTCTCGACCGTCACCGGCGGCGCCCGCCGCGCCGCCGAGCTGCGCGCCCGCCATCCGCGGGCGCTCGCCGAGGCGATGGAGGGGTTCGGCGTCGCGGAGGCGGCCGCCGCGCACGGCACGCCCGTCGTGGAGATCCGGGCCGTCTCCAACCCCGTCGGCCCGCGCGACCGCGCCGCCTGGCGCATCGGCGACGCACTTGAGGCCCTCATCGAGGGCTTCGGGAAGCTCACGCCCGTACTCGAGAGTTGGACACAGCATGACCGCACCCGGTGAGCCCCAGCCCCTGAAGATCGCCTACTCCCCCTGCCCGAACGACACCTTCGTCTTCGAGGCATGGGCCCACGGCCGCGTCCCCGGCGCGCCGGCGCTCGACGTCACCTTCGCCGACATCGACATCACCAACGGCATGGCCGAGCGCGGGGAGTTCGATGTGCTGAAGGTGTCGTACGCCGTGCTGCCGTACGTCCTGGACGAATACGCGCTGTTGCCGTGCGGCGGGGCGCTGGGCCGGGGCTGCGGGCCGCTGGTGCTCACCCGGGACCCTCAGGCCCCGCTCACCGGCCGGACGGTCGCCGTGCCGAGCGAGACGTCGACGGCGTATCTGCTCTTCCGCCTGTGGGCCGCGGACACCGTGCCGGGCGGGGTCGGCAAGATCGCCGTCATGCCGTTCCACGAGATCATGCCGGCCGTGCGGGACGGCAAGGTGGACGCCGGGCTCGTGATCCACGAGGCCCGGTTCACCTACCAGAACTACGGGCTGCACAAGCTCGCCGACATGGGCGAGCACTGGGAGGCCACGACCGGCCTGCCGATCCCGCTGGGCGCGATCATCGCCAGGCGCTCGCTGGGCGAGGACACGCTGAAACTGCTGGCCGAGTCCGCACGGGCCTCCGTACGGGCGGCCTGGGACGACCCCGAGGCCTCCCGTGCGTATGTCATGGAGCACGCGCAGGAGATGGACCCGGGGGTGGCGAACGCGCATATCGGGCTGTACGTCAACGAGTTCACCGCGGACCTGGGCGAGGACGGCTACGCGGCGGTCCGGGGCCTGCTCACCCGCGCGGCGGCCGAGGGGCTGGTGCCGCCCCTCGGCCCGAACGCGCTGGCCTTCCCCTGACGGAGGTTCCTCCCGGACCGGCTCGCGCGCGGTCGGAACGGCTCGCGCGCGGCAGGACGTCGGACGGCCGGACGTCGGACGGCCGGACGACGCACGCCCGGACGACGCACGCCCGGACGTCGGACGGCCGGACGACGGACAGTCGCACGACCGGACGACGCACGCCCGGACGACGGACAGTCGGACGCCCGGACGACGGACAGTCGGACGACCGGGCGTCGGACGGTCAGAGCGTCGGACGGTCAGACGTCCAACTGGTCGGCGACCGCGCGCAGCAGGCCCGCGATCTTCTTGCCGGAGGCCTTGTCGGGATAGCGGCCCTTTTCCAGCATCGGGGTGATGTTCTCCAGGAGGGTCGTCAGGTCCTGGACGATGGACGCCAGTTCGTCCGGCTTCTTGCGCTGGGCGGCCGCGACCGAGGGGGCCGGCTCCAGAAGGGTGACGGACAGCGCCTGGTCGCCGCGCTGGCCGGCGACCACTCCGAACTCCACGCGCTGTCCGGGCTTCAGGGAATCGACTCCGGCGGGGAGAACCGAGGAGTGAACGAAGACGTCGCCGCCGTCGTCGCGGGAGAGAAAGCCGAAGCCCTTCTCGCTGTTGAACCACTTGACCTTGCCGGTAGGCACGTCTGTCCTCGTCCTCGTACTCGTCGGAAACTGCGTCTGCAAAGTATTTCGGGGAAACCGCTCTGGAGAGCACTTCAGCGGGTCCCCCGGACCCGCGGGTACCAAGGCTAATGGTCCGGGGGCCGGTGACAAGACGTCGCCGAGTCGTTCCTCGCGACGGGAACTACCCTGGTCCAGTGCGTGACGAAACCCAAGCGAATTCCACCGCGGCCGGCGACCGGCTGATCCGTGCCGGTGCGATCGTCTTCTTCCTCGGAGCGGTGGCCACTTTGGTCACCGTGGCCCCGTTGCTGCTCGGGACGAAGCCTTTCCCGACGTTCCTGTACGGCCTGAGCATGCTCATGGCCGTCGGCTTCCTGATGGCCGGCGCGGGTCTTCTGCGGTCGATCGCGGAGGGCCGCAGACGGGCCCGCCAGGCACGCTCCTGACGGACCGGCGAGGGCGGGCGCTCCCCGGGCGAGGACGCGAGGTCGAAGGCGGGCCCTACCGGGCCGCGTACGCCGTCAGCCAGGCGGGGAACTCGGTCAGGTCGGCGAGGACGACGTCCGCGCCCGCGGCCCGCAGTTCCCCGGCGGGGCACGGGCCGGTGGCCACGGCGACGGAGTACGCGTCGGCCTTACGGGCACCGCGCACGTCCCCGACGTGGTCGCCGACGTAGACGCCCGCGCCATGCTCCAGGAGCGCCTCCGCCTTCTGCTCGGCCCACAGGTCGCCGATCACCTCGTCGGGCTCGATCCCGAGGTGCTCCAGGTGCAGCTTGGCGTTGGGCTCGTACTTGGCGGTGACGACGATCGCGCGCCCGCCGGCCGCCCGTACGCCCTCGATCGCCTCACGGGCGCCGGGCAGGGCGGGCGTCGCGGCGATCGCGATGGTCGGGTACATCGCGCGGTACAGATCGGCCATCGCCTCGATCCGCTCCGCCGGGAACCAGTTGACCAGTTCGTCCACCAGCGGGGGACCGAGCCGGGTGATCGCGAGGTCGGCGTCGATGTACGTTCCCGTCCGCGCCGACAGCGCCTGGTAGCAGGCGTGGATCCCGGGCCGGGAGTCGATCAGCGTCATGTCGAGGTCGAAGCCGACGGTGAGGGCGCGAGACGTCATGGGGGCCATTGTCCCAGCGTCCCCGGTGCGCATCGCAGGCGGCTCCGCCGGCCGGCACCTCACTTCCGCCGCTGCGACCGCCACACCAGAAACAGGGCCGAGGCGACGGCCGCTCCCCGTACCACCCAGGGCCAGGTCTGGGCGACGGCGTCGTTCATGTGCCCCTGGGCGATCGGTTCGCCCCAGCGGCCACTGGTGCGGCCCCAGAGCCAGACGATCCCCGAGGCGGCGGCCAGACCGGGCAGGCCCATGACCGCCCACTTGGACTCGGCGGGGGTCAGCCGGCGCGACGCCCAGGCGATCAGCCAGCCGAGCCCGAGGGGGAGCCAGCTGCCGAGCACCGCACCGGCGACGAGGAGTCCGGCGGCCAGAAGCAGCAGCGGGTTGCTCCTGGCGGTGAGGAGGGGCAGCCGGCGGCGCGCGGCGGGGGCGGCCTCGACGACGGGTTCTCCCGCGGCCGGCTCCTTCGCCTTCGGTCCGGTGGCGGCCGGCTCCCCGCCGGTGTCCTGCTTCGGCGGGCCGCCCGGCGCGGGCGGCGGCTTCAGCAGCTCGGGGATCTCCACCCCGCCCGTGAACCCCGGTACGGAGTCGCCGAGCGCGAATCCGTCGCCGAAGGCGCCGTCCACCCGCCACCAGTCCGGCCGGACGGCGCTGTCGCCCAGCTCGTCCGCACCCGCCAGATGGGGTGGCGAGGCGGCGTTGCGGGAGGGGCTCGCGGGGCCGGGCCCGGCGCGGCGAGGGCGGGGCACGACCCGGCGCAGGCCCTTGGGGCGGCCCGGATCCCCGAAGTCCTTCGTCCGCTGTGCGGGGACGGCCGCGGGACGGCTCGCAGCGGCGCCGCCCGGGGCGTCCTCGGACGCGGCGGCCACGACCTCGTCGGGGGTGCCCAGCCGGGCGAGGATGCGGCGGACGGCGGCGGGGCTGTCGACCGGGGCCTGCGCCCGCCGCCGGTCGATCTCCTCGCGCAGCCCGGACACGAGCCGCATGCGCGCGGCCGACGGCAGCTGGCGCTGCTGGGCCACGTCTCCGACCCGGCTCAGATAGTCGAAGACAAGCTGGTCGCTCTCGATCCCCACGAAGCCCCTCCGGGGTGGGCCGCTGTCCGTACGTACCGTATCCCGGCGGACCCGTCGCGTGAGCGGTGCCCGGGACCGGCGTCACCCCCGCGCCCCCGCCGGCCCCGGCGACCTCGTACTCGGGCGCCGGACGGGCTGGAAACGGCCGTCACCCGCTACGGTTGACCGGATGACCCCCGAGGAGCGCTCACGCAAGGAAGCCACGGGCGCCGGCGCCGCCGCGCCCCGTTCACTGGCCGAGTCCCTGCGTGCGCGGGACGACGCCTCCCTGTCCGCCCTGCTGCGCGCCCGCCCGGACCTCATCACCCCCGTCCCCACCGACCTCACCCAGCTCGCCACCCGGGCCGCCACCCGCGCGAGCGTCGTCCGTGCGCTGGAGCGCCTCGACCGGTTCGCCCTCCAGACGGCGGAGGCCCTGGCCGTGGCCCCGGACCCGGCGTCGTACGACGAACTGCTGGGCCTGATGGCCGGAGACGGCGGCGCGCAGGCCGACCCGGTCGTCGCCGAGACCCTCCCCCACGCCCTCGCCACCCTGCGCGAGCAGGCCCTCGTCTGGGGCCCCGACGACCGCCTGCGCCTGGTGCGCACGGCCCGGGAGCTGCTCGCCCCGTCCCCGCAGCACCCCTCGCCCACCGGTCTCGGCCCCACCGTCGCCGAGGCGACCTCCGGCATGTCCCCGGGCCGGATCCAGGAGATCCTGGCCGCCGCCGGGCTGCCCAGCACCCATGACGCCGTGTCCGCGGTGGCCTCCCTCAGCGCCCTGTTCACCGACCGGGCCCGGATGGCCGCGCTCCTCGCCGCCGGCCCCGCCGAGTCCCTGGAGGTGCTGAGCCGCCTGGTGTGGGGACCGCCGTACGGCCAGGTCACCCCCGATCCCGCGCCCCGGCTGCGCTGGCTGCTCGACCGCGGGCTGCTGCTGCCCACGGCCCCGGGCACGGTGGTCCTGCCCCGGGAGGTGGCCCTGCATCTGCGGTCCGGGCGCGCGCACCGGCACACCGAACCGCTGCCGCCGGCCCTCACCACCGCCGCCACGCACGGCCCGCAGATGGTGGACGCGACGGCGGCCGGTCAGGCGTACACCGCGCTCGCCACCGTCGAGGAGTTGCTGAAGGACTGGGACGAGGGAGGGCCGTCGGTGCTGCGCGCGGGCGGCCTGAGCGTGCGCGACCTGAAGCGGACGGCGGTGGCGCTCGACGTGCCCGAGCCCGTGGCCGCCTTCTGGGTCGAACTCGCCTACGCGGCGGGACTGCTGGCCTCCGACGGCGAGGCCGACGAGCGGTACGCGGCGACCCCGGCCTACGACGAGTGGCTGGAGCTGCCCGCCGCCGAGCGGTGGAGCCGGCTGGCCACGGCCTGGCTGGCGGCGACGCGCACCCCGGGCCTGGTCGGCGGCCGGGACGCCAAGGACCGGGCGCTGTCCGCGCTGGGCCCCGGGCTGGACCGCTCGGCCGCCCCCGAGGTCCGCCACCGGGTACTGACACTGCTCGCCGGCCTGCCCGAAGGTGCCGCGGCCACCCCCGACTCGGTCCTCGCCCGGCTCCGCTGGGAACGCCCGTTGCGCGGCGCCCAGCCCACGGCGGAGGACCTGCGCGGGCGCCTGGCCGAGTGGACGCTGGCCGAGGCGGAGCTGCTGGGAGTCACGGGCCGCGGCGCCCTGTCCGCCCACGGGCGCGCCCTGCTCGGCGAGGAGGCGGAGCACGCGCCGGCCGCCGCCGAGCCGACAGGCCCCGGCGACAAGCTTCCGGTGCACCACCGGCACCACCGCACCGCGCCCCGCGAGCCCCTCACGGCGGCCGAGCGGTCCGCGGCGGCCGCCCGCGCCACGGCACTGCTCGCCCCGCTGCTGCCGGAGCCCGTGGACCATGTGCTGCTCCAGGCGGACCTGACGGCGGTCGCACCCGGCCCGCTCCAGCGGCCGCTGGCCGACATGCTCGGGGTGCTCGCGGACGTCGAGTCGAAGGGCGGCGCGACGGTCTACCGCTTCACGCCCGCCTCCGTGCGCCGCGCCCTGGACGCGGGCCGCAGCGCGAGCGATCTGCACGCCTTCCTCGCCGCGCACTCCCGCACCCCGGTCCCGCAGCCGCTCGCCTATCTGATCGACGACGTGGCACGCAGGCACGGGCATCTGCGGGTCGGGGCGGCCTCGGCGTATGTGCGCTGCGACGACGACAGCGTGCTGAACGAGATCCTCGCCGACAAGCGCTCCGCCTCGCTGCGCCTGCGCCGCCTGGCCCCGACGGTCCTGGCCGCGGGGTCCGACCCGGCGACGCTCCTCGAGGGACTGCGCGCCATGGGCTTCGCCCCGGCCGCGGAGTCCGCGCAGGGCGATGTCCTGATCACCCGGGCCCATGCCCACCGCACCCCGCCCCGCACCGCGCCGGAGCCGGTCCCGGACGGACCGCCGACGCCCGACGCGACGCTCCTGACCGCGGCCCTGCGCGCCATCCGGGCCGGCGACCTGGCCTCGACGGCGCCCCGCAAACCGGGCCCGGAGCCCGCCGCCGACGGTGACCTTCCGCGCACCACCTCCGCCGAGACGCTTGCCACCATGCAGGCCGCCGTCCTCACCGGCACCGCCCTGTGGATCGGCTATGTCAACGCCGAGGGCACCGCCTCCCAGCGCGTCATCGCCCCGCTCCGGGTGGAGGGCGGCTTCGTCACGGCGTACGACCACACGGCCGACGAGGTCCGCACCTATCCGCTGCACCGGGTCACGGGAGTGGCCGAGCTGGCGGACGACCAGATGTGATCACCCCCGGATGAGGCACACTGGACGTTTGGCCGTGCAGAGCCGTGCAGAAAGGCAGCCGCGCGTGAATGGTCCGCTCATCGTTCAGTCCGACAAGACCCTGCTCCTCGAGGTCGACCACGAGCAGGCCGACGACTGCCGTCGCGCCATCGCCCCGTTCGCCGAACTGGAGCGGGCCCCCGAGCACATCCACACCTACCGGGTGACCCCGCTCGGGCTGTGGAACGCCCGCGCCGCCGGGCACGACGCCGAGCAGGTCGTGGACGCGCTGGTGCAGTACAGCCGCTATCCCGTGCCGCACGCGCTGCTCGTCGACATCGCCGAGACCATGGACCGGTACGGGCGGCTGACCCTCACCAAGCACCCGGCCCACGGTCTGGTCCTGACGAGCACCGACCGGCCCGTCCTGGAGGAGGTGCTGCGGTCCAAGCGCATCATCCCGCTGGTCGGGGCCCGGATCGACCAGGACACCGTCGCCGTGCATCCGTCCGAGCGCGGGCAGATCAAGCAGGTGCTGCTCAAGCTGGGCTGGCCGGCCGAGGACCTCGCGGGGTACGTCGACGGCGAGGCGCACCCCATCGAGCTGGCCGAGGACGGATGGGCGCTGCGGCCCTACCAGAAGCAGGCCGTGGAGAACTTCTGGCACGGCGGCAGCGGGGTCGTCGTGCTGCCCTGCGGCGCGGGCAAGACCCTGGTCGGCGCCGGGTCCATGGCCCAGGCCAAGGCCACCACCCTGATCCTGGTCACCAACACGGTCTCCGCCCGGCAGTGGAAGCACGAGCTGGTGAAGCGAACCTCGCTGACCGAGGACGAGATCGGCGAGTACTCCGGTACGCGCAAGGAGATCCGGCCGGTCACCATCGCCACGTACCAGGTGCTCACCACCAAGCGGAAGGGTGTCTACCCGCACCTGGAGCTGTTCGACTCCCGCGACTGGGGGCTCATCGTCTACGACGAGGTGCATCTGCTGCCCGCGCCGGTCTTCAAGTTCACGGCGGACCTCCAGGCGCGCCGGCGGCTCGGGCTGACCGCGACCCTGGTGCGCGAGGACGGCCGGGAGTCGGATGTGTTCTCCCTCATCGGGCCCAAGCGGTTCGACGCGCCCTGGAAGGAGATCGAGGCCCAGGGCTATATCGCGCCGGCCGACTGTGTCGAGGTGCGGGTGAACCTCACCGAGTCCGAGCGGCTCGCGTACGCCACCGCCGAGACCGAGGAGAAGTACCGCTACTGCGCCACCACCGACACCAAGCGGAAGGTGACCGAGGCGCTGGTGCGGCGCTTCGCCGGGCAGCAGATCCTGGTCATCGGCCAGTACATCGACCAACTGGACGAGCTGGGCGAGCACCTGGGCGCGCCCGTCATCAAGGGCGAGACCTCCAACGCGCAGCGCGAGAAGCTCTTCGACGCCTTCCGCGAAGGCGAGATCCATGTGCTCGTCGTCTCCAAGGTCGCGAACTTCTCCATCGACCTGCCGGAGGCGACCGTCGCCATCCAGGTGTCGGGGACGTTCGGGTCGCGTCAGGAGGAGGCCCAGCGGCTGGGACGGGTGCTGCGTCCGAAGGCCGACGGCCACCAGGCGCACTTCTACTCGGTGGTCGCCCGCGACACCATCGACCAGGACTTCGCCGCCCACCGTCAGCGCTTCCTCGCGGAGCAGGGCTATGCGTACCGGATCATGGACGCGGACGAACTGCTGGCCGAAAGCTGAGCCGGGGACTGCGGAGCGAAGCCACAGCGGGTGTACGAGGGGTCACGGTCCGTCAGGGAGCGGGCCGGGGCTCACGCGACCGGGCGGGGGAGCCCGGCCGGGGCGGGTGAGGGAGCGCCCGGCGAGCCGTCGTCACCGGCGACCGCGGACGCCCGCCTCTTCCCCGTACTCGCCGAGGATGACCACGTCGACGGCGGCGCCCAGGAACACCTTGGCGGCGCGAAGGGCGTCCCCGAGGCGATGGCGGTGATGCTTCCCGTCGAGGGCGGTCGCCCCGGTCGGCGGGCCGTGCCGGGCGGGGGTGAAGGTTGCTGCGCTCATGTCTCCATGGTGGAACCGCCCGCCCCGAATGGCGTCGGACCAAGGACGTAACCTGCGCGGCTTTCCCGTACCTCTTGCGGCGGCCCGGTGTCGTACCCCGGAGGGACTCCTCCCCCTAGGGGTGCCGGGCCCGGGCGGCCCCGGCGCCGGGCACGCGCGGTCCCGGGGGCGCCGGAAAATCCGTTGGCCGCCCGGGGCGCCGTCACCTAAAATCTCCCCTCCTGCCCGCCTCCCTTCACGGAGAGCCGTCGTCCGGACGGAAACCGGACGGCACCACCGCCACCCGTCCGCGAGTCGAGCCACCGCCCCGGAGGCAGCTTTCCGTGTCCGCCCCTGACTCCCCGTCCGGTCTCTCCGACACCGACCCCCTCTCCCGCGAACGCTCCCATCTCGCCGCCTCCCGGGCCGCGCTGCGTGCGATGCGCGAGGACGTGGAGAACCTCGACATCAGCGATGTCACCGCGAACTGGGTCAACGCCGCGGTGCTCGCCCGCCAGATCGACGAGCGCATCAAGGCCCTCGCCGACCTCAGCCACACCCCGCTGTTCTTCGGCCGCCTCGACTATCTCCACGCTCCCTCACTCCCGGCTTCGCTCGAGCGGGGGGACCACCGTGGCGCCGATCAGGGGGAGGGGGCCGACGGCGAGCGCTTCTACATCGGGCGCCGGCATGTGCACGACGCCGACGGCGACCCGATGGTGATCGACTGGCGCGCGCCCGTCTCCCAGCCGTTCTACCGGGCCTCGAAGAAGGACCCGATGGACATCGGGCTGCGCCGCCGCTTCGGCTACACCGGCGGCGACCTCACCGCCTACGAGGACGAGCATCTGTCCGACCCCACCGAGGCCGCCTCCGCCGGCAAGCTGCTCCAGCAGGAGATCGAGCGCCCCCGGGTCGGCCCGATGCGCGACATCGTGGCCACGATCCAGCCCGAGCAGGACGAGATCGTGCGGTCCGGGCTGTCGGGCACGGTCTGTGTGCAGGGCGGCCCCGGCACCGGGAAGACGGCCGTGGGCCTGCACCGGGTCGCCTATCTTCTCTACGCGCACCGCGAGCGGCTCGCCCGCACCGGCACCCTCGTCATCGGGCCGAACGCGTCCTTCCTGCACTACATCGAGCAGGTGCTGCCCGCGCTCGGCGAACTGGAGGTCAGGCAGGCGACGGTGGACGACCTCGTCGCGCATGTCGAGGTACGCGGGACGGACACCGCGGCGGCCGCCGTCGTCAAGGGCGACGCCCGTATGGCGGAGGTGCTGCGACGGGCGGTCCGCGCGCATGTGACGCTGCCCACCGAGCCCGTCGTGGTGGTGCGCGGTTCCCGGCGCTGGCGCGTGCCCGCGTACGAACTCGAGGAGATCGTCAGGGAGTTGCTCGACCGTGACATCCGCTATGGTGCCGCCCGCGAGGCCCTGCCGCAGCGGATCGCGCACGCCGTGCTGGTCCAGATGGAGCGGGCCGGGGAGGCGCCGGACGACCGCGTGCAGGACGCCGTGGCCCGCAACGCCGCCGTGAAGGCGGCGGTCAAGGCGATCTGGCCGCCGGTCGATCCGGCCAAGCTGGTGCTGCGGCTGCTCACGGACGCCGACTTCCTCGCCGGTCACGCGGCGGGGCTGCTCGACGAGGACGAGCAGAAGGAGATCCTCTGGACGAAGCCGGTGCGCTCGGTGAAGTCCGCCCGCTGGTCACCCGCGGACGCCGTGCTGATCGACGAGGCCACCGATCTGGTCCAGCGCACGCACTCGCTCGGTCATGTCGTGCTCGACGAGGCGCAGGACCTCTCCCCGATGCAGTACCGGGCGGTCGGCCGGCGCTGCACCACCGGTTCGGCGACCGTGCTCGGTGATCTCGCCCAGGGCACCACGCCCTGGGCGACGCGCAGTTGGGAGGAGGCGCTCGCCCACCTGGGCAAGCCGGAGGCGGTGATCGAGGAGCTGACGGCCGGTTTCCGTGTGCCGACGGACGTGATCACCTACGCCTCGCGGCTGCTGCCGCACATCGCGCCGGGACTCACGCCGGTGGCGTCGGTGCGGGAGAACCCGGGGTCCTTCGAGGTACGCCCGGTGACGGACACCGCCGACGTGGTGGCCGCGTGCACGCAGTCGCTGCGCCACGAGGGCTCGATCGGCCTGATCGCGGCCGACGCCCGGATCCCCGTGCTCGCCGAGGCGCTCACCGCCGCGGGCATCGGCTACCTCGGCCCCGGCGAGGAGACGACCCAGGAGACCCGGCTGACCCTGGTCCCGGCCTCGCTCGCGAAGGGCCTGGAGTACGACTACGTGGTCCTCGACGAGCCGCAGGCGGTCGTCGACGGCGAGCCGGACGAGCGGACGGGGCTGCGCCGCCTGTATGTGGCCCTCACCCGAGCCGTCTCGGGCCTGACCGTCACCCACGCCGCCCCACTGCCACCCGAACTCGGCTGAAGTCAGCCGTCGAGGGCTGTGCGCCACTCCCGTACCGCCTGGGCGGCGACCGGTGCGGTCCAGCCGCCCGGGCGGGCGGCGCCGCCGATGTGGAAGGCGTCCACGCCGGCGGCGCGCAGCGGCGGGACATGGTCGAGGCGGAGACCGCCGCCGACCATGAGCCGCTGGCCGTAGCCGGGCTCACCGCGCCGGGCGGCCTCCGCGACGAGGGTGGGCAGCCCGTCGTCCACGCCGCCGGCCGAGCCCGCGGTGAGATAGGTGTCCAGGCCCGGCAGATCGGCGAGCTGCTTGCGCAGGGCGTCCCGGTCGGCGGCGTGGTCGATCGCGCGGTGGAAGGTCCAGCGGCAGCCGTCCAGCTCCCCGAGCAGTCGCTCCACGGTCTCCAGGTCGGGGCCGCCGTCCTCGCCGAGGAACCCGAGCACGAACTCATCGGCACCGGCCGCGCGCAGCTCGCGCGCGGCACCGACGAGCGCCCCGGCGTCACCGGCCGCGAACCCGTCCCGCTTCCGGAGCATCACGCGCAGCGGGATGTCGACGGCGGCGCGGATCCCGGCGAAGGCCGCCACCGGCGGGGTGAGCCCGTCGGCGGCCATGTCGGTGACCAGCTCGAGGCGGTCCGCACCTCCGGCCTGGGCGGCGACCGCGTCCTCGGGTCCGAGGGCGATCACCTCCAGGACTGCACGCGAGCTCATAGGACCCCTTTCGTGGTGTTCCCCTGAAGCGACTACAGGTCTAGTCCAATCCAAGCGTACGACGACGGGACACCGACGGGGAGACGGCACCGGCCGAGGCCGGCCCCTCACGTCGCGAGCCCCGTCCTCCCGCGTCGCCGTAGGATCCCCCCGTGATGACGGGCGCGCTGAAGAGCAGGGTGGACCGCGTCTGGGACGCCTTCTGGTCCGGTGGCATCTCCAACCCGCTGGAAGTGATGGAACAGATCACCTATCTGCTCTTCGTCCGCCGTCTCGACGAGCTCCAGACGGTCAGGGACCGGATGGCCCGGCGGGGCGTCCAGGACACCGCCCCCTTCTTCGGCCCTGATCAGCAGGGCCTGCGCTGGCGGAACTTCAAGGGCGACGAACCGGCGCGGATGTACCGGACGGTCGCCGAGAAGGTCTTCCCCCACCTGCGCGCCCTCGGCGGCGAGGACTCCACGTACGCGCACCACATGAGGGACGCCCGCTTCACCATCCCGACGCCCGGCCTGCTGTCCAAGGTGGTCCTCCTCCTGGAGGACATCCCGATGCAGGACAGGGACACCAACGGCGATCTGTACGAGTACATGCTCGGCAAGCTCGCCACCGCGGGTCAGAACGGGCAGTTCCGCACACCTCGGCACATCATCGATCTGATGGTCGAGATGACCGGGCCCAGCCCCCGCGACGAGATCTGCGACCCGGCCTGCGGCACGGCCGGATTCCTGGTGAGCGCCTCCGAGTATGTGCGGCGGGTGCACCGGGACGACCTCCTCGAGGCCGACCACCGGCACCACTTCCACCACGGCATGTTCCACGGGTTCGACTTCGACTCGACCATGCTGCGCATCGGCTCGATGAACATGCTGATGCACGGCATGGCGGGCCCGGACATCCGCTACCGCGACTCCCTCTCGCAGAGGGCGGGCGAGGAGAGCGACCGCTACTCCCTGATCCTGGCGAACCCGCCCTTCGCCGGCAGCCTCGACCCCGACACGACCTCCCCGGACCTGCTGAAGGCCGTCAGGACCAGGAAGACCGAACTCCTCTTCCTCGCCCTCTTCCTCACCCTGCTCAGTCCCGGCGGCCGGGCCGCGGTGATCGTCCCCGACGGTGTCCTCTTCGGCTCCACGAAGGCGCACAGGGAACTGCGCCGCACGCTGGTCGAGGAGCAGAGACTCGACGCGGTGGTCAAGCTCCCGTCCGGCGTCTTCAAGCCCTACGCCGGCGTCTCCACCGCCATCCTCTTCTTCACCAGGACCGACTCCGGCGGCACGGAAGACGTCTGGTTCTACGACGTGCGCGCGGACGGCTTCAGCCTCGACGACAAGCGCACACCGCTTCTGCCCGAGGACCGTCTCGGCGCCCGCGCCACCGGTCTCACGGCCGGGGAGCACACCAGGAACAACCTCCCGGATCTCCTGGCCCGCTGGTCGCGCCGCACCACCGACGAGCGCACCCGCGCCCGCACCGACCAGAGCTTCTGCGTCCCCAGGTCCGACATCGCCGCCGAGGGCTACGACCTCTCCCCCAACCGCTACAAGGAGATCGTGCACGAGGAGGTCGTGCCCCGGCCGCCGCCGGAGATACTCGCCGACCTGGAACGGCTGAACAAGGAGATCGACGCGGGCACGGCCAGGCTGAAGGAGCTGCTGGCATGAGCGGCCCGCGGACCGTCCGGCTCGGCGACTGCGTGGACTTCCTGTCCGGATTCGCCTTCGGATCCCGCCGGTTCAACACGGACGGGGACGGCATCCCGGTGATCCGGGTCCGTGATGTGAAGCCCGGGCGCTCACGGACGTACTACAGCGGGCCTTACGATCCGAAGTACCTGATCTCCGACGGAGACTACGTCATCGGGATGGACGGCGAGTTCGCCCTCTCCCGATGGCGCGGCGGCCGGGCCGTCCTCAATCAGCGGGTGTGCAGTCCACGCCCGCTGTCCCCTGGGATCGACCTCGCCTATGTGGCCCACTTCCTGCCCCCGGTGCTCAAACGCATCGAGGACGCCACCCCCTTCGCGACGGTCAGGCATCTCTCCGTCAAGACGCTCCGGGACATCGAGCTGACGGTCCCGTCGCTGCCCGAACAGCGCCGCGTCGTCACCGTTCTGGAGCAGGTGGAGGAACTGCGCGAGAAGCGCCGCCGGACGATGGCGCTCCTCGACGACCTCGCGGAGTCCGTCTTTCTCGACATGTTCGGGGACCCGGCCTCCCCCGCCCCGCGTTACCCGAGGGTTCCCCTGAAGGACGCCGTGTCCCGGCGCCTTCAGAACGGCGCCCACTTCCCGGGCGAGGCGTACGGCGAGGACGGCGTGGCCATGGTGCACATGGCCGACGCCTTCCACGGCACCGTCGGCGGCCAGGGGCTGAGGCGGGTGGCCTGCCAGGAGAAGGACATCGCCACCTACGGGCTGACCGGGCACGACCTTCTGGTGGCCCGTCGCTCGTTCACCTACGAAGGGTCCGCCAAGCCCTGCCGGGTCATCGCCCCGGGCGAGCCGCTCATCTTCGAGTCGTCGCTCATCCGCGTCACACCCGCTCCCGCCCTGCTCACCACGCGGTATCTCCACGCCTATCTGTCCCATCAACGGGTGCGCGCCGCCTACGTCCTCCCGCGGGTCACCGGGGCGACCATCACCGGCATCAGCCAGGAGAATCTGGCCAGGATCCCCGTGCTCCTGCCGCCGCTGGCACAACAGCGGGCCTTCGAGCGGCGCCTCGAGCAGACCGACCGGGTGAGGGCCACCTACCAGGCCCAGCTCGACTCCCTCGGCGAGCTCTTCGCCTCCATCCGGCCGCGCGCCTTCGCCGGCACCCTCTGGAAGCCGGAGGCCCCCGCATAGCCTGGGTCGGCTCGCCGCCCGAGTCCCCGGTCGAACGACCGGGCGACGACGGGGACAATGGCGGCATGGCCGATCTCGAAGCCCTGCGCGACCGCTGGACCCGGGCCCTGGAAGGAGCCCGCGGACCGGCCGGCGGCCCCGATCCCGCGCCATACGCCGAGAACCTCCTCGCCCGCTGGCAGGAACCGCAGCGCCGGTATCACACGCTCGCGCATCTCGCCGCGGTCCTCGACCACATCGACGTACTGACGGAGTACGCGGACGATCCCGACCTGGTGCGGCTGGCCGCCTGGTTCCACGACGCCGTCTATCTGCCCGACCGCTCGGAGAACGAGGAGCGCTCCGCCCGGCTCGCCGAACGCGCCCTGGCCGAGGCGGGGGTGGACCCGGACCGGACGGCCGAGGTCGCCCGGCTCGTCCGGCTCACCGTCACACACGACCCGGCGGACGACGACCGCGACGGCCAGGTTCTGTGCGACGCCGATCTCGCGATCCTCGCCGCGCCCCCGTCCGCGTACGCCACCTACACCGCCGCCGTCCGCGAGGAGTACGGCTTTGTCCCGGGCGACGCCTTCCGTGCGGGCCGCTCCGCGATCCTGCGTGAACTCCTCGCCCTGCCGAGGCTGTTCCGCACCCCGTACGGTCAGGCCAGGTGGGAGGCCACGGCCCGCTACAACATCGCCTCGGAGCTGGAAATGCTGTCGACCCCCGGACCGGCCGTCTCCTAGCCTGCCCGCATGCGGAACATGGGCGGGGAACAGGTGGCAGAGGCCCTGGCGAGCGGCGCGGAACTGCTGCGAAGGGCGACGGACCGGGACTGGGAAGGGGTGAAGGCCGGGCGGCTGGAGTGGAGCTGCCGCCGGACCGCGGAGCACCTCGCGGGCGCTCTCCTCGCCTACGCCGGGCAGTTGGCGGGCCGGCCACAGGACGCGTACGTGCCCTTCGGCCTCACCCTCGACGAGGGCACGGACGAGACGGGCGTGCTGGAGGTGATCGAGACGACCGGCGCCCTGCTCTCGGCGGCCGTCCGCACCACCCCACGCCAGGTACGCGCCTTCCACCCGTACCCCTTCCACAGCGCGAACCGCGGGGGCTTCGCCGCGATGGGCGTCGCCGAGGTCCTGCTGCACACCCACGACATCGCCGAGGGCCTGGGACTCGCGTACGAGCCGCCCGCCGAGCTGTGCGAGGACGTCCTGAGCCGGATCTTCCCGCAGGTCCCGCCCGGACCGGCGCCCTGGCCCACCCTGTTGTGGGCCACCGGGCGCGGTGATCTGCCCGGCCGCGCCCCGGTCACGGAGTGGCGCTGGCACAACACCCCGGTGGTCCCGGCGGAACGCCTGACCCTGGAGGGCGTCACACCCGCGGCGGCCCGCGATCTGTTCCTGGGCGGCGACGGGGGGTTCGAGTGGATCGAGGGCGGCCCCTTCCAGGGCACGCGGGAGGCCGCCGGGATGGTGGTGGCCGCGTATGAGGACGGGCTGTACCGGCCGGAGTGGGGGCTGTACGTCCTCATCCGGAAGGAGGACGGCCGCGCGGTCGGCGGCATGGGCTTCCACGGCGCCCCCGACGAGAAGGGACGCGCGGAGGTCGGCTACGACCTGGCGGAGGCGGCCCGCGGTCACGGCTACGCCACCGAGGCCCTGCGGGCCCTGGCGGCGCGGACGCTGGAGCGGGAGGACGTCCGCGCCCTGTGCGCGGTCGTGGACGGGGACAACCTCCCCTCGCAGGCGGTGGTCTCACGCGCCGGGTTCCGGCGGATGGGCGCGGCCGACGGGAACGACGCACAGGTGGCGTACGAGCTACGGCGCTGACCGGCGCGCCGCGGTGGCCGGCCGGCCCTTGCGCCGCCGCACACCGGAGGCGAGCAGCAGACGCACCACCTCGCGGACATGGACCGTCACGAGGACGACATCCCGCCCGTCGCCCTGCCCAGGAATCCCACCGCCGCGACCTTCACGCCCGCCTTCGGGCACACCCAGTGCGGATCGGCGCCGAGTTCGGGCTCGACGTCGAGGGCGTGCGGATCGCCGGAGCCGCAGACGGGGCACAGCGGCCAGCGTCCGTACCGCTCCAGCAGCGCGTCCTGGACGTCCTGGGCGATGAGCCCGGCCACATAGTCCACGCCGTCCGGCCACTGTTCGACCCACCATCGCCGCTGGGCGACGGAGTCCTCGACGAGCGAGACGACATCCGCCTCGGCGACCTCGCCCGCGACCAGGTCGGCGAGCACCAGGGCCCGGGCCGCGTGCAGGGCCTGCTCCAGGGGACTGATGGGATCCATGCCCCTATTGTGCGCACCTCTTGACCGGACCTCCGAACGGAAAATATCTTTCACATCGTGACCCAGCGTGTGAAGGAAACTTTCCCCGGCTCGCCGGGCCCCGGGCCGGCGGGCCGCGACGCGCCTCCCGCCCCGGCCGCACTCGCCGCGAAGGTGCGCACCCTCGCCCCGTCCATGACCCGGTCCATGCAGCGTGTCGCCGAGGCCGTCGCCGGTGACCCGGCCGGGTGCGCGGCACTCACGGTCACCGGGCTCGCCGAGCTGACCGGCACCAGCGAGGCCACCGTCGTGCGCACGGCCCGCATCCTCGGCTATCCCGGCTACCGCGATCTGCGACTGGCCCTCGCGGGCCTCGCCGCCCAGCAGCAGTCGGGCCGTGCCCCGTCCGTCACCGCCGACATCGCGGTCGACGACCCGATCGCGGACGTCGTCGCGAAGCTCGCCTACGACGAGCAGCAGACCCTCGCCGACACTGCGGCCGGTATCGACACCGTGCAGCTCGGCGCCGCCGTCGCCGCGCTCGCCGCCGCCCGCCGTATCGATGTGTACGGCATAGGGGCGTCCGGGCTCGTCGCTCAGGACCTCGTCCAGAAGCTGCTGCGGATAGGGCTCATAGCCCATGCGCACAGCGACCCGCATCTCGCGGTCACCAACGCCGTGCAGTTGCGCGCCAAGGACGTGGCGATCGCGATCACGCACTCCGGCTCCACCGGCGACGTCATCGAACCGCTGCGGGTGGCCTTCGAGCACGGGGCGACCACCATCGCCGTCACCGGCCGTCCGGACAGCCCCGTCACGCAGTACGCGGACCATGTCCTGACCACCTCCACGGCGCGCGAGAGCGAGCTGCGGCCGGCCGCGATGTCGTCCCGCACAAGCCAGCTCCTCGTCGTGGACTGCCTGTTCGTCGGCGTGGCCCAGCGGACGTACGAGACCGCCGCACCGGCGCTGTCCGCGTCGTACGAGGCGCTGGCGCACCGTCACCACCCGCGCGGCGGAACGAAGCGCTAGCCCTGCCCGTCCTCCCTCCCGAGCAGTGCCGCACCGGAAAGAGCCGCGCCCGATGACCTTCTCGTCCCACCCGCGTGATCTGCGAGCAGAGCTGGAGACCCTGACCACCGAGGCGTTCCGCCCCGAACTGGCCGAGATCGACCGGCTCCCCACCCTCGAGATCGCGAAGCTCATGAACGGCGAGGACGCGACCGTGCCGGCCGCGGTCGCCGCGCGGCTCCCTGAGATCGCCGCCGCCATCGACGCCATCGCCGAGCGGATGGCCCGGGGCGGCCGGTTGGTGTACGCGGGCGCGGGCACGGCCGGGCGGCTCGGCGTCCTCGACGCCTCGGAGTGCCCGCCCACCTTCAACACGGACCCCTCGCGGGTCGTGGGCCTGATCGCGGGCGGACCCGGGGCGATGGTGACATCGGTGGAGGGTGCGGAGGACTCCCGCGAGCTGGCAGCGGGGGACCTCGACGCACTGGGGCTGACGGACCGTGACACGGTGGTCGGCGTCTCCGCCTCGGGCCGCACGCCGTACGCGGTCGGCGCGGTGGAGCACGCCCGGGGGGCCGGGGCGCTCACGGTCGCCCTGTCCTGCAACGCGGACAGTCCGCTCGCGGCGGCCGCCGACCACGGCATCGAGATCGTGGTCGGCCCCGAACTGCTGACCGGCTCGACCCGGCTGAAGGCGGGCACGGCGCAGAAGCTGGTCCTCAACATGCTCTCGACGATCACGATGATCCGGCTGGGCAAGACGTTCGGGAACCTGATGGTCGATGTGCGGGCCTCCAACGACAAGCTGCGCGCCCGCTCCCACCGCATCGTGGCGCTGGCGACGGGGGCGGGCGACGAGGAGATCGAACGCGCCCTCGCGGCCGCGGACGGCGAGGTCAAGAACGCGATCCTGACCGTCCTCGGGGGCGTGGACGGTCCTGCGGCGGCCCGGCTCCTCGCCGAGAGCGACGGCCGTCTGCGCACGGCGCTGGAGAAGGCGGCGGGCCACCGACCCGGGCGTGGCCGAGCCCGCTCGTGATCCCCGGTCCGCCCCTGTCGGTGACTCCGCGTCACCCGTCTCCCCCGCGCCGCCGCTCGGCCGTGTCCCTGCGGCGGCGGTACAGATGGCGGGCGACGAGCAGTACGGCGAGGACGGCCAGGGCCATGAGCACATACAGCTCGTAGCGGCGGATCTCCGGGTACAGCGTGTTCAGGTGGGCTCCGGCGAGGGCGCCGAACGTCACCCAGACACCGACCCACAGAGCGGCACCGAGGGCGTTGAAGAACAGAAAACGCCGCCAGGGCATCTCGGCCAGCCCGGCGATGATGCCGTTCGCCTGGCGCAGCCCCTCGATGAACCGCGCCACGGTGACGATCTTGCCGCCGTGCCGGGTGAAGAAGGCCTCCGCCTTGGCGACCCGGGCCGGGGTCAGCAGCACATAGCGGCCGTAACGCTCCACCACCCGGTGGCCGCCGAAGCGGCCGATCGCATAGCCGACGTTGTCGCCGACGACCGCGGCGAGAAAGGCGACGACGGCCACCAGGACCAGGTTCAGCCGCCCCGCGCCCCCGTACACGGCGGCGACGATCAGGACCGTCTCACCGGGGACGGGCACGCCGAAGTCCTCGAGAAACACCAGGCCGGCGACGGCCGGATAACCCCAGTGGTCGAGGATCGGCGCGACATCGGCGAGAACTCCGGGGAGCGGGGGCTGGGTCATCGGCGGTCTCCCGGGAGGCTGGGCTTCTGCGGCGGCACCGCCTTCCATGGTCCGGCACGCGCCACCCCACCGGCACGCTGCCTCGCCCCGGCCGCCGCACCGGCTTCATTCCGGTACGACGTCACCGGCCCCGGCGAAGGCCCCTCGTCTCACCCGAGCAGCGGCAGCTCGCGGAACTCGTATCCCTGCCAGATGCGCCGCGACCGCTCCTCCGGATACGCCGTGACCACCGGCTGTGCGTCGAGGACCTGCACCTGCCGTCGCTCGGTGTCGTAGGCCGGCCAGCCCGGGTCGCCCGTCCGTGCGAACGCCGTCCAGGACGCGCGGAAACGGGACGAGAGCGCCTCGGCCTCCGGTGCGGGGTCCGCGCCCGCGAACAGCAGGGTGCCGAGGTCGGCGGTGAACGTGCCGAACACCAGCGGGATGTCGAGGCCGTGGCAGGCGCGCAGCACTCCCCCACTGCCCGGTGCCGGCCAGGTCAGCTCATACGCGTACGCCCGCCCACCGCCCGCTGTCTGCGCCTCGGCCAGATGCAGCGACGGCATGCGGAAGAGCCAGTCGGACTGGATCCGCTCGTACATCTCGTCGGCCGTGGCGTCCGGGAACGCCTCCCGGTAGGCGCGCTCGCCGTCCGGCCCCGGTGCGAGCAGCCGCAGGGCCGCCGTCACCTGTGCGTCAGTGATCCTCCCGAGCATTCCGCCGAGGACCAGGAACAGTTGGAACTCCTCCCGGTTGTGCCCGGTGACCAGATCGATGTCCCGGCCCGCGCCGGACGCCAGGGCCCGCCAGGGCGTGGTGGGCAGCACCTCGCCGTCGACGACCGGGGAGAAGGGGGACGCTGTGGGGGCGGCCTGTCCCCAACGGTCCTGGTGCTGGGCCATCTTGGCGCCCAGCGCCTCTCCCGCGCCCGTCAGTCGGCGGGGGTCCACGGCCGCCAGGTCGGCGGCCGTCGGGCGCAGCCCCGCCTCCGCGGCGAGGGCGGTCGCGATGTCCCGCGCCAGCTCGTCCGAGAAGTAGGTGCCCGGCACGCTCTGGGCGATCGCCCGCCGGAACAGGCCGGCCGCGCGGGGCATGGCCATCAGGGCGGCGACCGAGCCGGCGCCCGCTGACTCGCCGAAGACGGTGACCCGGCCGGGGTCGCCGCCGAACGCCACGATGTTGTCCCGCACCCATTCCAGGGCCGCGACCTGGTCCAGCAGGCCGCGGTTGGCGGGAGCCCCGTCGATGCGGGCGAATCCCTCCATGCCGACGCGGTAGTTGAAGGTGACGACGACGAGGTCGCCGTCCCGGGCGAGGTGCCGGGCGTCGTAGCCGGGGCTGCCCGCGTGGCCGACCTTGTAGGCGCCGCCGTAGATCCACACCATGACAGGCCGGTGGGCGGCCGGATCGGGGTCCGGGGTCCAGACGTTGACGGTCAGCCAGTCGTCGCCCGGTGTGGCGTCCACCGGGCGGGCACGGCCCTGGATCCCGGCCTCCTGCGGGGGCGGCGGGCCGAACGCATACGCCTCACGGGTGCCGTCCCAGGCGCGCACCGGTCGCGGCGCCGCGAAGCGTCCCTCGCCCACCGGCGGCTCGGCGAACGGAATGCCGCGGAAGACCGCCAGTCCGTCCTCCCGGCGCCCGCGCACCGCACCGGCGGCGGTGCGCACCACGGGATGGGACGTATCGGCGCCCGCGGGGGACCCGGGTGACGTCATCGATGACCTCCACGGCTCGATCGGGTGAAGCGGCGCGCGGTGTGCCCGCTGTCCTCCCAACGAACGGCGTGCGGCGGACGATCCCACCGGAACGGAACCGCCCGCCGGGCACTGGATGAGCGCCGGAGCCTTACACCGTGGTTCCCGGGCACCTGCCCCGTCGGCTCCTGTTCGCCCGCTGCCGAGGCGGCCATGCCCTGCTCGTCGGCCGCGCCCCGGCAGGGGATGAAGGACACCACGGCGAAGGCGAGCGGAGCGGCCCCCGCGCCCGTTCGGGGCGCGGGGACCGAACGGGCGCGGATCAGTGCAGGGTCTTCAGCGCCGCCGCGTCGTACGACTTCAGCTCGTCGAAGCGGCCCGCCAGGACCTTCGCCGCCCACTCGGGGTCCTGGAGCAGGGCGCGGCCCACCGCGACCATGTCGAACTCGTCCGCCTCCAGGCGGTCCAGGAGGGTGTCGATGCCCTTGACCGGGGCGCCCTCGCCCTGGAAGCCCTTGATGAAGTCGCCGTCCAGGCCCACCGAGCCGACGGTGATGACCGGCTTGCCCGTGAGCTTCTTGGTCCAGCCCGCCAGGTTGAGGTCCGAGCCGTCGAACTCCGGCAGCCAGTAGCGGCGGGTGGAGGCGTGGAAGGCGTCGACGCCGGCTGTGGCCAGCGGGCTGAGGATCGCCTCCAGCTCCTCGGGCGTCTCGGCGAGACGGGCGTCGTAGGCCTCCTGCTTCCACTGCGAGTACCGGAACAGGATCGGGAACTCCGGCGAGACCGCCTCCCGTACGGCGGCCACGATCTCCGCCGCGAACTGCGTCCGGGCCACCGGGTCGCCGCCGTAGGCGTCGGCGCGGCGGTTGGTGCCCTCCCACAGGAACTGGTCGACGAGGTAGCCATGGGCGCCGTGGATCTCCACACCGTCGAAGCCGATGCGCTCGGCGTCGGCCGCGGCCTGGGCGAACGCACCGATCACGGCGTCCAGGTCGGCCCGGTCCATGGCCTTGCCGGTGGCCTCGGTGGCGCCGATGCGCAGACCCGAGGGACCGATGGCGGGGGCGTCGGCGACCGGGGGCTGGCCCTGCTCACGGACCATGCCGATGTGCCACAGCTGCGGGACGATCGTGCCGCCCGCCGCGTGCACCCCCTCGGCGACCCTCGCCCAGCCCGCCAGCTGCTCCTCGCCGTGGAAGCGGGGCACACGGTCGCTCTGACCCGCCGACTCGTGGCCCACATAGGTGCCCTCGGTGACGATCAGACCGACACCGGCGGCCGCCCGGCGGGAGTAGTACGCCACCACGTCCTCACCGGGGATGCCGCCCGGGGAGAACATGCGGGTCATCGGGGCCATCGCGATCCGGTTCGGAACCGTGAGGCCGTTGAGGTCGATCGGCCGGGACAGAAGCCGGGCCGCGCGGGAGGCGGGGGGCGGGGTGACGGTCACGTGGGGACTCCTCGTGGGTGGACTCTGCTGACCGGATGGTATGTGCATGCGCATTGTTGCAGCCCATAAAACAACCACCCATGCCCACCCCGTATTCCGCACCCCGGGCGCAACACCACGTGACCCCGGGCACGCCCGAGGGCGGCACCCCCTGGGGAACAGGGGGTGCCGCCCTCGGTCAGGACGGTGATCGACCGGGGCCGATCAGAAGTCCATGTCACCGCCCGGCATGCCGCCGCCGGCGGGCGCGGCGGCCTTCTCCGGCTTGTCGGCGATGACGGCCTCGGTGGTGAGGAACAGCGCGGCGATGGAGGCGGCGTTCTGCAGGGCGGAACGGGTCACCTTCGCCGGGTCGATGATGCCTTCCTTGACCAGGTCGACGTACTCGCCGGTCGCGGCGTTCAGGCCGTGACCCGGGGTCAGGTTGCGCACCTTCTCCACCACGACGCCGCCCTCGAGGCCGGCGTTGACGGCGATCTGCTTCAGCGGGGCCTCGAGCGCCAGCTTGACGGCGGCGGCACCGGTGGCCTCGTCACCGTCCAGCTCCAGCTTCTCGAAGACCTGGGAGGCCTGGAGCAGGGCCACGCCACCACCGGCGACGATGCCCTCCTCGACGGCCGCCTTCGCGTTGCGGACGGCGTCCTCGATGCGGTGCTTGCGCTCCTTGAGCTCGACCTCGGTGGCGGCACCGGCCTTGATGACGGCCACGCCGCCGGCCAGCTTCGCCAGACGCTCCTGGAGCTTCTCGCGGTCGTAGTCGGAGTCGCTGTTCTCGATCTCCGCGCGGATCTGGTTCACGCGGCCCTGCACCTGCTCCGGGGAGCCGGCGCCGTCGACGATCGTGGTCTCGTCCTTGGTGATGACGACCTTGCGGGCGCGGCCCAGGAGGTCCAGGGTCGCGTTCTCCAGCTTGAGGCCGACCTCCTCGGAGATGACCTCGCCGCCCGTGAGGATGGCGATGTCGCCGAGCATGGCCTTGCGGCGGTCGCCGAAGCCCGGGGCCTTGACGGCGACGGACTTGAAGGTGCCGCGGATCTTGTTGACGACCAGGGTCGAGAGCGCTTCGCCCTCGACGTCCTCGGCGATGATCAGCAGCGGCTTGCCCGACTGCATGACCTTCTCCAGCAGCGGGAGCAGGTCCTTGACCGAGGAGATCTTGGAGTTGGCGATCAGGATGTACGGGTCGTCGAGGACGGCCTCCATACGCTCCATGTCGGTGGCGAAGTACGCCGAGATGTAGCCCTTGTCGAAGCGCATGCCCTCGGTGAGCTCGAGCTCCAGACCGAAGGTCTGCGACTCCTCGACGGTGATGACGCCTTCCTTGCCGACCTTGTCCATGGCCTCGGCGATCAGCTCGCCGATCTGGGTGTCGGCGGCGGAGATGGAGGCCGTGGAGGCGATCTGCTCCTTGGTCTCGACGTCCTTCGCCTGCTCCAGCAGGGCGGCGGAGACGGCCTCGACGGCCTTCTCGATACCGCGCTTCAGAGCCATGGGGTTGGCACCCGCGGCCACGTTGCGCAGGCCCTCGCGGACCAGCGCCTGGGCGAGCACGGTCGCCGTGGTCGTACCGTCACCGGCGACGTCGTCCGTCTTCTTGGCGACTTCCTTGACCAGCTCGGCGCCGATCTTCTCGTACGGGTCCTCGAGCTCGATCTCCTTGGCGATGGAGACGCCGTCGTTGGTGATCGTGGGGGCGCCCCACTTCTTCTCGAGGACGACGTTGCGGCCCTTGGGGCCGAGGGTCACCTTGACGGCGTCCGCGAGCTGGTTCATGCCGCGCTCGAGGCCGCGCCGTGCCTCCTCGTCGAACGCGATGATCTTGGCCATGTGAAGTGGTCCTCCCAGGACTGGGGGTGATTACTTCGGACCGCGCCCGCGCCCGCGACGGACGGCCCCGGCCGGAGGTTCCTTGCCCCACCCGGCCCGCGGCCTCACCGACCCGGTCCTTCTTTGTCACTCTCACCTTCAGAGTGCTAACGCCAATGATTAGCACTCGCCCCGGTCGAGTGCAAGGCGCTGCCCGCAAAGCGGGCCCGTCGGGGGTGGCGGCGGGTGGGGGATGGACACCGGGCGCACCCCCGAAGCGCGCCCGTCGGGGGTGGCGCCGGGTGACGGATGGACACGGCGCGCACCCCCGAAGCGAGCCCGCCGGGCGGCGCACACACACCCTCGCCCGCGCGCCCCCAGCGCCCCGCGCACCCCCAGCGCCCCCAGCGCCCCGCGCTCCCCACACGCCCCGCCGCACCCGTCCCACCGGCCCCGGACAGACCGAGGGGCTCGCACCCCTACGGGATACGAGCCCCTCGACACGTCGAACAGTTCAGTCGTCGGCGCGCAATCTCAGCCGGCCAGACGGACCATGTCCGCCTGCGGCCCCTTCTGACCCTGCGAGATCTCGAACTCGACCCGCTGACCCTCTTCCAGGGTGCGGTAGCCGTCCATCTGAATCGCGCTGTAGTGGACGAATACATCCGCACCACCGTCGACCGCGATGAAGCCGTACCCCTTCTCCGCGTTGAACCACTTGACGGTGCCCTGAGCCATGCCTAACTCCCCTATTACTGGCCCTTGCACAGATCCACACTTCGCGGATCCGGGTCAGACCTCACCCCCCAACGGTTGGGGGCGTGCGCCGGAACGCGTCGACCGCGGCTGAATGTATCTGTCCAACTGCCCTGTGCAACAGGTCAATCGGACGAGAATTCCGGGCATGACCGGTCGGGAATGTACGAAGAATTCACCCGAATTCAGGGCAAGTCGGGCCCGACAAAAGGAATGGATGGCGCAAAACCCCTGCCCACTTTGGCTGCTTCTTGTCGGGCGGGCGGCAGGGACTCCGGTTGTGCGACCGGGAAACCGGGAGCGGGTTCCCCAACTGTACCGCGCTCAACCATGCAGAATTGCCCCCTCCGCTTCTCTCGCGGAGGGGGCAATTCGATGAACTCTCGGTGTTCGGCCCTACCGAGGGTAACGATCGCGTGGGGATGACCTGCCGTCAGCCTCCCGCCACCGCCGGGATGATGGAGACGCCCGCGCCGTCCGGGGTCGCCGTCTCGAGGCCCTGCTCGAAGCGGACGTCGTCGTCGTTGACGTACACGTTGACGAAGCGGCGCAGCTTGCCCTGGTCGTCCAGGACACGGGCGGCGATGCCGGTGTGGTTCTTCTCCAGGTCGGCGATGACCTCGGCGAGGGTCCCGCCCTCGGCCGCGACCTCGGCCCGGCCTCCGGTGTAGGTGCGCAGGATGGTGGGGATGCGAACGGTCACGCTCATGCGAGGCCAGCCTCTCGGAAGGAGTCCAGGGTCGGACGGATCGTCGCGGTGAGGCCGGTGCCCGCCACCGCGTCCAGGGTCTTGAGGCCGTCGCCGGTGTTGAGGACGACGGTCGTCTTCGTCGGGTCGAGCGCACCGCTCTCGACCAGCTTGCGGGTCACGCCCACCGTCACACCGCCCGCCGTCTCCGCGAAGATGCCCTCGGTGCGGGCGAGCAGCCTGATGGCGTCCACGATCTGCGCGTCCGTCACATCCTCCACGGCCCCGCCGGTGCGGCGCGCGATGTCGAGGACATAGGGGCCGTCCGCCGGGTTGCCGATCGCCAGCGACTTGGCGATGGTGTCCGGCTTCTGCGGCCGTACGACGTCGTGGCCCGCCTTGAACGCGGTCGACACCGGCGAGCAGCCCTCGGCCTGCGCCCCGAAGATCCGGTACGGCCGGTCCTCGACCAGCTCCAGCTTGATCAGCTCCTGAAGCCCTTTGTCGATCTTCGTGAGCTGGGATCCGGAGGCGATCGGGACCACGATCTGGTCCGGCAGCCGCCAGCCCAGCTGCTCGGCGATCTCGTACGCCAGGGTCTTGGACCCCTCCGCGTAGTAGG
Organism: Streptomyces sp. NPDC093261; assembly: GCF_044753645.1. Taxonomy (NCBI): domain Bacteria; kingdom Bacillati; phylum Actinomycetota; class Actinomycetes; order Kitasatosporales; family Streptomycetaceae; genus Streptomyces; species Streptomyces sp. NPDC093261. The sequence goes on from NZ_JBIVNO010000021.1 coordinate 110,263, forward strand.
GACGCAGGTTGACGTTGACGAAGCCCCAGCCCTCGCCGGCCGGGTCGCCGATCAGCTCCGAGCAGAAGCGGTTCACATCGTCGTAGTTGCCCTCGATGCCGACCAGCTCGCCGCCGTAGATCGCGGCCATGACGACCTTGCCCTGCTCCAGGTCGTGCGGGATGAAGACGCAGGAGCGGAAGCCGGCCCTGGCCGCCGCGGCGCCCACAGCCCCCGCCAGGTTGCCGGTGGAGGAGCAGGAAAGGGTGGTGAAGCCGAAGACGCGCGCCGCCTCCAGCGCCTGGGCGACCACGCGGTCCTTGAAGGAGTGGGTCGGGTTGCCGGAGTCGTCCTTCACATACAACCCGCCGGTCACGCCCAGCTCGCGCGCCAGGTTGTCGGCCTTGACCAGCTTGGTCCAGCCGGGGTTCAGGTTCGGCTTGTCGGCGACGTCCGCCGGGACCGGCAGCAGCGGCGCATAGCGCCAGATGTTCGCGGGGCCCGCCTCGATCCGCTTCCGCAGTTCCTCGGTGTCGTAGCCCGAGAAGTCGTACGCGATCTCCAGCGGGCCGAAACACTCCTCGCATGCGAAGACCGGGCCGAGGGGCACCCGATGGCCGCACTCCCGGCAGGACAGGGCCGCGGCGGGTCCGAGGTTCACGGAGTCGGTGCTGCTTACAACTGTCTGCACAGCCATGTCAGGCGAGGCCCTTTCTCCTCATCTTCCTCACGACGCATCTCGCCGTGAGACGGATTTGGCACCTTCCCTAGCCGGGAGCCTCGCGAAGACGATCGCACTGATCTACGAGAACCGGCTGGAGGGTTGCCGGGGCTTCATCGGGCCGTGTCCCTCTGCCCCTCTGGATGAGCTGTATGCGGTTGTTTCACTGCTACGAGCGGCGGCGACCCACGACATGCGATGGTCACCGGCGTTGTTCAAGACTGTAACCGAAGGCCAGGACACTTGAGATAGTCGTCCGAACCGCGAGATGGATCACTCCATGGAAGGAGTCGCAGGCTGTGCTGGAAGAAGTCGAGCGCTGGCTGAGCACCCGCTCCTGGTCCGTGACCGATCGCCCACTCCACCAGATCCTGGCCGCCAAACGCGCCTCGGGTTCGTCGGTCAGTGTCGTGCTGCCCGCGCTCGACGAGGAGGAGACGGTCGGCGAGATCGTCGCCGTCATCCGCCACGACCTGATGCGGCAGGTACCGCTCGTCGACGAGATCGTCGTCGTCGACTCGGGCTCCACCGACCGCACCTCCGAGGTCGCCGCGGCGGCCGGGGCGACGGTGGTGCACCGCGACGCCATCCTGCCGCGCGTCCCGGCCGTGCCCGGCAAGGGGGAGGTGCTGTGGCGCTCCCTGCTGGTCACCCACGGGGACATCATCTGCTTCGTCGACGCCGACCTGAGGGAGTTCTCCTCGGACTTCGTCTCCGGGATCGTGGGCCCGCTGCTCACGGACCCGGACGTGGACCTCGTGAAGGCGATGTACGACCGGCCGCTGGCCCTGCCCGGTGAGACCGGCACGGCGGCGGGCCAGGGCGGCCGTGTCACCGAGCTGATGGCGCGGCCGCTGCTCAATATGCACTGGCCGCAGCTGGCCGGTTTCGTCCAGCCGCTCGGCGGCGAGTACGCCGCCCGCCGCTCCCTGCTGGAACGCCTCCCGTTCCCGGTCGGGTACGGAGTGGAGCTGGGGATGCTGGTCGACGCCCTGCATCTGGTGGGCCTGGACGCCCTGGCCCAGGTCGACGTCGGGGTGCGGCTGCACCGCCACCAGGACGGCCAGGCGCTGGGCCGCATGGCCGCGGCGATCTACCGCACCGCGCAGCTGCGGCTGGCCCGCGGCCATCTGGTCCGCCCCGCCCTCACCCAGTTCGAACGTGTCGAGGGCGGGTTCGAGCCACGGACGTACTCGGTGGACACGGCGGAACGGCCGCCGATGGCGGAGATCGCGGAGTACGCGAACCGGTGGGCGGCCTGAGGCCGGGCCCGGAGGACCGGGCCCCCGACGCCCCCGTTGTATACGGCTCCGCAGACGGCCGAAGGGAACGTTTGAGCGTTTTCCCCTCGGGCTAGGTTTCGTGGCATGGCTTCGAATGCGGCTTCCGTTCTGGTGGCGTCCAACCGCGGTCCGGTCTCATACGCGCTGGACGAGACAGGTCAGCTCACCGCCAAGCGCGGCGGGGGCGGACTGGTCTCCGGCCTGTCGGCGATCGGCCCCGACACCGACGCGGTGTGGGTCTGCTCGGCGCTGAACGACAGCGACCGGGAGGCGGTACGGCGCACGGGCGGCAGGCTCGACCCGGCCGACACCGGCGGCCAGCGCGTACGGATGCTCGACATCGACGCGCGGGTGCACGCCGACGCGTACAACGGCATCGCGAACTCGGTCCTGTGGTTTGTGCACCACATGCTGTACCAGACACCGCTGGAGCCGGTCTTCGACGCGGAGTTCCGGCGGCAGTGGGCGGCGTACGAGCGATACAACCGGGCCTTCGCCGAGGCGCTGGCCGAGGAGGCGGCCGAGGGCGCGGCGGTCCTGGTCCAGGACTACCACCTCACCCTGACCCCCCGGATGCTCCGCGGGCTGCGGCCCGATCTGCGGATCGGCCACTTCTCTCACACGCCGTGGGCGCCCCCGGAGTACTTCCGCCTGCTGCCCGACGACATCGCCGCTCAGGTGCTCGGCGGGATCCTGGGCGCGGACCGGGCGGCGTTCCTCACCCAGCGATGGGCGGACGCGTTCACGGACTGCTGCCGCGCGGTCCTCGGCCCGGACACCCTCTCGGGCACACGCATCGGCGTCCACGGGCTGGGCGCCGACGCCGAGTTCCTGCGCGAGCGGGCGCACCGGCCGGATGTGGACGAGCGGATGCGGACCCTGCGGGCGCAGATCGGCACGGCCCCCGACGGCCGGCCCCGCAAGTCGATCGTGCGCGTGGACCGCACGGAGCTGTCGAAGAACATCGTGCGCGGGCTGCTGGCGTACGAGGAACTGCTGCGGTCTCGTCCGGAGTGGCGTGAACGGGTCGTCCATGTGGCCTTCGCCTACCCGTCCCGGCAGGACCTGGCCGTCTACCGCGACTACACCGCAGAGGTCCAGCGGGTGGCGACGGAGATCAACTCGCGTTTCGGGACCCCCGGGTGGACCCCGGTGGAACTGCACGTCAAGGACGACTTCGCCCGGTCGCTCGCCGCCTACCGGCTGGCGGACGTGGCCCTGGTGAACCCCATCCGGGACGGCATGAACCTGGTCGCCAAGGAGGTCCCGGTGGTCTCCGACGAGGGCTGCGCGCTGGTGCTCTCACGGGAGGCGGGGGCGTACGAGGAGCTGGGCGAGGACGCGGTGACCGTGAACCCGTACGACATCGTGGGCACGGCACAGGCGCTGCACGAGGCGCTGTCGATGGGTCCGGCGGAACGCGGCGAGCGCACCAAGCGACTGTCCGCCCAGGCCACGGCACTGCCTCCGGCCCGCTGGTTCCTGGATCAGCTCGCCGCGCTGGAGGGCTGAGGACCGCCCGCACCGGACGGCTGAGGACCGCCCCTCGGCGGGGGCGGTCCGGCAACCGGTGTGACGAGGGCCCTCAGGGGCGGTCCGTCATATGGGCCCCGAGAGCGGACATCAGTCGTACGACGCCTTCCGGGCCGTCGACCACGAGGTCCGCCCGCTCGGCCAGTTCGGTGACCTCCTCGCTGCCGCTGCACACGAGCAGGCCGGGTACGCCGTCGGAGCGGAGTTTGTCGACGGCGGCGAAGGCCGGGAGGTCACCGAGGTCGTCCCCCACGTACATGACCGCTCCGGCGCCGACCTCGCGGACGTACTCCGACAGGGCCACTCCCTTGTCCATGCCCGGGGGGCGCAGCTCCAGGACCAGACGGCCGGGCTCGACGATCAGGCCGTGGCGGGTGGCGAGGTCGGTGAGGGGTTCGCGCAGGGCCTCGAAGGCGGCCTGCGGGTCGTCGGCCCGGCGGGTGTGCACGGCGACTGCGCGCCCCTTCTCCTCGATCCAGGTGCCGCGCCAGGCACCGATCTCGTCCAGGAAGCCGGGGAGTTCGGCGCGGACGGCGGCGACGCCCGGGTGCGGGGCGGGGGCGTTGACGGTGCCGGTGCGGGCGTCCCAGCGTTCGGCGCCGTAGTGGCCGAGGACGACGAGGTGGTCGAGTCCGGATACGCCCGCGAAGCCGCCGTGGCGGACGGCGACGCCGGCCGGGCGGCCGGTGACCACCGCGACGGAGGCGACCTTCGGGGCGAGCACCGCGAGGGCGGGGACCGCGTCCGGGTGGGCGCGGGCCTGGTCGGGATCGGGGACGATCGGGGCGAGCGTCCCGTCGAAGTCGAAGGCGAGGACGGCCCGCTCGGGCCGGGCGAGGATGGCGTCGAGACCGTCACGCCCGGCCGGGGTGGCGGGTGTCGGCAAGGAGTCCGTATGGCTGCCCATGCAACGACCCTATCCGCGCGGGACCGGCCGCACTCCTGACTCCGGCACGCGCACCGGCGCGCGGCGCCCGGCCCCGGCGCGGTCAGCGCCGGGTACGGTCGGCGCCGGCAACGGCCAGCGCCGGCAACGGTCGGCGCCGGCAACGGTCGGCGCCGGCAACGGTCGGCGCCGGCAACGGCCAGCGCCGGGTAGTCAGCGCTCGGCGCGGCGGGAGTCACGGATGCGGCGCAGGCGGTTGACGGTGACCGGCGCGTGGGCGAGGGCCCTCGGGTCGTCGAGGAGGGCGTTGAGCAGCTGGTAGTACCGCACGGGCGCGAGGCCCAGCTGCTCCCGGATGGCCCGCTCCTTGGCCCCCGGCCCGGAGAAGCTGCGCCCCTCCAGGGCGAGGACGGCCTTTTCTCGGGGATTCAGCTCTTCCATGAGGGAACGGTAGCCCCGGGGACCGACAGAGCGGACGGTTCAGCCGGTGGCGCTGTCCGCCGCCACCGCCGCCCGCTGGAGCCGGCCGAGGACGGCCGACGGGCTGCCGTCCGGGGCGACGGCCTCGCCGATCTCCTTCTTGATGTCCGCGCTGACCCCCGCCCAGGACGTCTTGCCGACCGGGTACAGCTCCGCGCTGGGCAGCTGCTGGAGGAAGGGCTCCAGGTCCGCGTCCCGCGAGGACGCCGCCATCGTCTCCTGCGCCGAGTTGGTGACCGGCAGCAGGTCGTACTCGCGCGAGAAGTCGATCACGTTCTTCTCGTCGTACACGTAATCGAGGAACGCGCGGATCTGGTCCTGGTGGCCGTTCTGCTTGAAGGCCGTCATCCAGTCCGCCACGCCCATCGTGGACTTCGCCCGGCCGCCGACGCCCGGCATCGGCACCATGCCGAAGTCCACGCCCTTGGCCCGCGCCATCTTCATCAGGGAGGGGTGGCCGTTGAGCATGCCGACCTCACCGCGGGTGAAGGCGGAGAAGGCGTCGGCGCGGTTGAGCCGGCCCGGCGGCACCGGGCCCGTCAGCCCCTTGCCGACCAGCTCGTCCTTCAGCCAGGTGAAGGTGCCCACGTTCTGCGCGGAGTCGATGTCGTAGGAGCCGAAACCGTCCAGATAGCCGTCGCCGCCGCTGAGCAGCCACTGCATCGTCTCGGCCTGCGCCTCCTCCGGGCCGAGCGGCAGCGCGTAGGGGAACTTCACTCCCTTGGCCTTGAGCGCCTCGGCGTCCGCCGCCAGGTCGTGCCAGCTCGTGGGCGGCTGGATCCCGGCCTGGGCGAACAGCGTCCTGTTGTAGAAGAGCAGCCGCGTGGACGCCGCGAACGGCATGCCGTACTGGGTGCGGTTGACCTTTCCCGCATCGCTCAGCTCCGAGGCGAAGTCCGCCTGGACGGGGATCGAGAGCACCTCGTCGGCCCGGTACAGCCGCCCCGCCGCCGCGTAGTCCGCGTACGCCCCGATCTGCGCCATGTCGGGCGCGTGGCCCGCGGCCACCATCTCCTTGACCTTGCGGTCCACGTCGTTCCAGGAGTAGACGCTGACCTCGACCTTGATCCCGGAGTGCCCCGCCTCGAAGCCCCGGACCAGGTCGTCCCAGTACTTCTTGGAGCTGTTGGCCGAGGAGTCGCCGTAGTCCGCGGCCACCAGCCGCAGCGTCACGTCCCCCGAGCCGGACGAGCCCCCGCAGCCCGCCAGCGTCGCTGTCATGCCCAGTACGGACACCCCCGCGATCAGACCCTTGTGCCACGTCGTCCTTCGCGCCCCGCGCCCCTGCACCGCTCTTGCCCAACCCTGCTGTCTCGCCATTCGGAATATCAACTGCATAAGGTCTACACCACGCGAGTGGACTAGACCTCTTCGGGTCCAGGGCCCACACTGTCTCCGTGAGACATGTCATCGCCCTCGATGTGGGCGGCACCGGGATGAAGGCCGCCCTGGTCGGCGCGGGAGGCGAGCTGCTGCACCGGGCACGCCGGGCCACCGGCCGCGAACGCGGGCCCGAGGCCGTGGTCGAGTCGATCCTCGGTTTCGCCGCCGAGCTGCGCGCCCACGGCGAGCGGCACCTCGGGGAACCCGCGGCGGCGGCGGGCGTCGCGGTACCCGGCATCGTGGACGCCGATCGCGGCGTCGCCGCCTACTCGGCCAACCTGGGCTGGCGGGACGTGCCCCTGCGCGATCTGCTCAGCCGCCGCCTGGCCGGCGCGCCCGTCGCCCTCGGGCACGATGTGCGCACCGGCGGACTCGCCGAGGGCCGCATCGGCGCGGGCAGGGGCGCCGACCGCTTTCTGTTCGTCCCGCTCGGCACCGGCATCGCGGGCGCCATCGGGATCGACGGCCGGGTGGAGGCCGGCGCGCACGGCTTCGCGGGCGAGATCGGCCATGTCGTCGTACGACCCGGCGGGACCCCCTGCCCCTGCGGCCAGGCCGGCTGCCTGGAGCGCTACGCGTCCGCGGCGGCCGTGAGCGCGGCCTGGGCCGAGGCGTCCGGGGATCCGGAGGCCGACGCGGCCGGCTGCGCGCGGGCCGTCACGTCCGGGGACCCGAACGCCGTCCGGATCTGGCAGGAGGCCGTGGACGCGCTCGCCGACGGCCTGGTCACCGCCCTCACCCTGTTGGACCCGCGCACGATCATCATCGGCGGGGGGCTCGCCGAGGCGGGGGACACCCTCTTCACACCCCTGCGGGACGCCGTCCGGCGACGGCTCACCTTCCAGAAGCCGCCGTCGGTCGTCCCCGCGGCCCTCGGCGACACCGCCGGATGCCTGGGCGCGGGACTCCTCGCCTGGGATCTCCTCGAAACCACCGACCGTTCGGAGGTAACCGCCTGATGGCCCCCAGCAAGGTTCTCGCCGGTGCCCGGGTGGTGCTGCCCACCGGGATCGTGGACGACGGCCGTGTCGTCGTGGAGGGCACGCGGATCACCGACACCCCTCCTGCGGACGCGGAGACCGTCGACGTACGGGGCCACTGGCTGGTCCCGGGCTTCGTCGACCTGCACAACCACGGCGGCGGCGGGGCGTCCTTCTCCGGCACGGCCGACGAGATCCTCACGGCCGTCCGCACCCACCGGCTGCACGGCACCACCACCCTCGTCGCCTCGACCGTCACCGACGACATGGACGTCCTCGTCCGGCAGGCCGGACTGCTGTCCGAACTGGCGGAACAGGGAGACCTCGCCGGGATCCACTTCGAGGGGCCGTTCATCTCGCCGTGCCGCAAGGGCGCGCACTCCGAGAAACTGCTGCGCGACCCGGAACCGACGGAGGTCCGCAAGCTGATCGACGCCGCACGCGGCCACGCGAAGATGGTCACGCTGGCCACCGAACTGCCTGGCGGCCTCGACTCCGTGCGCCTGCTCGCGGAGCACGGCGTGATCGCGGCGATCGGGCACACGGACGCGACCTACGACCAGACGGTGGAGGCGATCGACGCCGGCGCCACCGTCGCCACGCACCTGTTCAACGCCATGCCGCCGCTCGGCCACCGCGCCCCCGGGCCCATCGCCGCGCTCCTGGAGGACGAGCGGATCACGGTCGAGCTCATCGACGACGGCACCCATCTGCACCCGGCATCGCTCCGGCTGGCGTTCCATCACGCGGGGGCCGCGCGGGTCGCGTTCATCACGGACGCGATGGACGCGGCGGGCACCGGCGACGGGCGGTACATGCTCGGCCCGCTGGAGGTGGAGGTGGCCGACGGGGTGGCACGCCTGGTGCAGGGCGGCTCGATCGCGGGCTCCACGCTCACCCTGGACCGCGCCTTCCGTCGGGCGGTCACCGTCGACCGGCTGCCGGTGCAGGACGTCGTCGCGGCCATCTCGGCCAATCCGGCCAGGCTGCTGGGCGTCTACGACCGGGTGGGCTCCCTGGAACCCGGCAAGGACGCCGACCTGGTGCTGCTGGACGAGGAGTTCGCCCTCAAGGGGGTGATGCGCCGCGGCGCATGGGTGGTCGATCCCCAACTGGGATGATTCATCCGTTTGTTGGTGCACGGCGGTCGCCCCGGGGACTGGGCCGACCGCCGACTCATTTGGCATGATCGAGCCTCCGCACACCGCCGACGGCGGGCGCATCCTGGGATTCCGCACACGGGGAACCGACGTACGGAACCTCCGGACCCGCCGTCACGACATTCGAGGGAGGTCCCCCAGGTGATCCTGACGGTCACGCTGAACACCGCTCTCGACATCACCTACCGCGTACGGGCGCTGAGGCCGCACACCTCGCACCGGGTGACCGAGGTGACCGAACGGCCCGGGGGCAAGGGGCTGAACGCGGCCCGGGTGCTCGCCGCGCTCGGCCATGAGGTGACGGCCACGGGCTTCGCGGGCGGCGCGACGGGCCACTCGCTCAAGGACCAGCTCACGCGGACGCCCAAAATCGTGGACGCGCTCATCCCGGTGGCGGGTGCCACCCGCCGCACCGTCGCGGTGGTCGACGAGACGACCGGCGACACAACCCAGCTCAACGAGCCGGGCCCGCTGATAGCGCCGCAGGAGTGGTCCGCCTTCCTGGACGCCTACACGGACCTGGTGCGCTCCGCGACGGCGGTGGCCCTGTGCGGCAGCCTGCCCCCGGGGGTGCCGGTGGGGGCGTACGCCCAACTCGTGCGCACCGCACGGGCGATGGGGGTGCCCGTCCTGCTCGACACGAGCGGCGAGCCGCTGCGCCGGGGGGTGGCCGCCCGCCCGGACATCGTCAAGCCGAACGCCGACGAGCTGGCCGAACTCACCGGGTCGCACGAGCCGTTGCAGGCCACCCGGGACGCCCGCAGGCGGGGGGCGCACACGGTGGTCGCCTCGCTGGGCGCGGAGGGCCTGCTCGCCGTGAACGCGGAGGGCCGCTGGCGGGCCGTGCCGCCGCGCCGGTTCCCGGGCAATCCGACGGGCGCCGGCGACTCGGCGGTCGCGGGCCTGCTGTCGGGCCTGGTCGAGCACCTGCCCTGGCCGGCCCGTCTGGCCCGGGCGGTGGCCCTGTCCGCGGCGACCGTGCTGGCCCCCGTGGCGGGCGACTTCGACCGCCACGCCTACGAGGAGCTGCTGGACCGGGTGGCCGTCACCGGCGAGGCGACGGCGGCGTGACACCGGCTAGTTCGACCAGCCGTTCGTCAGCCAGAGCTGGTCGAGGTTGGCGTTGCACTGGTTCCCCTGCTCGCAGGAGATCCGGATCGTGTTGGTGCCCTTGTTGAGCTGGATGTAGTTGTACGTCTTGGTCCAGCCCTTCTCCCAGTCGCCCTGGGGCGCGTTGGCCCAGTTCTTCAGCTTCAGGGGAGTGGTCTGGGGCATGCCGTTGATCGTGAGGGTCGCGGTGGCGTCGACGCCCGGCACGCCGTAGCCGGTGTGCAGGGTGTACTTGCCGTCCGCGGGGACGTCCACGCTCCATGTCACGGCCGCGCCGACGGCGTTGAAGCCGGCCACGTAGACCCCGCCGTCCGCCTTGGCGCCCTTCACGTCGGAGGCGGTCGTCGTCCCGCCTTCCAGCCGCAGGGCCTTGGCGTCGATCTTCGGGAGTTCACCGGCGGCCGCGGAGGCAGACGCCGACGCGCTCGGGGAGGCGCTCTGCGAGGTGGTCGGGCCGCCCGACGCACCGCCCGCCGTGTCCTTCTTGCCGTTCTCGTCGCTGCCCATCATGGCGACCCCGATGCCGATGACGACCGCGGCGACCACCGCGATCGCGCCGATCAGCAGGCCCTTGGTGTTGGGCCCCCGGCCCCGGCCTCCGCCGCCCGCGCCCGCCGGCGCCTGCCGGGTCGTGGGGGCGCCGCCCGGCTGGGTCTCGGGCGCGGCGTAGTGCGCGTTCGGCTGGCCGTAGCCCTGCTGCTGGGGAACCTGCCCGTAGGCGGCCGTGGGGGCCTGTGGCTGGCCGTACTGGCGCTCGCCGACCGTGCGGACTCTGCTGACGGATCCCGGGTAGCCGTAGCCGCCGGTGGGCGGCTGGGCGCCATTGGCCTGACCGTCGGCGTAGAGGTAGCCGAACGGGTCGTCGTCCTCGGGCGTGCTCGCGCCGTTGTTGCCGGGCGTCATCCCTAGGTCTCCTCAACAGGTGCGGGTCCAGATGCGTGTGTGGCTGAATGGCGAGCCTACCCGCTCCGCGGGCCCCGCACGGCTGTTCTTCCCATCACCCCTGCACTGAGCTGGGGTTTATCCCGCGCGTCGATGCTGTTTGGGACGAGATCGTTTCTCCACGTACATCCGCTCGTCAGCGGATTTCAACACTTCGTCCGCCGTCATGCCGCAGTGGGCCCAGCCGATGCCGAAGCTGGCGCCGACCCGCATGGCGCGGCCGTCCACCCGGATCGGCTGGATGATCTCGTTGCGCAGCCGTACGGCGAGGTCCTGGGCGTCTGCCTTGCCGAGCCCGTCCGCGAGGACGACGAACTCGTCGCCGCCGAGCCGGGCCACCGTGTCCCCGTCGCGCACACCGCGGCTGAGCCGCCGGGCGACCTCGATGAGGACGGCGTCCCCCGCGTTGTGCCCGAAGCGGTCGTTGATCGACTTGAATCCGTCGAGGTCGCAGAAGAGCACCGCGAGCCCCTTGGTGCCGTCGTCGGCGTCCCCGTCCGGTGCGACGGTGTGCACATGGTGGTCGAAGGCGTCGAGCGGCCCCGGGCCGGTGTGGAAGTCGAAGGCGTGCCCGCTCCCCTCGTACGCTGCCGGGTGCTCGGTCTCGTAGGCGCCGTACGCTGCGTCCAGGGACTCGGCCGCGCCCGGCGGCAGGGACTGCGGCCGCTGGCACAGCCGGGCCGACAGCCGGGAACGCAGCTCGGCCGAGTTGGGCAGACCGGTGAGCGAGTCGTGGGAGGCGCGGTGCGCGAGCTGCAGCTCGCGGCGCTTGCGCTCCTCGATGTCCTCGACGTGGGTGAGCAGGAAGCGGGGCCCGTCGGCGGCGTCCGCGACGACGGAGTTGCGCAGGGACACCCATACGTAGGTGCCGTCCCGACGCCCGAGCCGCAGCTCGGCCCGGCCGCCCTCGGCGGAGGTGCGCAGGAGGGTGCCGATGTCCTCGGGGTGGACGAGGTCGGAGAACGAGTAGCGGCGCATGGCGGAGGCGGGCCGCCCGAGCAGCCGGCACAGGGCGTCGTTGGTGCGCAGGATCCGCCCGTGCTGGTCGCCGCCCATCTCGGCGATGGCCATGCCCGAGGGGGCGTACTCGAAGGCCTGCCGGAAGGACTCCTCGCTGGCGCGCAGGGCCTGCTGCTCCCGCTCCAGGCGGACCAGGGCCCGCTGCATATTGGCCCTCAGCCGGGCGTTGCTGATGGCTATGGCGGCCTGGAAGGCGTACATCTGGAGCGCCTCGCGCCCCCAGGCGCCGGGCCGCCGCCCGTTGCGCGGGCGGTCCACGGAGATGACGCCGATCAGCTCGCCGGGTCCGCCCTGGACGCCCGGTGTGTACATCGGCGCGAAGAGGCGGTCGGAGGGGTGCCACTCGTCCTCGAAGCGGGGCTCGGGGCCGTCGGTGTACCACTGCGGGACGTCGTCCTCGTCGAGGACCCAGCCCTCGGTGTGCGATATGAACCTCAGGTCGCCCCAGGCCTCGCCCATGGACAGCCGGCGCTCCCAGGAGGCGCGGGAGCCGACACGGCCGGTGATCAGCGCCTCGGCCGCGGAGTTCCCGGCGAGCGCGGCGACGACGAGGTCGCCGTCCGGGCGTACGAGGTTGACGGCCGCCAGCTCGTAGCCGAGGCCGGTGACGATGCCGTCGGCGACGGTCTGCAGCGTGTCCGCGAGGCTCCGGGCGGTGTTCATGTCCGCCATCACCTGGTGCAGCTGCCGCAGGGTGGCCAGGCGGACGTACGGCTCCGAGTCGGTGTCCATTCCCCCTCCCCTCGAGGTCTCGCAGCAACTCCAGGGATGCTTCGGCGTTCTACGGTTCTCTCGGTTTTCCTCGGTGCGCTACTCGGAGTACGCCGGGTGTAGCGTCGTGCAGCGTCCCCGCCACTGAATCACAGCGCGCTCCTCACTAGGTACACAGGGTCAACAAAATACGGCACCTGTGACTCAAGTCACAGAAAAACATGAACAATTGAGTGGGGATTCCGCGTTTTTTCGACGCATTCCGCGAACACAATTCGTCACCACGTGCGGACACTGTGATCATACGGGCCAACTGAGCGCGGCCGGGCCCCAGTTGGACTCCGAAAACGGCCGCCCGGCCGCCCGCGGCCTCGGCCGCCGGACCTAGGTCCCGGCTGGGACCCGGGTCCGATGTGGCCGCCGGGGGGCGCCTACTAGCGTTCCCGTGTGCTGAACACTCCGCCCGCCCCGCCGCTGACCGCCGTCCCGCCCGCCTCCGGGCATGCTGAGGGGGTGAGCAACGACGAGTTCCGCGCCGCCATGTCCCGGCTGGCCGCGGGCGTGGTCCTGGTGACCGCGCACGAGCCCGCGCTGGACCCGGAGGGGCCGAGCGGCGAGGACGTGGGCATGACGGCCAGCGCGTTCATGTCGGTGTCGCTGGACCCGCCCCTGGTCCTGGTCAGCCTGCGCGAGGGCGCCCGCATGGACGACCTGCTCGCCGAGCAGCCACTGTGGGCCGTCTCCGTGCTCACCGAGAGCCAGCGGCACATCGCGGGCCGCTTCGCGATGAAGGGCCGCATCAGCGACCGGCTCCTGTTCGAGGACATCGCCTACGTCCGAGGGGAGGCCTCGGGCGCGCCACTGGTCGGCGGCGCCCTGGCGACCCTGGAGTGCCGCACGGAGCAGCGCGTGCAGGCCGGCGACCACACCCTGGTCATCGGCCGGGTGCTCACGGCCCGGGTACCGAGCACGGAGGGCGGACCGCTGCTGTACTTCCGGGGGCGGTACCGCCACCTGGGTTAGGCGGGGCCGCCGGGACCGGTCCCGGCCGGTGCGTCAGGCCCCTCGCCGCCCGCGCGTCAGGCCCAGTCGCGGCCCGTGCGTCAGGCCCCTCGCCGCCCGCGCGTCAGGCCCAGTCGCGGCCCGTGCGGTCCCGCTTGGTCTCGCCGCGCCGCTTCTTCTCCCGCAGCCGGCGTTCGTTGATGCCGCGGGGGATCCGGGTCGGCTTGCGCGGCTTCGGCGGCGGAGCCGTCGCCTCCGCGAGCAGAGAGGCGAGGCGTACGGCGGCGGCCTCACGGTTGCGCCACTGCGAACGGTGCTCGGAGGCGCGGACGGTGACGACGCCGTCGACGAGCCGCCCCGCCAGCCGCCGCAGGGCCCGCTCCTTCCACACCTGCGGCAGCGCCTCGGTCCGCGCGAGGTCGAACCGCAACTCCACCTGGGTGTCGCTGGTGTTGACATGCTGTCCCCCGGGCCCGGAGGAGCGCGAGAAACGCCACATAAGCTCGGCCTCCGGAAGGGAGACGGAGCCGCGGATGACGTGGGGACCGGACATGGTGTCCATGTTCCCGGTTTTGGGCGGTCCGCGTCACCCGGATTTCCCACGGCAGGTAAAAAAGGTAAAGAGACCCGGAACCATGGAGACCCCCCTTGGCGTTCCTGAGGGTGGCGGTAGCTTCATCCGCACACGCACCGAGGGAAGGGACTCCCAACAATGGCTGTAAGCCTGTCCAAGGGTGGCAACGTCTCGCTCACCAAGGAGGCTCCGGGCCTGACCGCCGTCACCGTGGGCCTCGGCTGGGACGTCCGCACCACCACCGGCACGGACTTCGACCTCGACGCGTCCGCGATCGCGGTCAACACCCAGGGCCGGGTCTACTCGGACCAGCACTTCGTGTTCTTCAACAACAAGCAGACCCCGGACAACTCGATCGTCCACACCGGTGACAACCGCACGGGCGAGGGCGCGGGCGACGACGAGGCGATCAACGTCAACCTGGCGGCCCTCCCGGCCGACATCGACAAGGTCGTCTTCCCCGTCTCCATCTACGACGCCGAGGCCCGTTCGCAGAACTTCGGCCAGGTGCGCAACGCGTACATCCGCATCGTCAACCAGGCCGGCGGCCAGGAGATCGCCCGGTACGACCTCTCGGAGGACGCGGCCACGGAGACGGCCATGGTCTTCGGCGAGCTGTACCGCAACGGCGCGGAGTGGAAGTTCCGCGCGGTCGGCCAGGGCTATGCCTCGGGCCTGGTCGGCATCGCCCAGGACTTCGGCGTCAACGTCTGACGCCGGGAAACCCGTCCTGGAGTCCCCCCGGTCGCGGTGCGCCGCGGCCGGAGGGCTCCGGTCGCTTACCGGGCCCCGGACGGCCCGCGCGGGATACGTTGGCGTCCGTGATCCTCCAGCCCCTGCGGCTCACCGCCGACCACGACATCCCGGCCCCGCTGCTCGCCGAACTCACCGCCCTGTACGCCTCCCACCGCGACTTCCACGCCCTCAGCGGCGACTTCCCGGACCCGGACGACATCCGCCCGGAGCAGGTGGCGACGGCACTGGCCGACGAGTTGGCGAACCCGGCCGTGGAGGTCCTTCTCGCGCGTGCCCAGGGACGCCTGGTGGGGATCGCGATCATTCTCGCCCACCACCCCGACCCGGCCGACCCGGACCCGTGGATCGGCCTGCTGATGGTGGACGCGGCCTTCCAGCGGCAGGGTTACGGCCGACGGCTCGCCTCCCTGGTCGAGGAGCGCCTTCGCGCCGCGGGCCGGACCGCCGTACGCCTCGCGGTCCTCGACGGCAACGTCCGTGGCCTCGCCTTCTGGAGATCCCTCGGCTACGAGACCATCGCCCACCGCTCCGACCGCGAGAGGTCCCGCACCTGCGCCGTGCTCCGCAAAGCGCTCCGGCCCTCCTGAGCCGGGGCCGCCCCGGTGGCGGGAGGGGCGATCCGGTGCGGCCGGGGTCTGTCGCCGAGCTCGCGCCGTCGCCCGACGGGGCAGGCGGGAGTATGACGAGAGGTCCTAGGGACGCTCGGGCTTCCCGTCCCCGTACAGCCAGTCCCGCCAGATGGGGCCGAAGTCCCGGCGCGGGGCCTTCTTCTCCACATACGCCGTGAAGGCGGCGGTGGACGCGTTGCCATGGCGGTGGGCGGCCGCCCAGCCCTGGATGATGTCGTAGAAGGCGTCGTCGCCTACGGTTTGCCGGATCTTGTGCAGGACCATCGCGCCCCGCTCGTAGACGGGGCTGTCCGAGACATGCGCGGCGCCCGACGGCTTCGCGGGCGGGAACGCCCAGATCGCCTTGTTCTGCTCCGGATCGCCGTAGTAGTCGCCCCGGTAGAGCGCGTCGAAGGTCTGCTGGGCCGTGTCACCGCCGTGGTCCTCGCGCCACAGCCACTCCGCGTAGGTCGCGAACCCCTCGTTGAGCCACATGTCCCGCCAGCTCTCCGGGGTGACGGAGTCGCCGTACCACTGGTGGGCGAGTTCGTGGACGAGGGTCTCGGTGTCGGGCGCGCCGGGGAAGACCGGGCGGTTCTGGGTCTCCAGGGCGTACCCCGCGGCGCCCTCCCGGTCGATGACCACGCCGGCGGAGGAGAAGGGGTAGGCACCGAAGTTGGTCTCCTCCCACTCCATGACCTCCGGGATCCGCGCCGTCACCTCACGGCTCGCCTCCGTCTGCGTCCGGTCGACGGCGACATACACGGGCAGGCCGTTCTTCAGGGTGGACCGGGTGACGGCGAAGTGGCCGATCGCCACCATGGCGACATAACTCGCCATCGGCTCGGAGGTGTGCCAGGCGTAGGTGGTGCGGCCGTCCCGTGTGGTCTCGCGCGTCGGTTCGCCGTTGGAAACGGCCCGGAGCCCCTCGGGGACGGTGATCGCGATGTCGTAGGTCGCCTTGTCGGACGGGTGGTCATTGCCGGGGAACCACGCCATCGAGCCCGTCGGCTCGCCGAGCGCCAGGGCGCCGTCACCGGTGTGGAGCCAGCCCTCCTTCGAGCCGTCCGGGTCGGTGATCGTCTCGGGGGTGCCGCAGTAGCGGACCGTCGTGCGGAACGTCTCGCCCCGGTCGAGGTCGGTACGGGGGCGCACGGTCAGCTCCTGGCCCGCGCGGTTCCAGTGGGCGCCCTGGCCCTCGACGGCGACGCCGGCGACGTCCAGCCCCTTGAGGTCCAGGTCGAAGGCGGAGAGGTCCTCGGTGGCGCGGGCCGTGATGACCGCCGTGCCCGTGAGCCGGCGGTGCGCCGGGTCGTAGGCGAGGGTCAGGTCGTAGTGCGTGACGTCGTATCCGCCGTTGCCCGCACGCGGAAAGTACGGGTCGTGCAGCCCCAGGCCGCCGGGCGTGCCGTGCACTCCGCCCCCGCAGGCCGTGAGCGCGACGGACAGCAGCACGGCGGGGACAAGGCGTATGAACCGGGGCACCTTCGTGATCTTACGGGGCGGCCCGTGACGGCGGAGCGGGCCGCGGCGTGACACCATCGCACCCGTGCTCGACATCGGCTACGCCCTCTCCAACCGCTTCCCCGACCCCCCGCAGACCGACTACCGTCGCGCGGACGTCCACGCCCTGCGGCACGACCTGTTCTGCGGTGACGTCTACCTCGCCGACACCGAGGCGGACCGTGAGCTGTCCACAGCCTGGGGATGGGTGCCCGTGCTGGACTTCGCGTGGGCGCTGTGCGACATCGTCGAGCTGCTCGACCGGGACCCACTCGGCAGCCGCGCGGCCCGGCCCCAGCACGCGGAGCTGGACTTCACCGAGTCCACCGACCGCCTGCTCTTCGAGCGCCGCTTCGGCTGGGTGGACATCGAGGCGGAGTGGCTGCCGGCGGCCGAACCCCCGCTGTCCTTCTCCCACCCCGAACTGCGCCGCGAGGCCCGGGACTTCCTGCACGACCTCCTCGCCGACCTCACCGACCTCCACGAGGACCTCGCGGACAACCCGGCGATCTGGACCCTCCAGTCCCGCTTCCCCCGCGTCGGCTGAGCGGGCGGGGTGACGGGCGGTGGCTAGCCGGGCCGTGCATCCTTGGGCACCGGCGCCTCCCGGGTGCCGCGCGCCGGGGCCGCGGCCCTGACCGTCAGCCCCGCGACCAGGCCGGCCAGCAGCATGATGCCCGCCCCCCACCAGATGGCGACGGTGTAGCC
Organism: Streptomyces sp. NPDC093261; assembly: GCF_044753645.1. Taxonomy (NCBI): domain Bacteria; kingdom Bacillati; phylum Actinomycetota; class Actinomycetes; order Kitasatosporales; family Streptomycetaceae; genus Streptomyces; species Streptomyces sp. NPDC093261. The sequence goes on from NZ_JBIVNO010000021.1 coordinate 127,602, forward strand.
GTGCACCACGCCCTCGCGGACGACGAGCGCCTTGTGGGCGGCGCCGGGCAGATGCGTGGCGAGGTACGCCGTGGCACTGCTCGTCGCGACCGTGTTCAGCAGCGCCGTGCCGATGGAACCGCCCACCTGCTGGGAGGTGTTGACGGTCGCCGACGCGACCCCCGAGTCGCGCGGCGCCACCTCGGCCGTGGCCGTCGCGAAGACCGGCATGAAGGTCAGGCCCATGCCGAACCCCAGGAGCACGAGTCCGGGCAGGATCGCGGTCGCGTAGTCCGAGTCCACGGTGATCCGAGTGAGGATCACCATGCCGCCCGCCGCCAGCAGCAGGCCCGGCACGATCAGCAGGCGCGGGGCCACCCGGGGCAGCAGCCGGGCCGAGATCTGCGTGGAGCCGACGACGATCGCCGCCGTCAGCGGCAGATAGCCGAGGCCCGTCCGCAGGGGCGAATAGCCGAGGACGACCTGCAGGTAGTAGGTCATGAACAGGAACAGCCCGAACAGGCCGACGACGGCCAGGGTCATCGTCAGAAAGCAGCCGGCCCGGTCGCGGTCCCTGACGATGTGCAGGGGCAGCAGCGGCTGCGGCGCCCTGGCCTGCCACCACACGAACGCGCCGAGCAGCGCCACGCCGGCCGCGAGGAGGGCGAGGACCAGCGGGTCCGTCCAGCCCCGCGGCTCCGCCTCGCTGAACCCGTAGACCAGCGCGACCAGTCCTCCGCAGCCCAGCAGCGCGCCGGGGACGTCCAGTCGGGCGCCCCCGTCGCCCGGGCCGGCGGGCAACAGCACGAGACCGCCGACGACGGCCAGGGCCGCGACGGGGACGTTGACGTACAGACACCAGCGCCAGTTCAGGTACTCGGTCAGCAGCCCGCCCGCGAGGAGCCCGATCGCCGAGCCGCTGCCCGCGAGCGCGCCGTAGACGCCGAAGGCCCGGCCGCGCTCCCCGGGACGGGTGAACGTGGTCGTGAGCAGGCTGAGCGCCGAGGGGGCCAGCACGGCGGCGAAGGCGCCCTGGAGCGCGCGAGCGCCGAAGAGCATGCCGGACGTCGCGGCCGCGCCGCCCAGCGCGGACGCCACGGCGAAGCCGGCCAGCCCGGCGATGAAGGTGCGTCTGCGGCCCACCAGGTCCGCGATCCGGCCGCCGAGCAGCAGCAGTCCGCCGAAGGCCAGGGTGTACGCGGTGATCACCCACTGGCGGTTGCCGTCGGAGATGCCGAGCGAGCGTTGGGCGGACGGCAGCGCGATGTTCACGATCGTCGCGTCCAGAACCACCATCAACTGGGCGAGCGCGATGATCACCAAGGCCCACCAGCGGCGGGGATCCGTGTCGTCGAGGCCCGCCGCCTCGCCCCTCGGGGTGACGCTCACCCCGCCAGAAGACCATGGATCGGCAGGCCCCGCATCTTCGGCCGGTGCGCGCCTTGGAAGCCGTCGGGGAAGTGTCCTTGGGAGGTGTCGTCGCAGGTGGCAGGGATTGTCAGTGGCGGAGTGCAGCATGAGGGCATGGTGCGGAACGATCGGGTGGTGAAGTCGGCGCGGCGGCCGGAGGTGCGGCTGCCGGAGCTGGTGGCGTTCACGGACGGCGAGTTGACGCCGGACGGGGACTACGACGGGCTGGAGTTCCGGGACGCGGACCTCGCGGGGCAGGAGGGCGGGGGCGCCCGGTTCCTGGACTGTGCGCTGACGGGCTGCGCGCTGGACGAGACGCATTTGCATCACGCCCGTGTGGTGGACTCCGTCCTGTCGGGGATCCGGGGCGTGGGCACCAATCTCGCCGAGGCGAGCCTGCGCGACGTGGAGCTGGTGGACGCCCGGCTCGGCGGGGCGCAGTTGCACGGCGCGGTGCTGGAGCGGGTGCTGGTGCGCGGCGGGAAGCTCGACTATCTGAATCTGCGCAGGGCGAGACTCAAGGACGTCGTCTTCGAAGGCTGCGTGCTGGTCGAGCCGGACTTCGGGGGCGCCCGGCTGGAGCGGGTCGAGTTCGTGGACTGCGTGGTGAAGGGGGCGGACCTCACGGCGGCGACCCTGGTGGACGTGGATCTGCGTCGTGCGGCGGAGCTGGACATCACGCGCGGGGTGGACCGGCTCTCGGGCGCGGTGATCAGCCATGCCCAGCTCCTGGACCTGGCGCCTGTGCTGGCGGCGGAGATGGGCGTCCGGGTGGCGGAGGACGCCTGAGCCCGCGGGGCCCGGTGGCTAGTGATCTGGTCTTGAGTTCACGTTTCGCCACGTGAGTCGTCGTTCGTTTCAGATTGCAGTCTGGGCGGTGACAGCGGCCAGTCGGCTGCGGT
>NZ_JBIVNO010000022.1:0-118932 GCF_044753645.1 Streptomyces sp. NPDC093261
CGGCTGCTGAACGGCCTGGACGACATCTCCCTCACCCTCCGCAACGAGGCGGACATCGCCGCCTACGAGGCGAGGCGTCCCGGATACAAGCCGCGGACCCTCCAGGTCTGACCCCGGACCCGCCCGCAAGGGCGGGTTTCGGCCACCGCAACGCCTGTCTGTACCCCCAATCGTGGACGGTTGGGGGTACAGCCGTTTCCGCCCCCGGACGGGCCCGGCGCGCCGCCTACGCGGGCGCCAACTCCTCCAGTTACAAAGGTCATTGCGGGGGTAGCCGCTGTCCGGAGGCAGCCCGTGCCCGGCTTCCGGGAAGGCCCTCGGGAGGCGGCAGTTGCCCCCAGCGGGGGCGACAACTCGCCCCAGATGGCACAATCTGTGCATGGACAGCGACGGCCAACTCGAGCTCTATACGGCGGTCGCGAGCCAACTCAAGGAAGCGCACTCCAAGGTGCGCGCACTGCAAGTCCCGGAGGGCGTACGGATGGCGCTGACCCGGAAGCTGCTGGTCATTACGGCCGCGGCCAAGCACGATCCCGCCGAAGCCGCCAGGCGTCTCAAGCGGTTCATCACCGACCTCGACGAGGGGCGAATCCCCGAAGGGGAAGTCTGAGGCGGCCGAGTCGGTTGCGGCACAAGGGTGATTAGCCCGTTTCGTGTTTGATTTGCGGTATATATCTGCCTAACGTGCGAAAAAGCTTGAACACTTTCGTTCTGGCGATGTCTCCGAAGGGGAAGACGTGAACAAGGCGCAGCTCGTAGAAGCGATTGCCGACAAGATGGGCGGTCGCCAGCAGGCCGCCGATGCTGTCGACGCGGTCCTGGACGCCATCGTCCGCGCGGTCGTCGGAGGCGACCGGGTCTCGGTCACCGGTTTCGGTTCGTTCGAGAAGGTGGAGCGTCCTGCCCGGTACGCCCGCAACCCCCAGACGGGCGAGCGGGTTCGGGTCAAGAAGACCTCCGTGCCGCGCTTCCGCGCAGGTCAGGGCTTTAAGGACCTGGTCAGCGGCACCAAGAAGCTGCCGCGCGGTGGCGAGGTCTCCGTCAAGAAGGCGCCCAAGGGCAGCCTCACCGGTGGTGCCGCCGCCACCGTCAAGAAGGCCGCGGCCAAGAAGGTCACCGCCAGGAAGGCGGCTCCCGCGAAGAAGGTCACCGCCAAGAAGGCGGCTCCCGCGAAGAAGACCACGGCGGCTGCGAAGAAGACCACGGCGAAGAAGACGACCGCCAAGAAGACCACCGCGGCCGCGAAGAAGACCACGGCCAAGAAGACCACCACGAAGAAGGCGGCGGCCAAGAAGGCGCCGGCGAAGAAGGCCCCGGCCAAGAAGTCGACGGCCCGCAAGACCACCGCCAAGAAGACCACCGCCCGCAGGTAGACGGGGCGCACGGGCACTCACGCGACGGGCCGGGCTCCCAGGGGGAGCCCGGCCCGCGGTGCGCTCGGGGGTCTGCTCAGAAGGTCTGCAGGGTCACCAGCGTGATCCGCCGGGACTCGCCCTCGCCCTCCGTCTCGATCCGCACCCGCTGCCCCGGGCGCAGCAGCCTGAGCCCGCCCGCGTCGAACGCGGGCGCGTCGAAGGGGACGGGGGTGCCGTCGTCGAGCAGCACCTGGCCGGTGCGGGTCTCGGGGTCGTAGGTGTACGCGGTCGCCTGCATGAGCGCAGCCTACCGACCGTCCCGCAGCGCTCCCCGGGGCGGCGGTACGGCGCACGGGGACGGCCGCGGGACCGGCGGCAGGGGAGAGCGGCAGGGTCAAGGCGCGGGGCGGGCGAAGAGGCGGACCGCAGGGACGCGCCGGCCGCCCCGGCGTCGCGTCAGCCCGCCGGCTGCCCCGGAATCAGCAGCCGGGCCGCCGCCGCTGCCGTGCGCGGGCCCACGCCCAGGGCCAGCGCCGCGCGCAGATCGTCCCCGGTGTCCACGTCCTGCCGTACCGAGTCCACCGCGTCGAGGGCGATTTCCACCGCACCCGAGGCGCGGTGCCGCACCCGGGAATCCGTACCGAAAGCGGGCAGCAATTCCCGGCCGGGACCCGCGGCCAGCAGCGTCGTACCGATTCCGGCGGCGTCGGGCAGAAAAGCACGCGGGAATTCGGCCGCCGCGTCCAGGACCCGGGCCAATTCCGCAGGGCGCAGTGACGGGAGATCGGCATTCAGCGCCGCCACGGCGGCGCCGGGCCGGGCCCCCCGTACGACCGCCGCCCCATGGGCGAGCGCGGCGTTCAGACCGTCCGCCGGCTCGTCTCCGACGACCCGGGCCCCCAGGGCCACCAGCTCACGCCCGGCGAGCGGGTCGCCCGTGACGACCACCACATCACGCACCGCGGCACAGGAGAGCGCCGCGGCCACCGTGTCCTGCGCGAAGGCGAGGGCGAGCCCCGGACGCAGACCGTCCGCCGCGGTGTCCGAGAGTCTGCTCTTGGCCCGCGCCAAGGCTTTCAGAGGTACGACCACAGTCCACTGCACGAGCGCTCCGTCCCTGTCCTGGCGCGTCCATTGTCCCCCGGATCCTTCCGGCGGCCGACGGGCCGCCGGGAGTTCAGCGCGTGGAAAAGGTGTGCGAAGCCCCACGCAACGGCCATCGCGCGAGACGGGCGGGCGTACGGTGTTCTCGACAGACGGGCGGCCTGGGGCGACACTTGTGCGGCCCCACAGCCCCAGCCCCGGGCCCGAGGCCCGGGTCCCTAGAGGAAGGTGTCCGCGTGCCCCGCCGCAGAATCGGCTTCTGGTACCGCTTCGCAGCGGTCCTCTGCAAACCGCCGCTGGTGGTTCTGCTCAAGCGGGACTGGCGCGGAATGGAGAACATTCCGGCCGAAGGCGGATTTATCACCGCGGTGAACCACAATTCACATGTGGACCCGTTCGCCTACGCGCACTACCAGTACAACACCGGGCGCGTTCCTCGTTTCCTCGCCAAGAGCGGTCTTTTCAAGAAGGGATTCGTCGCTGCCGCGATGCGCGGCACCGGGCAGATCCCCGTCTACCGCGAGACCACGGACGCCCTGAGCGCCTTCCGCGCCGCCATCGACGCGGTGGAGCGCGGCGAGTGCGTCGCCTTCTACCCGGAGGGCACCCTCACCCGGGACCCCGACGGCTGGCCGATGACCGGCAAGACCGGTGCCGCCCGCGTCGCGCTCCAGACCAAGTGCCCGGTGATCCCCATCGCCCAGTGGGGAGCCAACGAGCTGCTGCCGCCCTATGCCAAGAAGCCGAACCTCTTCCCGCGCAAGACCCACCATGTGCTCGCGGGCCCGCCCGTGGACCTCACGCGCTTCTACGACAAGGAGATGTCCCCCGAGCTCCTGAAGGAGGCGACGGAGGTCATCATGGCGGCCATCACCCGCCAGCTCGAGGTGATCCGCGGCGAGAAGGCGCCCGAGAAGCGGTACGACCCGCGCGAGGTGCGCATCCAGCAGCGCCGCCGCACCGCCGCACAGGAGAAGGCACGGCAGAAGGAGGGGCAGGGCAAGTGAGCAAGCCGGTCAAGGCGGCCGTGTTCGGAACGGGATCGTGGGGAACCGCCTTCGGCATGGTGCTCGCCGACGCCGGGTGCGAGGTCACCCTGTGGGCGCGCCGCGCCGAACTCGTCGAGGCAGTCAACTCCACCCGTACGAACCCGGACTACCTGCCGGGCGTCGAACTGCCCGAGAACCTCAAGGCCACCACGGACCCGGCCGAGGCCGCGCGGGAGGCCGACTTCACGATACTCGCGATCCCCTCGCAGACCCTGCGCGGAAATCTCGCCGAGTGGACCCCGCTGCTCGCGCCCCACACGATCCTCGTCTCCCTGATGAAGGGCGTCGAACTCGGCTCCGCCATGCGGATGAGCGAGGTCGTCGAGGACGTCGCCAAGGTCGGCCCGGAACGCGTCGCCGTCGTCACCGGCCCCAATCTGGCCCGGGAGATCGCCGCCCGGATGCCGGCCGCCGCCGTGGTCGCCTGCACCGACGAGGCGGTCGCCCAGCGCCTCCAGGGCGTCTGCCACACGCCGTACTTCCGGCCGTACACCAACACCGACGTGGTCGGCTGTGAACTCGGCGGGGCGGTCAAGAACGTGATCGGCCTCGCGGTCGGCATCGCGGACGGCATGGGCCTCGGCGACAACGCCAAGGGCTCGCTCATCACGCGCGGGCTCGCCGAGACCACCCGGCTCGGGCTCGCCATGGGCGCCGACCCGCTGACCTTCTCCGGGCTCGCGGGGCTCGGCGACCTGGTGGCGACCTGCTCCTCGCCGCTGTCGCGCAACCACACCTTCGGCACCAACCTCGGCAAGGGCATGACGCTGGAGGAGACCATCGCGGTCACCCGGCAGACCGCCGAGGGCGTCAAGTCCTGTGAGTCCGTGCTGGATCTGGCCCGCAGGCACGGCGTCGACATGCCCATCACGGAGACGGTCGTCGGCATCGTCCACGAGGGCAAGCCTCCGGTCGTCGCCCTCAAGGAGCTGATGTCGCGCAGCGCGAAGCCCGAACGACGCTGAGCGACCCTGCCCGGCGGACGCTGTCTCGTGGCCCTACCACCGGGTACTCTCATCGCGATATGAGCACCGAGAACCTCCCCCAGAGCCCTGGACAGCCCCCGCGCAAGCCGCGCGTCGCCGTCGTCTGCGGCGGCCGCAGCTCCGAACACGGCATCTCCGTGGTCACGGCCGGTGCCGTGCTTCGAGCCATCGACCGGACGAAGTACGACGTCCTGCCGATCGGCATCACCCGGGACGGCCGTTGGGCGCTCACCGCCGACGAACCCGAGCGGATGGCGATCACCGACCGCCGTACGCCCAGCGTCGAGGAACTCGCCGAGTCGCACGAGGGCGGCGTCGTCCTGCCGGTCGACCCCACCAACCGCGAAGTCGTCTACAGCGAGCCCGGTTCGGTCCCCAAGGCGCTGGGCGAGGTCGACGTCGTCTTCCCGGTGCTGCACGGCCCCTACGGTGAGGACGGCACCCTTCAGGGCCTGCTGGAGCTGTCGGGTGTGCCCTATGTGGGCTCGGGCGTGCTGGCCTCCGCCGTCGGCCAGGACAAGGAGTACATGAAGCGCGTGTTCACCTCGTTCGGGCTGGAGGTCGGCCCGTATGTGGTGATCCGCCCGCGCGAGTGGGAGCGCGACCAGGCCGCCGCCCGCAAGAAGATCGTGGACTTCGCCGGCGAGCACGGCTGGCCGCTGTTCGTGAAGCCCGCGCGCGCGGGCTCCTCGATCGGCATCACCAAGGTCGAGGACCTCGCGGGACTCGACGAGGCGATCGCCGAGGCCCAGCGGCACGACCCCAAGATCCTCGTGGAGGCCGCGGTCCGCGGGCGCGAGATCGAGTGCGGTGTCCTGGAGTTCGAGGACGGCCCCCGCGCCTCGGTGCCGGCCGAGATCCCGCCGCCGGACACGCACGCGTACTACGACTTCGAGGCCAAGTACATCGACTCGACCCCGGGGATCGTGCCCGCGCCGCTGACCGACGAGCAGACCGCCGAGGTCCAGCGGCTCGCCGTGCAGGCGTTCGAGGCCGCGTCCTGTGAGGGACTGGTCCGCGCGGACTTCTTCCTCGCCGAGGACGGAAAGTTCGTCATCAACGAGATCAACACCATGCCCGGCTTCACGCCGATCTCCATGTACCCGCAGATGTGGCAGGCGAGCGGCATCAGCTACCCCGAGCTGGTGGACCGCCTGATCCAGGCGGCGCTGAACCGTTCCACCGGTCTGCGCTAGCAGCCGCCGGGATCTCTCAGTCGGCGATCCCCTCGGGGATCGCCTTCCTGACGGCGGGCGCCAGGCTGACGAGCGGTGCCACCCCGTCGCCCGTGCGCGCCTTGGGCAGGCTCACCTCGACATAAGCCCGGCGCAGCGTGGTGGTGAAGCGGAACGAGCCGTCGTTCCGCTTCTGCAGCAGCCAGCCGACACCGTCGACCTCCATGCCGTCGGCCTCCGGGTCGTCCATCTCCGCGGGCCTCGCCACACCGCAGCGCAGTATGATCGCCGGGCTTCCCCATCCCGCCGTCAGTGCGGACCGGGGCTCGGGATCGTTCCGCTCGAGGCCGTCCACCTTTCGCGGCAGCACCTTGTCCAGGTTCCGGCACAGCTGGGTGACCTTCGCGTCCGGGCTGGGAACCGCCGCCGAGGGGCTGTCGTCGCCTGAGGAACAGCCCGCCGCGGCGATCAGCAGGGCGAGGGCGGGCAGTCCGAGAGGCCGGCGGCGGAAGAAGTTCACCGGCCAAGGGTAGACGGGGGCTACAGGTGCACCACCGGGCAGGTCAGAGTGCGGGTGATGCCCTCCACTTGCTGGACCTTCGCGACCACCATGCGGCCCAGCTCGTCGACGGTGTCGGCCTGGGCGCGCACGATGACGTCATAGGGACCCGTCACGTCCTCGGCCTGGATGACCCCAGGGATCTGTCCGATCGTCTCGGCGACGGTCGACGCCTTGCCGACCTCCGTCTGGATCAGGATGTACGCCTGTACCACGGAACCTCCAGGGCGGCCACGAGGATCATGTGGGGAGAAGGGACGCCACGGTATCGCGTCGCCGCTCGCCGCGGGGAGACCCCCACGGAGGCTGTGACGTGAGTGCCGGGCAGCATCCGCGACACAAGTTGACGGTCGACTCGACCGTACCGGCGACGATGACGGCTCGCGACCGGGCGCGGCAGGCGAGAGAAGGGGATGTACGACGATGAAGGGCACCGTGGGCGAGCTGGGCGAGTTCGGGCTCATCAGAGAGCTCACCGCGCGACTCACCACCACCCCGGCGGTCCGGATCGGCCCCGGCGACGACGCCGCGGTGGTGGCCGCTCCCGACCGCCGGGTGGTGGCGAGCACCGACATCCTGCTGGAGGGCCGGCACTTCCGCCGGGACTGGTCGACCGCGTACGACGTCGGGCGCAAGGCGGCCGCGCAGAACCTCGCGGACATCGCCGCGATGGGCGCCGTGCCGACCGCGCTGCTGCTCGGTCTCGTCGTCCCCGCCGAACTGCCCGTCGCCTGGCCCACCGAGCTGATGGACGGACTGCGCGACGAGTGCCAGGTCGCGGGCGCGGCCGTGGTGGGCGGCGATGTCGTACGCGGCGACACCATCATGATCTCGATCACCGCGCTCGGGGATCTGCGCAATCACGAGCCCGTCACCCGGGCCGGTGCCCAGCCCGGCGACGTGGTCGCCGTCACCGGCTGGCTCGGCTGGTCCGCGGCCGGGCACGCGGTGCTCTCCCGCGGCTTCCGCTCGCCGCGCGCGTTCGTCGAGGCGCACCGGCGCCCCGAGCCGCCGTACCACGCGGGACCGGCCGCCGCCGGGCTCGGCGCCACCGCTATGTGCGACGTGAGCGACGGCCTCATCGCCGACCTCGGGCACATCGCGGAGGCCAGCAAGGTGCGGATCGACATCCGCTCCGGCGCCATCGACATCCCCTCCCAGATGAACGACATCGGGCAGGCCGTCGGTGTCGACCCCATCCAGTGGGTGCTCACGGGCGGCGAGGACCACGCGATCGTGGCGACCTTCCCGCCGGATGTGAAGCTGCCCGCGCGCTGGAAGGTGATCGGCGAGGTGCTCAACCCCTCCGCGCTGCCCCAGGTGACGGTCGACGGAGCGCCGTGGACCAGCAAGGGCGGCTGGGACCACTTCGGCGACATCGAGGCCTAGAGCCGGCCTGGAGCGTGCCGCGAGACTCTCGCAACCCGCCCCGGCCCCGCCCGCCGGGCGTGCACGGCCTCACCCGGGATACGCGGGGAGGTCGATGTCCGCCGCCGCCTTATCCGTCAGCCGCTTGAAGAACCCGGCGAGCGGACGCGAGGCCAGCAGCCGGTACATCCGGTCCCGGCTGCGGATCCGGCGCTCGGTCGCGGGGGCGAAGAACGGGCCCGCGTTGCCGGAGATCTTCTGGCAGCCCTTGGCGAAGTCCCGGATGCGCGCCTCGTACGCGGCCAGGGCGGTGCGGTGGTCGCCGTGGGCGAGGGCGAGTTCGCCCGCCAGGACATACGCGGCGACGATCGCGACCCCGGTGCCCATCCCGCCCATCGTGGCGCCGTACCCGGCGTCCCCGAGGAGCACCACGCGCCCCTTGGCCAGACGGTCGACGTGGATCTGGGCGATCGCGTCGAAGTACAGGTCGTCGGCCTCCTCCAGGGCCTTCAGCACTGCCGGCGCCTCCCAGCCCATCCCCGCGAACCGCTCGGCGAGGATCCGCTTCTGCGCGGCGACGTCCCGGCGGTCGTAGGCGAGCCGCTCCGACCGGAAGACCAGCAGGGCGCCCGCGCGGTCCGGGTCGCCGTCGTAGTTGCCGATGACCACCGCGCGACCGGGCTCGCTGTACAGACGCCCCGTGCGGTCCAGCCCCAGATGGTTGGGGATGCCGAAGCCGGCCACATAGTGGTCGAGGAAGCGCAGATGGCGGGACTCGTCGCCGAAGACCAGACGCCGGGTGTGCGAGTGCAGTCCGTCCGCGGCGACGACCAGGTCGAAGCGGCGGGGTGCGCCCCGCTCGAAGGTGACGTCGACGCCGTCGGGGGTGTCGTCGAGCGTGGCGATCGAGTCGCCGAACACATACTCCACACGGTCCTTGGTGCGCTCATACATGATCCGCGCGAGGTCACCGCGGAAGATCTCCACATCGCCGCTCATCATCTCCGCGGGCAGGTCCACCCGCGGGGTGCCGTCGGCGTCCACCACGGTCTGCCGGCCCATATGGGTCTGGTGGGCGTGCACGGCCTCCCGGATGCCCATGGCGGTCAGCACCCTGCGGTGCACATGCCCGCGGAAGTCGACAGCGAAGCCGCCCTCGCGCAGGGCGGGCGCCTTCTCGACGACGGTGACGCGGGCGCCGTGGCGGGCGAGGTTCAGGGCGGCGGCGGGTCCGGCGACGCTGGCGCCGGAGACGAGGACGGAGAGGTGGCCGAGGTCGGGTGCGTTCGTCATGGGCAAGAGCGTCGGCGACGGCGCTGACCGTGCCCCTACCGTGCGCTGACCGCGGCTGACCGCAGACGTCGTCCCTGGTCGAAGGCCTCTTCGTACGCTTCGGGGGACAGCCTCGCGCGCGTGGCCCGCTCGGTGCGTACGACATCGGGGTCGCCCGGGAGCGGTGCGCCCCGCAGGGCCGTCGCGGCGCCGAGCAGTTCGGCCGCGCGCTCGGGGGACTCCGCGACCGACGCCAAGGCCTCGGCGGTCGCGGCCATTTCCAGCACACCCGGCCGCTCCTCGGCCAGATCGGCGGCCTGCCCGAACCACTCGCGGGCCTCCTCCGTCCGTCCCTCGGCGGCCGCCGTGCGGCCGAGACCGATCAGGATCCGGACGCTCTCACCGACGCTGAACCAGTTGGCGGCGCACGCCTCCAGGGCCTTCTCGTACTCCACGCGCGCGTGGCGGGTATCCCCGGTCAGCCGGGCCAGATCACCGAGGCCGCGGCGGGCGCTCGCCTCCTTGTCCGGGACACCGGTGGCGCGGGCGAGGGCGGCCGACTGCTCGAAGTGCGCCGCCGCCTCCCCGAAGTCGCCCCGGTGCAGCAGCGCGGTCGCCCGCGAGCGCAGCAGGTCCGCGGTCTCCTCGGGCGCCTGAAGCTCCCGGACGTGCGCGAGGCCCTCGTCGAACAGCTCCAGCGCCCGCCCGTGGGCGCCACGCGCGTCGGCGAAGCCGCCCAGCGGATCGAGGCAGTTGGCCATGCCCCAGCGGTCACCGGTCGTGCGGAAGCCGGTCAGGGCGCGGGCGAAGGCGGCCTCGGAGTCGGCGGGGCGGCCCTCGAACTGCGCCTGGTAGGCGAGGCCGAGATCCAGCAGCGCGCGGCCCCACGGGTCCTCTTCGAGCCGCACCGCCCGCAGTTTTGTGTCCGCGGCGGCCAACGGGCCCCCGCACAGGGCCCACAGGACCATCGTGAACGGCAGCCGCAGCGGCCGCTCCAGGGCGCGCATGATCTCCGACACGCGCGCGATGCGGCCGGGTTCGGCCGGGTCGTCGCCGCGTCCGGTGACCGCGTTCATCGCACACAGGGCGTACTCCTCGGCGAGCCCCGGGGGTGGCTCGTCCCCTGCCGCAGCCAGCAGCGCGCGGGCGATCTGCACCTGTTCACCGTGCGGAGCGCGCAGCCGCCAGAACCAGGAGAGGGCGGCCATGAGGCGCAGGGCGTCCCGGGGAGCCGTGGTCACCAGGTGGCGCAGGGCCGCGTCCAGATTGCCGTGCTCGGCGGTCAGCCGCTCCAGCCAGGTCAGCTGTTCCCCGCCGCGCAGACGCGGCTCCGCCCGCTCGGCCAGCCGCAGGAAGTACGCGGCGTGCGCGTCCCGCAGCCCATCCCGCTCCCCGGCCGCGTCGAGATGCTCGGAGGCGAACGCCCGGATGGTCTCCAGCATCCGGTAGCGCCCGTCGGCCACCTCCAGGAGGGACTTCTCGGTCAGCGACGCCAAGAGGTCCTCCGGGTACGGCACGCCGCACACCTCCTCGACGGCGGGGAGCGTGGCGCCGGCCGGGAACACGGACAGCCGCCGGGCCAGCTTCCGCTCCTCGTCGTCCAGCAGCTCCCAGCTCCACTCCACGACCGCGCGCAGGGTGCGGTGCCGGGGCGCCTTGGTGCGGTCGCCACGGGACAGCAGCCGGAACCGGTCGCCCAGGCGGTCGGCCAGCTCCTCGGGGGTCAGCGTGCGCAGCCGGGCCGCGGCCAGCTCGATCGCCAGCGGCAGCCCGTCGAGCGCGGCGCAGACGTCCGCCACGCGCGTGTGCCCGGCGAAGCCGGGGCGTACGGCGCGGGCCCGGTCCAGGAAGAGCCGCCGCGCGTGCTCCGGGGGCAGCGGCGGCACCGGGCACAGCACCTCACCGGTGATGCCCAGGGCCTCGCGACCGGTCGCGAGGATCCGTACGCCGGGGCAGGAGGCGAGGACGAGGGCGGTCCACCGTGCCGCGTCCTGGACGAGATGCTCGCAGTTGTCGAGTACCAGCAGCAGTTCCCGGTCCTCCAGGACCGCCAGCAGCCGTGCGGCGGGGTCGGCGGCGGGCCCGCGGAACCCCTCGCGTATCCCGAGCGCGGCCAGCACCGCGTACGGGATCCGGGAGCCGTCGGTCAGGGGCGCGAGTTCGACGAAACGGACCTCGGGCGCGGTCGCGCGGGCCCTCGCGCCGGGGGGCGCGGGAGTACGGTCCCGGCCCTCGGCCCAGGCGCGTGCCGCCTCGGTCGCCAGGCGGGTCTTGCCCGCGCCGCCCGGGCCGGTGAGCGTGACCAGGCGGGTGCCGGACGAGGCGAGGAGGGTGTGGATGCGGGCGAGTTCCGGGGCCCGGCCGACGAAACGGGTGAGCTGGGCGGGCAGCCGGCCGCCCTGGGCGGGCCGCCTGCCCCGCAGCAGTTCCTGGTGCAGGCCGGACAGTTCGGGCGAGGGATCGGTGCCGAGTTCCTCGGCGAGCGTGCGCCGGGCCTCCTCGTACACCGTGAGCGCCTCGGCGGACCGCCCGCTCGCGTGCAGGGCCCGCATCAGCAGCGCGTACAGCCGCTCGCTCAGCGGATGGGCGGCGAGCAGCTCCCTCAGCTCGGGGACGAGGCGAGGGCCGGCGCCGAGGGCGAGGTCGGCCTCGGCGCGGTCCTGCTCGGCGGCCAGCCGCAGTTCTTCGAGGCGGACCCGCCCGGCGGGCTCGCCGGGCAGATCGGCGAGGGCGGGGCCGCGCCACAGGCCGAGCGCCTCCCGCAGCACGGCCGCGGCCTCGTGGTGGTCGCCGGCCGCCAGGGCCGAGGAGCCCTGAAGGGCGAGCCGCTCGAAGCGATGGGCGTCCACGGACTCGGGGGAGACGGAGAGCCGGTATCCGGTGGGGGTCGCCTCGATCCGCGTGTGCGGGGCCAGCCGCTTGCGGAGGCGGGAGATCTGCGACTGGAGCGCGTTGGCCCGGCCCGCGGGCGGCTCGTCGCCGTACAGGCCGTCGGCCAGACGCTCCGCTGACACGGTACGGCCGGCGTCGAGGAGCAGCAGCGTCAGCAGCGCGCGGGGACGGGGGCCGCCGGCGTCGAGGGGGGCGCCGTCCTCGGTGCGTATATCGAGGGGGCCGAGGATGCCGAAGCGCATGCGGGGATTCTGGCAGGCCGTGCGCGTGCGGGCACAGCAGAAAGCCGGCCCACGTCAGTGGACCGGCTCTGTGCAGCGAACCAGCGTGGCCGCGCGCTTGGGGGTCCCCCCTGCTCGACCGGAGCCGAGCGTCTGGGGGAGGGACGTCAGCGCGAGACCTTGCCGGCCTTGATGCACGAGGTGCAAGCGTTCACGCGCTTCGGCGTCCCGCCCACCACGGTACGCACACGCTGGATGTTCGGGTTCCAGCGACGGGACGTACGGCGGTGCGAGTGCGAGATGTTGTTGCCGAAGCCCGGCCCCTTGCCGCAGACGTCGCAGTTGGCAGCCACGGGTCACTCCAAAGACTTCAGATGCACTTACGGTTGATCCCGGCATGCCGGGATCGAGATCGTAGGATCTGAATGGCTCTGCCAGGGGAAAGCCCGACCTGGATCGGGCAACCGGAGCAGCATACAACGGCTGCTCCCGTACAACGAAACTACCACGGCCCTCCCGCCCCCCGCCGCGCCCCCGCCCGGGGCCCGGAGCGGCCGTCGGCCCCGGATCCGGCCGCGCCGGGGCTTCCCGGCGCCGGGCGTGCGTCCGGCCCTCTTCCGGGCCGCACGGGCTCTGGGTCTACGCTGCGTCCCACGTCCAGCAGCTCAAGGAGGCGCAGGTGGCGCAGGTGCCGCAGCCATTGGATGCTCTCGCGGTGCGCACCTGGTGCGGTCTCGCGCTCAAGGCGCTGGGACGGGCGCGTGAGGAGATCGACGCGATCAACGTCTATCCCGTGGCCGACGGGGACACCGGCACCAACCTCTATCTCACCGTGGAGTCCGCCGCCGCGGCCGTCGAGGCGGTCTTCGCCGGCTACGAGGCGGGCGGCACCCAGCGGCCGACGCTCGCCGACGCGGTGCGGGCCATGGCGCACGGCGCGCTCATCGGGGCCCGCGGCAACTCGGGGACGATTCTCGCGCAGTTGCTGCGCGGCATGGCCCAGGTGCTCGCCGCCGACGGTGAGACCGCTCACACCGACGCCCAGGGACTGCGGCTCGCGCTCCGGCGGGCGGCCGACTCCGCCCGGGAGGCCGTCGCCCACCCGGTGGAGGGCACCGTGCTGACCGTCGCCTCGGCCGCCGCGGACGCGGCCACCGGCGCGGAGGAGAACTGCGCCGGCGTCGCCCGGGCGGCGTACGAGGGGGCTCGGGCCGCCCTCGCGGCGACCCCCGGCCAGCTGGCCGTCCTGGAGCGCGCCGGTGTGGTCGACGCGGGCGGCCGGGGCCTGGTGGCGGTGCTCGCGGCCCTGGTGGAGACGTTCACGGGAGAGAACCCACGTCTCACGGACGGGCCGGGGCGCGGTGCCCACGCGCGCGGGGACGCCGGCGAGGCCCCCGCCCGCGTGCCCGGTGACGACGCCCACGCGCGTGTGAACGGCGCGCGCGTGAACGGCGATGAGGCCTACGCGCGCGTGCGCGCCGACGGCGCGCGCGTGCCCGGCGATGCCCGGGGCGCCTCCGAGGAGTGCGCCGGCGCCCCGGCGAACGGGGGCGGCCCCGCCTACGAGGTGATCTACCTCCTGGAGGCCGACGACGCGGCCGTGGCACGGCTGCGGCGGCGGCTCGACGCGCTCGGCGACTCCCTGGTCGTGGTCGGCGGGGACGGACTGTGGAACGTTCATGTGCACGTCGACGACGCGGGCGCCGCCGTCGAGGCGGGTGTCGAGGCCGGGCGGCCGTACCGCATCCGGATCACACACTTCGCCGCCGGGGATGTGCACACCACGCGTGCCGCACGCCCGCCACGCGAGCGGGTCCAGCGCGCGGTCGTGGCGGTCGTGCCCGGAGAGGGCCTGGCCGGGCTGTACCAGGAGGCCGGCGCCACCACCGTCCTCGCCCGGCCCGGGGAACCGCCGGCGAGCGGGGAGCTGGTGCAGGCGGTACGGCGGGCGCACGCGCGTGAGGTGGTGCTGCTGCCCAACGACGCGGATCTGCGCCACACCGCGGCCGCGGCGGCCGAGCAGGCCCGGACGGAGGGCGTCCGCGTGGCGCTCATTCCGACCCGGTCCGCGGTGCAGGGGATGGCGGCGCTGGCCGTCCACGAGCCGGAACGGCGCTTCGACGAGGATGTCGTGGCGATGACGTCGGCGGCGGGGGCGACCCGGTACGCCGAGGTCGCCGTCGCCGAACGGCAGTCCTGGACGATGGCGGGCATCTGCCAGGCCGGGGATGTCCTCGGCCTGATCGACGGCGATGTCGCGGTCATCGGCTCGGACGTCACGGAGATCGCCGAGACGGTCCTCGACCGCATGCTCGCGGCGGGCGGCGAACTGGTCACCCTGGTCCTGGGCGACGAGGCCCCGAAGTCGGTCGCGACGCACCTGGAGTCCCGGGTGCGCGAGTCGTACCTGGCGGTGGACACGGTGGTCTACCGGGGCGGCCGCCAGGGGCCGCTGCTGCTCATCGGCGTGGAGTGACACCGTACGGGGCCGCGGCGGTGCATCCACCCCCGCGCCCCCGGCAGCGGCAGGCGGCGCGCGGGTCCATCCACCCCCGCGCCCAGGGCAGCGGCAGGCGGCGCGCGCCGGGTGCCCGCCGCGGCGACGGGCACCCGACACGCGCGTCACCGCTCCCGCTGTGCCTCCAGCAGCTCCAGCAGCCGTTCCGCCTCCGCCCGCCGGGTCCGGGCCGATTCGGCGTCACCGTCGGCCCGCTCGTGCCCCTCGTATCCCTCGTACGCCGACAGCACCGCACGCGCGCGTGCCGCCGCCGCGTCCGGACGGCGCAGGTCCGCCTCCAGCCAGGCCGCGGCCAGCTCGGCGCCGGTACGGGGGCCGAGGGCGTCCGGGCCGAGGGCCGCGAAGACCGCGACGGCCTCCGTGAGGTGTCCGAGCGCCTCCTCGAAGGCCGTCCGCCGCGTCTGCTCGTCCGCGTCCTCACCGGCCGACCGGGCGATCAGCTCCCCGAACTGGTGGTGGGTGCGGCCGAGTTCGGTGACCTGCCGGACCCGCTCCTCCTCGTTCTCGGGTGAGCCGGACTGGCACACCCGGGCCGCCTGCGTCATCAGGTCCCGCGCCGCGTCCAGATCCGTCTCCCCGCGCGCGGCGATCCAGGCGCGGGCGCGCAGGGCGCGCACCAGGCCATGGGTGTTGCCGAGGTCGCGCCACAGCCCGGCGGCACGGGCGTAGGCCCGGTCCGCCTCCTCGGGCAGCTCCGCGTGCCCCAGCGCCTCCGCCGCCAGGTGCGCCAGCAGGGCGTGGTCCCGCTGCTCCGGCCAGTGCCGGGCGATCTCCGCGGCCTGCAGCCAGCGCTCGGCGGCGGCGCGGTGCTCGCCCAGCTCCGTGTGGCAGTCGCCGAGCCACCACCGCGTCTGTACGAGAGCCCCCTCACCGTGTGTCTCGGCGGTCAGATCGGGCAGCGCCGACTCCAGCACCTCGGCCGCCTCCGCGGACCGGCCCTGCCGCAGCAGCAGACCGCCCAGCTGGTGCCGCGCCCACGCGCCCAGCGTCGGGCCCTCGCCCGCCTCGTCGGCCCAGTGCGCGGCTTCCAAGGCGTGCTCGGCGGCCTCCGGGAACCGCCCCGACGCTCCCAGCACCTCCGCCAGCCCAAGGTGCAGCTGCGCCTGCCCGAGCGGCTCCAGCTGCCCCCTGCCGTGCTCCAGCGCCGCGCGGGCCGCCCGTTCCGCCCGCTCCGCGTCGCCGAGCTGCCGCGCGAGATGGGCCAGCCGTGCCTCGTGCTCCACGGCGAACCACGGCAGGCCCGCCGCCACATACTCCTCGGCCGCCTGTGCCAGCAGCTCCGCGGCCGCCTCCGCGTCCCCTGCGCGCCCAGCCAGCTCGGCGAGCATGGCCCGGGCCTCCGCGGCCCGGGAGGCGAGACGCCGCTCGGCCGTGTGCGGCCCGGCGAACGCCAGCAGCTCCCGTACGGCCTCCTCGGCGGCCCCGGCGAAGCCCTCGTCCTCCTCCAGCAGGTGCATCAGGATGCGGGCGCGCCCCACCAGGACGGACGCCGTCTGCCGGACCCCCGTCCCGCCCTCCCGGAAGAGCGCGAGGGCCTCCTCTCGCAGCCCGGTGATCTCCTCCAGCCCCCGGTCGGCCTCGCCCGTCAGGGCGCGCACGAACGCGGCACGCGCGCGTGCCGCCAGCGCCTCACCGGGGTCGCCCGCCGCCGCGTACAGTCCGGCCGCGCGCTCGAAGGACTCGGCGCCCTCCGGACCCCGGCCGATCGCCTCGTGGTCGACCAGCTCCGCATGGTCCCGGGGATCCAGCTCCTCGCCCTCCGCCGCGCGCGCCACCGCGGCCCACGCCTCCACGGAGTCCGGGTGCAGCGCCTCCGACAGCCGCCGCGCCTCGGCGAGCAGCGCCGGCAGGTCCGGCTCCCGGGCCGGCGCGGGGGGCACCGGCGCCGGGACGGGCCCGGGGCGGGTCGTCCGTACGCCGAGCGGCAGCCGGTCCACCAGCGGACGGCGGTCCATCCGCTCCCGGGTGCGCTCACCGACGTAGGCCGTGCCGTTGCGCGCGTCGAAGCGGGCGGCGAGCGCCAGCGCCTCCTCGCGCGCGTACGCGGCCAGTTCCCGGGCGGTCCACTGACGGGCCGCCGGGCCCGGCACCGCCTGCGCCCCGAACCCCAGCGCGACCAGCCGGTCCATCAGCAGCGCCACCACCGCGAGGTAGTCCAGCCTGCTGCGCGGCTCCCCGGAGTCCGTGAAGTACTGCGGGCGCTCGGCCAGGAGTTCCAGGCCGCGGGCCTCGTTGCCGGTCAGGGCGCAGAACTCCACGTGGTCCGCGTACGAGCTGCGCATGCTCTCCATGCCCCGCACGAGCCGGAACCCGCGCAGATGGTGTGCCCGTGCCTCGTCCCAACGGCCCAGGCGCAGCAGCGGCAGCAGCGAGGACGCCAGCACGGCGTGCGGCTCGTGCGCGCACACGTGCTCGCCCTCCAGCACCGGCCCCCACAGCTCCAGCGCCCGCTCGTCCTCGCCCTTGCGCGCCTGCCACCACCCCTGGTCGTGCAGCTCGCACGCGTGGCAGTCGGCCATCGTGTCGCGGTCGGCGGCCAGCCATGCGGCGTACGCCCGTTCGGCGCGCGCAAGATCCCCGATGTGCGCGGCGACGCTGAACTCGGCGCCCCGCACAGCGCGTTCGGAGTGCCCGGCCAGCCGGTAGCGGTGCTCCATCTCGCCGAGCCACTTCTCCATGGCGGCGAGCGGGATGTGCGGCTGGCCCAGCATGCCCGCCGACATCCACTTGAAGACCCAGTGCAGCGAGTGGGTCTCGTACTCGTCGAAGTCCTCGGGGCGCTCGTCCCACATGCGCAGCAGACGCGCGAAGGGGACGAACATCTTGTCCTTCTCGGAGCTGTAGTTGTACACCTTCAGCTGATGCCCGAGCGCCTCGATCACGGCCAGCGGGATGTTCAGCCTCTCCGCCTCCACGAGCAGCCGCTCCGCGCGCGCGTTGCGTGCCGGGCCCTCCGGCTGCTCGTAGTTGTCCGCCATCGCCCGGCGCAGCGAGTCGAAGTCCATGACCCGGCTCATCGGGAGCCGTCCTTGGGGGAGTCGGTGTGGGTGGCCCATTCGAGCAGGCCGATGAACGCGCGGTTGAGCAGGGCGGAGTCCGCCGGGCGCAGCGGGCGCTGGGCCATCAGCAGGGCCTGACCGTAGAGGGACTCGGTGGCGGTGCCGATCAGCTCCGGGTCGCCCAGGGAACCGATCCTGCGGATCAGCGGGTTGAGGTGGTTGAGGACCAGACGCGCGCGGGGCGCGCTGCCCCGCAGCGAGCCGAGAATCCCCGCCCACAGGTCGTCGGCCCCCTCCTCGGCCTCCGCGCGCGCCTGCTCATGGCGGGCCGCCCGGTCGTCCAGATGCAGGGCGGGCACGGACAGGGGGTGGAACGCGCGCAGGACGACATCGCAGCCGAGCGGGTCGAGCGTGGCGCGCGCGGCTCCCAGGAAGCCCGACAGCGCCAGCTCGTCGGCCGGGTCGACCGCGTCCAGATGGGCGGTCACGGTGTCCGCGTCCAGCTCCGCGACCACCGTCCCCGGGCGCACCGACGGCAGCGCCTCCACCAGCTCGCTGTCGTAGGTGTAGCCGCCGTTGACCACCCCGACACCCTGCGCGGAGGCGATCGGCGCGACCTGGCGGTACTCCTCCACCGTCCGGGTGAAGTGCACGACGGGATGCCGCTGCGCGAACTCCTCCAGCGACAGCCGCCCGTCCGTGGTCTCGAAGGGCAGCCACGGCAGCATGGTGCGCAGCATCTCCCGGTCGTGCCGCGCGAGCGACTTGACGCCCAGGTAATGCACGGACAGGAAGGCGGCGAGCCGCTCGGGGTCGCCGGCCGCGAGTCCCGTCAGCCAGGACCGTATGCGCTCCCCGAGGGCCTCGCGCACGGCCGCCAGGGTCTCGTCCTCGTACAGCGACTCGCGCGAGGCCGTGGGCCGCAGACTGTCCGTGTCGAGCACACAGCGCACGAAGAACGCCCAGTCGGGCAGAAGCTGTTCGGCCCGCTCCGTCAGCAGCATGCCCTTCAGATGCACCCGGTGGCTCGCCCGCTGGGCCGGGCTGACCGCGCTCGGCAGCACATAGGCCACCCCCCGGATCCCGGCGAGCGGCACATCCAGGTCGATCGAGTCCAGCGGGGTGAAACCGAACAGGTCGTGACAGTGGCGCGCCAGGGCCACCCTCCGGGTCGCGGGGGAGGGGTAGGCACGGTCCCAGGGCGCCGGCAGCTCCGTGATCGGCTCGTCGCCGACCCGCACGTCGTACGGCAGCAGCGACCCGAAGTCCCGTGCCAGGGACCGCACCCGGTCCGCGGAGAGCCAGTCCGCGGCGCCGGGACGCGCCACCAGGTGCACCGTGGTGCCGGGTTCGGACCGGGCGTCCGCCGGCAGGGTCCGTACGACGTACGACCCGTCGTCGGCGGCCGTCCACTCCACGGGGAGCGCGTCCGGTGTGCGGGCGCTGCGGCTGACGACCCGGATGCGCTCGGCGACCACGAAACAGGCCAGCAACCCGATGCCGAACTGCCCGAGGAAGCCGGAGCGGGCCTCCTGGAGGCCCTCGGCTCGCTTGGAGCTGCGCCCGATGGTGGCGAGCAGGCTGTGCACATCGGACTCGGTCAGCCCGACGCCCGTGTCCTCGACGCGAAGGCCGCCCTCGTCCGCGTACAGCCGGACCCGGGCCGGCGCGTCCGGTTGCTCGGCGCGGCGGGCGGTGATCGCGTCCACCGCGTTCTGGAGCAGCTCGCGCAGATAGACCTTGGGACTGGAGTAGAGGTGATGGGAGAGCAGGTCCACCAGACCGCGCAGGTCGACCTGAAACGTATGAGGTGGCTGGGTTGACTGAGGTGCCTGGGATGCCTGTGAGGTCTGGGAGTCCATCATCACGGCGCCGTGGGTGGGGGACGGTCGACGGCGCGGGGTCGGGCGGTCCCGGTGGGGCGGTGACCGCGGGGCGAGCCGGAAGGATGGGTCATCCTAGGCTGGGAGCCACCCCGCTGACCAGCGGATTTGCAAGACGTATACGGCGTTGTCAGCGGTGTGGTGTGCAATGGATCTCGTGCCCGCACCACAAGAACCGCTGAAGAAGGCGCTCGGCCCCGCCACCGCGAAGGTGATGGCCGAGCACCTCGGCCTGCACACCGTCTCGGACCTCCTCCACCACTACCCGCGCCGGTACGAGGAGCGCGGTCAGCTCACCCACCTCGCCGACCTGCCGATGGACGAGCACGTGACGGTGGTCGCCCAGGTCGCCGACGCCCGGCTGCACACCTTCGCCTCGGCCAAGGCGCCCCGCGGCAAGGGCCAGCGCCTGGAGGTCACGATCACCGACGGCAGCGGCCGCCTCCAGCTGGTCTTCTTCGGCAACGGCGTGCACAAGCCCCACAAGGAGCTCCTGCCGGGCACGCGCGCGCTGTTCGCGGGCAAGGTCTCCGTCTTCAACCGCAGGCTCCAACTGGCCCATCCGGCCTACGAGCTGCTGCGCGGCGACGACGTGGCCGAGACGGTCGACAGCTGGGCGGGCGCCCTCATCCCGATCTACCCGGCCACGGCCAAGCTGGAGTCCTGGAAGATCGCCAAGTCGGTGCAGACGGTCCTGCCGAGCGCCCAGGAGGCGATCGACCCCCTGCCGGAGTCCCTGCGCGCGGGCCGGGGCCTGGTCTCCCTCCCCGAGGCACTCCTGAAGGTCCACCGCCCGCACGGCAAGGCGGACATCGCCCAGGCCCGCTCCCGCCTCAAGTGGGACGAGGCGTTCGTCCTCCAGGTCGCCCTGGCCCGCCGCCGCCACGCGGACGCCCAGCTTCCGGCGGTGGCCCGCGTCCCCGCCCCGGACGGCCTGCTCACGGCCTTCGACGAGAAGCTCCCCTTCACCCTCACCGACGGACAGCGGAAGGTCTCCGAGGAGATCCTCGGCGATCTGGCCACCGAGCACCCGATGCACCGCCTGCTCCAGGGCGAGGTCGGCAGCGGCAAGACGCTGGTCGCCCTGCGCGCCATGCTCGCCGTCGTGGACGCGGGCGGTCAGGCCGCCCTGCTCGCGCCCACCGAGGTGCTCGCCCAGCAGCACCACCGCTCGATCGTCGAGATGATGGGTGAGCTGGCCGAGGGAGGGATGCTGGGCGGTGCCGAGCACGCCACCAAGGTGGTGCTGCTCACCGGCTCCATGGGCGCGGCCGGGCGGCGGCAGGCGCTGCTCGATCTCGTCACCGGGGACGCCGGGATCGTGATCGGCACCCATGCGCTGATCGAGGACAAGGTGCAGTTCCACGATCTGGGCCTGGTCGTGGTCGACGAGCAGCACCGCTTCGGGGTGGAGCAGCGCGACGCGCTGCGCGGCAAGGGCAAGCAGCCGCCGCACCTGCTGGTCATGACCGCCACGCCGATTCCCCGGACCGTCGCCATGACCGTCTTCGGCGACCTGGAGACCTCCGTTCTCGACCAGCTCCCGGCCGGGCGCTCGCCGATCGCCAGCCATGTGGTGCCCGCCGCCGACAAGCCGCACTTCCTGGCGCGCGCCTGGGAGCGGGTGCGCGAGGAGGTGGCCAAGGGCCATCAGGCCTATGTGGTCTGCCCCCGCATCGGCGACGACGTCGACGAGCCCGGCGACCCGAGGAAGCCCGGGAGGTCGCCCGAGGACGAGGCGGAGAAGCGGCCCCCGCTCGCCGTGCTCGACGTGGCCGACCAACTCGCCAAGGGGCCCCTGAAGGGCCTCGCGGTCGAGGTGCTGCACGGCCGGATGCACCCCGACGACAAGGACGCGGTGATGCGCCGGTTCGCCGCCGGCGAGACCGATGTCCTGGTCGCCACGACGGTCATCGAGGTCGGTGTCAACGTGCCGAACGCCACCGCGATGGTGATCATGGACGCCGACCGCTTCGGGGTCTCGCAACTGCACCAGCTGCGCGGCCGCGTGGGCCGTGGCTCGGCGCCCGGCCTGTGCCTCCTGGTGACCGAGATGCCGGAGGCGAGCGCGGCACGGCAGCGTCTCAACGCGGTCGCCGCCACCCTGGACGGCTTCGAGCTCTCGCGCATCGACCTGGAGCAGCGGCGCGAGGGCGACGTCCTCGGCCAGGCCCAGTCCGGCGCCCGCACCTCGCTGCGGATGCTCGCGGTCATCGAGGACGAGGAGATCATCGCCGAGGCCCGCCAGGAGGCCGCCGCGGTGGTCGCCGCCGACCCGGAGCTGGAGCGGCTGCCCGGGTTGCGCACGGCGCTGGAGGCACTGCTGGACGAGGAGCGGGAGCAGTACCTCGAGAAGGGGTGACGAGAGAGACCAGGGGGCGCGAGGTGATCAGCGGTGCGAGGTGCCGGGGGAGACGGAGCACCGGCGGCCCCCGGGCTGCGAGACTGGAGGAGCACACCCGCCCTGGGCACAGGGCTTTCGCCCGCACACCGACAAGGACCGCAGAGATGACCCGCGTGATCGCCGGCCGGGCCGGCGGACGCCGACTGGCCGTCCCGCCGGGCAACGGCACCCGCCCCACCTCCGACCGGGCGCGCGAGGGCCTCTTCTCCACCTGGCAGTCCCTCCTGGGCGGCCCGCTGGAGGGCGAGCGGGTCCTCGACCTGTACGCCGGCTCGGGTGCCGTCGGTCTGGAGGCCCTGTCCCGTGGGGCGGCGCACACCCTCCTGGTGGAGGCCGACGCCCGCGCCGCCCGCATCGTCCGGGAGAACGTCAGGGCGCTCGGGCTGCCCGGCGCCGAGGTGCGGGCGGGCAAAGCGGAACAGATCATCCGTACCCCGGCGCCTGAACAGCCGTACGACCTCGTCTTCCTGGACCCGCCGTACGCGGTGTCCGACGACGATCTTCGCGAGATTCTCCTCACACTCCGCTCGGGGGGCTGGCTCGCGGCCGACGCCCTCGTCACCGTGGAGCGCAGCACCAGAGGCGGAGAATTCCGTTGGCCGGACGGCTTCGAGGGCATCAGGGCCCGCCGTTACGGGGAAGGGACGTTTTGGTACGGTCGCGCCGCCTCTACGTGCGAAGACGCACGATGACCGGACCGGAGAGCGAGGGATCACAAGTGCGCCGCGCCGTCTGTCCCGGGTCGTTCGACCCGATCACCAATGGACACCTCGACATCATCGCCCGCGCCTCCAGGCTGTACGACGAGGTGTACGTCGCGGTGATGATCAACCAGGCCAAGAAGGGCCTGTTCGAGATCGACGAGCGAATCGATCTCATCCGCGAGGTCACCGCCGAGTTCGGCAATGTCGTGGTGGAGTCCTTCCACGGCCTCCTCGTCGACTTCTGCAAGGAGCGCGACATCCCCGCCATCGTCAAGGGCCTGCGGGCCGTCAGCGACTTCGACTACGAGTTGCAGATGGCCCAGATGAACAACGGCCTCAGCGGCGTGGAGACCCTCTTCGTGCCCACCAACCCCACCTACAGCTTCCTGTCCTCCTCGCTCGTCAAGGAGGTCGCGGCCTGGGGCGGGGACGTCTCCCACCTGGTGCCGCCGGTCGTCCTCGAGGCCCTGGGCAAGCGCCTGGGCAAGGGCTGAGAGAACGCGCGGCGCGGCCGCCGTCTCCTGACGGCCCGTCAGTCAGTGTCGGCGGGGGCAGTCGTGGCCGTACAGTCGACCCGTCCGTCTCCAACACAGCTGTAGAGAGTGGCGAGCACACGGTGGACGTGCAGAAGAAGCTCGACGAGATCGTCGCGACGGTCTCCAGCGCCCGGTCCATGCCCATGTCGGCCTCGTGCGTGGTCAACCGCGCCGAGCTGCTCTCGATGCTCGAAGAGGTGCGCGCGGCCCTGCCCGACTCCCTGGCCGAGGCCCGGGAACTGATCGGCGACCGGGAGCAGATGGTCGAGCGGGCCCGCCAGGAGGCCGAGCGGATCATCGAGACCGCGCACGCCGAGCGCGGCTCCCTGATCTCCGACACGGAGGTCGCCCGCCGCTCCCGGAACGAGGCCGACCGCATCCTCACCGAGGCCCGCCGGGAGGCCGAGGAGGTCCGCGCCGAGGCCGACGACTACGTCGACTCCAAGCTCGCCAACTTCGAGGTCGTCCTCACCAAGACCCTCGGTTCGGTCGGCCGCGGCCGGGAGAAGCTCCTCGGCACCGGTCCCGGCCTCGACGAGCAGGGCTACGAGGATGAGGACGCCCCCGAGCGCAGCCACGACCCCGAGACCCTGCGCCGGGACGCCGACGCGTACGTCGACGCCAAGCTCGGCGCCTTCGAGGCCGTGCTCGCCAAGACCCTGGAAGCCGTCGGCAAGGGCCGGCAGAAGCTGCACGGCCGGATCGCCACCGACGACCTCGGCGCCCTAGCCGACGACCCCACGACCGTCCGGCACTCCAGCGACGCCGATTACCTCGCCGACCTCGCGGCCCTCGCCGATGCCCCGGCCCAGGCGCCCGCGGTGCCCGCCCCGGCCCCGGCGATCCCGGCCCAGCAGAACCAGCCCGCCTACGCGCAGCAGCAGGATCCGTACGGGTACGCGCAGGCCGACCAGTACGGCTACCAGCAGACCTACGCCCAGCAGGACCCCTACGGCTACCAGCAGGCGGACCCGTACGCCGCCTACCCCCAGGCGCAGGCGTACGACCAGCAGGCGGCGTACGATCAGGGCCAGGGGCACGGTTATGCGCAGGGCAACGCCCTCGACGAGACCAGCCTCTTCGACACCGGCATGATCAGCGCGGAGCAGCTCCGGGCCTACGAACAGGGGCGCGGCGGTCACTGAGCGTGCCGGACGCGCGAGTCCCGGGGTGTCCGGGTGCACCGGATTGGGCCATGAGGGAAAGGTCCAGTATCCTGGCTCTTCGGTCGCGCGTACCCTTCGCGATCCACGCTGCCCGGAACATCACGGCGCAGCGCCCCCGAGCTTCGAGACCGAAAGCAGGAATGGCCCTGAACGCCCGCCTCGACCACCGCAACCCCCTCGTGTTCGACACACACGAGCTGGGGCGGCGTCCTGGTGCGCTGCAGCGCCTGACCCGCACGATCGACGCCCCGAAGGACTTCGGTATCCGGGGGGTCATCGGAGTGCCGGAAGGCGCGCCGGTGGAGCTCGAACTCCGGCTCGAGTCGGTCATGGAAGGGGTGCTCGTCACAGGCACCGCCCGTGCATCGGCCGAGGGGGAGTGCGTAAGGTGTCTGGAGCCGCTGGAGCTGGAGCTCGAAGCGGACTTCCAGGAGCTGTTCTCGTACCCTGACGCCGACGACCGGGGCCGTGTGATCGCGGAGCCGGGCGGCGACGCCGAGGACGACGAGGACAGGTTCTTCCTCGAGGACGGACTCTTCGACCTCGAGCCTCTGCTGCGCGATGCGGTGGTGCTCGCACTGCCGATGCAGCCGGTGTGCCAGGAAGACTGCGCGGGCCTGTGCTCCGAGTGCGGAGCGCGGCTCACGGACGACCCGGACCACCATCACGACGCCGTCGACATCCGTTGGGCGGCACTGCAGGGACTCGCCGATTCATTCGAAGCCGGCGATAAGGACGAGATGAGCGGCGCCGAAGCGGGCGTCGACGAGAAGCAGGAGAAGTAGCCGTGGCTGTTCCGAAGCGGAAGATGTCGCGCAGCAACACGCGCCACCGCCGGTCGCAGTGGAAGGCTGCGGTCCCCACCCTGGTTGCGTGCGAGCGCTGCCACGAGCCCAAGCTGCAGCACATCGCGTGCCCCTCGTGCGGCACCTACAACAAGCGCCAGGTCCTCGAGGTCTGATCGGCTGGTGAGAGGTCTGATGTCTGACGCCAAAAACAGTCCCCGCCGCAGCGGGGGTGGTTCGGCGGACAACACAGCCTCGTCCCACACGCTTCTGGAAGGGCGGCTCGGCTACAAGGTCGAGTCCGCCCTTCTGGTGCGTGCGCTGACCCACCGCTCGTACGCGTACGAGAACGGCGGTCTGCCGACGAACGAGCGTCTGGAGTTCCTCGGGGACTCCGTTCTCGGCCTCGTCGTCACGGACACGCTGTACCGCACCCACCCCGACCTGCCCGAAGGCCAGCTGGCCAAGCTGCGGGCCGCGGTGGTCAACTCGCGTGCGCTGGCGGAGGTGGGCCGCGGGCTCGATCTCGGCTCCTTCATCCGGCTCGGCCGGGGCGAGGAGGGCACGGGCGGCCGGGACAAGGCGTCCATCCTCGCCGACACCCTCGAAGCGGTGATCGGCGCTGTCTACCTCGACCAGGGGCTGGACTCGGCGGCGGAGCTGGTGCACCGCCTGTTCGACCCGCTGATCGAGAAGTCCTCGAATCTCGGTGCCGGCCTGGACTGGAAGACCAGCCTCCAGGAGCTGACCGCGACCGAGGGGCTCGGTGTGCCCGAGTACCTGGTCACGGAGACCGGCCCGGACCACGAGAAGACCTTTACTGCTGCCGCCCGCGTCGGAGGCGTCTCGTACGGCACCGGCACCGGCCGCAGCAAGAAGGAGGCGGAGCAGCAGGCCGCGGAGTCGGCCTGGCGCTCCATCCGCGCCGCCGCGGACGAGCGAGCCAGGGCGGCGGCCGAGGCGGGGTCCCCCGACGGGGCCGGCGAATCCGTCACGGCCCCGTCCAGCGACACGGCCACAGCCTGAATCCTTCACACCGGACCCCGCCTCGGCCACCCGCCGCGGCGGGGTCCGTTCCATCTTCTCGTTCTTCTTCGCGGCGGTTTCCGGGGGTCCGTTTCCACCGGTCTCCCGCGGGCCGGTCGCGTGCGCCGGGCAGGCCCGTCGGCCGGCTCCGCGAGGTACTCTGCGGACGTCCCCCCGGTTCATCCCTCCCAAGGAGCCCCGTGCCCGAGTTGCCCGAGGTCGAGGTCGTACGGCGTGGCCTGGAGCGCTGGGTCGCCCACCGGACCGTCGCCGACGTGGAGGTGCTGCACCCGCGCGCTGTGCGCCGGCACACCGCGGGCGGCGAGGACTTCGCGCACCGCCTCAAGGGGCAGCTGCTCGGTACCCCGAGCCGCCGCGGGAAGTACCTCTGGATCCCGGTCGAGACGACGGGCACGGCGATCCTGGCCCATCTCGGCATGAGCGGTCAGCTCCTCGTCCAGCCGCACGACGCCGCCGACGAGAAGCATCTGCGCGTCCGCCTCCGGTTTGACGACGGTCTCCGCACCGAGCTGCGCTTCGTCGACCAGCGCACCTTCGGTGGGCTCTCGCTGCACGACACCACCGCCGACGGGCTGCCCGACGTCATCGGGCACATCGCCCGCGACCCCCTCGACCCGCTCTTCGACGACGCGGCCTTCCACGAGGCCCTGCGCCGCAGGCGCACGACCGTCAAGCGGGCCCTGCTCGACCAGTCGCTGATCAGCGGCGTCGGCAACATCTACGCCGACGAGGCCCTGTGGCGCGCCCGCGTCCACTACGAGCGCCCCACGGCCCACTTCTCTCGCCCACGCACCGCCGAACTCCTCGGCCACATACGGGATGTGATGAACGCCGCGCTCGCCGTCGGCGGCACCAGCTTCGACAGCCTCTACGTCAACGTCAACGGGGAGTCGGGCTACTTCGACCGGTCGCTGGACGCGTACGGCCGCGAGGGCATGCCCTGCCGGCGCTGCGCGACACCCGTGCGCCGCCGCCCCTGGATGAACCGGTCCAGCTACTTCTGCCCGAAGTGCCAGCGGGCGCCGCGCATCGCGACGCCGCGCGTGATGGCGTAGGCGCGCGGGGAAGTGCGAGGAGGCGCCGGGGGGAGAGGCGCCGGGAAGCGCCGGCGGAGAGAGGCGCCGGGGAGCCTCAGTCCGTGCGGGCGTCGTCGTAGTGACGGCGAGCGTCCAGCACGTCGTCCATCCGCTCCTCCACGAAGTGGATGAGACGGAGCAGCCGCTCGGCCACCTCGTGCCCCAGCGGAGTCAGCTCGTAGTCCACGCGCGGGGGGTTCGTCGGCCGGGCGTCGCGGTGCACCAGGCCGTCGCGCTCCAGCGCGTGCAGGGTCTGGGAGAGCATCTTCTCGCTCACCCCGTCGACGCGGCGGCGCAGCTCGTTGAAGCGGTACGAACTCTCGTGGAGCGCGCCGAGCGTGAGCGCTCCCCAGCGTCCCGTCACATGCTCCAGCGTGCTCCGCGACGGGCACGCCTTGGAGAACACGTCGTACGGGAGGTTCTCCTGCTGCGTGGTGGTCATGGCCGAAGCGTACTCCAGCACAGCGCTAACCGGCAGCTTGCGCTAACTAGAAGTTAGTGCTTTCCTGTGGTCATCGCATCGAGGGCCGCCGCTTCGCCGCGTCCCTCGTCTGTCCGTCCCCCGCGGACGTCCTTCCGTTCCCCCCGAGGAGTACCCACGTGACTACCCCTGTTGTCGCCATCGCCTACCACTCCGGTTACGGCCACACCGCAGTCCTCGCCGAGGCCGTGCGGGAGGGTGCCGCCGAGGCCGGAGCCCAGGTGCACCTGATCGCGGTCGAGGAGATCACCGACGAGCAGTGGGCGGCCCTCGACGGCTCCGACGCGATCGTCTTCGGCTCGCCCACCTACATGGGCACCGCCTCCGCCCCCTTCCACGCCTTCGCCGAGGCCTCCTCGAAGCGCTGGTTCGGGCAGGACTGGAAGGACAAGCTGGCCGCCGGCTTCACCAACTCGGGCTCCAAGAGCGGCGACAAGCTGCACACCCTGCAGTTCTTCCAGATCCTGGCGGCGCAGCACGGCATGAACTGGGTGAGCCTCGGACTGCACCCTGGCTGGAACAACAGCGCCGGCTCCGAGCACGACCTCAACCGCCTCGGCTTCTTCCTGGGCGCCGCCGCGCAGACGAACGTCGACGAGGGCCCCGAGGGCGTCCACAAGGCCGACGTGGAGACCGCCCGTCACCTCGGCCGCCGCGTCGCGGAGACGGCACGGCTGTTCGCGCTGGGCCGCGCGGCGGCGTAGTCACCGGACATGACCGTGCCCCCGACCGGAGGGCTTCCGGTCGGGGGCACGCCCGGATCTCCACCCAAGCGGATCAGGCGCACTGGCGGCGGAAGCAGACCTCCGTAGGCTCGATCGCGTAGGCAAACGACGGGCCCCCTGTTCCAGGGCGTCGCTGTGTGGTGCTTAGCCAAGGAGACACACCATGACCGCTTCCCCTGGGAGGTCCCGGCGTTCGGAGACCGAGGTCGCCGGATTCACGGCCTCGCCGCAGCTGGCCGGAGCGTTGCAGCAGATCCTGGTGGACCTCGTCGAACTGCATCTCCAGGGCAAGCAGGCCCACTGGAACGTGGTCGGCCACAACTTCCGGGATCTGCACCTGCAACTTGACGAGATCGTCGACGAGGCCCGGGAGTCGGCCGACACCATCGCCGAACGCCTGCGCGCTCTCGAGGCCTGGCCGGACGGCCGCTCCGACACCGTGGCGGCGACGACCACGCTTCCCCCGTTCCCGGACGGGGCGCTGAGCGTGAGCGCCGTCGTCGATCTGATCACCGCGCGCCTGCGTGTCACCGTCGACACGGTGCGCACCCACCGTGACCAGGTGGACAGCGAGGATCCCGCCACGGCCGACCTACTGCACGCGGTCATCGACTCCCTGGAGAAGTACGCCTGGATGGTCAGCGCGGAGAACCGATCCGCCTGACACCCCTCACCGCGTCGCCTCCGGGGGCCGTGACCCGCCGTTGTCTCAGTAGCCGAAGTCCTGTGTCCACCAGGGGCCGCCCGCGCCCGGGTGCACCCCGACGCCCAGCGTCTTGAAGTCGCAGTTCAGTATGTTCGCGCGGTGGCCCGGGCTGTTCATCCAGGCGTCCATCACGTCCTGGGCGGTCGACTGGCCGCGGGCTATGTTCTCGCCGCCCAGGTCCGTTATGCCGAGTACGGCGGCCCGGTCCCAGGGGTCCTTGCCGTCCGGGTCGGTGTGGTCGAAGAAGTTCCGCGCGGCCATGTCGTCGCTGAAGCCCTGCGCCAGCTCCGTCAGGTCACTGCTCGCGGTCACCGGGCTGCAGCCCACCTTGGCCCGCTCCTGATTGACGAGGTCGAGCACCGCGGCCGCGGTCGACGCCGGCGCGGACTTCTGCGGCGGGATATGGGTCTTGGGCTTCTGCGGGTGGTTCTTCGCGGGCGGAGCGGTCGTCGCCGTCTGCGTCGCGGCCGGGGAGGGCGACTGGGACTGCGGCTGTGAGGGCTCGCTCGCCGGGGCGGTCGAGGATGCCGGGGCCGAGGGGGTGGCGACCGGGGAGGCGGCCTGTCCGCGGTCCTGGTCGCGGCTCGTGGACGTCGAACCGCGGCCGTCGGCCGTGCCGCTCGTGCCGCCCTGCTGGGTGGCGAAGCCAGACGGGCTGGTGCCCCCGGCCTGCACATCGCCGGCGTCACCGCTCACCGTGAAACTGTTGCCGCCGGGCAGCACGCCCGCGGCGACCGCCACGGTGCCCAGCGCGACGGCGGCCGAGACACCCAGCAGGCCCGTGCGCACCGGAGTGGGCGCCTTCTTGCGACGGTGGGAACGCGTCGCCTGCCGTTCGGCCTCCAGGACCTCCGCAAAGCCGTAGAGGTTCTCGGGGCCGTAACGCTCCGTAGGTGGCTCATGGTTCTGTGTCACCCTGGTCGCGCGGCCGGTGGCGGCGCGTCCCACGACGGAGCGTCGGTGGCGTCCCATCTGCTGGCCTTCCTGGTCTTGCGGTCAGCGCTGCTGAATCGAAACTCCCTCGATCGAGTGAGTTTCACATCAGATTCATATGAGGGGGGACGCTACCGCATGACGCGTGGGGAGGAAGTGTCCGGAGGGACATTGGCCGGTTAGCGTGCAGCCATGAACGACGATGCACGGCTTGTCGCGTGGGTGCGCGGACGTGTCCAAGGTGTGGGTTTCCGCTGGTACACCCGGGCCAAGGCGCTGGAGATCGGCGGCCTGCGGGGCTTCGCGCTCAACCTCGACGACGGACGGGTCCAGGTGGTCGCGGAGGGCCCGCGGGGGGACTGCGAGGGTCTGCTGGACTGGCTCCGGGGTGACGACACACCCGGGAGGGTGGATGGCGTCACTGAGATTTGGGACACGCCGCGCGGCGGCTACGACGGCTTCGCGATCCGCTGAGTCCGGGGCAAGAGGGCCCCGGGCGGAAGCGGGGGACATGCCCCGGGCACCTGCCCGCAGCGGAAAGGCCCAGGTGGTTGCCAAGAAGGACGCGTCGTGGCAGGCTCCGGGGCAAGGATGATCGCCACACCCTCCGGGACCCGAAGGAGTTGCAGCGCCGCCCGTCGAAGGTCGCGCGCCCCCGGGATGCCCGCCGATGCGGGGTGTGATCGTGTTGACCGTCAAACTTTTTGGTGAGACGCTGAAAGCCCCGCGCACCTTAGCTGTTTGGCATGTGAGAACGGCGCAAGAACTGAAGATTGCCAAGCACCGCGGGTGCGAATCCCTCACGACCCACACCGCATCGGTCGGTCACTCAGTGTGGAGGACCATCCATCATGGCAAAGGCGCTTCTCGGTTACGTCGGCGGCTCCGACCCGCGACTCCTCGCCGAGATGCGACGGCTCCAGCAGCGCGTCCAGGAGCTCGAGTCCGAGCTCGTACGGATCCAGGCGGAGAACGACGCGCTCACGGCTGCCGCTTCTCACGACAGGATCATGGAGAGCATCGACGCACACCAGGCGGAGCCTGCGCTCACCTGATCACTGCATCGCTCCACAAGGCACGCGCAGTGGTTGGCGCTCGTATCAACCGCTCAGTCATCCGAGTTGCAAGGGACGCCCCCGGCGTCCCTTCTTTTCTTGCCCGCGCACCCTTTCAGCCTCTTTAACGGATGGTGTGCCCTGCACGTTCAACGGTGAAACCGCAGGGGTGCCGGGGTTCATAGTGTGAGATACCGGCGGAAGGTAGAGTCCAGCGGCGTGCACCTCAAGGCCCTGACCCTCCGCGGGTTCAAGTCGTTCGCCTCCGCGACCACGCTCCGCTTCGAGCCGGGGATCACATGCGTGGTGGGGCCGAACGGCTCGGGCAAGTCCAATGTGGTGGACGCGCTCAGCTGGGTCATGGGCGAGCAGGGGGCCAAGTCGCTGCGCGGCGGCAAGATGGAGGACGTCATCTTCGCCGGCACCACCGGGCGCCCGCCGCTCGGCCGCGCCGAGGTGTCCCTCACCATCGACAACTCCGACGGGGCACTGCCCATCGAGTACTCCGAGGTCACCATCACGCGGATCATGTTCCGCAACGGCGGCAGCGAGTATCAGATCAACGGCGACACCTGCCGCCTCCTGGACATCCAGGAGCTCCTCTCCGACTCCGGCATCGGCCGCGAGATGCATGTGATCGTCGGCCAGGGCCAGCTCGACTCGGTGCTGCACGCCGACCCCATGGGCCGCCGCGCCTTCATCGAGGAGGCCGCGGGAGTCCTCAAGCACCGCAAGCGCAAGGAGAAGGCCCTCAGGAAACTGGACGCCATGCAGGCGAACCTCGCCCGCGTCCAGGACCTGACCGACGAGCTGCGCCGCCAACTCAAGCCACTGGGGCGGCAGGCCGCGGTCGCCCGCCGGGCCGCCGTCATCCAGGCCGACCTGAGGGACGCCCGGCTGCGCCTGCTCGCCGACGATCTCGTACGGCTGCGGCACGCGCTGAAGGCCGAGATCGCGGACGAGGCCGCGCTCAAGGAACGCAAGGACGCCGCCGAGGCCGAACTGAGGAAGGCGCTCCAGCGCGAGGCGCTCCTGGAGGACGAGGTGCGCCGGCTGACGCCCCGTCTGGGGCGCGCCCAGCAGACCTGGTACGAGCTGTCCCAGCTCGCGGAGCGGGTGCGGGGCACGATCTCGCTGGCCGACGCCCGGGTCAGGAGCGCCACCGCCGCGCCCCCGGAGGAGCGGCGCGGACGCGACCCCGAGGACATGGAACGCGAGGCCGCCCGCATCCGCGAGCAGGAGGCGGAGCTGGAGGCCGCCCTGGAGGCGGCCGAGCGCGCCCTGGACGACACCGTCGCGCACCGGGCCGAGCTGGAGCGCCGACTGACCCTGGAGGAGCGGCGCCTGAAGGACGCGGCGCGCGCCATCGCCGACCGCCGCGAGAGTCTGGCCCGGCTGAACGGGAAGGTGGGCACGGCCCGTTCCCGCGCGGCCTCCGCCCAGGCCGAGATCGACCGGCTCGCCGCGGCGCGCGACGAGGCACAGGAGCGCGCGGTCGCCGCGCAGGAGGAGTACGAGGCCCTCAAGGCCGAGGTGGACGGTCTGGACGCGGGCGACGCTGACCTGACCGAGCAGCACGAGATGGCGAAGCGGAGCCTGGCCGAGGCGGAGGCGGCCCTGTCGGCCGCCCGGGAGGCGGCCACCGCGGCCGAACGCAAGCGTGCGGCGGTCGCGGCCCGCCATGAGGCGCTCGCCCTGGGTCTGCGCCGCAAGGACGGCACGGGCGTCCTGCTCGGCGCCAAGGACCGGCTCTCCGGCCTCCTGGGCCCGGCGGCCGAACTGCTGACGGTGACCCCCGGGCACGAGGTGGCGCTGGCCGCGGCCTTCGGTGCCGCCGCGGACGCGATCGCGGTGGCGAACCCCTCCTCGGCGGCCGAGGCGATCCGGTTGCTGCGCAAGCAGGACGGGGGACGGGCGGCTCTGGTGCTGGCCGGGCCGCCGAACGGGCCGGAAGACGAGCCGTCCGCCGACGGCCCGGGCCGGGCGGACCCCCGGGGGGCCGGCGGGTCCGGCGATCCGCGGCCGAGCACCGTT
Organism: Streptomyces sp. NPDC093261; assembly: GCF_044753645.1. Classification (NCBI taxonomy): domain Bacteria; kingdom Bacillati; phylum Actinomycetota; class Actinomycetes; order Kitasatosporales; family Streptomycetaceae; genus Streptomyces; species Streptomyces sp. NPDC093261. Next base: position 33,034 of record NZ_JBIVNO010000022.1, read on the forward strand.
GCCGGGGCGCCGGGCGGCCCCCGGCCGTCACCTCCCGACGGGCTCCCCTTCGCCGCCGACCTCGTCCGCGGCCCCGACGCGCTGATGCCCGCCGTACGGCGGCTGCTGTGCGGCATCGTCGTGGTCGGCACCCTGGAGGACGCCGAGGAACTCGTCGAGACGCGGCCCGACCTGACGGCCGTCACCGCCGAGGGGGATCTGCTCGGGGCGCACTTCGCGCACGGCGGCTCCGCCGGGGCGCCGAGCCTGCTCGAGGTACAGGCCTCGGTCGACGAGGCCGCGGCCGAGATGGAGGAACTCGCCGTCCGCTGCGACGAGTTGGCCGAGTCACAGCATCTGGCGGCGGAGCGCCGCAAGGAGTGCGCGGCTCTCGTGGAGGAACTGGGGGAGCGGCGGCGGGCGGCCGAGCGGGAGAAGTCCGCGGTCGCCCAGCAGCTGGGACGGCTCGCCGGGCAGGCCCGGGCCGCCGCCGGGGAGGCCGAGCGCTCCACCGCCGCCGCGGCCCGCGCGCAGGAGGCGCTGGAGAAGGCCCTGCTGGAGGTCGAGGAACTCGCGGAGCGGCTCGCCGTGGCCGAGGAGATGCCGGTCGAGGAGGAGCCCGACACCTCCGTGCGCGACCGGCTCGCCGCCGACGGCGCGAACGCGCGGCAGACCGAGATGGAGGCCCGGCTCCAGGTCCGTACCCACGAGGAGCGGGTCAAGGGCCTGGCCGGACGGGCCGACGCCCTCGACCGCGGCGCCCGCGCGGAGCGCGAGGCACGCGCGCGTGCCGAGCAGCGGCGGGCCCGGCTGCGCCATGAGGCGGCCGTCGCCGAGGCCGTCGCCTCCGGTGCCCGGCAGCTCCTCGCCCATGTCGAGGTGTCCCTGAGCCGGGCGGAGGCCGAGCGCACTGCCGCCGAGGCCGCCAAGGCGCGGCGCGAGGAGGAGCTGGCCGCCGCCCGTGCCGAGGGCCGCGACCTCAAGGCCGAGCTGGACAAGCTCACGGACTCGGTCCACCGCGGCGAGGTGCTCGGCGCCGAGAAACGGCTGCGCATCGAGCAGCTGGAGACCAGGGCGCTGGAGGAACTCGGCGTCGAGCCGGCGGGGCTGGTCGCCGAGTACGGCCCCGACCAGCCCGTACCCCCCTCACCGCCCGCCGAGGGCGAGGAGCTGCCCGAGGACCCCGAGCACCCGCGCAACCAGCCCCGCCGGTTCGTGCGCGCCGAGCAGGAGAAGCGGCTCAAGGCCGCCGAGCGGGCCTACCAGCAGCTCGGCAAGGTGAACCCGCTCGCGCTGGAGGAGTTCGCGGCGCTGGAGGAGCGCCACAAGTTCCTCAGCGAGCAGCTCGAGGACCTGAAGAAGACCCGGGCCGATCTGCTTCAGGTGGTGAAGGAGGTCGACGAGCGCGTCGAGCAGGTCTTCACCGAGGCGTACCGGGACACGGCCCGCGAGTTCGAGGGTGTCTTCGGCAGGCTGTTCCCCGGCGGCGACGGGCGGCTCGTGCTGACCGACCCGGACAACATGCTCACCACGGGCGTCGACGTCGAGGCCCGGCCCCCGGGCAAGAAGGTCAAGCGGCTGTCCCTGCTCTCCGGTGGCGAGCGGTCGCTGACCGCCGTCGCGCTGCTCGTGTCCATCTTCAAGGCCCGGCCCAGCCCGTTCTACGTCATGGACGAGGTCGAGGCCGCCCTTGACGACACCAACCTCCAGCGGCTGATCCGCATCATGCAGGAGCTCCAGGAGGCCTCGCAGCTGATCGTGATCACGCACCAGAAGCGGACGATGGAGGTCGCCGACGCCCTCTACGGCGTCTCCATGCAGGGCGACGGTGTGTCGAAGGTCATCTCCCAGCGGCTCCGATAGAGGGGTGGGGCCTACACCGGTCCTCACCTGCGTCTCCTCGAAAATTCAACTTCTGAACACGGACTCCCGGTCTTACGGGTCGAACCTGGCTGCCTTCCCCCTCTTGACTTCGAAACTTGAAGGCATAGTCTCTGCAACGTTGCTTTTACCTTCAGGTCTGAGTGGCGGCTTATCCGATGCTCTCCGGGTACTTGGAAGCTGACGCCATCTGCCCTGAAAGGGCTCACCCCCCACCCCCGGCAGCGTTGCCGGTGGCCCGAGGAGTTATTCGTGACCAGCACAGCGCAGGCACCTCAGTCAGGAGCCGGGACGGCTCACCCCGAGCATCTCGGGCATGTCATCTTCATCGCGGCGGCGGCCGCGATGGGCGGCTTCCTGTTCGGCTACGACAGCTCCGTGATCAACGGCGCCGTCGAGGCCATCCGGGACCGCTACGACATCGGTTCCGCAGCGCTGGCCCAGGTCATCGCGATCGCCCTGATCGGCTGTGCCATCGGTGCCGCCACCGCCGGACGTATAGCGGACCGCATCGGCCGTATCCGCTGTATGCAGATCGCCGCGGCCCTCTTCACCATCAGCGCCGTCGGCTCCGCACTGCCCTTCGCGCTGTGGGACCTCGCCCTCTGGCGCATCATCGGCGGCTTCGCCATCGGCATGGCCTCCGTGATCGGCCCCGCCTACATCGCCGAGGTAGCCCCGCCTGCCTACCGTGGCCGGCTCGGCTCCTTCCAGCAGGCGGCGATCGTCGTCGGCATCGCCATCTCGCAGCTGGTCAACTGGGGTCTGCTGAACGCCGCCGGCGGCGACCAGCGCGGCAAGCTGATGGGCCTGGAGGCCTGGCAGGTCATGCTCGGCGTCATGGTCGTCCCGGCCGTGCTGTACGGTCTGCTCTCCTTCGCCATCCCCGAGTCCCCCCGCTTCCTGCTCTCCGCCGGCAAGCGTGAGCGCGCCCGGGAGATCCTCGCCGAGGTCGAGGGCGAGCACGTCGACCTGGACGCCCGCGTCGCCGAGATCGAGCACGCCATGAAGAGCGAGCACAAGTCCTCCTTCAAGGACCTGCTCGGCGGCGGCTTCTTCTTCAAGCCGATCGTCTGGATCGGCATCGGCCTGTCGGTCTTCCAGCAGTTCGTCGGCATCAACGTCGCGTTCTACTACTCCTCGACGCTGTGGCAGTCGGTCGGTGTCGACCCGACGGACTCCTTCTTCTACTCGTTCACGACGTCGATCATCAACATCCTCGGCACCGTGATCGCGATGATCTTCGTGGACCGCATCGGCCGCAAGCCGCTCGCGCTCATCGGCTCGGTCGGCATGGTCGTCGGCCTCGCGCTGGAGGCCTGGGCGTTCTCGTCCCACCTGGTCGACGGCAAGCTGCCGAGCACCCAGGGCTGGGTCGCCCTGATCGCCGCCCATGTGTTCGTCCTCTTCTTCGCCCTGTCCTGGGGTGTGGTCGTCTGGGTCATGCTCGGCGAGATGTTCCCGAACAAGATCCGCGCCGCCGCCCTGGGCGTGGCCGCCGCCGCGCAGTGGATCGCCAACTGGGCGATCACCGCCAGCTTCCCGTCGCTGGCCGACTGGAACCTCTCCGGGACCTACGTGATCTACACGGTCTTCGCCGCGCTCTCCATCCCGTTCGTCCTGAAGTTCGTGAAGGAGACGAAGGGCAAGTCCCTGGAGGAGATGGGCTGACCCGCCCACCCGAACTCGAGGAGAAAGGCCAAGTCCCCGCTGCCTCTCTCCTCGACACCCTTCCGCCGCCCGGCCCGGCCACTGCCCGAGCCGGGCGGCGGTCCGTCTTCTCCGGCCCGTTCGCCACGCGGCGCCTCGGCCCGTTCGCCACGCGGCGCCTCGGCCCGTTCGCCACGCGGCGCCTCGGCCTGTGCGGCTCCCTCGCGCCACGGGGGCCGGGCCGGTGGCGAACGATCAGCCGTCGAGCCGCGGCAGCACCCGCTCGCAGAACAGCTGCAGACTGCGCCAGCCCTCGTCCGGGGGCATCCCGCCCGCCAGCGGGTGCAGGACATGGCTGTCCAGGCCGAGGGCCAGGCACGCCTCGGGCGTCACGATGCGGTAGATCCCCTCCGCGCGCAGCTCGTCCACCGTCGTGGCCGCGGACCGCACCACCGAGCGGATCTCGCCGGACTGCCAGGAGGCGTAGGTCCGCGCCTCGTGCAGGAAGTGCCCGCCGTACACGGCCCACGCCCGGTCCGGGTCCTCCGCGAGGTGCAGCAGCGGGGTCTCGGCGGCGGGCATCATCGTCCAGCCCTCGGTGCCGTACTCGACGAGCCGCTCCTTGTAGTACGCCTCCAGTTCCGGCAGGTGCGCGCTCGGGAAGAAGGGCAGGCCCAGGCGCGCGGCCCGGCGGGCCGCCGCCTTCGAGGAGCCGCCGACCAGCAACAGGGGGTGCGGCTGGGTGTACGGGCGCGGGGTGACGCGCACGGTACGGCCGCGATGGCGGAACTCCTCGCCGGTCCACGCCTTCAGCAGGGTCTCCAGCAGCTCGTCCTGGAGCCGTCCCCGCCGCGTCCACTCGACGTCGAAGAGGGCGTACTCCTCGGGCCGGTACCCGATGCCGGCGACGGTGACCAGCCGGCCGCCGCTGAGCAGATCGAGGACGGCGATGTCCTCGGCCAGCCGCAGCGGGTCGTGCAGCGGGCCGATGACCGCCGAGACCGTGACCATGAGCCGGCGGGTCGCGCCGAAGACCGCGCCCGCGAAGGCGAACGGCGACGGCAGCCAGTTGTTCGCCGCCCCGTGGTGCTCCTCGGTCTGCACGGTGGTGACCCCGCGGTCGTCGGCGTACGCGGCCATCTCCACGGCCGCCCGGTAGCGCGCCCCCAGCGAGGCGGGGGTCGCGCCGGGTTCGACGAGGTTGAAGCGTACGACCGTGACGGGCATGGGAGGGCCCCCTTCACCTTCGCCGGCGGGTCTGCCACGAGGACCGTAGCTGACGGGCCGTCAGACAACCAGGGCTCCACGCCCCGGAGCCGCCGCCGAACGGCCCGCGGGCCGGTCGCGCATACTGGACCCGTTATGGAATTCGTCATCCTTGCTGTAGTCATCGCCGTGGTCGTGCTCGGCGTGCTCGGGCTCGTCGTCGGCAGCCGCAGGAAGAAGCCGCTGCCCCCGGCGCCCCCCACGACGCCCGACATCACCGCCCCTCCGGCCGAGCCGCACGTCGGCGACGAGGCCGAGACACCGCGCGACGAGGAGCGCCGGACGATCGAGGAGGTGGACCTCCCGGCGGCCTCCGCTCCCGTCGTCGTGGAGGAGCCCCCGACCGTCGAAGCGCCCCCCATCGAGATCCCGGAGCCCACCGCCGGCCGTCTCGTCCGTCTGCGCGCCCGCCTGTCCCGCTCGCAGAACGCACTCGGCAAGGGGCTGCTCACGCTCCTGTCCCGCGAGCACCTCGACGAGGAGACCTGGGAGGAGATCGAGGACACGCTGCTCACCGCCGATGTCGGCGTGCAGCCCACCCAGGAGCTGGTCGAGCGGCTGCGCGAGCGGGTACGGGTGCTCGGCACCCGCACGCCCGACGAACTGCGCGGGCTGCTGCGCGAGGAACTCCTCCAGCTGATCGGCACCGACATGGACCGCACCGTCCACACCGAGCCCGAGACCAGCAAGCCCGGCATCGTGATGGTCGTGGGTGTCAACGGCACCGGCAAGACCACCACCACCGGCAAGCTCGCCCGCGTCCTCGTGGCCGACGGCCGCACCGTCGTCCTCGGTGCCGCCGACACCTTCCGTGCCGCCGCGGCCGACCAGCTCCAGACCTGGGGCGAGCGGGTCGGTGCCCACATCGTGCGCGGCCCGGAGAACGGAGACCCCGCCTCCGTCGCCTTCGACGCGGTCAAGGAGGCCAAGGAGATCGGCGCCGACGTCGTCCTCATCGACACGGCCGGGCGCCTGCACACCAAGACCGGCCTCATGGACGAGCTGGGCAAGGTCAAGCGTGTCGTCGAGAAGCACGCTCCGCTGGACGAGGTGTTGCTGGTCCTCGACGCCACCACCGGTCAGAACGGTCTCGTCCAGGCGCGCGTCTTCGCCGAGGTCGTGGACATCACCGGCATCGTGCTCACCAAGCTCGACGGCACGGCCAAGGGCGGCATCGTGATCGCGGTCCAGCGCGAGCTGGACGTCCCGGTGAAGCTGGTCGGTCTGGGCGAGGGCTCCGACGACCTGGCGCCGTTCGAGCCGGAGGCGTTCGTTGACGCCCTCATCGGAGAGTGACCACTTAGCGGAGCGTGACCGCACCCACCGGTCCCGGCACGCACCGAGCAGCGCCCGCCCCCACGATGCGTTGGGGACGGGCGCTGTCGCTTTCACGGGCTGCGCATGCGAGAAGGGCCCTGCCGAGGGCGCTTTCCAGGGATCGTCGCTGTCGCCGCCGACGGGGATCGCTGACAGGGACCGCTGACAGGGATCACCGACAGGGATCACCGACAGGAAGAGGGAGAGCCGACGGGACTGAGGGGCGGCCGAGGGGGCTGGCGAGCCGCCGACGGCTGGGAAGCCTCCGACAGGCTAGGGAGTGTCCGACCCCGACCAGGCCCGGGAGCGGTGGGCCACATAGGCCAGCGTGCCGATCAGCAGACGCGCGGCCGGCGGTCTCGTCGCGGAGTCGAGGGCGGGGGAACGCAGCCAGCGGACCGGACCGAGACCGCCACGGTCCGAGGGCGGGGCCGTGATGTGCGTCCCCGGGCCCAGGGCGTGCAGGTCGAGGTCCGCGTCGTCCCACGCCATCCGGTACAGCAGTGCGGGAAGCTCGGCCGCGGAGCCGGGAGCGACGAAGAACTGGGCGCGGCCGTCCGGGGTCGCCGTGACCGGGCCGACCGGGATGCCCATGCGCTCCAGCCGGACCAGGGCCCGGCGCCCCGCGGCCTCGGCGACCTCGACCACGTCGAAGGCACGGCCCACCGGCAGCAGCACCGCCGCGCCGGGCACCTCGGCCCAGGCCCCGGTCGCCTCGTCGAGCGTCGCGCCGGCCCGCACCATGGGGGCGAAGCTCAGCGGATGCGCGCCGGGTGCGGCACAGCCGGTGTCGCCGCAGGAGCACGCCCCCGCGGCCGCGCGAGCGCCCGGTACCACGTCCCAGCCCCACAGCCCCGTGTACTCGGCCACGGCGAGGCACTCCGACGAGCGGCCCCGGCGTCGGGCGCCGGGGCGGATCTCGCGGATGCTCCGCGTGCCGCCGATCGTGAAGCCCATGCCCCCTCCAACGCGTTCAGCCCACCGATGGTTACGCCCCGGAATCGGATTGTGACTCTGCGTCCTGTGGCCCTTGTGCCTTCGCGGGGCGTGCCAGGTGGTGCGGGGGGTGGTGACTTCCATGGCGCGCGCCGGCGAATACTTCGCTCCATCCACTTCCGGCTGTCATGTGTCAAGTGAATCGCGCCCCGGTGGCGGTGAGTTCATTCGAAGGGGTGGCGAATGGTGGCGCTTCTGGATTCGCCATGGCTGGGCGGGTGATCGTAGGACTACTTTGAGTGCACGGTTCCTGGGAGCGCATGCACGCGTGGGTATGCCGGAGGCAAGCCGGGTTCCCGCCCGGCGGCCGAGAACCGCCGGACGCGAGGCCGCGTCCCCCGGCATTCTGGTAAGGCTTGGCGCACACAGCGCACAGGTGGATTCAGGGATGGGGGCGTCCAGTGGGCGGCAACGGCGGAAGCGGGACGAACGCTGACAGGCGCCCCAATGAGCTGCTCGGCTCATGGTTCGTGCGCAGTGGCTGGTCGAAGGGCGAGCTGGCACGGCAAGTGAACCGCAGGGCCCGCCAGTTGGGGGCCAACCACATCTCCACGGACACCTCCCGGGTGCGCCGCTGGCTGGACGGGGAGAACCCGCGCGAGCCGATCCCGCGCATCCTCTCGGAGCTGTTCTCCGAGCGCTTCGGCTGTGTGGTCTCCATCGAGGACCTGGGACTGCGCACCGCACATCAGTCACCCTCCGTGTCCGGAATCGACCTGCCCTGGACGGGCCCGCAGACGGTGGCGTTGCTCAGCGAGTACTCGCGCAGCGACCTGATGCTGGCGCGGCGCGGCTTCCTCGGTGGCTCGCTGGCCCTGTCCGCGGGCCCGTCCCTCATCGAACCCATGCAGCGCTGGCTGGTGCCGAGCCCCGCCGCCGCGCGCGAGGAGCCGCCCGAGCCCGCGCCGTCCGGGCGGGCCCGCCGCCGGCTGTCCCGGCCCGAGCTGGACCTCCTCGAGGCGACCACCGTGATGTTCCGCAAGTGGGACGCCCAGTGCGGCGGCGGACTGCGCCGCAAGGCCGTCGTCGGCCAACTGCACGAGGTGACCGACCTCCTCCAGGAATCCCAGTTCGAGGCCACCACCAGGCGCCTGTTCAAGGTCGCCGCCGAGCTGGCCGAGCTGGCGGGCTGGATGAGCTACGACGTGGGACTCCAGCCCACCGCGCAGAAGTACTTCGTCCTCGCCCTGCACGCGGCCAAGGAGGCCGGTGACAAGCCGCTCGGCTCCTACATCCTCTCCAGCATGAGCCGCCAGATGATCCATCTGGGCCGGCCCGACGACGCCCTGGAGCTCATCCACCTCGCCCAGTACGGCAGCCGGGACTGCGCGAGCCCGCGCACCCAGGCGATGCTGTATGCGATGGAGGCCCGCGCTTACGCCAACATGGGCCAGCCGGGCAAGTGCAAGCGTGCCGTCCGTATGGCCGAGGACACCTTCGCCGACGCCGAGGAGTTCGACGAGCCCGAGCCCGACTGGATCCGCTTCTTCTCCGAGGCCGAGCTGCACGCCGAGAACTCCCACTCCTACCGCGACCTCGCCTATGTCGCGGGCCGCAGCCCCAGCTACGCCTCCCTCGCCCAGCCGCTGATGCAGAAGGCCGTCGACGGCTTCGCCGGGGACGGCGAGCACCAGCGGTCGTACGCACTGAATCTGATCGGCATGGCCACCGTGCACCTTCTCCAGCGCGAACCGGAGCAGAGCGCGGTGCTCGCCAGGCAGGCCATGGACATCGCCAGAAAAGTGCGGTCCGAACGGGTCAACACTCGTATTCGAAAGACCGTCGACACGGCCGTGCGCGATTTCGGCGATCTTGCCGAGGTCGTCGAGTTGACGGATCACCTCGCCACCCATCTGCCCGAGACCGCCGAGGCGGTCTGACCCCCGGCCCAGCGCACGGCAAGGGCCCTCACGACCCCGGCCGCGGCCGCCATCCCGAACTGCCCGACTCGGCTCCCCCATGCCAGGTCATCGGATGGCTGTCGCGGCCGGACGCATGTCCGTCCGCCCGACAGGGCGTGACACCCGCGGGGCTCGTTTGATCACCACGGGCTTCCGACCGGGCGACCGCGATGTCCCCGCCGCGATGCCGTCCCTCCAAGGTTGCGTCACGATGACGATCAACCGGGCCGGGCATCCGGCGGTTCATCAACGCGTAACACGCCCGGCACCTTCGTCACTGCGGCGAAACATCGAGCGGCAACGACGGAAACCGCGTTGCGTCAATCTCATGGCGCATAACCGGCCCATCCCTCATGACCGGACCGCTCTCAGGCTTCGCCCGCACGGGGCCGTACCAACCGACGAGGAGACGCCGATGGCACCAGCCATCATGCTTGCGGCGGACGCACCCAAGCTGTCGTCCGCCAATACCGGCTTCATGCTGATCTGTTCCGCCCTGGTGATGCTCATGACCCCGGGCCTGGCCTTCTTCTACGGAGGCATGGTCCGCGTCAAGAGCACCCTGAACATGCTGATGATGAGCTTCATCAGCCTGGGCATCGTCACCATCCTGTGGGTGCTCTACGGCTTCTCCATGGCCTTCGGCGACGACAAGGGCTCACTCCTCGGCTGGACCTCCGACTACGTCGGCTTCAGCGGGATCGGCAAGATGGACCTCTGGCCGGGCTACACCATCCCGGTCTTCGTCTTCGCCGTCTTCCAGCTGATGTTCGCGATCATCACGCCCGCCCTGATAAGCGGCGCGCTCGCGGACCGGGTGAAGTTCAGCGCCTGGGCCCTCTTCCTCGTGCTGTGGGTCACGATCGTGTACTTCCCGATCGCCCACTGGGTCTGGGGCACCGGCGGCTGGGCCTATGAGCTGGGGGTCATCGACTTCGCGGGCGGTACGGCGGTCCACATCAACGCCGGTGCGGCGGCACTCGGCGTGATCCTCGTCATCGGCAAGCGCGCCGGCTTCAAGAAGGACCCGATGCGTCCGCACAGCCTCCCGCTGGTCATGCTCGGCGCCGGTCTGCTGTGGTTCGGCTGGTTCGGCTTCAACGCCGGCTCCTGGCTCGGCAACGACGACGGCGTCGGCCCGCTGATGTTCGTCAACACCCAGGTCGCCACCGGCGCGGCCATGCTCGCCTGGCTCGCCTACGAGAAGATCCGACACGGCGCGTTCACCACGCTGGGCGCCGCCTCCGGTGCCGTCGCCGGTCTGGTCGCGATCACCCCGTCCGGCGGCGCGGTCTCCCCGCTCGGCGCGATCGCCATCGGCGCCATCGCCGGTGTCCTGTGCGCCATGGCCGTCGGCCTGAAGTACAAGTTCAACTACGACGACTCCCTCGACGTCGTCGGCGTCCACATGGTCGGCGGCATCGCCGGCTCCCTGCTCATCGGCTTCTTCGCCAGCGGCCGGGGCCAGTCCGACGTCAAGGGCCTCTTCTACGGCGGCGGCCTCGACCAGTTCTGGAAGCAGTGCGCCGGAGTCTTCGCCGTCCTCGCCTACTCCCTGATCGCCTCCGCGATCCTCGCCTTCCTCCTCGACAAGACCGTCGGCATGCGGGTCACCGAGGACGAGGAGATCTCCGGCATCGACCAGGCCGAGCACGCCGAGACGGCATACGACTTCAGCGGCGCGGGCGGCGGCGTCATCGCCTCCTCCGCCGCCCTGGCCGCGCCGCAGAGCAGGAAGGTGGACGCATGAAGCTCATCACCGCCGTCGTGAAGCCCCACCGGCTGGACGAGGTCAAGGAGGCCCTCCAGGCCTTCGGGGTGCACGGTCTGACGGTCACCGAGGCAAGCGGCTACGGTCGGCAGCGGGGACACACCGAGGTCTACCGGGGTGCCGAGTATACGGTCGACCTCGTGCCCAAGATCCGGATCGAGGTGCTGGCCGAGGACGACGACGCCGACCAACTGGTCGATGTCATCGTCAAGGCGGCCCGCACCGGCAAGATCGGAGACGGCAAGGTCTGGTCCGTCCCGGTCGAGACGGCCGTACGGGTCCGGACCGGCGAGCGCGGACCCGACGCGCTGTAAGGCACCAACGGAACAGGAGTCGCCGGGTGACGGGTACGGACGTGACGGAAACAGAGGGCTTGGGACCCGGCGGCTACGCGGCGGCCCGGCTGCGCCTCCTCACCGAGGGGGCGCGGTCCGGGCCGCCGCGCCGTGCCGCCCTCGCCGAGCTGACGGACGGCTGGCTCGCCGAACTGTTCGCCGCCGGCGCCGAGGGGCCGAGCGGGGTGTCCCTGGTCGCCGTCGGCGGCTACGGCCGCGGTGAGCTGTCCCCCCGCAGCGACCTCGATCTGCTCCTGCTGCACGACGGCGGCGACGGCAAGGCGGTCGCCGCCCTGGCCGACCGTGTCTGGTACCCCGTCTGGGACCTCGGCCTGGCCCTCGACCACTCCGTCCGGACCCCCGCGGAGGCCCGCAAGACCGCGGCCGAGGACCTCAAGGTGCAGCTCGGCCTGCTCGACGCCCGGCACCTCGCGGGCGACCCGGGGCTGACCGCGGGCCTGAGGACGGCCGTCCTCGCGGACTGGCGCAACCAGGCGCCCAGACGCCTCCCCGAACTCCAGGAACTGTGCGCCGAGCGGGCCGCCCGCCAGGGCGAGCTGCAGTACCTGCTGGAACCGGACCTCAAGGAGGCGCGCGGCGGCCTGCGCGACGCCACGGCCCTGCGCGCGGTGGCCGCCTCCTGGCTCGCCGACGCCCCGCGGGAGGGGCTCGCGGACGCCCGGCGCAGGCTCCTGGACGTCCGGGACGCGCTGCATCTGGCCACCGGGCGCGCCACCGACCGGCTCGCCCTCCAGGAGCAGGACCAGGTCGCCGCCGAGCTGGGCCTGCTGGACGCCGACACCCTGCTGCGCCAGGTGTACGAGGCGGCGCGCGTGATCTCGTACGCCAGCGATGTGACCTGGCGCGAAGTGGGGCGCGTGCTGCGCTCGCGCGGCGCCCGGCCCCGGCTGCGCGCCATGCTGGGCAGCGGCAAGCCCGTCGCCGAGCGGTCCCCGCTGGCCGAGGGCGTGGTGGAACAGGATGGCGAAGTGGTGCTCGCCCGGACCGCGCGCCCCGAACGCGACCCCGTGCTCCCGTTGCGCGCCGCCGCTGCCGCCGCGCAGGCCGGCCTCCCGCTCTCCCTGCACGCCGTACGGCGCATGTCGACCACCGTGCGCCCCCTGCCCACGCCCTGGCCCGCCGAGGCCCGCGAACAGCTCGTGACCCTGCTGGGCTCCGGCCGCCCGACCATCGAGGTCTGGGAGGCCCTGGAGGCCGAGGGCCTCATCACCCGGCTGCTGCCCGACTGGGAACGCGTGCGCTGCCGCCCCCAGCGCAACGCCGTACACCTGTGGACCGTCGACCGGCACTTGATCGAGACGGCCGTACGCGCCTCCGAACTGACTCGCCGCGTCGGACGGCCCGACCTCCTCCTGGTCGCCGCGCTGCTGCACGACATCGGCAAGGGCTGGCCCGGCGACCACTCCGTCGCGGGCGAGATCATCGCCCGGGACGTGGCGGGCCGCATCGGCTTCGACCGCGACGACATCGCCGTCCTCGCCACCCTGGTGCGCCACCATCTGCTGCTCGTGGAGACGGCGACCCGGCGCGACCTGGAGGACCCGGCCACCGTGCGCGCGGTGGCCGAGGCCGTCGGTTCACCGGGCACACTCGAACTGCTCCACGCGCTGACCGAGGCGGACGCGCTGGCCACCGGACCCGCCGCCTGGTCGTCCTGGCGGGGCGCCCTGGTGACCGACCTGGTCAAACGGGTCTCGGCACTGCTCGCCGGAGACGAGCCCGACGACCAGGAGACCGCCGCGCCCACCGCCGAACAGGAACGGCTCGCCATCGAGGCCTGCCGCACCGGCGGCCCCGTGCTCGCGCTGCGCGCGCAGACCGGGCCGCCCGCCGAGGAGGCGGACGGCGAGCCGGAACCCCTCGGCGTGGAGCTGCTCGTCGCCGTACCCGACCAGCCCGGCGTGCTGCCCGCGGTCGCGGGCGTTCTGGCCATGCACCGCCTCACCGTCCGCACGGCGGAGTTCCAGGCCCTTCGGCTGCCCGACGGCGTCCACGACGGCTCGGTCCTGCTGCTCGACTGGCGGGTCGCCGCGGAGTACGGCTCGCTGCCGCAGGCCGCCCGGCTGCGCGCCGACCTCGTACGCGCCCTGGAGGGCTCCCTGGACATCGTGGCGCGCCTCGCCGAGCGGGACGCGGCCTACCCGCGCCGCCGGGGCGTGGTGGCGCCCCCGGCGCGCGTGACCGTCGCCCCGGCCGCCTCCCGGCACGCCACGGTGATCGAGGTACGCGCCCAGGACGTGCCGGGGCTGCTGTTCCGCATCGGGCGCGCCCTGGAGACGGCGGGCGTGCGGGTGCGCAGCGCGCATGTGTCGACGCTGGGTTCCAACGCCGTGGACGCCTTCTATGTGACCGGTGGGGCGGGTGACCCGCTGCCGGGGGAGGAGGCGGTCTCGGTGGCGCGGATGCTGGAGGAGACGCTGCGGGCCTGACCGAGGGATGGGTCCCCGCGCGCCGTGTCCGGCGGGCGGGGACGCATTGCTTGCGCGGCCCGATACCCTGGAGGGCAGTCCCAAACGCCCCCGACCCCGAGGACCGACGCCGCCGTGTTCGATACCCTCTCCGACCGCCTTAGCGCGACTTTCAAGAGCCTCCGCGGAAAAGGCAGGCTGAGCGAGGCGGATATCGACGCCACCGCGCGCGACATCCGTATCGCGCTCCTGGAAGCCGACGTCGCCCTGCCGGTCGTCCGGACCTTCATCAAGAACCTGAAGGAGCGCGCCCTCGGCGCCGAGGTCTCCAGGGCCCTGAACCCGGCCCAGCAGGTCCTCAAGATCGTCAACGACGAGCTGGTCACCATCCTCGGCGGTGAGACCCGCCGCCTGCGCTTCGCCAAGCAGCCGCCGACCGTGATCATGCTCGCGGGTCTGCAGGGTGCCGGTAAGACCACCCTCGCGGGCAAGCTCGGCCGCTGGCTCAAGGAGCAGGGCCACTCCCCGCTGCTGGTCGCCGCCGACCTCCAGCGCCCCAACGCCGTGAACCAGCTCAGCGTGGTCGCCGAGCGCGCGGGCGTGGCCGTCTTCGCGCCCGAGCCGGGCAACGGCGTCGGCGACCCGGTCAAGGTCGCCAAGGACTCCATCGAGCACGCGAAGACCAAGGTCCACGACATCGTGATCGTGGACACCGCCGGCCGCCTCGGCATCGACCAGGAGATGATGCGGCAGGCCGCCGACATCCGGGACGCGGTCTCGCCGGACGAGATCCTGTTCGTCGTCGACGCCATGATCGGTCAGGACGCCGTCAACACGGCGGAGGCCTTCCGCGACGGCGTCGGCTTCGACGGCGTGGTGCTCTCCAAGCTCGACGGTGACGCCCGTGGTGGTGCGGCCCTGTCGATCCGCCAGATCACCGGCAAGCCGATCATGTTCGCGTCGAACGGCGAGAAGCTCGACGACTTCGACGCCTTCCACCCGGACCGGATGGCCTCCCGCATCCTGGACATGGGTGACCTGCTCACCCTGATCGAGCAGGCGGAGAAGACGTTCAGCCAGGAAGAGGCCGAGAAAATGGCCTCCAAGCTGGCGTCCAAGAAGGGCCAGGACTTCACCCTGGACGACTTCCTGTCCCAGATGGAACAGGTCAGGAAGATGGGGTCGATCTCCAAGCTCCTCGGCATGCTTCCGGGCATGGGCCAGATCAAGGACCAGATCAACAACCTCGACGAGCGGGACGTGGACCGCACGGCCGCGATCATCAAGTCGATGACCCCGGGCGAGCGCCAGGACCCGACGATCATCAACGGCTCCCGCCGCGCCCGTATCGCCAAGGGTTCCGGTGTCGAGGTCAGCGCGGTCAAGAACCTGGTCGAACGGTTCTTCGAGGCCCGCAAGATGATGTCCCGCATGGCCCAGGGCGGCGGCATGCCCGGTATGCCCGGCCTCCCCGGGATGGGCGGCGGCCCCGGCCGGACGAAGAAGCAGCCGAAGAAGGCCAAGGGCAAGCAGCGCTCCGGCAACCCGATGAAGCGCAAGCAGCAGGAGCAGGAGGAGGCGGCGCGCCGCGCCGCCGCGGCCCAGGGCGCCGGCGCCCTCGGCCTGCCGCAGCAGGCCGGTCAGGACTTCGAGCTGCCGGACGAGTTCAAGAAGTTCATGGGCTGACCCGGACACACCGGAACGCCGAGGCGGCCAAGGCGTTCATCGCCCTGGTGCGGTCCGACTAGGGCCGCAACGTGCTGACCCGGGCCGGGTTCCTCCAGCCGTGACCTGCACCGGCACCTCCGACACCGCGGCCGGCCCCCACCGGACCGCGGCCCACCGGCCGTACCGCGCGACGGTTCGTAGGCCACGACACCGAGGGCGCCCCCTTCCGGGGGCGCCCTCAGCGCGTGCCGGGGTCACCCGGTTGCCGTACCGTCCGATATATGAGCAATGCCGCGCCACCACGCCAGACCCCGGAGAAACCGTGGCGCACCGAGGGCACGCCGGAGGAGCCGCCCAGGCGGCCGGGGGGCAGGAAGATGCGCGGCGGCTGGTGGGGCCTGGTCGTCGCCGCGGTGGTCGTCTTCCTCGTCGCCTATGGCGCGGTGTCCTACTACAGCCAGGGCAACGAGCCGACGATCTCGTACACGGAGTTCAGCCGGCAGGTCAACGACGGCAACGTCAAGACGATCTACTCCAAGGGCGATGCCATCCAGGGGCAGCTCAAGCACCCCCAGGCCAAGCCCCACGGCGGCGGCAAGTACACCAAGTTCAAGACCCAGCGCCCCGCCTTCGCGGACGACAGGCTCTGGCAGAACCTCAACAGGCACCAGGTGACGGTGACCGCCCAGCCGGTGGTCCAGGAGCGCAGCTTCCTGTCGAATCTGCTGCTCTCGCTCGCGCCGCTGGTGATCCTGGTGGCCCTGTGGGTCTTCTTCGCCCGGCGGATCGGGGCGGGCCTCACCGGCCCGGGCGGCATGTTCGGCCGCAAGGCGCCGCCCAGACCGGTGGAGCTGCGGCCCGGCATCCGGCGCACGACGTTCGCCGACGTGGCCGGAATCGACGAGGTCAAGGGCGAGCTGGACGACGTCGTCGACTTCCTGGAACACCCCGACGCCTACCGCAGGATGGGCGCGAAGGCGCCGCGCGGGGTGCTGCTCACCGGCCCGCCGGGCACCGGCAAGACGCTGCTGGCCCGGGCGGTGGCGGGCGAGGCGGATGTGCCGTTCTTCTCCGCCTCCGCCTCGGAGTTCATCGAGATGATCGTGGGCGTCGGCGCCTCGCGGGTGCGCGAGCTGTTCGCCGAGGCCCGCAAGGTGGCCCCGTCGATCATCTTCATCGACGAGATCGACACGATCGGGCGCGCCCGTGGCGCCGGCGCCTCGGTGAGCGGCCACGACGAGCGGGAGCAGACCCTCAACCAGATCCTCACCGAGATGGACGGCTTCACCGGTTCCGAGGGCGTCATCGTCATCGCGGCGACGAACCGTGCCGACATCCTGGATCCGGCGCTGACCCGGCCCGGCCGCTTCGACCGCGTGGTCCACGTCTCCCCGCCGGACCGCGCCGGGCGCGAGGCGATCCTGAGGATCCACACCCGGGACATTCCGCTCGCCCCGGACGTGGACCTGGCCCAGGTGGCCCGTACGACCCCGGGCATGACCGGTGCCGAGCTGGCCAACCTCGCCAACGAGGCGGCCCTGCTGGCGGTCAAGCGGAAGCAGAACCGCGTGACCCAGACGGACTTCTCACAGGCGCTGGAGAAGGTGCAGCTGGGTGCCGAACGGTCGCTGGTGATGCCGGAGGAGGAGCGCCGCAGGACCGCGTACCACGAGAGCGGACACGCCCTGCTGGGGATGCTGCAACCGGGCGCCGACCCGGTACGCAAGATCACGATCGTGCCGCGGGGCCGGGCGCTCGGGGTCACGCTGTCGACCCCCGAGTCCGACAAGTACGCGTACACCGAGGAGTACCTGCGCGGCCGCATCATCGGCGCCCTCGGCGGCATGGCGGCGGAGCAGGTGGTCTACGAGGTGATCACCACGGGCTCCGAGAGCGATCTCGAACAGGTCACCAACATCGCCCGCGGCATGGTCGCCCGCTGGGGCATGAGCGAGCGGGTGGGCCGTCTGTCGGCGCTGCCGACCGACGCGCAGCAGGCGTACGGCCTGGCGGCCGCGCCGCAGACGCTGGACGTGATCGAGATCGAGATGCGGCGCATCGTGGACGAGTGCTACGAGGAGGCGTGCCGCAAACTCCAGGGCCACAGGGGCCAGTTGGACGCGCTGGCCGAGGCGCTGCTGGTCAACGAGACGCTGGAGGAGGCGGAGGCGTACCGGATCGCCGGGGTGCTGCGGGTGCGCAAGGACGACTGAGCGATCCCGGGCCTCGGGCCCCTCGATCGTCGGAACCCCAAGCCCCACGCCACCCCGGTCCTCTAGGGAATGCGCGCGATCAGATAGCGGAACACGTTCGGCATCCACACCGTGCCGTCCGCCCGCCGATGCGGATGGAGGGCCTCCGCCAGCTCCTTGCCGACCTGCTCCGGGTCCGTCGCCTCGATCGCCGCGTCGAAGAGCCCCGTCGAGAACATCCCCCGCACCGCGCTGTCCATGTCGGCGTACCCGAAGGGGCAGGCGACCCGCCCCGATCCGTCCGGCCGTAGGCCCGCGCGCCGCGCGGTCTCCTCCAGGTCGTCGCGCCCGGCGGGACGCGGACGGCCCGCATCCGCTCCGGGATCGGCCAGTTTGGCCGCGACGCGCAGCACCGACGCGGTGCTGCACCGTTCCGGCGGACCCCAGCCGGCGAGCACCACGGGCGCCTCGTGCCGGGCGAGCGGTGTCACCGCCGCGAGCTCTTCCCCGAGGCTCCCGGGGGCGCCGGCCGTGTGCCCGGCCGGCCCGAACGCGGTCAGCAGGGTGTACGCCGGGTCTCCGGGCGCGGGTGCCGCATCCCGTGGGCAGCCGTCGACGATCCGGGCTGCGGTACGCGCGCGTGGGCCTCGTCTCGGGGGGCGCAGCCGCTCATGCGCGAGCGCCAGCCGTTCGTCCGCGCCGGAGTCGACACCGGTGACCTCGGCGCCCCGGGAGGCGGCCAGCAGCAGGGCGAGGCCGCTGCCGCACCCGAGCGCGAGCAGCCGTGTCCCGCGGCCCACTTCGAGCCGGTCGTAGACGGCCTCGTAGAGCGGGACGAGCATGCGCTCCTGTATCTCGGCCCAGTCACGCGCGCGTGCACGCCGGTCCACGCGGGGAGCCGCCCCCGCGTGGGGGAGGTGCTGCTCCGCGAGCGTAGGTGTCATCGAAAGCGCCCCAATCGCCGTCGGTCATCGCTCTGTCCGGTTCCCTGGCCCCCCGTGACGTGCGCGCGCACTGGCCCGCCCCCGTATGCCAGGTAACTCCGCGCCCGTCGTGGCGTCCAGGGGGTGTGTCGCACTCCTTGTGAGCCGTCCGTGCGCCCCGGGCTACCCCCGGTGACAAATCGTTCACGAGGCGGCCGGGTACCCCCGTACCATCGCGCCATGGCGAAAACACCCGTTCTCACACCCCGGGCGGACGACTTCCCGCGCTGGTACCAGGACCTGATCGGCAAGGCCGAACTGGCCGACAACGGGCCGGTGCGCGGCACCATGGTCATCCGACCGTACGGGTACGGACTGTGGGAGCGGATGCAGGCGGAGATGGACGCCCGCATCAAGGAGACGGGCACCCAGAACGCGTACTTCCCGCTGCTGATCCCCGAGTCGTACCTCACCAGGGAGGCCGACCACGTCGAGGGCTTCGCGCCCGAACTCGCCGTGGTCACCCACGGCGGCGGCAAGCGGCTGGAGGAGCCGGCGGTCGTCCGTCCCACCTCCGAGACCATCGTCAACGACTACTTCTCCAAGTGGATCCAGAGCTACCGGGATCTGCCGCTGCTGATCAACCAGTGGGCGAACGTGGTGCGTTGGGAGCTGCGGCCGCGTCTGTTCCTGCGCACCTCCGAGTTCCTGTGGCAGGAGGGGCACACCGCGCACGCCACCTACGAGGAGGCGCGTGACTTCGCCGCCCACATCCACCGGCGGGTCTACGAGGACTTCATGCGCAACGTCCTCGCGATGGACGTCGTCCCCGGCCGCAAGACGGTCAAGGAGCGCTTCGCGGGCGCCGTCAACACCCTCACCCTCGAAGGCATGATGGGTGACGGCAAGGCCCTCCAGATGGCCACCAGCCATGAACTCGGCCAGAACTTCGCCAGGGCCTTCCAGACGCGGTATCTGTCGCGGGAAGGCCGGCAGGAACTGGTCTGGCAGACCTCCTGGGGCTCGACGACCCGCATGATCGGCGCCCTGGTGATGGCGCACGGCGACGACGACGGACTCCGTGTCCCGCCGCGCCTCGCGCACGTCCAGGTCGTCGTGCTCGCCATCAAGGGCGACGACTCGGTTCTGGCCAAGGTTCGTGAGATCGGCGACCGGCTCAGGGCGGCCGGTCTGCGCGTCCGGGTCGACGACCACACCGACACCCCCTTCGGCCGCCGTGCCGTCGACTGGGAGCTCAAGGGCGTGCCGGTGCGCGTCGAGATCGGCCCGCGCGACCTGGAGAACGGCACGGCGATGCTGGTCCGCCGCATCCCCGGCGGCAAGGAGCCCGTGGCGATGGACCAGCTGGTGAGCGTGCTCCCCGGGATCCTCGACGAGGATCAGGCCCTGCTGCTGGCGCAGTCCCGTGAGCGCCGCGAGTCCCGGACGGTGGAGGTGTCGACGATCGAGGAGGCCGTCGAGGCGGCGAGCGCCGGAGGCTGGGCGCGCATCCCGTGGGCGGTGCTCGGCGAGGAGGGCGAGAAGAAGCTCGCGGAGTACGCGGTGACCGTACGGTGTCTGGTCGCGGAGGACGGGTCGGTTCCCGAGGCCGACGACGCACCGGGTAACGTCGCGGTCGTCGCGCGCGCTTATTGAGGTAACGGGGAAAGCGACCGAAACGCCTCTTGCGCATCCGCAGGGCACAGGCGCCCCGGCGCGCGGACTTCGTCTACGCGCCGGGCCGTACGCGTCACTACGCACCGGCTTGGTAGGAGCTGTGAGGCTTCTGGGCAGAACAGCGCACCCGCCCTCGTCCGGACGCATCAGTCGCAACTGACGGGTACGTGCAAATTATTTGGGATGCCCCGGAATAGGAACACGGGAGCCCCCAGGCTCGTTGTCATTACGTGAGCACGACACCACCTGTTCTCGCCGCAGAGCTGGCACAGGCGTGGGCCGACATTCAACGGCACCACCCTGAACTGCCGGATCTCGCCGCGCCGGAGTCCCTGATCGGAGAGTCGTCGTCCGCCTGCGGACACGAACTCTCATTCGAGCGACTGCTCCATGAAGCAGTCCACGGCATCGCCGCCGCCCGCGGAGTGCGCGACACCTCCCGGGCCGGCCGCTACCACAACCGCAGATTCCTCGCCATCGCCGAGGAGCTGGGCCTGGACCACCCCGAGGAGCCGCACCCGAGCAGCGGCTTCTCGTTGGTCACGCTCAGCCCCGAGGCGAAGCGGCGCTACCGCCCCACCATGGAGCGGCTCCAGCGCGCGCTGAAGGCACACTCGGCGGCGACGGCCGCGGACACCGCCCGAACCTTCCGGGGCCCGGCCGCACGGCACGGTTCCTCCGGCGGCGGCGTCCGGGTCAAGGCGGTCTGCGACTGCGGCCGCAATGTCCGTGTCGTCCCGTCGGTGCTGGCCCAGGCCCCGATCGTGTGCGGCGGCTGCGGCAAGCCGTTCCGCATCCCCGAGCCGGTGGCGGCGGCGAGCTGAACGGACGGCTGCTCGTGGCAGCCGTGCTCGGCTCCGTCCGCGGTGACGACGGCACCCAGTGAGCGCCGGGCGGCGTGACCCACGCCCGGGGGACCCGGCGCCGGGTGCGCCTTCGGCATGCCCGCACACGCG
This sequence comes from Streptomyces sp. NPDC093261, assembly GCF_044753645.1. Classification (NCBI taxonomy): domain Bacteria; kingdom Bacillati; phylum Actinomycetota; class Actinomycetes; order Kitasatosporales; family Streptomycetaceae; genus Streptomyces; species Streptomyces sp. NPDC093261. The sequence continues at coordinate 53,975 of NZ_JBIVNO010000022.1, forward strand.
CCGGCGGCCCCTCGGCTCAGGGCGCCCCGCGAGGTGTGGCACAATGGCTAGCTGTACTCGACAGCCGCACAGGACCCCTCTCTCCTCCGGCTGACGCGTCCATCGGGCCACTCGGGTACCGCAACCCCACGCGGCATCTCGTTGTGCCCAACCACGTCAAATCCAGGAGAACCCACTCCCGTGGCAGTCAAGATCAAGCTGAAGCGTCTGGGCAAGATCCGTTCGCCTCACTACCGCATCGTCGTCGCCGACTCCCGTACCCGCCGTGACGGCCGGGCCATCGAGGAGATCGGCAAGTACCACCCGACGTACAACCCGTCGGTCATCGAGGTCGACGCCGAGCGTGTGGCGTACTGGCTCGGTGTCGGCGCCCAGCCGACCGAGCCCGTGCTCGCCATCCTGAAGAAGACCGGCGACTGGCAGAAGTTCAAGGGCGAGCCCGCCCCGGCGCCGCTGCTGGTGGCCGAGCCCAAGGCCGCCCGTCCGTCGTTCGAGGTCCTCGCCGGCGAGGACGAGGGCAAGGGTGAGGCGATCACCCAGAAGAAGAAGGCTGAGAAGAAGGACGAGGCCGCGGCCGAGTCTGCTCCGGCCGAGTCGACCGAGGCCTGAGCATGCTCGAGGAGGCTCTCGAGCACCTCGTGAAGGGCATCGTCGACCACCCTGACGATGTGCAGGTGGCCTCGCGCAACCTGCGCCGCGGGCGGGTGCTCGAGGTCCGGGTCCACCCGGACGACCTCGGCAAGGTGATCGGCCGCAACGGCCGCACCGCACGCGCCCTGCGCACCGTCGTGGGCGCCATCGGCGGCCGCGGTGTCCGCGTCGACCTCGTCGACGTGGACCACGTCCGCTGAACGCAACGCAGCACCGGCGCGGGCCGGGGAGGGCCACTGGCCGTCCCCGGCCCGCGGTCGTTACGACAGGAGATCTTCACAAGTGCAGCTCGTAGTCGCACGGATCGGCCGCGCCCACGGCATCAAGGGCGAGGTCACCGTGGAGGTACGTACCGACGAGCCGGAGCTGCGGCTCGCCCCCGGCGCCGTGCTCGCCACCGATCCCGCCACCGCGGGGCCGCTCACCATCGCAACCGGCCGCGTGCACAGCGGCAGGCTGCTCCTGCGGTTCGAGGGCGTGAGCGACCGCAACGCGGCCGAGGCCCTCCGCAACACTCTCCTGATCGCCGAGATCGACCCGGACGAGCTCCCCGAGGGCGAGGACGAGTACTACGACCACCAGCTCATCGACCTCGACGTCGTCACCGTGGACGGCATGGCGGTGGGCCGTGTCACCGAGGTCTCGCACCTGCCCTCGCAGGACCTGCTGGTGGTGGAGCGTGCGGACGGCACCGAGGTGATGATCCCGTTCGTCGGGGACATCGTCACCGAGATCGACCTCAAGGAGCAGCGGGCGGTCATCGACCCGCCACCGGGGCTGATCGACGACCGGGCCGAGATCGCGTCCCCGCGAGACGAGGCGTGATGCGGCTCGACGTCATCACGATCTTCCCGGAGTACCTGGAGCCGCTGAACGTCTCCCTCGTGGGCAAGGCACGCGCGCGTGGACAGCTCGACGTGCGTCTGCACGACCTGCGGTCCTGGACATACGACCGGCACCACACCGTCGACGACACCCCCTACGGCGGCGGCCCCGGCATGGTCATGAAGACCGACCCCTGGGGCGACGCACTGGACTGCGTCCTCGCCGACGGCTACGAGTCCGGCTCCCACGCCCCGGCGCTGATCGTCCCCACGCCCAGCGGCCGCCCCTTCACCCAGAAGCTCGCCGTCGAACTCTCCGAGCGCCCCTGGCTGATCTTCACCCCCGCCCGCTACGAGGGCATCGACCGCCGTGTCATCGACGAGTACGCCGCCCGGATACCCGTGTACGAGGTGTCCATCGGCGACTACGTCCTCGCCGGCGGCGAGGCGGCCGTCCTCGTCATCACGGAAGCGGTGGCCCGGCTGCTGCCCGGCGTCCTCGGGAACGCCGAGTCCCACCGGGACGACTCCTTCGCGCCCGGCGCGATGGCGAACCTCCTGGAGGGACCCGTCTACACCAAGCCGCCCGTCTGGCGCGGGCGCGACATCCCGGATGTGCTGCTCAGCGGCCACCACGGCAGGATCGCCCGCTGGCGCCGGGACGAGGCCCTGCGGCGTACGACGGCCCACCGGCCCGATCTGATCGAGCAGTGCGAGCCCTCCGCCTTCGACAAGAAGGACCGCGAGATGCTCTCCATCCTGGGCTGGGCACCCGACCCGCAGGGTGCGCCGCACGGCCGATTTTGGCGCAGGACCGAGGCCGTGGAAGAATAGGCGGCTGTTGTCCGCGGTCCCGCGCGCGTCCCTGCCACAGGGGGACAGACGCCCGCCCCGACCCGGACGGCGACTTTTACCGAAAAACTACTTCCCGCCGATGACCTGTGGCATGGGCGAAGAAAGCAGACGAAATGTCTCACCTGCTCGACTCCGTCGACGCCGCGTCGCTGCGCAGCGACCTCCCGGCCTTCCGCCCCGGTGACACCGTCAACGTGCACGTCCGGGTCATCGAGGGCAACCGCTCCCGTGTGCAGCAGTTCAAGGGCGTCGTGATCCGCCGCCAGGGCTCCGGCGTGCGCGAGACCTTCACGGTCCGCAAGGTCTCCTTCTCCGTCGGCGTCGAGCGCACCTTCCCGGTGCACACCCCGATCGTGGAGAAGATCGAGCTGGTCACCAAGGGTGACGTGCGCCGCGCCAAGCTGTACTACCTGCGCGAGCTGCGCGGCAAGGCCGCGAAGATCAAGGAGAAGCGCGAGAACTGAGCGCCTCCCGGAGTCCACAGCGGGGCCGGATAGCATCTGGCCCCGATGGACACCGCAGCACAGCGCACGGAGCGCGACCGCTCCTCCCACCCCGCCGACTCCGAGGAGACCTCGGACACACCGGGTGCGGAGGAACGGTCGCGCTTCGCGTTGGTGTCCCGGATCGCCGGCCGGCTGCCCGGCGGGCGGATCACCCTGACCGTCCTGGTCTGTCTGCTGTTCCTGCTCGCCCTCGGCACCTGGGTCATACAGCCCTTTGACATCCCCAGCGGTTCGATGGAACCCGGATTGAGGGTTGGGGACCGCGTGCTCGTAAGTAAGTTGGCGTACCGTTTTGGATCGAAACCGCAGCGGGGAGACGTCGTCGTGTTCGACGGCACCGGGTACTTCGGGAGCGCTGACTACATAAAGCGGGTAGTCGGTGTGGGGGGAGACCATGTGGTCTGCTGCAACAGGGAGGGGAGGCTCGAGGTGAACGGCCGGCCGGTCGACGAGTCGTCGTTTCTGTACCCGGGGAACAGCCCCTCCGACGTCCCCTTCGACGTCGTCGTCCCCGCCGGCACGCTCTTCGTGCTCGGCGACCACCGCGGCGACTCCAGCGACTCCCGCGACCACCTGGGCTCGCCCGGCGGCGGCATGATCCCGCTCGGCGCCGTGATCGGCAGGGCCGACTGGGTGCTCTGGCCCTCCGCGGACTTCCGGCGCCTGCCCCGCCCCGGCGCTTACGCACGCGTGCCCGCCGCCGCGGCACACGCGCCCCAGGCGGCGGGCGGTGCCCATGGGTAACCGCGGCAAACCGCGCAGCCTGCCGTCCGACACCGCCACGCAGAACCTCCTGCCCACCGGCGCACGGCGCGCCGCCGCCGGCGCGCCCACCGGGCGCAGCCGCGCCGAGCGGCGCAAGCTGCAGCGCAAGGTCAAGCGCAAGCGCAGGCGTTCCGCGGTCAAGGAGATACCGCTCCTCGTCGGCGTCGCCGTCCTCATAGCGCTGGTCCTGAAGACCTTCCTGGTGCAGGCCTTCGTGATCCCCTCCGGTTCCATGGAGAACACGATCCAGGTCGGCGACCGCGTCCTCGTGGACAAGCTGACCCCGTGGTTCGGCTCCAAGCCGCAGCGCGGCGACGTCGTCGTCTTCCAGGACCCCGGCGACTGGCTCGCGGGCGAGAAGACGACCAAGAAGAACGACCCCGTCGTCGTCAAGCAGATCAAGGAAGGGCTCACCTGGATCGGTCTGCTGCCCTCCGACAACGACAAGGACCTCATCAAGCGGGTCGTCGCCGTCGGCGGAGACACCGTCAAGTGCTGTGACACCCAGGGCCGCGTCACGGTCAACGGCATGCCCCTGAACGAGCCGTACATTCACCCGGGAAACAAACCTTCGGACTTCTCCTTCTCGGTGACCGTGCCCCCGGGCCGGCTATGGGTCATGGGAGATCACCGGGCCAACTCGGCCGACTCGCGCTATCACCGCACAGAGGCGTACAGCGGTACCGTTTCAGAGAAGTCCGTCGTCGGCCGCGCCATGGTCATCGCCTGGCCCGTCGGGCACTGGACGCGTCTGAGGGAGCCAGACACTTACGCGTCCGTGCCGAGCGGGTCGACCACGGCACTCGGTCCGTCGCATAGGGTGGCCTCCGCGGATCGATACGGATTGATCCCCCTCCCGAGCCCTGCGGAACTCCCGCTCGTTATGGGAGTGGTGGGCCTGCGCCGACTGAGGCGCCGGCGGCGGTACGGAGTGAGGAGTGGATGTGGGGGATTTGGCGGTCGGCGCACGGTCCGGACACGAGGGTCCCGAAGAGAGGCCGCAGCGCCCCGACGACTCGGCTGTCCCGGCCGCGGACGACCCCCCCGGCTCCGGCAGTGACCCCTCGTCGAGCGGCGGCGGGGGACACGGCAGCGGCGGCCAGAGTCCCCGGGCGCCGAAACAGCGCTCCTTCTGGAAGGAACTGCCGCTCCTCATCGGCATCGCGCTGGTCCTCGCGCTGCTGATCAAGACGTTCCTGGTGCAGGCGTTCTCGATTCCCTCGGACTCGATGCAGAACACCCTCCAGCAGGGCGACCGCGTTCTCGTGGACAAGCTGACCCCGTGGTTCGGCTCCCAGCCCTCGCGCGGCGAGGTCGTCGTCTTCCACGACCCGGACAACTGGCTGGCGGGCGAGCCCACCTCGACCCCGAACGCCCTCCAGACGGCCCTGAGCTGGATCGGCCTGATGCCGTCCGCGGAGGAGAAGGACCTCATCAAGCGGGTGATCGGCGTCGCCGGCGACACCATCGAGTGCCGGAACACCGGCCCCCTGCTGGTCAACGGCAAGGCGCTCAACGAGCCCTATGTGTACCCGGGCAACACCCCGTGCAGCGTCGACGACCAGGGCGGGCAGTTCAAGGTCACCGTGCCCCCGGGCAAAATCTGGGTCATGGGCGACCACCGCCAGAACTCGCTGGACTCCCGCTACCACCAGCAGGACAAGTACCAGGGCTTCGTGCCGGTGGGGAACGTCGTGGGCCGCGCGATCGTGGTCGCCTGGCCGCCCACCCGCTGGAACACGCTGCCGATCCCGGACACCTTCGACCAGGGCCTCGGCGTGACGGCTCCCGCGGCCCTCGGACTGACGGGCGCGCTCCCGCTGGTCCTGTGGCGCCGGCGCCGCCTCACCGCGCGGCTTACCGCCGGAAACCCTCGGGTTCCCGGCGGCGGTACCGCCGGGTAGGGTGCCGTCCCAGATCGCCGATCTTCCGCGGCCCCGGGTGGCCGCGAGGGTCGATTCTCCGACCTGGGGAGCACTGGGATGAGCGGGACTGGTCGTACGAAAGAGGGCCGCGGACGGCTCGGCAGCATGCTGTCGGGGCTGGCCGTGGCCCTCGGCTGTGTGCTCTTCGTCGGCGGGTTCGCCTGGGGCGCGATCGTCTACAAGCCCTACACCGTGCCGACCGACTCCATGTCGCCCACCATCGCCGCCGGTGACCGGGTCCTCGCCCAGCGCGTGGACGGCGCGCACATCGAGCGCGGCGACGTCGTCGTCTTCCGGCAGAAGACCTGGGGCAACATGCCCATCGTCAAGCGGGTCGTGGCCATCGGCGGCGACACCGTCGCCTGCTGCACCGACGGCAAGCTCACCGTCGACGGCAAGAAGATCGACGAGACATACCTGCCCCCCGGCCAGGTGGCCGAACTCAAGCAGATCCCCACCATCACGGTCCCCAAGGACCGGCTGTTCCTGCTCGGCGACGAGCGCAGCGGCTCACTGGACTCCACGGCCCATCTGACGGAGGCCTTCAGCGGCACCGTGGCGCGCGGCGCCGTGGACGCCCGGGTGGACGCCGTGGTGTGGCCGATGAACGGCATGCTGGCCCGCCCGACGGGCTTCCAGGTACTGGGCCCGATCTCCTCGCCGGGACCGCTGCGGCCGATCCTCGGCGTGATCGTGGCGGGCGCGGTGCTGGTGATGGTGGGCGGGGCGTACGGGCCGATCGCCCAGCGCGCGGCCCGCAGGCGCGGCAGCGCCGTACGGAGGGAGCCGGCCGGTGTCCGCTGAGGCGCCGCCGCCCCTCCCCGCCCCGGACGAGCCCTGCGAGCCGTACGCCGACGAGAGCGCGCCGGGGGAGTGGGAGGAGGGCGACCTGCGGAAGGTGGCCCGGGTGGTGCTCCTCGACCCCAGGGAGCGCATTCTGCTGCTGCACGGGCACGAGCCGGACGATCCGGCCGACGACTGGTGGTTCACGCCCGGAGGCGGCGTGGAGGGCGACGAGACCCGTGAGCAGGCGGCACTGCGGGAGCTGGCCGAGGAGACCGGCATCACGGACGTCGAGCTGGGCCCGGTGCTGTGGCGGCGCATGTGCTCCTTCCCGTTCGCGGGCCGCCGCTGGAACCAGGACGAGTGGTACTACCTGGCCCGTACGGCCCAGACCGTTACGGACGCGCAGGCCCTGACGGAGCTGGAAAAACGCAGTGTCGCCGGAGCACGGTGGTGGACGTGCGGGGAACTGGCCGAGTCGCATGAGACGGTGTATCCCACGAGACTCGCCGAGCTGCTCCGAAGGCTGCTCGACGAAGGTCCCCCGGCCAATCCCGAAGTCCTCGACACCGAAATCGTCTAGGGGCTCACGGGACTGGCGCACAATGGTGGGACCGCACGGCTGAAGGGGAACATGCCATGAGCGCCGAGGACCTCGAGAAGTACGAGACCGAGATGGAGCTGAAGCTCTACCGGGAGTACCGCGATGTCGTCGGTCTGTTCAAATTCGTGATCGAGACCGAGCGGCGCTTCTACCTCACCAACGACTACGAGATGCAGGTGCACTCGGTCCAGGGCGAGGTGTTCTTCGAGGTGTCCATGGCGGACGCCTGGGTCTGGGACATGTACCGGCCCGCACGCTTCGTCAAGCAGGTACGCGTCCTCACGTTCAAGGACGTGAACATCGAGGAGCTGAACAAGACCGATCTGGAGCTGCCCGGCGGGTGACCGACAGCACTCCGTCACCCGCCCGGGGGACGGAGTTGTCCACAACCACCGCTCTGTCCACCAAGATCCACAGCGAGAAGCCTGATACGTGACGGTTGGCGCCGGAGGTGGTGCCGACATGAACACACATCAGGCACGCAGTGCCCTGGGCAGGTACGGAGAGGAACTGGCCGCCCGACGGCTGTCCGCGGCCGGGATGACGGTCCTGGAGCGCAACTGGCGCTGCGGCCGGAGCGGTGAGATCGACATCGTCGCCAGGGACGGCGACGTGCTCGTGGTCTGCGAGGTGAAGACCCGCCGGGGCGGCTCCTTCCAGCACCCCATGGCAGCCGTCACCGCGACGAAGGCGGGCCGGCTGCGCGATCTCGCCGAACGCTGGATCCAGGGCCACGGCGGAGCACCCCCGGGCGGGGTGCGCGTCGACATCGTCGGAGTCCTGCTGCCCGAGCGCGGCGCACCCGTGGTCGAACACGCACGGGGGGTGGCGTGATGGGCTTCGCGCGTACCTGCGCCGTGGCACTGGTCGGCGTCGAGGGCGTGGTCGTCGAGGTCCAGGCGGACCTCGAACCCGGCGTGGCCGCGTTCACCCTGGTCGGCCTCCCGGACAAGAGCCTCACCGAGAGCCGGGACCGGGTGCGGGCGGCCGTGGTGAACTCCGGCGCGTCCTGGCCGTCCAAGAAACTCACCGTGGGACTGAGCCCGGCCTCCGTGCCGAAAGCCGGCAGCGGCTTCGACCTCGCCGTCGCCTGCGCCGTCCTCGGCGCCGAGGAACGCATCGACCCCCGCGTGCTCGCCGACATCGTGATGATCGGCGAACTGGGCCTCGACGGACGCGTCCGGCCCGTACGCGGCATCCTGCCGGCCGTACTCGCCGCCGCGGACGCGGGATACGAGCAGGTGGTCGTACCCGAGTGCGCGGCCGCCGAGGCCTCGCTCGTCCCCGGCGTCTCCGTACTCGGCGTCCGCACCCTGCGCCAGCTGATCGCCGTCCTCACCGACGAACCCGTGCCCGAGGAGGAACCCGACGAACACGGCCGCCCGGATCCCCTCCTCGCCGGCCTGCGCGTGCCCGGCACCGGCGCGGCCACAGGCATGCACAGCGTGGGCGCCACGCACCACGACCAAGGCCCCGACCTCGCCGACGTCGTGGGCCAGATCTCCGCGCGCACAGCGGTGGAGGTGGCCGCGGCGGGCGGACACCATCTCTTCCTCGAAGGGCCACCCGGCGCCGGGAAGACGATGCTGGCGGAGCGGCTCCCCGCCATCCTGCCGAAACTCACCAGACAGGAGTCACTGGAGGTCACCGCGGTGCACTCGGTGGCCGGACTGCTCCCCGCGGACAAACCCCTGATCGACATCGCCCCTTACTGCGCCCCCCACCACTCGGCCACCATGCAGGCACTCGTCGGCGGCGGTCCCGGCATCGCCCGCCCGGGCGCCGTGTCGCTCTCCCACCGAGGAATCCTCTTCCTGGACGAGGCGCCGGAATTCAGCAGCCACGCCCTCGACGCGCTGCGCCAGCCGCTGGAGGCGGGACACGTCGTGATCGCCCGCAGCGCGGGCGTCGTACGGTTCCCGGCCAGATTCCAGATGATCCTCGCCGCCAACCCCTGCCCCTGCGGCCGCTTCTCGCCCCGCGACAACCAGTGCGAATGCCCGCCCTCGGCGATCCGCCGCTACCAGGCCCGGCTCTCCGGCCCGCTCCTGGACCGGGTCGACCTCCGAGTCGAGGTGGACCCGGTCAACCGCGCCCAACTCACCGGGCGCGGCGCCGGCGGCGCATCCACCGCCACCGTGGCCGACCGGGTACGCGAGGCCCGGGAGAGGACGGCGGCACGGCTCGCGGGCACCCCCTGGCGCACCAACAGCGAAGTGCCGGGCCGGGAACTGCGCACCCGCTGGCAGGCCGCGAGCGGCGCCATGGACGAGGCCGAGCGCAGCATGGAGCGCGGCATGCTCACCGCCCGGGGACTGGACCGCGTGCTGCGGGTCGCCTGGACCATCGCCGACCTCGTGGGCCACACCCGGCCGGACGCCGCGGACGTCGCACTGGCGCTGCAACTGCGCACCGGAGTGCCGCGGGGCGTGCCCATGGCCCTGGGGACGCCGACATGAGCGCGCACGGCGCCCCGGACGGGGAACACCTCGCCCGAATCTTCCTCACCCGCGTCGTCGAGCCCGGTGACGAGGTGGCCGGACGGTGGCTGCGGGAATTCGGAGTCGAGGAGGTGGCCCGGCGCCTGCGCGACACGGGGGCGCGGCTGCCCGGGGTGTCCGAGAAGCGGTGGGCGGGGCTGCTGGCGCGGGCACGGCGGGCCGACCCGGAGCGCGACCGGGCGGCCGCCGAAGCGGCCGGAGTGCGGTTCCTGTGCCCCGGCGGCGCCGAGTGGCCGGCCCAGCTCGACGACCTCGGGGACGCCCGGCCCATCGGGCTGTGGGTGCGCGGGCAGCCCGGTCTGCGGCTGTGGGCCCTGCGGTCCGTCGCGGTCATCGGCGCCCGTGCCTGCACCGAGTACGGCGCCCATATGGCGGCCACCCTCTCCGCCGGCCTCGCGGAGCGCGGCTGGGTCGTGGTGTCGGGCGGCGCCTACGGCATCGACGGGGCCGCGCACCGCGGAGCGCTCGGCGCCTCGGGCGCCACCGTCGCCGTGCTCGCCTGCGGCGTCGACCGGCCCTATCCACGCGGCCACACCGGCCTGATCACCAGAATCGCCGAGCAGGGCCTCGTCATCGGGGAACTGCCGCCCGGGGACCATCCCACCCCCAGCAGATTCCTCGTACGCAACCGGGTCATCGCCGCCCTCACCCGCGGCACCGTGGTCGTCGAGGCCGCCCATCGCAGCGGCTCACTCGTCACCGCGCGGGCGGCGCAGCGGCTGGGCCGCTTCACCATGGGGGTGCCGGGACCGGCCACCAGCGGACTGTCCGCCGGAGTCCACGAGCTACTGCGCGGTGAGGCAGTGCTGGTCACGGACGCCGCCGACGTCATCGACCTCGTGGGCGGCATCGGAGAGCTGGCACCGGACCGGCGCGGCCCGGTGCTTCCCCGCGACCTGCTGGAACCGGCCGCCCGGCGGGTTCTGGCAGCGCTCCCCGGGCACGGAACGGCCTCGGCGGGCGAGGTCGCGTGCGGCGCGCAGACCACCGAGGACGACGCGGTCGGGAGACTGTACGAACTCCGATCACTTGGATTCGTCGAACGACACGGCGATGGCTGGAAGTTGACACGCCAGGCGGTCACGTCGGTCCGACAAGATCACGGTCAGTGTTGACCGAGGGTGTTCGGCCGTCCGGGCGACCCCCCGATGCCCTTGGCAATTCCACCAGTTGACCCTTTCCGGCGATCACTCAGGGCGACGACCGTGGCCGCGGCAGGGGTCCCACCACACCCGTTCGCACACGGGTGATGCCTTGCCCTTCGCACACTGCGACACCACAGTCACGCTACGCTCACGAGGATCCCGACTCAGAAGGCATCTCGACATCAGACCGACAGCTCACCCAGGTATCCCCAGTCCACGGCAGAACGGCACAAGGCGACGAATGCCCCAGCACACCTCCGGGTCAGACCGGGCGGCGCACCCCCCAGCCGCCCGTGACGGCGGCAGCGTGCGCCCGCCCGCTCCCTCGACGCTCGACGAGCTGTGGCGGTCGTACAAGGAGACGGGGGACGAGCGGCTGCGGGAGCAGCTGATCCTGCACTACTCGCCGTTGGTGAAGTACGTCGCGGGACGGGTGAGCGTGGGCCTGCCGGCCAACGTGGAGCAGGCGGACTTCGTGTCCTCCGGGGTCTTCGGGCTGATCGACGCGATCGAGAAGTTCGACATCGACCGGGAGATCAAGTTCGAGACATACGCGATCACACGGATCCGCGGCGCGATGATCGACGAGCTGCGCGCGCTGGACTGGATCCCCCGCTCGGTCCGGCAGAAGGCGCGCAGCGTCGAGCGGGCCTACGCCACCCTGGAGGCGCGCCTGCGCCGAACCCCCTCCGAGGGGGAGGTGGCCGCCGAGATGGGCATCGGCGTCGAGGACCTGCACGCCGTCTTCAGCCAGCTGTCGCTGGCCAACGTGGTGGCCCTGGAGGAACTGCTGCACGTCGGCGGCGAGGGCGGCGACCGGCTCAGCCTGATGGACACCCTGGAGGACACCGCCGCGGACAACCCGGTGGAGGTGGCCGAGGACCGGGAGCTGCGGCGGTTCCTCGCGCGGGCGATCAACACGCTGCCCGAACGGGAGAAGACCGTGGTGACGCTCTACTACTACGAGGGACTCACGCTCGCCGAGATCGGCAATGTGCTCGGGGTGACCGAGAGCCGGGTCAGCCAGATCCACACGAAGTCCGTCCTCCAGCTACGGGCCAAGCTGGCCGGCTTCGGGCGCTGACGCGGGGCGGTGACCCGGCGCGGCAGCCGCCGACCGCCGGCGACCGGGCGACCGCCGGTGGGCGCGGTGGCGCGGGCCGGGCGTGCGGGCACGGTGGCGCGGCGGTTCGGGCCGGTGGTGTGCGCCGGGCACGCGCAGCCCGGGACCGGCGCACGGGGGACGAGCGGTCCAGGCGAGCGGCGCGCACCGGTGAGTGACTCCCGCGGGCGGCACTGCGTCCGTACAGTGGTTGACGTGCCAAGGATTCGAGCGGCCTCCGTGGCCGAGCACCGGTCGATGCAGCGAGCCGCCTTGCTGGATGCGGCGCGATTCCTCCTGTCCGAAGGCGGTACGGAGGCGCTGACGTTCCCGGCGCTCGCCGAGCGAACGGGCCTCGCGCGGTCCTCCGTGTACGAGTACTTCCGCTCCCGCGCCGCCGTCGTCGAAGAGCTGTGCGCGGTCGACTTCCCCGTCTGGGCGGCGGAGGTCGAGGCGGCCATGCTCGCGGCGGACGGTCCCGAGGCGAAGATCGAGGCGTATGTACGGCAGCAACTGGCGCTGGTGGGGGACCGGCGCCACCGCGCCGTGGTCGCCATCTCGGCGAGCGAACTCGACGCCGGGGCACGCGAGAAGATCCGCGCGGCGCACGGCGGGCTCGTGACGATGATCGCCGACACGCTCGGCGCGATGGGGCACGACGAGCCCCGGCTCACGGCGATGCTGCTCCAGGGCGTGGTCGACGCGGCGGTACGGCGCATCGAGTTGGGCGCCGCGGAGGACCCGGCCGCCATCACCGAGGCGGCGGTCGCCATGGCCCTGCGGGGCGTCCGGGGCTGATTCCTGCCCCCGGGGGCAGCCCCCCTCCCTCCCCCACCCCTCCCACCCAAGCCCCCCAACCCCCACCTACGGCAAAGGCACCCCCTCCACCGGCAGCAGCCGGGACGGCCCCACGCGCAGCAGCCAGGGCGGCAGCACAGAGAGCGGATCCAGATACGTCTCCCCTCTGCGCAGCCCCCAGTGCAGGCACGATCCCGCGCAGTGGGCGGCCGACGGTTCCAGCACGCCCAGCACCTGCCCCGGCCGGACCGTGTCGCCCGTGCGCACCGATGCCCTTACCGGCTCGTAGGTCGTCCGCAGCGGTGGCGTGCCCGTTCCCGCCAGGTCCACGGAGAGGACGCCCCGGCCCGCCACCCGTCCTGCGAAGGCGACCCGCCCGGCGGCCACCGCCCGCACCGGGTCGCCCGGAGCCGCCGCCAGGTCCACGCCCCGGTGTCCGGGCCCGTAGGGCGTCGCGGGCGGCTCCCAGGCCCGTAGGACCAGCGGGTGGACCCCCACCGGCCACAGACGGGCGACGGCCGGCACCGCCCGGTCGGGGCCGGGCGCATCCCCCATGGCCGGATCCGAACGGCGCCATGCGCCCGCCCACGCCACAGAGGTCCCTGGGCCCGCCCGCGCCACGGGGGTCTGTCTCCCCGCCCGCGCCGCGGAGGCCTGTAACCCCGCCCCTGCGGCGGAGGCCTGTAATCCCGCCCCCGCGGCGGAGGCCTCTACCCCCACCCGCGAGACAGGGACCGCCACGCCCACCGCCCCCGCCAGCAGGGCCGCGGACCACCGCCGTACAGCTCGTTCAACTCGCATGGGAGTACCGTCCCGCAGAACGGGCGATCACGGCGGGATCTGTGGACAACCGGGCGGTTGTGGACAGCGGCGTCACCCGCGGCTCCGCCGGTCCCGTACACTTCTTGTGGCGATCCGGGTCACCGGGTCGACTTCGCACGCCCCGACACCAGGCCATCACCGGCCGGTGTCAGCGCTCCTCGGTCCTTCGCGGCACGGCGCATCGCGGGCGTCAGGCGCGAGTGCCATCCGGCACCCGCGGCACAACCGAGAAAACTCAAGGAGAACGGCCATGGCCGTCGTCACGATGCGGGAGCTGCTGGAGAGCGGCGTCCACTTCGGTCACCAGACCCGTCGCTGGAACCCGAAGATGAAGCGCTTCATCTTCACCGAGCGCAACGGCATCTACATCATCGACCTGCTCCAGTCGCTGTCGTACATCGACCGCGCCTACGAGTTCGTCAAGGAGACCGTCGCCCACGGCGGCACCGTCATGTTCGTCGGCACGAAGAAGCAGGCGCAGGAGGCCATCGCCGAGCAGGCCACCCGCGTCGGCATGCCGTACGTGAACCAGCGCTGGCTGGGTGGCATGCTCACCAACTTCTCGACCGTCTACAAGCGTCTGCAGCGCCTGAAGGAGCTCGAGCAGATCGACTTCGAGGACGTCGCCTCCTCCGGTCTGACCAAGAAGGAGCTCCTGGTCCTCTCCCGTGAGAAGGCCAAGCTGGAGAAGACCCTCGGCGGTATCCGCGAGATGCAGAAGGTGCCGAGCGCCGTCTGGATCGTGGACACCAAGAAGGAGCACATCGCGGTCGGCGAGGCCCGCAAGCTCAACATCCCGGTCGTCGCCATCCTCGACACCAACTGCGACCCCGACGAGGTCGACTACAAGATCCCGGGCAACGACGACGCGATCCGCTCCGTCACCCTGCTCACCCGTGTGATCGCCGACGCCGTCGCCGAGGGCCTCATCGCCCGTTCCGGCGTCGCCGCCGAGGGCAAGGGCGAGAAGGCCGCGGGCGAGCCGCTCGCCGAGTGGGAGCGTGACCTGCTCGAGGGTGAGAAGAAGGCGGAGACCGAGGAGGCTGCCCCGGCCGAGGCCGAGGCTGCTGCCGCCGAGGCGCCGGCCGCTGAGGCGCCGGCCGCTGAGGCGCCGGCCGCCGAGGGCGAGCAGGCCTGACCTCAGGGCCGTTCGGCTGATGTGAGGGCGGGTGGCGCCGATCGCGCCATCCGCCGTTCACCCGCAGCCCTTAGATCTTCGTAGCCCGTAGATCTTTGGTGGCCGCCCGCACGAGTCGTGGCGGCCACCGACTTCGAGACTTCGAACTCCGAGAAGAGATTCACAGATCATGGCGAACTACACCGCCGCCGACGTCAAGAAGCTCCGTGAGCTGACCGGCGCCGGCATGATGGACTGCAAGAAGGCGCTGGACGAGGCCGAGGGCAACGTCGAGAAGGCCGTCGAAGCGCTCCGCATCAAGGGCCAGAAGGGCGTCGCCAAGCGCGAGGGCCGCTCCGCCGAGAACGGCGCCGTGGTCTCCATCATCGCCGACGACAACTCCTCCGGTGTCCTTGTCGAGCTGAAGTGCGAGACGGACTTCGTCGCCAAGGGCGAGAAGTTCCAGGCCGTCGCCCAGGCGATCGCCGAGCACGTCGCCAAGACCTCCCCGGCCGACCTCGAGGCGTTGCTCGGCTCCGAGATCGAGCCCGGCAAGACCGTCCAGGCGTTCGTGGACGAGGCCAACGCCAACCTCGGCGAGAAGATCGTCCTGGACCGCTTCGCGCAGTTCTCCGACGGTTTCGTCACGGCGTACATGCACCGCACGATGCCCGACCTGCCGCCGCAGATCGGTGTGCTCGTCGAGCTGGACAAGCCGAACGCCGAGGTCGCCAAGGGCGTCGCCCAGCACATCGCCGCCTTCGCGCCGAAGTACCTCTCCCAGGAGGACATCCCGGCCGAGGTCGTCGAGTCCGAGCGCCGCATCGCCGAGGAGACCACCCGCGCCGAGGGCAAGCCCGAGGCCGCGATCGCCAAGATCGTCGAGGGTCGTCTGAACGGCTTCTTCAAGGACGCCACGCTGCTCGGCCAGCCGTACGCGCTGGACAACAAGAAGTCCGTCCAGAAGGTTTTGGAGGAGGCGGGTGTCACCCTGAAGCGCTTCACGCGCATCAAGGTCGGCATCTGAGTCCGTACCGCGATCGACAGGAGACCCGGATAGGGTCGAAGGTCGAAAGCAGTCGTCCGCGTCATGCGCGTGTGCCGTCCCGCACGCGCGCGTGACGGACGCAGATATGACGAGGAGGCCATTGCCGCTTATGGGATGCGAAACACACCCCATCGGCAATGGCCTTCTTCGTATGTGCAACACGTGAAAGAGGCGGGATCTCAATGACCACCAAGGCCGAGAAGAGCGACGACGGCAAAGTACGCGGCCGGTTTCTGCTGAAACTGTCCGGAGAGGCGTTCTCCGGCGGCACCGGACTCGGCGTCGACCCGGACGTGGTGCACGCCATCGCCCGTGAGATCGCGGCTGTGGTGCGCGACGGATCCCAGATCGCCGTCGTCATCGGCGGCGGCAACTTCTTCCGCGGCGCCGAACTCCAGCAGCGGGGCATGGACCGGGCCCGCTCCGACTACATGGGCATGCTCGGCACGGTCATGAACTGCCTGGCTCTCCAGGACTTCCTGGAGAAGGAGGGCATCGACTCGCGCGTGCAGACCGCGATCACCATGGGCCAGGTCGCCGAGCCGTACATCCCGCTGCGTGCCGTGCGCCATCTGGAGAAGGGCCGCGTGGTCATCTTCGGCGCCGGAATGGGCATGCCGTACTTCTCGACCGACACGACCGCCGCCCAGCGCGCCCTGGAGATCGACGCCGAGGCCCTGCTCATGGGCAAGAACGGCGTGGACGGGGTCTACGACTCCGACCCGAAGACCAACCCCGAGGCCGTCAAGTTCGACTCGCTCAGCTACGGCGAGGTCATCACCCGTGACCTCAAGGTCGCCGACATGACCGCCATCACGCTGTGCCGGGACAACAAGCTGCCCATCCTTGTCTTCGAGCTGCTGGCGGAGGGCAATATCGCACGGGCCGTGAAGGGTGAGAAGATCGGCACACTCGTGGGGGAGCAAGGCAGCCGGGGCTGACCGGACGCCGACCGGTCGGGGGTTCCGTCCGGGCGGCGGGCCCTGACCGGGGGATGGACAATGACCTGCCGGTCCGGAACCGTGCAGGAAGAAGACGCGACGCAGCCGGCCGCGGACCGACGAGTGACAGCTGCCGGGCCTACTCAAGACACGCAGGAGCAAGTGGTGATCGAAGAGACCCTCCTCGAGGCCGAGGAGAAGATGGAGAAGGCCGTCGTGGTCGCCAAGGAGGACTTCGCCGCGATCCGCACCGGTCGTGCGCACCCGGCGATGTTCAACAAGATCGTGGCCGACTACTACGGCGCACCGACGCCGATCAACCAGCTGGCCTCGTTCTCGGTGCCGGAGCCGCGCATGGCCGTGGTGACGCCGTTCGACAAGAGCGCGCTGCGCAACATCGAGCAGGCGATCCGCGACTCCGACCTGGGCGTCAACCCGAGCAATGACGGCAACATCATCCGCGTGGTGTTCCCCGAGCTCACCGAGGAGCGGCGCCGCGAGTACATCAAGGTCGCCAAGGGCAAGGGCGAGGACGCCAAGGTCGCGATCCGCTCCGTGCGCCGCAAGGCCAAGGACGCCATCGACAAGCTCGTCAAGGACGGCGAGGTCGGCGAGGACGAGGGCCGCCGTGCGGAGAAGGAGCTCGACGACACCACCGCGAAGTACGTCGCGCAGGTGGACGAGCTGCTCAAGCACAAGGAAGCGGAGCTCCTCGAGGTCTGATGAACGACTCTTCCTGGGGGGCGCCGCCACAGGCCGGGTACCGGGGGCCCAGCGACGCCGGATCGGCCCAGCGGACCGGTCCGGCGGGTCCCGCGTACGATGCGCATGACGCCCAGCAGACTCGCCCTGTGCCCATCGTGCCCGAGGTGCCCGCCCAAGGCGGAGACCAGGATGACGACCGGGGGGCCGCTCGGCTGAGCGGCCCCTTGTTCCGCGACGACCAGCCGCAGGCGCCGTCCCACTGGGCGGCCTCGCAGAATCCGGAGCCCATGCCCGACGCCCAGCAGCCGGCGCCCGCACCGCAGAAGAAGAGCGCGGGCCGTGACCTGGGCGCGGCCATAGGGGTCGGCGTCGGGCTCGGCGTGGTGATCGTCGTGTCGTTGTTCATCGTGAAGGCCGTGTTCGTCGGTGTCGTCGCGGTCGCCGTCGTGGTGGGCCTGTGGGAGCTGACGAAGCGGCTGGAGGAGCGCAAGGGCATCAAGGCGCCCCTCGTGCCGCTCGCGGTCGGCGGTGCGGCGATGGTCGTGGCCGGGTATGTGCGGGGCACTGAGGGCGCCTGGGTGGCGATGGCACTCACCGCGCTCGCGGTCCTGCTCTGGCGTATGACGGAACCCCCGGACGGCTATCTCAAGGACGTCACGGCGGGTGTCTTCGCGGCGTTCTACGTTCC
Organism: Streptomyces sp. NPDC093261; assembly: GCF_044753645.1. Taxonomy (NCBI): domain Bacteria; kingdom Bacillati; phylum Actinomycetota; class Actinomycetes; order Kitasatosporales; family Streptomycetaceae; genus Streptomyces; species Streptomyces sp. NPDC093261. The sequence goes on from NZ_JBIVNO010000022.1 coordinate 71,755, forward strand.
GTTTCTGGCGACGTTCGTCGCCATGATGCTGACGGCCGACGACGGCCCGCAGCGCGTGCTGACCTTCCTGCTGCTGACGGTCGTCAGCGACACCGGCGCCTACGCGGTCGGCTGGCGGTTCGGCAGCCACAAGCTCGCTCCGCGCATCAGCCCCGGGAAGACCCGCGAGGGCCTCGTCGGTGCGGTGACCTTCGCCATGGGCGCGGGCGCGCTGTGCATGCAGTATCTGATCCACGACGGCTCGTGGTGGCAGGGCCTGCTGCTGGGTCTCGCGGTCGCCGCCAGCGCCACGCTGGGCGACCTGGGCGAGTCCATGATCAAGCGTGACCTGGGCATCAAGGACATGGGCACGCTGCTTCCGGGCCACGGCGGCATCATGGACCGGCTCGACTCACTGCTGCCGACCGCTCCGGTGGTCTGGCTGCTGCTCGTGCTTTTCGTCGGGAGCGGCTGAGGGATCGTTTCCCGTGCCGCTGCCGAGCGGTCCGCTCGCCGAGGGGCCGTCGTCCACAGGACGGCGGGCCCCTCGGCGTTCGGCCCCCACGCGGCCGTTAACCGTTGCCCGGCCGGCCCCCTCCCCGCCGGGCTTGGCCCCCGGGCCACACGAATGGATCTGCGACACTGGTAGGACCATGCCCAAGCCCGGAGAACTCACTTTCGTCGCGCCGCGCGGAGCCAAGACCCCGCCGCGGCATCTTGCCGATCTCACGCCCGCCGAGCGCAAGGAGGCGGTCGCCGCGGTCGGTGAGAAGCCGTTCCGCGCCAAGCAGCTCTCGCAGCACTACTTCGCGCGGTTCTCGCACGACCCGGAGCAGTGGACCGACATCCCCGCCTCCTCGCGCGCCCGGCTCCAGGAGGTGCTGCTCCCGGAGCTGATGACGGTCGTACGGCATCTGTCGACCGACCAGGACACCACCCGCAAGACGTTGTGGCGGCTCTTCGACGGGACGCTGGTGGAGTCCGTGCTCATGCGCTACCCGGACCGGGTCACGATGTGCATCAGCTCCCAGGCGGGCTGCGGTATGAACTGCCCCTTCTGTGCCACCGGTCAGGCCGGCCTCGACCGCAACCTGTCCACCGCGGAGATCGTGCACCAGATCGTGGACGGCATGCGGGCGCTGCGCGACGGCGAGATCCCCGGCGGACCGGCGCGGCTGTCCAACATCGTCTTCATGGGCATGGGCGAGCCCCTCGCCAACTACAAGCGCGTCGTCGGCGCCATCCGCGCCCTGACCGACCCCGCTCCGGACGGCCTCGGGCTCTCGCAGCGCGGGATCACCGTGTCGACCGTCGGGCTGGTGCCGGCCATCCACCGCTTCGCCGACGAGGGCTTCAAGTGCCGCCTCGCCATCTCCCTGCACGCGCCGGACGACGAGTTGCGCGACACCCTCGTGCCCGTCAACACGCGGTGGAAGGTGCGGGAGGTCCTCGACGCCGGGTTCGAGTACGTCGAGAAGTCCGGGCGCCGGCTGTCCATCGAGTACGCCCTGATCCGGGACATCAACGACCAGGCGTGGCGCGGTGACCGGCTCGGCCGGCTGCTCAAGGGCAGGCCCGTGCACGTCAATCTGATCCCGCTCAACCCGACGCCGGGTTCCCGGTGGACCGCGTCACGTCCCGAGGACGAGAAGGCGTTCGTCGAGGCGATCGCCGCCCATGGGGTGCCGGTGACCATCCGGGATACCCGGGGCCAGGAGATCGACGGAGCGTGTGGTCAGCTGGCCGCCACCGAGCGGTAGTCTGAAGGCCGTCCATATCTTCATATTCCGACAGGGGAGCGCCACAGCGCTGAGAGTGCGGGAGAGCCCGCAGACCCTCTGAACCTCGCCCAGGTCATTCTGGGTAGGGAGTTCGGTCTTCACTCGAGCTGTTGCGCCCTGCCCGGGACCCTTCGGGGCTCCCGGGCGGGGCCGCGTCTCTTCCTGGTCACCTCCAGGAGGAATTCAGTGAGCATCACCGGCAGGCAGTTCGCGGCCGTCGCCGTCGGGCTGGGCCTGGTCACGCTGTCCGCGTGCGGATCGTCCGGCCCCGCCGGCGGGAGCGGCGGCGATCCCAGGACCGTGACCCTCGTCAGCCACGAGTCGTGGGCCGCCTCCAAGAGCGTCATCGCGGCGTTCGAGAAGGAGTCCGGCTACCACGTCAAGGTCCTCACCGACGGCGACGCGGGCCAGGCCGTCAACAAGGCGATCCTCACCAAGGACAACCCCCAGGGCGACGTGCTCTTCGGCGTCGACAACACCCTGCTGTCCCGGGCGCTCGACAACGGCCTGTTCCAGCCGTACGCGGCCAAGGGCCTCGACCGGGTCGGCGCGCAGTACCAACTCGACAAGGACAGGCACCGGGTCACCCCGATCGACTACGGCGACATCTGCGTCAACTACGACAAGAAGTACTTCGCCGACCACAAGCTCGCCCCGCCTGCCTCCCTCGACGACCTCACCAAGCCCGCCTACAAAGACCTCCTCGTCACCGAGAACGCCGCCACGTCCTCCCCGGGCCTCGGCTTCCTGCTCGGCACCGCCGCCCGGTACGGCGACAACCGCTGGCAGGACTACTGGAAGAGGCTCAAGGACAACGGTGTGAAGGTGGTCGACGGCTGGGAGCAGGCATACGAGCAGGAGTTCTCCGGTTCGGCCGCGGGCCGCAAGGCGGGAGGCGACCGGCCGCTGGTCGTCTCCTACGCCTCCTCCCCGCCCGCAGAGGTCGTCTACGCCAAGCCGCGGCCCACGACCGCGCCGACCGGCGTCACGACGGGCACCTGCTTCCGCCAGATCGAGTTCGCGGGTCTGCTGAGCAACGCTCACAACCCCAAGGGCGCCAAGGCGTTCCTCGACTTCCTGATCAGCCGGAGGTTCCAGGAGGACATGCCGCTCAACATGTACGTCTACCCGGTCGTGCAGGGTGCGCGGGTGCCCGCCGAGTTCACCGCGTACGGGCCCGCGGCCAAGGACCCCGAGACCATGGCCCCGGCGAAGATAGCCGCCAACCGTGACCAGTGGGTCAGGTCGTGGACGTCGCTCGTACTGAAGTAGCCCCGAGGAACCGGGCGAACCGGGGCGGGGCCGCGCGCTTCGGGCTGATGGCCCTGCCCGTCGTGTTCTTCGGGGTCTTCTTCGCCTACCCCGTCGCCGCGATCGTCGCCCGCGGTCTGCGCGTCGACGGGGTGTGGCGCCTCGGGCGCCTGACGGAGGTGCTCGCCCAGGCCGACATCCGGCATGTGCTGTGGTTCACGACCTGGCAGGCTCTCGCCTCCACCGCTCTCACACTGCTGGTGGCGATGCCCGGGGCCTATGTCCTCGCCCGTCTGGACTTCCCCGGCAAGCAGGTACTCCGCGCGGTCGTCACCGTCCCGTTCGTACTGCCCACGGTGGTCGTCGGCACGGCCTTCCTGGCGCTCGTCGGCCGCGGCGGGCTTCTCGACGACCTGTGGGGCGTCCGCCTCGACACGACCGTGTGGGCGATCCTGCTCGCGCATGTCTTCTTCAACTACGCGGTCGTCGTTCGCACGGTCGGCGGTCTGTGGGCGCAGCTCGACCCGCGCCAGGAGGAGGCCGCACGGGTGCTCGGCGCCTCCCGCGCCGCGGCCTGGCGGACGGTGACGCTGCCCGCCCTCGGTCCGGCCGTGGCCGCCGCCGCCCTCATGGTCTTCCTGTTCACCTTCACCTCGTTCGGTGTGGTGCAGATCCTGGGCGGCCCCACCTTCTCCACTTTGGAGGTGGAGATCTACCGGCAGACCTCGGAGATCTTCGACCTGTCCACGGCCGCCGTGCTGACGATCGTGCAGTTCGTGGCGGTGGGCGCGATCCTCGGGGTGCACGCCTGGAGCGTGCGCCGCCGGGAGAGCGCGCTACGGCTGGTGGATGCGTCCCGCACGGCGCGCAGGCCGCGCGGGGCGGGCCAGTGGGCGCTGCTCGGCTCGGTCCTCGCCACCGTCGCCGTGCTGCTCGTCCTGCCGCTCGCCGTGCTCGTCGGCCGGTCGCTGGACGCACCCGGGTTCGCGTACTACGAGGCCCTGACGCACTCGGACGACGGGACCTTCCTCGTCGCGCCGATCAACGCGATCGGCAACTCGCTCGCCTACGCCGTCGCCGCCACCGTCATCGCCGTGCTGATCGGCTCCCTCGCCGCCGCGGCCCTCGCCCGCCGGGACGCCGGCCGCCTGGTGAGGGGCCTCGACGCGCTGCTGATGCTGCCGCTGGGCGTGTCCGCCGTGACCGTCGGCTTCGGGTTCCTGATCTCGCTGGACAAGCCGCCGCTGGATCTGCGCGGTTCCTGGATCCTGGTGCCGCTCGCGCAGGCGCTGGTGGGCGCCCCCTTCGTCGTACGCACCATGCTGCCCGTGCTGCGCGCCGTGGACGAGCGGCTGCGGGAGGCGGCGACCGTGCTCGGGGCCTCGCCCTGGCGGGTGTGGCGGGAGGTCGACCTGCCGATCGTGCGGCGGGCGCTGCTGATCGCGGCCGGGTTCGCGTTCGCCGTCTCCCTGGGCGAGTTCGGGGCGACCGTGTTCATCGCCCGGCCCGACAACCCCACGCTGCCCGTCGCGGTGGCGCGGCTGCTCGCACGGCCCGGCGACCTCAACTACGGCCAGGCGATGGCCCTTTCGACGATCCTGATGGTGGTGTGCGCGGTGGCGCTGCTGGTCCTGGAGAGGCTGCGAACCGATCGGACGGGGGAGTTCTGACGATGCTCAGGCTTGAGCGGGCGACCGTACGCTATGGCGGCACCACCGCGCTCGACGGAGTCGACCTCCAGGTCGCCGAGCACCAGGTGGTGTGTGTGCTCGGGCCCAGCGGCGGCGGAAAGTCGACGCTGCTGCGGACCGTCGCCGGGCTGCAACCGCTCGACTCCGGGCGGGTGTTCCTCGACGGCCGCGATCTGAGCGGGGTGCCCGCGCACCGGCGCGGCGTGGGGCTGATGTTCCAGGACCACCAGCTGTTCCCGCAGCGGGACGTGGGCGGAAACGTCGCCTTCGGGCTGCGGATGCGGGGTGCCCCGCGCGGCGAACGGGACGGGCGCGTCAGGGAGTTGCTGGACCTCGTCGGGCTGCCGGGGTCCGCCGGACGGGCCGTCGCCGCGCTCTCCGGTGGTGAGCAGCAGCGGGTCGCGCTCGCCCGTGCGCTCGCTCCACGGCCCCGGCTGCTGATGCTGGACGAGCCCCTGGGCCAGCTCGACCGGTCGCTGCGCGAGCGCCTGGTCGTCGAACTGCGGGAGCTGTTCGGCCGGTTGGGCACGACCGTGCTCGCGGTCACCCACGACCAGGGCGAGGCCTTCGCGCTCGCGGACCGGGTCGTGGTGATGCGCGAGGGGCGGATCGCCCAGTCCGGTACGCCGCTTGAGGTCTGGCAGCGGCCCGCGGACGCGTTCGTGGCACGCTTCCTCGGCTTCGACAACGTGGTGGAGGCGACGGTCTCCGGGGAGGCCGCGGACACGCCGTGGGGCAGGGTCCCCGTGCCCGGAGGTTCCCCGCGTGGAGCACGCACCCTGCTCGTACGGCCCGCCGGCGTACGGCTCGTGCCCGTCTCCGAGGGACTGCGCTGCACCGTGACCGCGCGCACCTTCCGCGGCACCCATGTCGCCGTCAGACTGCAGCCCGAACAGGCCCCCGCGCTGGAGGCCGCATGTCCGCTACGTGCCGCACCGGAGCCCGGCGACGAGACCGGGGTGGTGTTCGACGCGGCCGAGGTCGTCGTCCTCGGGGACGCTTCCGCCGCGTAGCCGGGCACCGGCCGCCCGGTGCGGACACGCGCAACGGCCCGCCCCCCGGGAGGGGCGGGCCGTTGCGTGCGTACAGGCTGCCGCGTGCGTCAGTTGCTCTTCGACGCGCCGCGACGGCGCATGCCGAAGTAGACCGCGCCGCCACCGACGATGACGAGACCGGCGGCGATACCGGCGATCATCGGCGTGCTGGAGCTGGCACCGGTCTCGGCGAGGTTGGAGGTGCCGGCCGCGGGCGAGGGGGAGTTGTCACCGGCGGGAGCGGCGGGCGAGCTCGCCGACTGTGCCGGGGTGGACTCCGAGGAGGACGGGGTGGCCGACGGCTTCGGGGTCTCCGAGGCCGGGGGAGTGCTGGCCGGAGGGGTGGTCTCCGAGGTGGTGCAGGCCTTGTCCGGCGTGGTCAGGGGGTTCGGCGAGATGTTGTCGTCGACGATGCCGCTGACCGTGACATGGACGCGATACTGGGCCTTCGGCGCCCAGTCCTCGGAGAAGCTGACGGTCGCACCCTCCTTGGTGCCCTTGACCGTCTGCTCGCCGACCTTCTTCGCGTCGGCGCCGTTCAACTCGAGGTAGACCGAGACGGTCGCTTCCTTGCCGGAAGCGTCCGTGTCCGTGACCGTGATGACGCCCTTGCCGTTGGTGTCGCAGGACGCGACGGCGGAGAAGTCACGGATGTTGCAGGCGAGCGCGTTGCCGGCGACGCCGAGTGCGAGCGCGGCGGTGGCAGAGGCGACGCCGAGGATGCGCACTGATCGTGCGGTACGGGAGGATATGGACACGATTGCCCTTCGCGTGATGCGCAACTGCGGGGGGTTTCAGGGACGTTGCCCCAACAACAGCGTCCCCACCAGGCTCACAGGTTTATAAGCGGCGGCTAAGTGCTGTCAACGCCGATGTCCGGCATGGCACCCGTCTTTGCCGTGTCGTTAACAGCCGTGACGTTTGAACAGTCGCCGGACCACCTTGACTTCCCCCGCGGTGATACCCCGTTCACCTGCGTGGGCTCAGCCCTGGACGGCCGCGGGGTCCATCCACATGACCTCCCAGGTGTGGCCGTCGAGGTCGTCGAAGGAGCGGCCGTACATGAAGCCGTGGTCCTGCGTCTCCCCGCCGACCGAGCCGCCCGCCGCGAGCGCCCGGTCGACCAACTCGTCGACCTTATCCCGGCTTTCGGCGCTGAGACACAGCAGCACCTCGCTGGTGCGCGTCGCGTCCGCGATCTCCTTCTTGGTGAAGTCGGCGTAGCGCTGCTTGCCGAGCAGCATCGCGATGATCGTGTCGCTGATGACGACACAGGCGCAGTCGTCCGTGGTGAACTGCGGGTTGATCGTGTAGCCCAGCTCGGTGAAGAACTTCTTCGACGCCTCGACGTCGACGACGGGCAGGTTCACGAAGATCATCTGCTGGTACATGAGCGGTCTCTCCTGGTGATGTGAGGTGTGTACGGGGTCGTGGTCCGTGCGGTGGCCCGTATGGAGGAAGAGACCGCGGGCCGCGGCGAAACTCATCGGCGCGCGGCCCTTTTTCTTCAAGGAGTTCCTCCGGGAGGGGTCAGCCCCTCAGCGGCATGGCGGCCAGTTCCGCGACCGCCCAGGTCAGCGGCACGAACACCGTGACCACGGCGCCCGCCCGGAGCAGTGCCGCGCCGCGCAGCAGTGTGGCCGGCGCGCCGAGCCGCACCAGCGCCGCCACCGTGCCGGCGCGCGCCTGCCGCGCCTCGATCGCCGCCGTCACCAGCGTCGCCAGCGCGCACCCCGCCACGAGCAGCGCACCCAGGGTGGTGAGCGGCCCGAAGGAGAGACGCGCGCCGGCGTACGGCGCCGTCATGGCGTACGCCCCCGAGGCCACCGCGCACACCACACCGAGCGGCCGCCCGATCCGCCCCGCCTCCTGCTGAAGACCGCGCCCCGCGAGCAGCCGTACGGCCCCCGGGCGCGCGGCCTCCAGCAGCCGGCCGCACAGATACGCGAGGGCCGGGCCGACCAGGGCCAGCCCCAGCGCGGTCAGCGCCCAGCCCGCCAGAACCCCGGCGGGCCCGCCCGCGAGCCCACCGGGCAGCCGGAAGCGCGGGGCCCCGCCCGAGCCGCTGGCGTGCGCCTCCACGGCGAGCCCCGCGGCGATCGCGGCCAGGCCCCACGGCAGTCCGCCCGGGGCGGGCCCGGCCCCGGGGGACAGGCCGGACACCGGGTCCTCGTCCGGCAGAGCGGCGGCCCGTTCCTCGGAGGCGCCGCCGGTCACGGAGTCGGCCGGTGCCCCGCCGCGAGGTCCGGCGGGGCGCTGCGCCGCCTCTCGGGGCCGCAGGGCCACCGCGCTCGCCACGGATGCCGCGAGCGGCACCAGCGTGAGCAGGGTGAGCGCCGCGGGCAGCGGCAGCGGCACGTCCGCGGCGAGAAAGCCGGCCGCCGCGCCGTCGAACGGAGTCCCGGGCAGATCACCGCGCAGATGCAGGAAGGCCAGCAGCGCCAGCAGCGAACCGAGCGCCGTCGGCAGGGCCGTGGTCAGCGCCGACAGGACCATCAGCCGGGCGGGGCCGAGGCCGATGGTGGCGAGACCGGACCGGGGGCGGGTGGCCGGGTCCGTGCGGGCGACGGACACCGCGAGATACACCGTGGCGGCCAGGGGGACCAGGCACCATACCAGCCGCAGCACCGAACCGGCCGGCGCGTCCGGGTGCGCCAGGGCGTATCCCAGCGTGCACAGCAGCAGCAGGCCCGTGCCCGCCGAGGCCGCTGCGACCAGCAGCCGGCAGACCTGGACCAGGGGCTGGGCCCCGCGGGCTAGACGGAGAGCGAGCACGCCGCCCGCCCTTCCGACTCCGCCTCCGGGACCGGCGGCAACTGGACCGTGGTCACGCGCCGCCCGTCCAGCAGCGGCACCGTGCGGTCGGCGAGGGCGGCGACGTCCGGGTGCAGCGTGGCCAGGACGACCGTGATGCCGTGCGAGCGGGCCGCCGCGGTGAGCGTGCGCAGCACCTGGGCGCCCTCGGAGCGGTGCAGGGTGGCGGTCGGCTCGTCCGCGAAGAGCACGGTCGGGCACGCGGCGAGCGCCCGCGCCACGGCGAGCCGCTGCCGCTCGGCCCCGGCCAGCTCGTCCGGGCGCCTGCGGGCGCAGCCGCCGATGTCGAGCCGCTCCAGCCACTCCAGGGCGGCGGTCCTGGCCCGGCGGCGGCTGGTGCCGCGCAGCATCAGCGGCAGCGCGGCGTTCTCCCAGACGTTCAGTTCGGGCACGAGCAGCGGCACCGGGTCGATCCAGCCGAAGCGGTCGCGGCGCAGCCGTTCACGGCTGAACGAGCCCATGGTGTGCACCGGCGTGCTGTTGAACCAGACCTCGCCCCGCTGGGCGGGCAGCAGCCCCGCCAGGCACTGCAGGAGGGTCGTCTTGCCGCTCCCGCGTGGGCCGGTGACGGCCAGGATCTCGCCCTCCCGCACCCCCACGGAGACACCGCAGAGCGCGGGCGAGCCATTGTGCTGGAAGTGCAGGGCGTGTGCCCAGAGCACGTCGTTGTCCGGCGGGGCCACCATCGCGTACACCTCGGTTCAGATCCGTTTTCCCGTGCCGATCCCCCTCCGGGGAACCCGTTCGGGGGAACGAAGGCGGGACCGATCGGTCACTTCGCACGCTAGGCAGACGGCACCGGGAGCCAGGAACAGCAACGGCCCCGCACCGCCGTTTCTCACTCGAACGGGCGGCACGGGGCCGTTGGTTGATCATCCAGAAGGATGAATCATCCGGCTGGGCGATCGGAACCTCGGGGGGCTCAGAGCTTGGTCCATGCCTCCGTCAGCGTCGCGCGCAGGATCTGCTCGATCTCGTCGAACGTCTCCTGGTTGGAGATCAGCGGCGGGGCGAGCTGGACGACCGGGTCGCCGCGGTCGTCGGCACGGCAGTACAGGCCGTTGTCGAACAGAGCCTTGGAGAGGAAGCCGTACAGGACGCGCTCGGTCTCCTCGTCGTTGAAGGACTCCTTGGTGTTCTTGTCCTTGACCAGCTCGATGCCGTAGAAGAAGCCGTTGCCGCGGACGTCGCCGACGATCGGCAGGTCGTGCAGCTTCTGCAGCGTGGACAGGAACGCGCCCTCGTTGTCGAGCACGTGCTGGTTGAGGTTCTCGCGCTCGAACAGGTCGAGGTTGGCGAGGCCCACCGCGGCCGACACCGGGTGACCGCCGAAGGTGTAGCCGTGCAGGAAGGTGTTGTCACCCTTGTAGAAGGGCTCGGCCAGGCGGTCGGAGACGATGCAGGCGCCGATCGGGGAGTACCCGGAGGTCATGCCCTTGGCGCAGGTGATCATGTCCGGGACGTAGTCGAACTTGTCGCACGCGAACATCGTGCCCAGGCGGCCGAAGGCGCAGATGACCTCGTCCGACACGAGCAGCACGTCGTACTGGTCGCAGATCTCGCGGACCCGCTGGAAGTAGCCGGGCGGCGGCGGGAAGCAGCCGCCGGCGTTCTGCACCGGCTCCAGGAAGACCGCGGCCACCGTCTCCGGGCCCTCGAAGAGGATCTGCTGCTCGATCTGGTCGGCGGCCCAGCGGCCGAAGGCCTCCGGGTCGTCGCCGTGGAGCGGGGCGCGGTAGATGTTGGTGTTCGGCACCTTGTGCGCCCCCGGCACCAGCGGCTCGAAGGGGGCCTTCAGGCCCGGCAGGCCGGTGATGGACAGGGCGCCCTGCGGGGTGCCGTGGTAGGCGACCGCACGCGAGATGACCTTGTACTTGGTGGGCTTGCCGACCAGCTTGAAGTACTGCTTGGCCAGCTTCCAGGCCGTCTCCACCGCCTCACCGCCGCCCGTGGTGAAGAAGACCTTGTTCAGGTCGCCGGGCGCGTGGTGCGCCAGGCGCTCCGCCAGCTCCACGGCCTTCGGGTGGGCGTAGGACCACACCGGGAAGAAGGCCAGCTCCTGCGCCTGCTTGAACGCCGTCTCGGCCAGCTCGGTGCGGCCGTGGCCCGCCTGGACCACGAACAGACCGGCGAGACCGTCGAGGTAGCGCTTGCCCTTGTCGTCGTAGATGTAGGTGCCCTCGCCCCGCACGATGGTCGGCACGGGCGCGTTCTCGTACGAGGACATGCGGGTGAAGTGCATCCACAGGTGGTCGTACGCGGTCTTGCTGAGGTCCTTGGTACTCACGGCTATCGGGTTCCCCACATGTAGGTCTGCTTCTTGAGCTTGAGGTAGACGAAGCTCTCGGTGGAGCGCACGCCGGGGAGGGCCCGGATGCGTTTGTTGATGACGTCCAGCAGGTGGTCGTCGTCCTCGCAGACGATCTCCACCATCAGGTCGAACGAGCCTGCGGTCATCACCACGTACTCGCATTCGGGCATGGCGGCCAGCGCGTCGGCGATGGACTCGACATCGCCCTCGACGTGGATCCCGACCATCGCCTGCCGGCGGAAGCCCACGGTGAGTGGGTCGGTGACGGCGACGATCTGCATCACGCCCTGGTCGAGCAGCTTCTGGACGCGCTGGCGCACGGCCGCCTCCGACAGGCCGACGGCCTTGCCGATCGCGGCGTACGGCCGGCGGCCGTCCTCCTGGAGCTGCTCGATGATGGCGAGGGAGACGGCGTCCAGCTGGGGGGTGCCGTTCCTGGACTCGCGGGAGTCCCTCTGGTCTGCGCTTCGACTGGCCACGACCTCACTCTGCACGACGTCTCGACAGTTTCGCAAGGCTCAATCAATGAAATTCGTTGTTTCTGTAATGGAAGCCTGCGGATTTCGCAGCGCTGGCACGATCGGGGCTGTTGAAAACGTGGGGTCACGGATTAGGGTGGACGTCTCAGCGATTGGACACCCGAACCTTGGAGGGCCCGCAGTGAGCACCGAGCTGCGTCGTCTGCGCAACTACATCGACGGCGGATTCCGCGACGCCGCCGACGGACGGACCACCGAGGTGGTCAACCCCTCGACCGGCGAGGCGTACGCGACCGCCCCGCTGTCCGGGCAGGCGGACGTCGACGCCGCGATGGCGGCCGCCGCCGCGGCCTTCCCGGCCTGGCGCGACACCACGCCCGCCGAGCGACAGAAGGCACTCCTCAAGATCGCTGACGCCTTCGAGGAGCGCGCCGAGGAACTGATCGCGGCCGAGGTCGAGAACACCGGCAAGCCGATCGGGCTGACCCGGTCGGAGGAGATCCCGCCGATGGTCGATCAGATCCGCTTCTTCGCGGGCGCGGCCCGGATGCTCGAGGGCCGCTCGGCCGGCGAGTACATGGAGGGGATGACCTCGATCATCCGCCGTGAGCCGGTCGGCGTCTGCGCGCAGGTCGCGCCGTGGAACTACCCGATGATGATGGCCGTGTGGAAGTTCGCCCCGGCCATCGCGGCGGGCAACACGGTCGTGCTGAAGCCGTCGGACACCACCCCGGCGTCCACGGTCCTGATCGCCGACGTCATCGGCTCGATCCTGCCCAAGGGCGTCTTCAACGTCATCTGCGGCGACCGCGACACCGGCCGCATGATGGTCGAGCACCCGACCCCGGCGATGGCCTCCATCACCGGCTCCGTGCGCGCCGGCATGTCGGTCGCCGAGTCCGCGGCCAAGGACGTCAAGCGCGTCCACCTGGAGCTGGGCGGCAAGGCACCGGTCGTCGTCTTCGAGGACACCGACATCGCCAAGGCGGTCGAGGACATCTCGGTGGCGGGCTTCTTCAACGCCGGCCAGGACTGCACGGCCGCCACCCGCGTCCTCGTCCACGAGTCCATCCACGACGAGTTCGTGGCCGCGCTCGCCAAGGCCGCCGCCGAGACGAAGACGGGCCGGCCGGACGACGAGGAGGTGCTCTACGGGCCCCTCAACAACCCGAACCAGCTCAAGCAGGTCTCCGGCTTCATCGAGCGCCTCCCCGCGCACGCCAAGGTCGAGACCGGCGGCCACCAGGTCGGCGACACGGGCTACTTCTACGCGCCGACCGTCGTCTCGGGCCTCAAGCAGGACGACGAGATCATCCAGAACGAGGTTTTCGGCCCGGTCATCACCGTCCAGTCCTTCACGGACGAGGCGCAGGCCGTGGAGTGGGCCAACGGGGTCGACTACGCCCTCGCGTCCTCGGTGTGGACGAAGGACCACGCGCGCGCGATGCGGCTGTCCAAGGCGCTCGACTTCGGCTGCGTGTGGATCAACACGCACATCCCGCTGGTCGCGGAGATGCCGCACGGTGGCTTCAAGAAGTCCGGCTACGGCAAGGACCTGTCGGCCTACGGCTTCGACGACTACACCCGCATCAAGCACGTGATGACGTCGCTGGACGCGTAAGGGCGCCTGGGCGGGCGCGAGGAGTCGTGCGGGGCACGCGCAAGGACGCGTAGCCGCACGCGAGCGCCCGAAGCGCGGGCGCGGGCGCCGATGCCGCAGGTGCGAGGCCCCGCACGGGAGTTGTCCCGTGCGGGGCCTTCCCGTGGGCCCGGCGGCACCCGTCGGTCACCGCCTGCCGATCGACAGGGTGCCGGGTTCCCACCAGGGCGCTCGACGCGGCGTCGAGATCCGGCATGTACGGGACCTGTGGGCATCCGACCTCAAGGGCCGGGTCACCCTGCTCTCCGGTCTGGACGAGGCGTTCGCGCTGCTGATGCAGGGCAACGGGGTGGACATCACCCGGTGGACCGCCGACGACTTCCACCGGGTCTGCGACCAGGTCGAGCGGCATGTCCGCGGCGGCCGGATCCGCCGGTTCACCGGGAACGACTACACCAAGGACCTGGTCAGCGGCGATGTGCTGGCCTGCCAGGCGTACTCGGGCGATGTGATCCAGCTCCAGGCGGACAACCCGGACATCCGGTTCGTCGTCCCCGAGGAGGGCGCCGAACTGTGGTCGGACTCCCTGATGATCCCCGATCGGGCCCGCCACAAGGCGAACGCAGAGCGGCTGGTCGACTACTACTACCAGCCGGAGGTCGCCGCGTCGCTCGCCGCCTGGGTGAACTACGTCTGCCCGGTCCCCGCCGCCCGGGAGGTCCTGGCCGCGTCGAAGGACAAGGACACCGCCGCCCTCGCCGCGAACCCGCTGATCTTCCCGGACGCGACGATGCGCCGCCGCCTGGCGATCGCCCGGGAGATCACCTCGACGGAGCGGGTGGAGTTCGCCAAGCGCTGGAACAAGATCGTGGGGCTGTGAGGGCGGTCCCGCTCCGTCTTCGGCGCTCATCGGGGACAGAAGGCCGAGGGCGACGAGCGCGCCGGGCGGCCCGCCCGGCGGCAGCACGGCGACCGTGCGCCGTCCGGCGGCCGAGTTCCAGCGCCGTCAGGAGCCGGCGGCGGACACATGGCGAGCCAACTCGAAGGCCAGGCGCTGCATGACCGTGCGGTTGGCACGCCGCATCGCGGCCCGGACGGCGGGCGCAAACAGTCGTTCGGCGAGAGGGGCGCGCGTCCAGGCGTAGGTGAACGAGATGCGGCTCCCACCGGTTGACAGCGCTGTGATGGTGTAGGTGCCGTGGGCCAGGCGTCGGCCGCCCGCGCTGATGTTGCGTTCGACGATGCGCCGCGGCGCATCGGCCTCGACGACGTCGATGGTGACATCGCTCTTCACGCCGCCCAGCGCGGCGGTGACAGTGGCGCGCGAACCGATGCCGCGGCCGGGACCGTCGTAGCGCCAGTCGCTCAGATAGTGGTTGGTGAATCGCTCGTGGTGAGCCATGACATCCAGGAAGTCGTAGACCTGCTCGGGCGCCTGCGGTACCTCGATCGACACGGTGACAGACTTCATGTACCACACGGTACATGGCTCATGTGCCCCTGGGTACACTCCCGTTGTGGTGAATACGGACGACTCGCACACCAAGGGCGAGGCCGCCCACGGCAGGGACGGGGACAGGCGCGCACAACTGGTGGACGCTGCCGTCGACCACGTCGCGGCGCACGGCATCACGGACCTGAGCCTGCGCCGCCTGGGCGCCGCGATCGGCGTCAGCCACCGCATGCTGATCCACTACTTCGGCTCCAAGGAACAGTTGCTCGTCGAGATCGTTCGGACGTCGGAGCGGCGCCAGCGCGATCTGCTGTCCCGGCTCCGCCTGGAGCCCGGTCTCGCGCCCACCGATGTCGCGCGGTTGCTGTGGCAGCAGCTGACGGACCCGCAACTAGCGGGCCAGGAACGGCTCTTCTTCGAGATCTGCGGGCACGCGCTGCGGGGCCGCCCTGAGGCGGTTTCGGTCCTCGAAGGGCTGGTGACGGACTGGCTGGAGCCGCTCGTGGCCGCCGAGACGGCCGCGGGGGCAAGCCCCGCCGCGGCCCGGAGCCGTGCCAGGCTGGGACTCGCCACCGTCCGTGGTCTGTTGCTCGACCTGCTCGCCACCGGTGACCGCGTCGGCGTCGACGCGGCGATGGAGGAGTTCCTCCGGCTGTACTACGGCTCGGACTGACACCGCTCCCGATCGGATCAAGGCGCTGGGCCGGACGACTCCACCGGCCCGGTCCGCCCGGGAAGGCTCCGAGCCGGATACGGGGGCACACGCGGACTACGGCGACGTCGACGTCACTGTCGCCGCCACCGTCCCCACTCGCCCCGGCCACCCTCGTCCCGGCGTCAACTTGTCTAAACAAGTTTCACTGTGGTTCGTCCGGTCGACAGGGGCGACCGATACCCATATCCCGTTCGTGAACGCCTGGTCAGACCGAAACACCATCACCCCTACGGCACCCTCATCTACGGGACGAGGTACACACATGAGACAGCGATGGAGATCCCTCGGCGGGCTCCTCACCCTCCTCGGTGCACTGATCGTCGCCGCTCCCGCCCCCGCCCAGGCGGCGGGGGGCAGCGGCAACCTGATCGTCAACGGGGACGCCGAGTCCGGCGGCTACTGCACCGGCGACTGGGGCGCGGCCACCACCGTGCCCGGCTGGACCACCGAGGCCGGCGGACCGGACGTCATGTGCTCCTCCGTCGGTTCCTTCGGGCTGCCCGGTGACGGCAAGACACCCGGCAGGGCCTTCTTCGGACCCGGCAACCTCGGCGACGGCGCGATGACGCAGACCGTCGACGTCTCCTCTGCGGCCGCGGCGATCGACGGCGGGGGAGTGAGCTACAATCTCTCCGGCTGGCTCGGCGGCTGGACCGTCTACAGCGGCTATGTCGCGGTCGGTCTGCACTTCCACGACGCGAACGGCCGGCCGCTCGGCGCGACCGCCACACTGCCGGCCGTCTCCGCGAGCGACCGGGGCCTGGCCACCAAGTTCCTCTCGCGCAGCGCCACCGGCGCGGTCCCCGCCGGGACCCGGTCCGTCCAGGTCGAGGTGCAGTTCCTGTCGACGTCCAACGAGACCGGCTACCTGGACAACCTCTCGCTCACCCTGAACACCCCGGTCGCGCCGCCCGCTCCGGTCACTCCGCCCGTGTCGAAGGTGCCCGGTTACGACCATGTGTTCACGGTCATGATGGAGAACACCGACTACTCCGAGATCATGAACGACCCGGCCGACACGCCCTACATCCACAGCCTGATGGCCCAGGGCGCGACGCTGACCGACGCGCACGGCGTCTACCACCCGAGCGACGAGAACTACCTCGCCATCGCCGGCGGCGACACCTACGCCAAGGGCGCCACCTACTGGCCCGACATCAACTCCCCCCAGCGCAACCTGGGTGACACCCTGGAGGCGGCCGGCAAGAGCTGGAAGGCCTACGAGCAGGGCATGGGCACGCCCTGCAACACCAGCACCGCCTACGACCGTTACTACGAGCCCGACGACGCGCCGTTCATCAACTACACCGACATCAGCGGCAACCCGTCCCGCTGCGCCGCCCACCTGTTCGACACCTCGCAGCTGACCGCCGACCTGAAGTCGGCCGCGACCACCCCGAACTTCTCCTGGATCGCCGCCGACGACTACTACGACGGCGAGGCCTCCGGCAACGGCAACGCCACCAGCCTGAAGACTCAGGACGGCTGGCTGAAGCAGACCCTCGCCCCCGTGCTGGCCTCTCCCGCCTGGACCCAGCAGCGCTCGCTGCTCCTCCTGACCTGGGACGAGAGCGACAGCGAGGGGTACAACCACCTGGCCACCGTGGCCGTCGGCTCGCAAGGCACCGTCCCCGCCGGGACCAGCAGCCCGGACCACTACGACCATTACGGCATCGGCCGCACCATCGAGGCGGCCCTCGGCCTGCCCGGTCTGACCGCCAACGACACCTACGCGACGCCGCTGAACGCTGCCTTCGCGCCGTCCACCGCCACGAGGCCGACGCTCACCGGCACCCTGAACGCGGCCGCGAGCGGCGGCAACGTCACCTTCCGGTACGCGGTGCCGTCCGCAGCGCAGGTGAATGCGAAGAACTGGATCGGCATCTACCCGGCGGGGGTGACCCCCGGCCGGCAATCCTCGCTGACCTGGTCCTACGCCCCCAACGCCAGCGGTGCGCTGACCTTCTCCACCGGCAAGCTCAACGGAGCGGGCACGTACGACGTCTACTACCTCGCCAACGACGGCTACTCGGTGCTGGCCGGGCCCTTCTCCCTGTCCGTCGGCTGACCGGCCGGTAGCGGTACGGGCCCGCACGCCCCGCCCCAGCCGACGTCGCCGCCCGCGGCGTTCGGTGCCGGCGGGCACCGGCAGTGGGGTGCGCGGGCCTGTACCAGGACGACGCGGAGGACCTGCACGGCGGGGTCGGGAATCAGTTCGTCCGTCATGCTGCGATTCCATCGCCGCGGCGCCTCGGCCGTCCAAGACCGACTGGGTGGCACCGATCACTCGGCTTTGCCTTCTCTTTACAACCCGCCTCCGTGCTGCCTCGTCTCTCCGCTCGATCCGTACGCCAGCCCGCCGGGAACGAGCGGGCCGACGAAAGAGAGCGACTTCATGCGCCGAACCGTCCTTTGCGGCATCGCACTCGCGTGCACCGCCGTGCTGGCGGGCACCGTGCCCGCGTCCGCCCACGGGGCGAGCCCCAGCGCCGCACCCACGGGCCGCCCCACCGCCACCGTCGCCCCGGCTCCCAGCGCCCCGCCCACCGCGGTGCCGACCAGGGCCTCCGCGACTCCGAGCCCCGTGCCGACCAGGGCCTCCGCGACTCCGAGCGCCGCACCCACCCGTCCGTCGGCCCGGGGTCAGGTCTCCGTCGTGCCGAAGGGCGCGCCCAACACCGGTGTGACGGCCTCGTCCTCGAACTCCGGGGCCGAGGGCGGGCTCATCGGCGGGGGCGCCGCCGCGGTGCTGGCCGCGGGCGGCGCGGCGGTCCTCGTCGTACGTCGCCGGCGGGCGAACGGGGCATGAGCCCCCTCTTCAGGCGCGCCTTCGCCGCCGCGGTGATGGTCACGCTTCTCGTGGGCTGCGGCGGCCCCCAGGCGCACCGGTCCACGGCCCCGGGCTCCGGCGGCGCGCCACCGCCCTCGCCGGCCTCCGTCAAGTCGGCGCGGATGCCCGCGCGTTCGGCCCCGGTGCGGCTGCGGATCCCGGCCGTCGGGGTCGACACCCCGGTCGTCCGGCTGGGGCTGGCGGCGGACGGCACGGTGCAGGTGCCACCGGTGACGGCCCACGACCGGGCGGGCTGGTACCGGTACTCGCCGACACCGGGCCAGGCCGGCCCGTCGGTCATCCTGGGCCATGTCACGGTCGGCGCCTACGGGGACGGGGTCTTCCGCCACCTCGCGCGGCTGCGCCGGGGCGACCGGATCGAGACGCGCCTGGAGAACGGCACGACGGCGGTGTTCGCCGTCCGCGCCGTGCGCACGGTCGCCAAGGCGGACTTCCCTGTCGACGAGGTCTACGGGAACGTGGACCGCCCGGAGCTGCGGCTCATCACCTGCGGCGGCCCCCGTACCGGCGACGGCTATCTCGACAACGTGATCGTCTTCGCCGCGCTGAGCGCCGCCCCGGCGTCCCCCCACCCCTGACCCGACGTCATGGATCCCGGGCCGGCGGAACGTACCCCGGCGGCCCGGGGTCCTTCCCCACGAGTGCCCTGACGACCCTGGAGAGCGTTGAAACGGTCCCGTGAGAGGGCGGCGTCCGAGCTGTTCGCCGCCCTCTACCCGCGCCTTGCCGGCTGGTGCCGCCGTCTCGTCGACGACGACGAGACGGCGCACGAGATCGCCTCGGAGGCGTTCACCCGGCTCTGGGCCCGCTGGACGTCAGTGGAGGAGCCCCGCGGCTTCCTCTACGTCACCGCGGCCAACCTCGTCCGGGACCACTGGCGCAAGCTGGAGCGCGAGCGCAGAGCCGTGCACCGGGTCACCTCGGAAGTCGCCGTCCGCCCTCACACCGAGCAGGCCGACCCGTCGGTGCGCCTGCTCGTGCAGTCGCTGCCGGAACGACTGCGCGTCCCGATCCTGCTGCACTACTACGCTGACATGCCGATCCGGGAGGTGTCCGTGCTGACCGGGCGCAAGGAGGGAACCGTCAAGGCCGATCTCCACGCGGCCCGGGAACTGCTCCGCGTCCATCTGAGGAGAAGCCTTGACCACACGCCTTGACGACGGCCCGGAGTTCGAACCCGACGACCCCCTCGCGGTGATCCTCCGGCCGCCCTCCGAACACCTCGGCCCGCCCCCCGGCCGGTACCAGGCGATCCGCCGGGCCGCGGTCCGCCGCCGGATGCTGCGCGCGGCGGCCGGGGCCGGTGTCACCTGCGCCGCCGCCGTCCTCGTCGCGCTGGGGCTCCATCTGACGACACCCGAGGCACCCGCGTCCCCCGTGGTCCCGCTCGCGCCACCGCCCGCGAGCGGTCGTACGCTGCCCGCCCCGTCGGCGTCCGCCGCCCCGTCGGCGTCCCCCTCGCAGTCGAGGCCGCCCGAGCCCGCGAGCCCCAAGCCCACCCGGAGGCCACAGGCCGACGCGACCAGCGCCCCGAGCAGTTCGGCTGTGCCCACTCGCAGGCCGTCGGCGACACCGACCTCGGCCCGGGTCGAGCCGTCGGCGAGCGCCACCAGCGGCCTCCCCGTGCCCGGGCGCGGCACCCGGCCATAGCCCGCGTTCCGGCCGGCCGGGCCGTCCGGAACGGTACGAGCCGCGGACCGGGCCCCTACACTGGGGCACCGCGCGTGCGTCGACAGTGATCAGGGCGGGACGGGAGCGGACAGTGCCGGAGAACCTCGGTGGCTTCGAGGATCCGTCCGCCGAGGTCCTGGCGGAGGCGGCCCGCGCCTTCGGGCTGCTCGCCTCGGCGTCACGACTGCATCTGCTCTGGGCCCTGGCCCAGGGCGAGAGCGATGTCACCCGCCTCGCGGAACGGGTGGGCGGAGCCCTGCCCGCGGTCAGCCGGCATCTGTCCAAGCTGAAGCTCGCGGGTCTGGTGGGCTCGCGTCGCGAGGGCCGGCGCCAGGTCTACTACGTCGACGATCCGGACGCCGTCACGGTCGTCCGGACCCTGGTCGGCCAACTGGCGGCGCGCGCCGCCGAGTCGGCCGTCCCCGCGCCCCGGCGGCACACGAACGGCGTCTAGGACCACGAGACGTCCCGATACCTGCCGCCGGCTCCGTACGAGGCTCCTCGGGCGAGGGCGGTGGAGTGCGCCGCCCTGACAACGGCCGCCACGGCAACGGATGCGGAGTCGGCCAGGGGAGGGGGCCCCGATCCCGGCCCCTCTTTTGAACGTGTTCAACTCACGGGTACGCTTCCGGCATGAGCGACAGAGCCGCCCTTGTGAAGGGCATTCGCGCCTGGTTGGTCTTCTTCGTCGTCTGCCTCGTGCTCAGCGGTGCCACGGCCTTCCCCCTGGTGCACGAACTGCGCTGGACCGAGGATCTGCTCACGTCCCTGTCGGTGCCCCGGCACCTCCCCGTCCTCATGGACTGGATCGAGCGGGTACGCCAGGGGATCGACGCCACCGACGCCCGGTACCCCTTCGTGCTGTACGGCACGGACTGGCTGGCGTTCGCCCACCTCGTGATCGCGGTCGCCTTCTACGGGCCCTACCGCGACCCCGTCCGCAACGTCTGGGTCGTCGAGTTCGGGATGATCGCCTGCGTGGGCATCGTCCCGCTCGCCCTGATCTGCGGACCGATCCGCGGAATCCCCTTCTGGTGGTCGGTGATCGACATGTCGTTCGGGGCCTTCGGCGTGATACCGCTTTATGTGGTGCGGAAGAAGATCAAAAGGCTGGAGGGGCTGACGGCGCCGGCCGCGTGGGCCCCTTCCGCCGTGGCCGTCAGCGAGTGAACACCTGGCGCGCGGTCATGTCCGTCTGCCCGGCCCCCGGGCCTCGGTGGCCGCGCACCGCGTGCAGGGCGTCGAGGCGGTTCGTCGTGATCGAGTCCACGCCCAGGCCGAGCAGGCGCCTCATCGAGCGGCGGGTGTCGGGGGTCCACACGGACAGCAGATGGCCGCCCCGGTGCACCCGGGCCGCCAGCTCCGCACTCACCAGCGAGAAGCGGTAGTTGAGCCAGCGCGGGCGCACCGCGTCCAGCACGGCGGGCCGCGGCGGCGCCAGGGTCGTCCAGGTCAGGGCGATCTCCGCCGCGGAGTCGGCGGCCCGGACCGCCAGCATGGTCTGCGCCCCCGCGCAGTAGTACACCCGCTCCCCGGCGCCGCACTCCCGGACCACGTCCACGATCCGGCGCACGGCGCGGGCCGAGGGCGCACCCGGCAGGTCGATCATGACCCGGCTTCCGTCGGTCGCGGCCAGGGCCTCCGCCAGGGTCGGCACTCCGCCCGCCGTGAGCCCCTGCACCTCGGCGGCGGAGAGCGCGGCGAGCGGCCGGTCCCGCTCCCACAGCCGCTTCAGGGTCGCGTCGTGCAGCAGGACGGGAACGCCGTCCCGGGTGAGCCGTACGTCGATCTCGACCGCGTCCGCGCCCCGTCGGAGCGCGGAACGCAGCGAGCCGATCGTGTTCTCGCGGTGGCGGTAGGGGTCGCCGCGATGGGCCACGGCAGTCACGGTGCGCATGGGGCTCATTGTGTCGGTGTGATCAGGGCGCGAGCCAGGCCGTGGTGTAGGTGTCGATCTCGGCCGTCAGCTTCTTCTTGCCGGCGTCGTCGAGGAAGGAGGCCTCCACCGCGTTCCTGGCGAGATCGGCGAGACCCCGCTCGTCGAGGTCCAGCAGCCGTGCGGCGACCGCGTACTCGTTGTTGAGGTCCGTGCCGAACATCGGCGGGTCGTCCGAGTTGATCGTCACGAGCACACCGGCCTGCACGAACTCCCTGAGGGGGTGCTCGTCGAGCGTGCTGACGGCGCGCGTGGCGATGTTGGAGGTCGGGCAGACCTCCAGCGCGATGCGGTGCTCGGCGAGGTGCGCGAGCAGCTTGGGGTCCTGGGCGGAGCTGGTGCCGTGCCCGATGCGCTCGGCGCGCAGCTCGACGAGGGCGTCCCAGACCGTCTGCGGGCCGGTCGTCTCGCCCGCGTGCGGCACCGACCGTAGGCCGGCCGCGATGGCCTGGTCGAAGTACGGCTTGAACTGCGGCCGGGGCACGCCGATCTCGGGTCCGCCGAGCCCGAACGAGATGAGCCCCTCAGGCCGCAGCCGGTCGTCCGTGGCCAGCCGGGCCGTCTCCTCGGCGGACTCCAGGCCCGCCTCACCGGGGATGTCGAAGCACCAGCGCAGCACGGTCCCGAACTCGGCCTCGGCCGCCTTGCGGGCGTCCTCGATCGCGTCCATGAACGCGCGCTCGTCGATGCCGCGCCGGGTGGAGGAGAAGGGGGTGATGGTCAGCTCGGCGTAGCGGACCTGCTGCCGGGCCATGTCGCGAGCGACCTCGTAGGTCAGCAGGCGCACGTCCTCGGGGGTCCGGATGAGGTCGACGACGGACAGGTACACCTCGATGAAGTGCGCGAAGTCCGTGAAGGTGAAGTAGTCGGCCAGGGCCTCGGGGTCGGTGGGCACCTTGGAGTCGGGGTGGCGCGCGGCCAGTTCCGCGACGATACGGGGGGAGGCGGAGCCGACATGGTGCACGTGCAGTTCGGCCTTGGGCAGTCCGGCGATGAAGGCGTGCAGGTCGCGCACGGCACCGGTGTCGCGGTGGTCGGTCAAGGTTCCTCCCCGGGAACGGCGCCCCGGCGCCGGGTGGGGGCGGGACGCGGGTGATCGGCTGATCGATGACTCGGGGACGATCCTAGGCATACGGTCCGGCCTGGCGTCACGGCCGTCCGCGCGCGGCCCTGCGCCGGCGGTGGTGCGGGGGTGCCCGGAGCACCGGAGGAGGCCGGGCCGTAGCATGACGGTCCGAGGAACCAGGGGGGTTGGCCATGGCCGGCGAAGCACATCCGGGACAGGACGCCGCAGCGGGAGCGGACGATCCGTGGGCACCGCCGGAGCGGAAGGTGTCGATGGACAAGCCCCCCGCCGTGCCGCCGCGGACCGGTGAGCCTCCGGTGGGCCGGCCTCCGATGGACGCGCCCGCGTCCTCCTTCCACGACCAGCGGACGATGGGCGGCATGCCGCCGGCGGGCGGGTTCGCCCCGCCCGGTTCCGGAGCGGCGGGCGGTGCCCCGGGTGTGGGCGACGGAGGCTTCCCCGTGCCTCCGCCGCCGGTCGCGCCGGCCGACCCCGCCGCCTCCGCGTACGCCACCCCGGCCGGCTACGGCTACCCCGTGCCCCCGGGCTACGCCGGCTACGGCTGGCCCGGGGTGCCCGCGCCTCCGCGCAACGGGCTCGGGGTCGCCGCCATGGTCCTGGGCATCCTCTCGGTGTGCCTCTTCTGCCTGTACGGCGTGGTCTCCCTGGTCCTCGGCATCCTCGCGGTGATCTTCGGGATCAAGGGCCGCAAGCGTGCGGAGGCGGGGGAGGCCGACAACCGCGGCCAGGCCCTCGCGGGCTTCATCCTCGGCATCGTCGGGGTCGTCCTCGGGGTGGCCGTGATCGTGCTGATGGTCATCGGGATCACGATGGCGATCAACCATCGCCCGACCTCCGACGACCCCTACGCCGGGGACGCCCTCAGGGTCTCGGCACCGGCGCAGTTCCACGGCTGATTCCCCGCCGGGCCCGGGTTGCCCCTCCGTTCGCCGGATGCCCAACGCGGCGAACAGGGGCCACTACGATGCTGTGAGCATCAATGGAGGGGAGACCAGTCATGTCCAACGCCAGCCCGGGGGGCGGCGGCTTCGGACCGCCACAGCAACCGCCGCAGCCGACGCCCGGCTACGGATACCCGCAGCCCGGCCCGCAGTCCGGTCCGGGGTACGGATACCCGCAGGCGGGCCCGCAGTCCGGCCCCGGATACGGATACCCGCAGGCGGGCCCGTCCTACCCGGCCGCGCCCCCCATGGCGCCCGGCTACGCCATGCCCGCCCAGCCGAGCAACGGCATGGGCACCACGGGGCTGGTGCTGGGCATCATCGGCCTGGTGTGCAGCCTGACCTTCTTCCTGTGGTTCCTCGGCGTCATCCTCGGCATCCTCGCGATCATCTTCGGCGCCATCGGCCGGGGGAAGGCCAACCGGGGCGAGGCCACCAACAAGGGCGCGGCGACCGCCGGGCTGGTCTGCGGAATCGTGGCGACCGTGGTGCTCCCGTTGCTGGGCTTCGCGCTCTTCGCGAGCTTCCTGGGCAGCGCCGGCACCTTCTGAACCGGGCCTGGGCGTAGCAGGGGCCGTCCCGCGGGGGCGGCCCCTTCCTCATCCACGGCTGTACCCGAGATCCACGGTTCCCCCGATCACGCCTGCGCCCGCAGCCGCTCCCGCGCCTCCATCAGTGCGAACCCCAGCAGATTCGGCCCCCGCCAGCGCTCCGGAGTCGCCGCCGCCTCGTCGTCCGCGGCGAGACCGATGCCCCACACACGGTCCACCGGGCTCGCCTCGACCAGCACCCGCTCGCCCGTGCCCAGCAGTAACGTCCGCAGATCGGCGTGCGCTGCGAACTTGTGGACGCTGCCCTCGACCACGATCGCGAACCGCTCCCGCTGCCATATCGCCTCGTCGAAGCCGCGCACCAGCCGGCCCGCCCGCTTGGCGAGCGCCGGGTTCGGCGCGTCGAGGGCCCTGCGCTCCGCGTCCGCGTCGCCGAAGAGGCGTGCCTTGGACGCCATCATCCAGTGCTCCGCCGTCGCGTACTCCACTGCGTCCACGGTGAACGGCGACGGCCACCACTGGCTCAGACAGCCGGCCCCGATCTGTCCGTCCCTGCCCGGCCGGTGTCCCCAGAAATACAGATACCTGACCCTCGCCCCCGCGTGGACCGCCCTGACCAGGGCTTCCCGAGAATCGATCTTCTCCATGCCACCCGAGTCTGGCAGGCACCACTGACACTCCGTCCCTCCTTTTTCGGGAGCACTCGACACCTGGTCGACAGATTCCGTCGCGTAACCAAAAGGCAACAACGGAATCACTTGTTGGAGTCCACTTGCTCTGTCAGGATCGGCACTCAAATCGAGCCGGAGCTACGCCAGCCCCCGCGCGGACGCGGGCCGGCGGCGGAGGAGAGCGCTATGCACAACCCGGGCAACGCCGACGGTGCCGACGCCCGCCGAAGGACGCGGGACGACATAGGGACACGTTTCGCGGCCGGTGCGCAGTACATCGCGGGCCGGCCGGCCAGAGGCACATCGGGTCGCACGCACGCGGTGGTCGACCCGTCCACGGGCGACGAGGTGTACACCTACGAGCTGGCCGGCGCCGAGGACGTCGACCGCGCGGTGGCCGCCGCCCGCGCCGCTTTCCCCGAGTGGGCCGGCGCGACCCCGGGCGAGCGCTCCGACGCGCTGCACCGCTTCGCCTCCGTCCTCGCGGACCAGGCCGAGGACTTCGCCCGCCTCGAGTCCCTCCAGTGCGGCAAACCCCTGAAGCTGACCCGGGAGTTCGACGTACCGGGCACGATCGACAACACCGCCTTCTTCGCCGGTGCCGCCCGGCATCTCCAGGGGCAGTCGGCCGGCGAGTACTCCGGCGACCACACCTCCTACGTACGCCGGGAGGCCATCGGGGTCGTCGGCTCCATCGCGCCCTGGAACTACCCCCTCCAGATGGCCGCCTGGAAGATCCTGCCGGCGATCGCCGCGGGCAACACCATCGTGCTGAAGCCCGCCGAGCTCACCCCGCTGACCTCGCTGCTGTTCGCCCGGGCAGCCACCGAGGCGGGCATCCCGGACGGTGTGATCAACATCGTCACCGGGGCCGGCAGGGAGGCGGGCGAGCATCTCGTCGGCCACCCGGACGTCGCCATGACCTCGTTCACCGGCTCCACCGCCGTCGGCCGGCGGGTGGCCGAGATCGCCACCGCCACCGTCAAGCGGCTCCACCTGGAACTGGGCGGCAAGGCCCCCTTCGTCGTCTTCGACGACGCCGACCTGGAGGCCGCCGTCCACGGCGCCGTCGCGGGCGCGCTCATCAACACCGGGCAGGACTGCACGGCCGCCACGCGCGCGTATGTGCAACGGCCCCTCTACGAGGAGTTCGTCTCCCGCACGGCCGCCCTCATGGAGAGCGTCCGGCTCGGCGACCCCTTCGCGCCGGGGACCGACCTTGGCCCGCTGATCTCGCACGTCCAGCGCGACCGGGTGGCCGCCTTCGTGGACCGGGCGCGGTCCTACGCGCGCGTGGTCACCGGCGGCGAGGCACCCGGGGGCGACCTCGCCAAGGGTGCCTACTTCCGGCCCACCCTGATCGCCGACGCCGCGCAGGACAGCGAGGTCGTCCGGTCCGAGATCTTCGGACCGGTCCTGGTGGTCCTGCCCTTCGACTCCGACGACGACGGCATCCGGCTCGCCAACGACACTCCCTACGGCCTCGCCGCCTCCGCCTGGAGCCGGGACGTCTACCGGGCGAACCGCGCCACCCGCGAGATCAGGGCGGGCTGCGTGTGGGTCAACGACCACATTCCGATCATCAGTGAGATGCCGCACGGCGGATATAAGGCGTCCGGCTTCGGCAAGGACATGTCCTCGTATTCGTTCGAGGAATACACGCAGATCAAGCACGTAATGTTCGACAACACGGCGGTGGCCCGCAAGGACTGGCACCGCACCATCTTCGGGGACCGATAGACCAGACCCGGCCGCCGACCACGGCCCACCTTCCCGAAAGGGCACCACGCGCATGGAGCAGTACGAGCCCGACCGCCTCTCCCCGGCCCAAGTGGCCGCCATGCGGCGCAGCTTCCGCAACGGCGGGGCCTCCCTTACCCGCCGTTCGCTGCTGCGCGCCACCGCGGGCGGCGCGCTCGCGGTCGGCGGACTCGGGGCGCTGAGCGCCTGCGGGATCCCCGCGGCCGACAAGAACCCGGGAGGCACGTCCGCCGACGACCACTCGGCCAAGGAGAAGGTCGTCAACTTCTCCAACTGGCCCGAGTACATCGACGTGGACGACAAGACCAAGCGGCACCCCACCCTCGACGCGTTCGCCAGGGGGACCGGCATCCAGGTCAAGTACACCGAGGACATCAACGACAACGACGAGTTCTTCGGCAAGATCCAGCCGGAGCTCGCCGCCGGCCAGGACACCGGCCGCGACCTGATCGTCCTCACCGACTGGCTGGCCGCCCGGATGATCCGGCTCGGATACGTCCAGAAACTGGACCCGTCCAACCTGCCGCATGCCTTCGCCAACCTGTCGGACCAGTTCCGCGCCCCGGACTGGGACCCGGGCCGGGCGTACTCCTACCCCTGGCAGGGCATCTCGACCGTCATCGCGTACAACAAGAAGGCGCTCGACGGCGTCGAGGTGAAGTCGGTCTCCGACCTGCTCGACAACCCCAAGCTCAAGGGCCGCGTCGGCTTCCTCACCGAGATGCGCGACAGCATCGGCATGACCATGCTCGACATGGGCAAGGACCCGGCCAAGTTCACCGACGACGACTACGACGCGGTGATCGACCGCCTCCAGAAGGCCGTCGACAAGGGCCAGATCCGCCGCTTCACCGGCAACGACTACACCTCGGACCTCACCAAGGGCGACTTCGCCGCCTGCGTGGCGTGGGGCGGCGACATTGTCCAGCTCCAGGCGGACAACCCCGACGTCGGCTATGTCATCCCCGACAGCGGCTACATGACGTCTACCGACAACATGCTGATCCCCAACAAGGCGCGTCACAAGACGAATGCCGAGCGGCTCATCGACTTCTTCTACGAGCCCGAGCCGGCCGCCGAGCTCGCCGCGTACGTCAACTACGTGAGCCCCGTCGCGGGAGTGCAGCCCTATCTTTCGAAGATCGACAAGGCGGCGGCGAGCAATCCGCTGATCCTTCCCGACAAGGCCATGCAGGCGAAGTCCCATGCCTTCCGCGCCCTGACGCAGAAGGAAGAGACGGCCTACCAGCAGAAGTTCTCGAAGCTCACAGGGGCGTGACGACGATGACGACACCAGACAACAGCGGCGACGTCCGCCTCTTTGGGATCTCCAAGACCTACGGCGCCTTCACCGCCGTTCACCCGCTGGACCTGACCGTGCCGCAGGGCTCCTTCTTCGCCCTGCTCGGCGCCTCCGGCTGCGGCAAGACCACCACCCTGCGCATGATCGCCGGCCTGGAGGAGCCCACCACGGGCGCCGTGCGCCTCGGCGACCAGGACGTGACGCACCTGCCGCCGTACAAGCGGCCGGTGAACACGGTCTTCCAGTCCTACGCCCTCTTCCCGCACCTCGACATCTTCGAGAACGTCGCCTTCGGTCTGCGCCGACGCGGCATCAAGTCGGTGAAGAAGCAGGTCGAGGAGATGCTCGACCTGGTGCAACTCGGCGAGCAGGCGCGCAAGAAGCCGCACCAGCTCTCCGGCGGCCAGCAGCAGCGCGTCGCCGTGGCCCGGGCGCTGATCAACCACCCCAAGGTGCTCCTTCTCGACGAGCCCCTCGGCGCCCTGGACCTGAAGCTGCGCCGGCAGATGCAGCTGGAGCTCAAGCGCATCCAGACCGAGGTCGGCATCACCTTCATCCATGTCACGCACGATCAGGAGGAGGCCATGACCATGGCCGACACGATCGCCGTGATGAACGCGGGCCGCGTCGAGCAGCTCGGCTCGCCCACCGACCTCTACGAGAACCCCCAGACCACCTTCGTCGCCAACTTCCTCGGCACCTCCAACCTGATCGAGGCCGAGGTGGATGCCAAGAGCGGCGACGAGATCATCCTCAAGGCGGGCGGCGGCAAACTCTCGCTGCCCGAGGCCCGATGTTCCGCGCCGACGAGGACGGGCGGCAAGGTGCTGGTCGGTGTCCGCCCGGAGAAGATCTCCCTCACTCACGCCGACGACGCGGGGGAGATACCCGACGGCCGCAACCGCATCACGGGCAAGATCGCCGACTCCAGCTTCATCGGTGTCTCCACCCAGTACGTCATCGACAGCCCCGTCTGCCCGGAGTTCGAGGTCTACGCCCAGAACATCGACCGCGACCGGCGCCTGGTGCCCGGCGCCGACGTCGTCCTGCACTGGGACCCGGCGCACACCTTCGGCCTGGACGCGGCGCAGGACATCGACGCCGGCGTGGAGACCGTAGAGCCGGAAGAGGGAGTGGCCGCCTGATGACCGCTGTCACCGAGGCGCCCCCACCCCTCGCGCCCACCGCCCCCGAGACCAAGCCCCCGCGCAAGCGGGGCCGTCTCACGCCGTACTGGCTGCTGCTGCCCGGCATCCTCTGGCTGGTCGTCTTCTTCGCGCTGCCGATGATCTACCAGGCGTCCACGTCGGTGCAGACGGGTTCGCTGGAGCAGGGCTACAAGGTCACCTGGCACTTCGCGACCTACTGGGACGCGCTGAGCCAGTACTGGCCGCAGTTCGTCCGCTCGGTCCTCTACGCGGCCGCCGCGACGCTGCTGTGTCTGCTGCTCGGTTACCCACTGGCGTACCTCATCGCCTTCCGCGCGGGCCGCTGGCGCAACCTGATCATGATCCTGGTGATCGCCCCGTTCTTCACCAGCTTCCTGATCCGCACCCTGGCCTGGAAGACGATCCTCGCGGACAACGGCCCGGTCGTCGGTGCCCTCGGGACGCTGCATGTCCTGGGCGTCACCAACTGGCTCGGCTGGACCGCCGGCGACCGCGTCCTCGCCACTCCGCTGGCGGTGGTGTGCGGTCTGACGTACAACTTCCTGCCGTTCATGATCCTGCCGCTGTACACCTCGCTGGAGCGCATCGACGGACGCCTCCACGAGGCGGCGGGCGACCTGTACGCCAAGCCCTTGACGACCTTCCGGAAGGTCACCTTCCCGCTGTCGATGCCGGGTGTGGTCTCCGGCACGCTGCTGACCTTCATCCCGGCGTCCGGTGACTACGTCAACGCCGATCTGCTCGGCTCGACGGACACCCGCATGGTCGGAAACGTCATCCAGACGCAGTTCCTGCGGATCCTCGACTATCCGACGGCCGCGGCGCTCTCCTTCATCCTCATGGCCGCGATCCTCATCATGGTCACGGTCTACATTCGCAGGTCCGGGACGGAGGATCTGGTTTAAATGGCCTTCGTACGCTGGCTCAGGCACAATCTCGTCGTTCTCGCGGGGCTGCTGACGCTCGGATATCTTCTGCTGCCGAACGTCATCGTCACGGTGTTCTCCTTCAACAAACCGAAGGGGCGCTTCAACTACGAGTGGCAGCAGTTCTCCACGGACGCCTGGAAGAACCCGTGCGGTGTCGCCGACATGTGCGGCTCGCTGTCGGTCAGCCTCCAGATCGCGGTGTGGGCGACGCTCGGCGCAACCGTCCTCGGCACGATGATCGCCTTCGCGCTGGTGCGCTACCGCTTCCGCGCCCGTGGCGCCGTCAACTCGCTGATCTTCCTGCCGATGGCGATGCCCGAGGTCGTCATGGCGGCCTCGCTGCTCACCCTCTTTCTCAACATGGGCGCGCAGCTCGGCTTCTGGACGATCCTCATCGCGCACATCATGTTCTGTCTCAGCTTCGTCGTCACCGCGGTCAAGGCGCGTGTGATGTCGATGGACCCGCGCCTGGAGCAGGCGGCCCAGGATCTCTACGCCGGGCCCGTGCAGACCTTCCTGCGCGTCACCCTACCCATCGCGTCCCCCGGAATCGCCGCGGGCGCGCTGCTCGCCTTCGCGCTCTCCTTCGACGATTTCATCATCACCAATTTCAACGCGGGTTCGACCGTCACCTTCCCCATGTTCGTCTGGGGATCGGCACAGCGCGGAACGCCCGTTCAGATCAATGTCATCGGTACGGCCATGTTCATCGTCGCCGTCCTGTTGGTCCTGGCCTCCATGGCCCTGAGTAATCGCCGAAACCGCCAGAAGGCGTAAACCGCTCCGTGTAATGCACTGGTAGGGAGTTGAAATCATGGCCCCAAGCGCCATGACCCGTTGGACGAAATCTCTTTCCGAAGCACAGCCGGTCCCGTACTGGCTGGAAGACCCGGGCAAGCCCCACCCCGAGCCCGCCCTCACCGGCACCGAGACCTGCGACCTGCTGGTCGTCGGCGGCGGCTACAGCGGACTGTGGACCGCGCTCATCGCCAAGGAGCGCGACCCGCAGCGGGACGTGGTGCTGGTGGAGGGCCGCGAGGCGGGCTGGGCCGCCTCGGGCCGCAACGGCGGCTTCTGCGCCGCCTCCCTCACCCACGGCCTCGCCAACGGCCTGGCCCGCTGGCCGAACGACATCCACAAGCTCGAGGAACTGGGCGCCCGCAACCTGGACGAGATCGAGAAGGCCGTCGCCCGCCACGACCTCGACTGCGACTTCGAGCGCACCGGCGAGATCGACGTGGCGACCGAGACGTACCAGGCGTGGGAGCTGCGGGACCGGTACGACGAGATGCGGCGCCAGGGCCTCGCCGAGGGCACCGAGTTCCTGGACGCGGAGGCGGTACGGGAGCAGGTCGACTCGCCGACCTTCCTCGCCGGGCTGTACGACCGCCGGGGCGTGGCCATGGTCCATCCGGCCAAGCTGGCCTGGGGCCTCAAGCGCGCCTGCCTCCGCCTGGGCGTCCGGATCCACGAGCACACGCCCGCGCTCACCCTGCGGCCGTACGGCGCCGGCATGGCCGTACGCACCCCGTACGGACAGGTCCGCGCGCGCCGGGTCGCGCTCGGCACCAACGTCTTCCCCAGCCTGGTGCGACGGGTGCGCTCGTACACCATCCCGGTCTACGACTACGCGCTGATGACCGAGCCGCTCACCGACGGGCAACTGGCGTCGATCGGCTGGAGGAACCGCCAGGGACTCGGGGACTCGGCGAACCAGTTCCACTACTTCCGGCTCTCGGCCGACAACCGCATCCTGTGGGGCGGTTACGACGCGATCTACCCGTACGGCAAGCGGGTGCGTGCCGAGTACGACGACCGCCCGGAGACGTACGCCAAGCTCGCGGGGCACTTCTTCACCTGCTTCCCGCAGCTGGAGGGCGTCCGCTTCACCCACGCGTGGGGCGGCGCCATCGACACCTGCTCGCGCTTCTCGGCGTTCTTCGGGACGGCCTACCAGGGCAAGGTCGCGTACGCGGCCGGATACACGGGGCTCGGTGTGGGCGCCACCCGCTTCGGCGCGGACGTGATGCTGGATCTCCTGGCGGGGGAGCGCACGGAACGGACGGAGCTGGAGATGGTCCGCAAGAAGCCGCTGCCCTTCCCGCCCGAGCCCTTCGCCTGGACGGGCATCGCGCTCACCAAGTGGTCGCTGGCCCGGGCCGACGCCCACGGCGGACGGCGCAACCTCTGGCTGAGGGCGATGGACCGCCTCGGGCTGGGCTTCGACAGCTGAACCGTCCCCGGCGGGCGGCCGCGCCCGCCGGAGGTCTGGACAACCGGTTGATCTCCCGGCCGGCTATGCCGGCCGGGACCGAGGACGGCCGCCTCGGCCGAGCAGAGGGCCGAGGACGAGCCGCAGCGCGCACAGCAGCACCGCGCACAGACACCAACTGCCCACCACATCAAGGGGCCAGTGGTAGCCGTGGCGGACCAGGCCGAAAGCCACGGCCAGGTTGAGGGCCGCGCAGAGGGCGAGCAGTCCGCGACGGGCGCGCACGGTGGTCAGCCACGGCCACAGCACCAGCGCCGCCGCGCCGTAGGCGATCGCCGCGGTGGCGGTGTGCCCCGAGGGATAGAAGCCCGTCGACGGGCCCATGACGGGTGGGCCCGGCCGGGCGATCAGCTCCTTCAGCGGCACGATCAGCGCGGGCAGGGCCGCCGTCAGCCCGGCCGCCGCGACGGGTGGGAGCCACCATCGGCACGCCCCCGCCCGCCGGGCGCGCCAGGCCGCCCAGCAGAGGGCCAGGACGAGGACGGGGACGGTGACCGCGATGTTCCCCAGGTCCGCGAGCAGCCCCGACACCTGGTCCGGGCGGACGACGTCCCGGTCGATCCGCTGGTCCGCCCGCGCGAGCGGCCCATGGGCGACGACCTGCCAGGTGATCAGGAGGAAGAGCAGCCCCGCGGCGGCCAGGACGAGGGCCGGCCACAGCGGAACGGGCGGCCGGCTGCGGGGCGGGGGAGGCGCGGGCCTGGGGTACCGCGCTGGGGAGGGGGGCACCGGGACAGCTTCGCAGGGGCGGCCTGCGCTGGACACACCTGGGGTTCTCAGCGAGAAACGCAAGTCGGCCGCCCCGGAACAGGGGGGTGGTTCCGAGGCGGCCGGCCGGATCGGGGTGCCGCCCGCCCCGGGGGGTCTGGGGCGTGCGGCCGTCCGATCGGTGAGGAGATCCGGAGCTGGAGGCCCCGGGTGTGTGCGCGAGGGCACGACCAGGTCGAAGCTGGGGAGGCCCGGCCCGGTGCCGACCACAGTCCCCTGTGGACGGGTGTATCTCTCATCTGCCGAGAAACCTACGGCAGGAAAAACCGCTCCGACAGCCGGAACCGCGTCTTGCCATCCACCTCCCACACCTTCTTCACACGCTCTGACCGCCGCCGCCCCGGCCCGGAATCCTGACGGGGGAACGGGGGGCGGGGCGGACGGGGCGCATGAGGCGCATGGGGTGCTCAGCCGGTGGCCGGGCCGCGGTTTTCGCCGCGCCCGGCGGAGGCGTGCCGGTTGGCTCAGATGCGCGCGAAGGCCTGCTCGATGATGTCGAGGCCCTCGTTCAGCAGGTCCTGGCCGATCACCAGCGGGGGCAGGAAGCGCAGCACATTGCCGTAGGTGCCACAGGTCAGGACCAGCAGGCCCTCCTGGTGGCAGGCCTTGGCGAGCGCGGCGGCCGCCTGCGGGTTCGGCTCCTTGGTGGCGCGGTCCTTGACCAGCTCGATCGCGATCATCGCGCCGCGGCCGCGGACGTCGCCGATCACGTCGAACTTCTCGGCCATCGCCGTGAGGCGGGCCTTCATGGTCTCCTCGATCTCCCTCGCCCGGGCGTTGAGGTCGAACTCCTTCATCGTCTCGATGGCACCGAGCGCACCCGCGCAGGCGACCGGGTTGCCGCCGTAGGTGCCGCCCAGGCCGCCCGCGTGCGCGGCGTCCATGATCTCGGCGCGGCCGGTCACGGCGGCCAGCGGCAGACCGCCGGCGATGCCCTTGGCGGTGGTGATCAGGTCCGGGACGATGCCCTCGTCCTCGCACGCGAACCACTGGCCGGTGCGGCAGAAGCCGGACTGGATCTCGTCGGCGACGAAGACGATGCCGTTGTCGGTGGCGAACTGGCGCAGCGCGGGCAGGAAGCCCTTCGCCGGCTCGATGAAGCCGCCCTCGCCGAGCACCGGCTCGATGATGATCGCGGCCACGTTGTCGGCGCCGACCTGCTTGGTGATCTGGTCGATGGCCTGGGCGGCGGCCTCCGGGCCGCAGTTCTCCGGACCGGTCGGCCAGCGGTAGGCGTACGCCATCGGCATGCGGTAGACCTCGGGCGCGAACGGACCGAAGCCGTGCTTGTACGGCATGTTCTTGGCGGTGAGCGCCATCGTCAGGTTCGTCCGGCCGTGGTAGCCGTGGTCGAAGACGACGACCGCCTGGCGCTTGGTGTAGGCGCGGGCGATCTTGACGGCGTTCTCGACGGCCTCGGCGCCCGAGTTGAACAGCGCGGACTTCTTGGCGTGGTCACCCGGCGTGAGCTCGGCCAGCGCCTCGGCGACGGCCACATAGCCCTCGTACGGCGTGACCATGAAACAGGTGTGGGTGAAGTCCTGGAGCTGCGCCGAGGCGCGGCGGACGACGGCCTCGGCGGAGGCGCCGACCGAGGTCACGGCGATGCCGGAGCCGAAGTCGATCAGGCGGTTGCCGTCGACGTCCTCGATGATCCCGCCACCGGCGCGCGTGGTGAAGACCGGCAGCACGGAGCCCACGCCCTGCGCGACCACGGCGGTACGGCGGGCCTGCAGCTCCTGCGACTTCGGGCCGGGGATGGCGGTGACGACGCGGCGCTCCTGCGGAAGTGCGCTCATGGGGGCTCCCTGATGATCGTGCGAACCGAACCGGAGGTTCCGGTGCACCGGTGTTCCGGTGGAGGTGGGCTCCGGCGGGGGTGTTTTTCGGACGCTTGCCTTCTTTTCTCGCAGGCTAGAGGCGGTTGCGGAGGGTGGGCATGCTCCATGTGGGCGCCTTGTGCGCCGCTGCTTGTCCGCCGTGGACATAGCGGGGGAGACGGCGGAGCGTGACGCATCACCGCAGGCCCGGCGCCGTATGCGGTGAACTCCCCGCGAAGCGCGTTAGATTGACTCGCTGATGGTGGACGGAGCGGCTGGTCAGGGGGCAACGGCGATGGACAGCGAGGGGACGCAGGACGCGCGGGGCACACGGGCCACTCCCGTGCCGCGTCCGGCGGGGCCGCCGGAACACCCGGGACGCTCCGGGGTGCCTCCCAGGCCCACCGAGGCGCCGGGGGTGCCCCCTCTGCCCGACGGTACCGCCTTCCTCGCCTGGGTGCGGGCCCCACGGCCCCAGGCCGCGCCGGGCGTCTGGCGCTTCGGCCACCGGCCCCGCCCGGATGAGGAGCCCGAGCAGATCCCGGCCCGGCAGTTGCTGAGCGGCGCGCTGATCGCGTTCCTGGTCGGCTGGCTGCTGTGGTCGCTGCTGTCCAACGGCTACCTCGGCGACTGGTGGATCCTGCCCCTGTATCTGCTGACTCCGGACTCCTGGCGCCAGAGCGGCAACCACGGCGATGTCTTCAACCTGATCCTCTGGGACGGCTACGACCTTCTCATCGTGGTCGGGATCATGCTGGCGGTGGGCCGGCTGGGCCGTTGGGGCGAGGTGTGGCGCCGCTTCCTGGCGCCCCACCTGAGGCGCCGCGAGCACGAGCCGCCCCCGCCCGCCCCCGAGGACGACCCCGCCCAGTGGAACCAGCTCCGCGCCGCGGGCGCCCATGACGCCGCCGACCGGCTCGCCGCCGAGGCGCGCGCCGGGCTGATGCGGGACGTCGACCACGCCCGGATCACCCGCGCCTGGCAGGGCGTGCTGAACGGCCGGCACAGCCTGGCCACCTTCACCGGCACGGTCCTCGAGGACGGCGCCGCCGCCTGTCCGCACCCGTCCGGGGTGCGCGACCTGCCCGTCCGGCTGGCCCGGCACGACCTGATGACCGGCCAGGTACGGCTCGGCACCACGGTCGACGACCCGCGCAACCCCTACGGCTACCGCGGCACCGGACTCGCCCTCGGCCCCGATCTGCTGGGCACCTCCCTGGTCGCCGTCGGGCCCGCCGGTTCCGGCAAGACCGGCTCGGTGGTGTGGCCGCTCGCCGAGTCGCTGTGCCTGCACGCGCTCGCCGGACGGGCCGCCGTGGTCGTCGTCGGCGCGGCGGGCGCCGGACTCGGCCCGGCGGACACCTACGACGTCGTCGTACGCGTCGGCCATCCCGAATCGGTGTACGACCTGGACCTGTACGGCGGGACCACCGACCCCGACGAGGCGGCGGCCGTGCTGGCCGAGGCCCTGGTGGGGGATCTCGCCGACCCCCACCCCGGCGGGGACAGCCGCCGCTCGGCCACCGTGCTCGCCCAGCTCCTAGGGCCCTATCTGGCCGTCCACGGCCGCTTCCCGTCGGTGCCCGAACTGCGGCAGCTCCTCGACGGCACGCCCGGCCCGCTCGCGGCGCTGCGCAAGGCGCTGACGGAATCCGGACAGGACTCGCTGCTGAGGGAGCTGGACGCGCGCGAGCGCCAGGCGCGCCACCCCGGCGATGTGGGCGCCGTCCTCGCCGACCGGGTCGCGCTGCTCGACCGGCCTGCCTTCGCCTCGTTCTTCGACACCTCCGGACAGTCCCGCCCCTTCTCGCTGCGCGCCCTGGACCACCCGGTCCGGGTCCGTATCGACCTGCCCGAGCGCGGCCACGCCGACGCCTCGCGGATCCTCGCGCGGCTGGTGCTCGCCCAGTTCACGGCCAGCGTCGCGGTGCGCGAGGACCGGTCGCTGTTCGCGTGCCTGGTGCTCGACGACGCGACCGGTGTGGTGACCCCGGAGGCCGTCCGGGGCATCCAGCGGCTGCGCTCCGCGAACGCCGGCACCGTGCTCACCCTGCGCACTCTGGACGATGTGCCCCGGCCGCTGCGCGGGCCGCTGCTCGGCGCCACCGGGTGCCGGATGGCGCTGTCCGGGCTCACCCCCTGGGACGGGCAGGACTTCGCCGAGGTGTGGGGCAAGGAGTGGATCGAGGCCCGGGACGTCACCGACCGGCAGATCATCGCGGAGACCCCCGCGGGCAAGGCCCTGCACATGCTGCGCCGCGTGATCACCGGCCGGGCGCCGACCGCGCGCGCCGTGACCGTCCGCCAGGTGGAGCGCGAGCGCTGGTCCGCGTCGGAGCTGGCGCACGCGGTGCCGCCGGGGCACGCGGTGCTGTCCCTGACGAACGTGAACGGTGAGCACGCCCCGCCGCTCCTGGTGAACCTGCGCGGCTGAGGCCTTTGCGCGGGGTGTCCGGAACTCCCGGGCAGGAGGACCGGATATACGGGCACGGCCGGACCGTACGGTGAGGCAGAATCGACAGAGGTCGTTCATACGTGGCGGCCAAAGCATCACCATGCTCACCTCGTCCGTGCCCCTCGCGGATTCCGTGAAGGACTCCGTCACGGATCCCGTGAGGACTCCCGTCCGTGCAGACCGAAGGCCCCATGCCCCCCACGCTCGCCTCGCTCGTCCACCACTCCGCGCTCAAGCTGACCGTGCGCGCGGGTGAGGACCGTCTCGACGTCCCCGTCCGCTGGGCCCACGTCAGCGAGCTCGCCGACCCCGTGCCCTATATGGAGGGCGGGGAGCTGCTGCTGATCACGGCGCTGAAGCTGGACGCCGAGGACCCGGAGGCCATGCGGCGCTATGTGAAGCGGCTGGTGGGCGCCGGGGTCGTCGGCCTCGGGTTCGCCGTCGGCGTCAACTACGACGAGATCCCCAAGGCGCTCGTGGACGCGGCGCGCGAGGAGGGGCTGCCGCTCCTCGAGGTGCCCCGGCGCACGCCCTTCCTCGCCATCAGCAAGGCCGTCTCCGCCGCCATCGCCGCCGAGCAGTACCGGGCCGTGACGGCGGGGTTCGCCGCCCAGCGGGAGCTGACCAGACAGGCCCTCAGCGACGGCCCCGAGGGGCTGCTCGCCGCGCTCGCCCAGCAGGTCGACGGCTGGGCCGCGCTCTACGACGCCTCCGGCGCCGTCGTCGCGGCCGCGCCCGAGTGGGCCGGGCGGCGCGCCGCCCGGCTGACCGCCGATGTGGAACGGCTGAGGGAGCGGCCCGCGCCCGCGAGTTCCGTGGTCGGCGGGCCGAACGGCGAGGACCGGGTCGAGCTGCACTCCCTGGGCACCGGACGCCGCCCGCGGGCCGCGCTCGCCGTGGGGACGGCCGCCGCGCTGGGCACCGCCGAGCGGTACGCGGTCCACTCCGCCATCGCCCTGCTGACCCTGACCACCGAGCGCTCCCGGTCCCTGCACGCCGCCGAGCAGCGCATCGGCACGGCCGTGCTGCGCATGCTGCTCGCCGGTGAGCCCGACCATGCGCGGGCGGTGGCCGGGGATCTGTACGGCGATCTGCTGGACGCGCCGTTCCGGCTGATCCTCGCCGAGTCGGCCTCCGCCTCCGCGGCCCGGGCGCACGCCGACGGCCACGCGCGCGTGGCGCCCGCGCCACCGACCGCGGCGGCGCTCGCCGCGGCCGAGACGGACGGCGACCCGCTGGACGGGCTCGCGGAGACCGTGGAGTCCGCCGCCGCGCGCTCCGGGGAGTCCGTGCTGGTCGTGCCCGACGGGGAGCGACTGGTCGTGCTCGCCGGGGACGGCGGCGCGGCCGTCGCGGCCTGCCAGGAGTACGCGCTGGCGGTGCAGGCGGCCCGGGCCGCGACGCGGGATCAGCCGGCCGCCGACGAGGACGAGTTGGTGGTGGGGGTCTCGGCGCCCGCCGGTCCGATCGCCGCGGCGGCCGCGTACAAGCAGGCCGAACAGGCCCTGTCGGTGGCCCGGCGGCGCGGCCGGTCGCTGGTCGAGCACGACGAGCTGGCGGCCGGCTCGGTGCTGCCGCTGCTCCAGGACGACGCGGTACGCGCCTTCGCGGACGGCCTGCTTCGGGCGCTGCGCGAGCATGACGCGACCGGCCGGGGGGATCTGGTGGCCTCGCTGCGGGCCTGGCTGTCACGGCACGGCCAGTGGGACGCGGCGGCGGCCGACCTCGGCGTGCACCGCCACACACTGCGCTACCGGATGCGACGCGTCGAGGAGATCCTGGGACGCTCGCTCGACGACCCGGACGTACGGATGGAGCTGTGGCTGGCGCTCAAGGCGACGGCCACGGCGGGGGAGTGACGGCGGAGGGGCACCCCGACCGGCGCGCTCCTCCGACTCCACCCCGGACGCCTCCCGCTGTACATCCCGTAGAACCCCGCCCTCGCACTGCTCCTTGCCGGACAAGCGACCCTTCGCCGCCCCGGCCCTACCGTGGACCCCGAACGTCAAGCACAACCCATCTCCGAAGGGCCGGGACTCGACCATGACCTCCACCCACGCCTTCTGGCTCGCCGGCCGCCAGGCCACCGGTGAGACCACCTTCGACGTCGCCTCCCCGTGGGATGGCCGGCTGGTCGCCAAGGTCAGCGTGCCGACCGAGGCCCAGGTCGAGGAGGCCGTGGCCGCCGCGTACGCCGTGCGGGACGAGTTCGCCGCCACCCCGGCCCATGTGCGCGCCGCCGCCCTCGACCATGTCTCCAAGCGGCTGGCCGAGCGTACCGAGGAGATCGCGCAGCTGATCTCCGCCGAGAACGGCAAGCCCATCAAGTGGGCCCGTGGCGAGGTCGGCCGTGCCGTCTCCGTCTTCCGCTTCGCGGCCGAGGAGGCCCGCCGCTTCAACGGCGGCGAGGGCCAGCGCCTGGACACCGACGCGGGCGGCCAGGGCCGCCTCGCCCTGACCCGCCGCTTCCCCAAGGGCGTCGTCCTCGGTATCGCGCCGTTCAACTTCCCGCTGAACCTGTGCGCCCACAAGGTCGCCCCCGCGATCGCCGCCGGCGCCCCGATCATCCTCAAGCCGGCCCCCGCGACCCCGCTGTCCGGCCTGATCATCGGCGACCTCCTCGCCGAGACCGAGCTGCCCGCCGGTTCCTGGTCGATCCTCCCGGTCACCAACGACCGTATGCCCGCCCTGGTCCAGGACGAGCGTCTGCCGGTCATCTCCTTCACCGGCTCCGACAAGGTCGGCTACGCGATCATGGACTCGGTGCCGCGCAAGCACCTCACCCTGGAACTGGGCGGCAACGGCGCGGCCGTCGTCCTCGGCGACTACGCCGGCGACGCGGACCTGGACTGGGCCGCCACCCGCATCGCCACCTTCTCCAACTACCAGGGTGGCCAGTCCTGCATCTCCGTGCAGCGCGTGATCGCCGACGCCTCGGTCTACGACCGGCTGCTGCCGCGGATCGTCGCCGCCGTCGAGGCCCAGGTCACCGGCGACCCCTCCGACGACGCCACCGACGTCGGCCCGCTCGTCAGCGAGGACGCGGCCAAGCGCGTGGAGTCCTGGGTCGACGAGGCCGTGACCGCGGGGGCCACGCTCCTGACCGGCGGCAAGCGGGACGGCGCCTCCTACGCGCCGACCGTCCTGACCGACGTACCGGCCGAGGTGACCCTCTCCTGCGAGGAGGTCTTCGGCCCCGTCCTCACCGTGCAGAAGGTGGACGGCGAGGCCGAGGCGTTCGCCGCCGTCAACGCCTCCAAGTACGGCCTCCAGGCGGGCGTGTTCACACACGACCTCCAGGTCGCCTTCCGCGCCCACCGGGCCCTCGAGGTCGGCGGTGTCGTCATCGGCGACGTGCCCTCCTACCGCGCCGACCAGATGCCGTACGGCGGCGTCAAGCAGTCCGGTGTCGGACGTGAGGGCGTGAAGTACGCGATGGACGACTACACCTACGAGCGTGTGCTGATCCTGACGGGCCTGGCTCTCTGAGCCACCCCGCACGCCGACGGCCGGAGCCCGCTGTGCGGGGGCTCCGGCCGTTTCCGTTGCCAGGGGCGCTGAGCAGCGACAACAGCTCGGAGGAGGAGACGTGGCCGAGCTGGTTGGCCGTCAGGAGTATCCGGTGGAAGTCGATCACTGGGGATTCGCGTTGCAGGACTGGGACGACCGTCAGGTGCCGCTGCGGTTTCCCGAGGGTTTCGAGCAGGTGTCTTTCTTGCCGCGCGTCCTGGGCGGCCGGACTTCGCCAGTGCGGAGCACACCCATGTCGCCGCCCTCACCGTTGAGGTGTGGGATGCCGAGCCTCCCGTTCCTTCCGGGATCTGGGAAGAAAGTGCCACGGCCGGCGTCTTCTGCTCGTCGGGCAGGCTCGAGGCGAGGTCGGTGACCGCTGGTCCGATGCCGGAGCAGATTCCGCTGTCGGACGGCCCCGGAACCTGGTGCGTGCGTGTGGTTTGCGCGGGACGGCAGGCACGCGCCGAGTTGGCCGGGAAAGGCCCTCAACCAGGCCGCCGCCGACCCCGCGGGGAACTCTGGCGAATGACAATCATTTCCAGATAAGGTGGAGGGAGAGGGCCCGGCGCCGATGCCTTCCGGCGCCGGGCCCTTCCCGTGCCGGAGAGTGCCGAAGACGCCCGTCGACTTGACATCGAGCCGCATGCGGCGGACGTTCGCTGAGGCATATTCCCGGGCGTACGGCTGCGCGAGGACTGGTGGGGGCTCCCGGATTGGGGTACCAACGATCGAGTAGCACCGGTCAGTAACGTACGCCCGCAAGATCGCCGTACGGCCTCCTTGGCCGCCCTGCGGCTTCCTGTCGACGTACGACCCATAAGCCCCGATTCGCGGCGAGGTGAGCCTCATGTCCGCACCAACAGCCCCCACTCCCAAGCCCACCGTCACCGAGCGTGAGGCCCGCCAGGTCGCGGAGGCCGCGCGCGAGCAGGCCTGGCGCAAGCCCAGCTTCGCCAAGGAACTCTTCCTCGGCCGTCTCCGGCTGGACCTGATCCACCCCCACCCGCTGCCCGCCGAGGAGCACGTCCAGCGCGGCGAGGAGTTCCTCGCCAAGCTGCGCGACTTCTGCGAGACCCAGATAGACGCCGCCCGTATCGAGCGCGAGGCGCGGATCCCCGACGAGACGATCAACGGTCTCAAGGAACTGGGCGCCCTCGGCATGAAGATCGACACGAAGTACGGCGGTCTCGGCCTCACCCAGGTGTACTACAACAAGGCACTCGCCCTGGTGGGCACCGCGAGCCCCGCGATCGGCGCGCTGCTCTCCGCGCATCAGTCGATCGGCGTACCGCAGCCGCTGAAATTGTTCGGCACCCAGGAGCAGAAGGACACGTTCCTGCCGCGCTGCGCCCGCACCGACATCTCGGCGTTCCTGCTCACCGAGCCGGACGTCGGCTCCGACCCGGCCCGCCTGGCCACGACGGCCGTACCGGAGGGGGACGAGTACGTCCTCGACGGGGTGAAGCTGTGGACCACCAACGGCGTGGTCGCCGACCTGCTCGTCGTCATGGCGCGCGTGCCGAGGTCCGAGGGTCACAAGGGCGGTATCACGGCGTTCGTCGTCGAGGCGGCGTCCGAGGGCGTCACCGTCGAGAACCGCAACGCCTTCATGGGCCTGCGCGGCCTCGAGAACGGCGTCACCCGCTTCCACCGGGTCCGGGTCCCGGCCGCCAACCGCATCGGCCCGGAGGGTGCGGGCCTGAAGATCGCGCTGACCACCCTGAACACCGGCCGACTGTCACTGCCCGCCATGTGCGTCGGTGCGGGCAAGTGGTGTCTGAAGATCGCCCGCGAGTGGTCGGCAACCCGGGAGCAGTGGGGCAAGCCGGTCGCCCTGCACGAGGCGGTC
Source organism: Streptomyces sp. NPDC093261 (assembly GCF_044753645.1). NCBI lineage: Bacteria > Bacillati > Actinomycetota > Actinomycetes > Kitasatosporales > Streptomycetaceae > Streptomyces > Streptomyces sp. NPDC093261. The sequence continues at coordinate 114,410 of NZ_JBIVNO010000022.1, forward strand.
GGCTCGAAGATCTCCTTCATCGCGGCGACCACCTTCGCCCTGGAGGCCGTGGTCGACCTGTCGTCGCAGATGGCGGACGAGGACCGCAACGACATCCGCATCGAGGCCGCCCTCGCCAAGCTCTACGGCTCCGAGATGGCCTGGCTGATGGCCGACGAACTGGTCCAGATCCGCGGCGGCCGGGGCTTCGAGACCGCGGAGTCCCTCAAGGCCCGCGGCGAACGGGCGGTCCCGGCCGAGCAGATGCTGCGCGACCTGCGCATCAACCGCATCTTCGAGGGCTCCACGGAGATCATGCATCTGCTGATCGCCCGGGAGGCCGTGGATGCCCATCTGTCCGTGGCCGGTGACCTGATCGACCCGGACAAGTCCCTGGCCGACAAGGCGAAGGCGGGCGCGAACGCCGGTGTCTTCTACGCCAAGTGGCTGCCGAAGCTGCTCGCCGGGCAGGGCCAGATCCCGGGCGCCTACGGCGAGTTCCACCGTGAGGTCGACCTCTCCGGGCATCTGCGGTTCGTCGAGCGCAGCGCTCGCAAGCTCGCCCGGTCCACCTTCTACGGCATGTCCCGCTGGCAGGGCCGCATGGAGACCAAGCAGGGCTTCCTGGGCCGGGTCGTGGACATCGGCGCCGAGCTGTTCGCGATGAGCGCGGCCTGTGTGCGGGCCGAGCATCTGCGCAGGAGCGGACAGCACGGACGCGAGGCGTACCAGCTCGCCGACACCTTCTGCCGGCAGTCGCGGATCCGCGTCGACGAGCTCTTCGGCCGGCTCTGGAGCAACACCGACGACCTCGACCGGAAGGTGGTCAAGGGCGTGCTGTCCGGTACGTACGCATGGCTGGAGCAGGGGATCGTGGACCCGTCCGGCGAGGGCCCGTGGATCGGGGACGCCCATCCGGGTGAATCCTCCCGCAAGGATGTGAGGAGGAAGATCCCGAAGAGCTGATCCACGTCTGTGCGCAGGGCCCGGCCGCTCGGTGACGTGCGGCCGGGCCTTCGTGCGGGACGCGTGGCAGCCGTGCGGCAGGCGTGCCGGAGGTGCCGCGTCAGCGGGTGCAGAATCCGAGACCCCTGAGGGCCGCGTTGATCTGCCTGCCCTGGGCCTCGGTGGTCGTCACGTCCTTGTACGTGAAGCGCTGCGCCGCCGAATGGTCGAGGTCCCGGGCACGTCCGTTGATCGCGCCGCACTGGTCGCGCGCGGCGTCCACGGCCCTGTCCTCGTACCTCACGATGTCCGGGTTGGCCGCGGCGAGGGCCCGGAGCAGCCCCGCGCGCTCGGAGGGGGTCGGCTCGGGCGGTATACCGGCCGCCCTGGCGGTGGCGCCGGTCCGGCTCACCCGGGTTTTCCGGTGGCTGCCGTGGCCCTTTGTGCCTCCGTGGTGCTTCGGGCCACTGCTGTGGCCGGAGCAGGCGGTGAGCGTCAGCACGGCTGTCGCCAGGACGGTCAGGTGGCGGATGCGCATGGTTCCCCCGAAACCCATGTGGTCTTCAGAAACGCGTGTGTCTCAGCGGACGACGCGGCACCCGCCTGCGCGGTTCCCACCCGGCCGAGGGATGCCCTGTCCTCCCGGTGACGCGGTGCGGCAACAATGGAGGGATGAGCGACAGTCCAGCCCCTCTTGCCGACCCCCATCTCGTCTTCGACCCCGTGGACGGAGTGCGGGACGTCGTGATCCTCGGCTCCACCGGCTCGATCGGCACTCAGGCCATCGACCTCGTGCTGCGCAACCCCGAACGGTTCAAGGTCACCGGGCTTTCCGCCAACGGCGGCCGGGTGGGACTGCTCGCCGAGCAGGCCCGCCGGCTGCGGGTGCGCACGGTCGCGGTCGCGCGCGAGGACGTCGTCCCGGCCCTGCGTGAGGCCCTGGGCGCCCAGTACGGCCCCGGGGAGCCGCTTCCCGAGATCCTCTCCGGGCCCGACGCGGCCACCTGGCTCGCCGCCTCCGACGGCCACACCGTCCTCAACGGCATCACCGGTTCCATCGGCCTCGCACCCACCCTCGCCGCCCTGGAGGCGGGCCGCACCCTCGCGCTCGCCAACAAGGAGTCGCTCATCGTCGGTGGCCCGCTGGTGAAGGCCCTGGCCAAGCCCGGACAGATCATCCCGGTCGACTCCGAGCACGCCGCGCTCTTCCAGGCCCTCGCCTCCGGCACGCGCGCCGACGTACGCAAACTCGTCGTCACCGCCTCCGGCGGCCCGTTCCGCGGCCGGAGCAGGGCCGAGCTGGCCCATGTCACACCCGAGGACGCGCTCGCCCACCCCACCTGGGCCATGGGTCCGGTCATCACCGTCAACTCCGCGACCCTGGTGAACAAGGGCCTCGAAGTGATCGAGGCCCATCTGCTGTACGACATTCCCTTCGATCGCATTGAGGTTGTCGTGCATCCGCAGTCGTATGTCCACTCGATGGTGGAGTTCACGGATGGATCGACGATGGCGCAGGCGACGCCCCCCGATATGCGAGGGCCGATCGCCATCGGTCTCGGCTGGCCCGAGCGGGTGCCCGACGCGGCCCCCGCCTTCGACTGGACCAAGGCCTCGACCTGGGAGTTCTTCCCGCTGGACAACGAGGCGTTCCCGTCGGTCGGACTCGCCCGGCACGTGGGAGAGCTCGCGGGCACGGCCCCGGCGGTGTTCAATGCGGCCAATGAGGAGTGCGTCGACGCGTTCCTGAGCGGCGCACTGCCGTTCCTCGGGATCATGGAGACGGTGACGCGGGTGGTGGAGGAGCACGGCACCCCCGCTGCGGGAACTTCCCTCACCGTCGCGGACGTCCTCGAAGCGGAGACCTGGGCGCGCGCCCGGGCGAGAGAACTGACGGCGCAGACGGCAACCGCGGAGGCTCGTGCATGACGACCCTGATGATGATCCTCGGCATAGTCGTCTTCGTGTTCGGACTGCTGGTCTCGATCGCCTGGCACGAGCTGGGGCATCTGTCGACGGCCAAGCTCTTCGGCATCCGTGTGCCGCAGTACATGGTGGGTTTCGGCCCGACCGTCTGGTCCCGCAAGAAGGGCGAGACCGAGTACGGCATCAAGGCGATCCCCTTCGGTGGCTACATCCGCATGATCGGCATGTTCCCGCCGGGCCCCGACGGCCGGATCGAGGCCCGGTCCACCTCGCCGTGGCGCGGGATGATCGAGGACGCCAGGGCGCAGTCCTTCGAGGAACTCCAGCCCGGTGACGAGGACCGGCTCTTCTACACGCGCAAGCCGTGGAAGAGGGTCATCGTCATGTTCGCGGGCCCCTTCATGAACCTGGTGCTCGCCGTGGCGGTCTTCCTCGGCGTGATGATGACCTTCGGCGTCCAGACGCAGACCACCACGGTCTCCAAGGTCTCCGACTGTGTCATCCAGCAGAGCGAGAACCGCACGAAGTGCCAGAAGGGCGATCCGGCCACGCCCGCCCAGGCCGCCGGCCTCAAGCCTGGGGACAAGATCGTCGCCTTCGACGGCCGGCAGGTGCCGGACTGGAACACCCTCCAGTCCGACATCCGCGCCAACCCCGGCAAGGACGTCACGATCACCGTCGAGCGCAAGGGGCGGCAGGTCGACCTGCACACCCACCTGATCAAGAACCAGGTGAGCAAGACGGACGGCAACGGCGGCTATGTCGAGGGCAAGTACGTCTACGCCGGCTTCCTCGGCTTCACCCCCGCCGCCGGCATCGTCCCCCAGTCCCTGGACCAGTCCGTGCAGCGCATGGGCGACATGATGCAGAACGGCGTGGAGTCGCTGGTCTCCCTGCCCGGCAAGGTCCCCGCCCTGTGGGACGCGGCCTTCGGCAACGCCCCGCGCCAGCCGGACTCCCCGATGGGCGTCGTCGGCGCGGCCCGGGTCGGCGGCGAGGTGTTCACCCTGGACATCCCGCCGTCCCAGCAGATCGCGATGATGCTGCTGCTCGTCGCGGGCTTCAACCTCTCCCTGTTCCTGTTCAACATGCTCCCGCTGCTCCCGCTGGACGGCGGGCATATCGCGGGCGCCCTGTGGGAGTCGCTGCGCCGAGCCCTGGCCAGGGTGCTGCGCCGCCCCGACCCGGGCCCCTTCGATGTGGCCAAGCTGATGCCGGTGGCGTACGTCGTGGCCGGGATCTTTATCTGCTTCACCTTGCTCGTCCTGGTGGCCGACGTGGTTAACCCCGTGAAAATCTCCTAGCCACACGGTGTTGGCGGCGGCCGGGGAGACTCTCTTTCCGGCCGCCGCCCTTTGGGTGGGTTTAACGGGCGGTGATGTGCTGGCGTCCACGCGCGTGGCGTAATCTCGGGGCTTGGAGCCCGCCGTTTCGGGACCGGACCTTGATCCACAACTTGGGGTTGCACAGCAGATGACTGCGATTTCACTCGGCATGCCGTCCGTTCCGACCAAGCTCGCCGAGCGCCGGAAGAGCCGGCAGATCCAGGTCGGATCCGTGGCGGTCGGCGGAGACGCGCCGGTGTCGGTGCAGTCGATGACGACGACGCGTACGTCGGACATCGGTGCCACGTTGCAGCAGATCGCGGAGCTGACGGCGTCCGGCTGTCAGAT
>NZ_JBIVNO010000023.1:0-24915 GCF_044753645.1 Streptomyces sp. NPDC093261
AAGGAACGGACGCTTCCTTCGTACTCACCCGAGAGACTCTCTCAGGCTTTCCTCCGGGCGCTTCCCTTCGGTGTTTCCGACTCTATCAGATCTTTTCTCGATCCGATTTCCTCGGTGCTTTCCGGCCTTTCGGCCTTCCGGCGGTGCCGACTTTATCAGATCCTTCCGGGCTCTTTCGATCCCTTCGGGTCCTGATCCCCAGTCAACCGGGGGCGTCCTCCCGGCCCTTGGGCCGTTCCGACGTGTCCAACTCTAGCGGATCTCTCCGGCGATTCCCAATCGCGGGGGATCGGATCGCCGTACCCAAATCGAATTGAATTCGGGCACGCCGAATTCGACCCGGCTGGGAGATCGTGCTGAGTGGGTTGTGCCGCTGCTGCGGCGGAGGTGCTGTCGCAGAACCGTTAAGGCTCCGTGGCAACCCGAAGAACTTTACGGATCGAGCTGTGGACTGTCAAGCCTCCCCAGGGAGACATGCCGGCAAACCTTGCGGGCATCAGTCCAGATCGCTCAGGCGGCCACCCGCGTCGGGCTGGGCGTGCTCCACGCGGCGCAGCAGGCGGGTCAGCGCCTCCCCCAGGACCTGGCGCTCCTCGGACGACAGGTCTTGGAGCAGGTCCTCCTCGAATCCCGAAGCCAGGCGCATCGCCTCCAGCCACTTCTCGCGGCCCTCGGCGGTCAGCTCGACGATCACCCGGACGCGGTTGGCCTCGTCCCGTTCCCGGGTGACCAGACCCTCGCTCACCATGCGGTCGATGCGGTGGGTCATCGCGGCCGGCGTCAGGCCGAGCCGCTTGGCCAGGTCGCTCGGGCCCATGCGATAGGGGGCCCCCGAGAGGACGAGGGCCTTGAGGACCTCCCACTCGGCGTTGCTGATGCCGAGGCCGGCGGTCTGGCGGCCGTAGGCGACGTTCATCCTGCGGTTCAGACGGGACAGCGCCGAGACGATCTTCTCGACCTGGGGGTCCAGGTCCTGGAACTCGCGCTGGTAGGCGGCGATCTGTTCGTCGAGGGTCGGCTCGCTGACGCCGGGGGTGTCGCCCATCTCCGCAGTATCGCACGCGGTGGCTTGGCATTGAAGTCCTTCGAGGTGTACTGTTTAGCTTCGAACTTTAGCTTCTAAGTCTTCAGGGTTAACCGCTTCAGGGGTAAGACCTTCGGTCTCCTCCCTGGCGGCCCTCTTCCTAAGGCAGGTGAACGTGACCAGGGCAAAGGGCGCAGCGATGCGCCGGATTCATGTGGGCAACGCACTCAGCGCGTTCGGCCTCGGCTTCACCGTCCCGTATCTGTACGTCTATGTGGCGCAGGTGCGGGATCTCGGTGCCACGACGGCGGGTCTCGTGCTCGCCGTCTTCGCCGTGGCCGCGCTCGTGGTGCTGCCGTTCGCCGGACGGGCCATCGTCCGGCGCGGCCCCCTTCCGGTACTGCTCGCCGCCCTGGCCGCCGCCGCCCTCGGATCGCTCAGCCTGGGGCTCGCGACGAACGCGGCGAGCGTGCTGCTGTCGGCGGCGGTGCTCGGTGCCGGACAGGCCGTGATGCAGCCGGCGCTGGCCACCATGATCGTGGACTGCTCGACGACGGAGACCCGGTCGCGCGCCTTCGCCCTGCAGTTCTTCCTGCAGAACCTGGGACTCGGTGTCGGCGGCCTGATCGGCGGCCATCTCGTCGACGCCTCCCGCGCCGCGTCCTTCACCCTGCTGTTCGCGATCGAGGCCGCGATCTTCCTGCTGCTCGTCGTCCTCATGTCGACGGTACGGGTGCCGCACGCGCCGGCGATCGAGGACGGGGCTCCGCGGAGCGGCCGGGCCAGCTGGAGGCAACTGCTGCGCAACCGGGCCATGGTGCAGCTGAGCGTGCTGGGCTTCGTGCTGTTCTTCGCCTGCTACGGCCAGTTCGAGTCGGGCCTGAGCGCGTACGGCGTCGAGGCCGCCGGGATCTCGACGTCCACGCTGGGTACGGCGCTGGCCGCGAACACGGCGGTGATCGTGGTCGCGCAGTTCGCGGTGCTGAAGTTCGTGGAGCGGCGCAAGCGGTCGCGGGTCATCGCGGCGGTGGGCCTCATCTGGGCCATCGCATGGGCCATCGCCGGGTACGCCGGGCTCGGGCACGGCAGCCAGGCCATGGCGGCCGCCGCGTTCGTCTCGACGTACGCGCTGTTCGGTCTCGGCGAGGCCATGCTGTCGCCGACGCTCGCGCCGCTGGTGGCCGATCTCGCGCCCACGGGGATGGCAGGTCAGTACAACTCGGCCTTCGCCCTGGTGAAGCAGCTGGCCCTCGCGGTCGGCCCGGCGGTGGGCGGCCCGCTGGCCGCGGCGCTGCCCGCGCCGTACATCGTCACGTTCCTGCTGTTCTCGCTGGGCATCACGGTTCTGGCGATCCGGCTCGGGCGCCGGCTCACCCCCGCTCAGAACCAGCCGGCGTACGCGCGGAGCCTGGTGGTGGCGCAGGGAGGCCCGGCGGCGCAGCCCGCGTCGGCGCGCGCCTGACCCGACGCCCCGCCACTCACTGCCGGCACGGCAGGGCGAACTCGCACCACACCGCCTTTCCGCCCCCGGGCGTCCGGCGCGACCCCCAGTTGGACGCGATCGTCGCCACGATCGCGATCCCCCGCCCCGCCTCGTCCGCCGGTTCCGCCCGACGGCGGCGGGGCAGATGGTCGTCCCCGTCGGTCACCTCGATGATCAGCCGGCGGTCCGTGCGTCTGAGGCGCAGCCTCATCGGCGGCATGCCGTGCTGAAGCGAGTTCGCGACCAGCTCGCTCGCCGCCAGGACCCCGAGGTCGTGCAGATCCGTCGGGAACCGCCAGCTCGTCAGGACCCCGGAGGCGAAGGCACGCGCGCGGGGTGCCGCCTCCACCCCGCCGAGCAGCTCCAGGGCGGCGTTGCGGAAGAGCTCGCCGCCCGGGCCCGTACGCGCGGGGTGCTGGAGGACGAGCACCGCGACGTCGTCGTCGTGCCCCGCGGTGACGCCCGCCGAGCGCAGCAGACGGTCGCAGATCACCTGGGGCGTGCCCGTCGCGCCGGCGAGCGCGCTCTCCAGGGCTGCGATGCCCTCGTCCAGGTCGGCGTCCCGGCGTTCGACCAGGCCGTCGGTGTAGAGAACGGCGGTGGAACCGGGTCCCAGCGGAACCGAGCCCGACGCGTGCATCCAGCCGCCGGTGCCGAGCGGCGGACCGGTCGGTTCGTCGGCGCGCAGGACATTGCCGCTCTCGTCGCGGACCAGGATCGGGAGGTGGCCGGCCGAGGCGTACACCAGTCGGCCCTCGTTCGGATCGTGGACGGCGTAGACGCATGTCGCGATCTGGTTGGCGTCGATCTCCATGGCGAGGCCGTCGAGGAGCTGGAGCACCTCGTGCGGCGGCAGGTCGAGCCGGGCGTAGGCGCGGACGGCCGTACGGAGCTGGCCCATCACCGCGGCGGCCCTGACGCCCCTGCCCATCACATCGCCGATCACGAGGGCCGTGCGGCCGCCGCCCAGGGTGATGACGTCGTACCAGTCGCCGCCGACCGCGGCCTCCGTGCCGCCGGGCTGGTAGGTGGCGGCGATGCGCAGATCGTCGGGCTGCTCCAGCTCCTGGGGCAGCAGGGAGCGCTGAAGGGTCACCGCCGTGCGCCGCTGCTCGCGTTCGCTGGCGCGCAGCCGCTCGGCGGCCTCGGCGTGGTCGGTGACGTCGGCGGCGAACACCAGCACGCCCCGGGAGGTCTCGCCGGGTACGTCGACCGGCGTACACGTGAACGTGTAGGAACGGCCGCCGGGCGCCTTGCGGGACTTGACCGTGCGCGGCCTGGAGCTGCGCAGCACCTGGTCCAGGAGCGGGAGGAGGCCGAGTTCCTCCAGCTCGGGGAGTGCCTCGCGCGCGGGTTCGCCCGGCGACCGGGGGCCGAAGACCGCCGCATAGGCGCCGTTGACATACGCCACACGGTGCTCCGGGCCGTGCACCAGGGCGACGAGGGCCGGGATGTGGTCGAGGACCTCGCGCACCGGCAGCTCGTCGACGACGGGTGTGCCCGGCGCGTCCTCGGTGAGCCGCTCGACGCGGGCCGCGGGCACGGAGCCTTCGCCCCGCCGGTCCGGGGAGACCGTGTGCTCGGTCCGCGCTGCGGCGCGGCGCTGCGTTCCGGGGAGCCGGGCGCTCCAGCGCGTGAAGTTCACCGATTCCTTGCCTCGTCGTTGTCGTAGCCGGCCGGCTCCGGATCCGGTCAGGGCCCGGGGGCCTGCCCCCGGGTGGCGGCGCAGTGGGGAAAAGCCTGGTGGGTTCGTCGGGGCGAGGATCGGCCCGCCCGCGGTCGGGGACCAGTCTGTCGGACCGGGCCGACATCCGTCAGACGTCGGTCCTTCCGGCGGAGTTCCTGGATTCGGTCAGGACGACCCCTTCGGGCCCCTTGAAGGCTTTCCACCGGCCGCGAGTTCGAACTCCGCACGGGGATGTTCGAGTGAACCGAGCGAGACGATCTCCCTCTTGAAGAGTCCCGCCAGGGTCCACTCGGCCAGCACCCGGGCCTTGCGGTTGAACGTGGGCACCCGGCTCAGGTGGTAGGTGCGGTGCATGAACCAGGCGGGGTAGCCCTTCAGCTTGCGCCCGTAGACATGCGCGACCCCCTTGTGCAGCCCCAGGGAGGCGACCGAGCCGACGTACTTGTGGGCGTACGTCTCCAGGGGTTGGTCGCGCAGCGCGCGCACGATGTTGTCGCCGAGGACCCTGGCCTGGCGCAGCGCGTGCTGGGCGTTGGGGGCTGTCTCCCTGCCCGGCTCCTCGGCGGTGACGTCCGGGACGGCGGCCGCGTCCCCCGCGCCCCACGCGTGCGTGACGCCGTCCACGCTCAGCTCGGGGGTGCACTTCAGGCGCCCGCGGCCGTTCAGCGGCAGGTCCGTGGCCGCGAGGACCGGGTGGGGCTTCACCCCGGCGGTCCACACGAGCGTACGGGTCGGGAAGCGTGCGCCGTCGGAGAGGACGGCGACCCGCCCGACGCACGACTCGAGGCGGGTTTCGAGGCGTACGTCGATGTTGCGGCGGCGCAGCTCGGTGACCGTGTACCGGCCCATCTCCGCGCCGACCTCCGGGAGGATGCGGTCGGATGCCTCCACGAGGATCCACTTCATGTCCGCGGGCTCCACGTTGTGGTAGTAGCGCGTGGCGTAGCGGGCCATGTCCTCCAGCTCGCCGAGCGCCTCCACGCCGGCGAATCCGCCGCCGACGAAGACGAAGGTGAGGGCCGCGTCACGGATCGCCGGGTCCCGGGTGGAGGAGGCGATGTCCATCTGTTCGATGACGTGGTTGCGCAGGCCGATGGCCTCTTCGAGGGTCTTGAAGCCGATGCCGTGGTCGGCGAGGCCGGGGATCGGGAGGGTGCGCGAGACGGAGCCCGGGGCGAGGACGAGTTCGTCGTAGGAGATCTGTTCGCTCTGCCCGCTCTCCTCGGTGGCGAGCGTGGCGACGGTGGCGGTCCGTTTGGCGTGGTCGATGGAGGTGACCTCGCCGATGACCACGTGGCAGCCTTCCAGGACCCGGCGCAGCGGGACGACCACATGGCGGGGCGAGATGGCGCCGGCGGCCGCCTCGGGCAGGAACGGCTGGTACGTCATGTAGGGATCGGGCGAGACCACCACGACCTCCGTCTCGCCCCTGGCGAGTTCCGCCTTCAGATTCCGTTGCAGGCGCAGGGCCGTGTACAGGCCGACGTAGCCGCCGCCGACGATGAGGATGCGCACACACTTCCGGGTTTCGGGGGGCGTTGCCCGATGGAATGCAGCCGTCACCATCCCATGACGCATCGGATGCGCGCGTTTGTCCACAGGCTCGGCACATTGTGTGACCGGACGGCGGTACCCGGCAGGGTTGGCCGAATTACCGGAGTGCGGGGAAAGGCCGCAGGTCAACGGGTGTGAGCCGGGTGGAACCCGGGGGCGTAATCGGGACGTATCCGACCCGTACCCCGATCGGGGGGCGCTCCGTGCGGAACCTGCCCCTTCTGAATTGACTCCCGCTCAACTATGTTCGTATGCCGACGGGGTGTAAGGGGAACGCGCTCGACGGGCTCGCGACGGGCGGGCCCGGTCACGTACGACGCTCGTTCCGTACGCTCCGGCTTCCAATGGCGGGGAGAGTCTCCGGGGGGAGACGTCATTACCGGGGGAACACGTATGCACATTCAGGACTCTCATTGGTCATCCGCGTCCGCCGTCGCACCGGCGGGCCCGGTGGGCGCGGCGGCGGGCAACGGACGCGAGGACAGTGCGCGCTCGACGCCGCTGCGGGTGGACGCACAGCGCAACCTGGAACACGTACTGCGGGCGGCACGCGAGGTGTTCGGCGAGCTGGGCTACGGCGCGCCGATGGAGGACGTGGCGCGGCGCGCGCGGGTCGGCGTCGGCACGGTGTACCGGCGCTTCCCGAGCAAGGACGTCCTGGTGCGCCGGATAGCCGAGGAGGAGACCTCCCGGCTGACCGAGCAGGCCAGGGCGGCGCTCGGCCAGGAGGACGAGCCGTGGTCGGCGCTGTCTCGCTTCCTGCGGACGTCGGTGGCGTCGGGCGCCGGGCGGCTGCTGCCGCCGCAGGTGCTGCGGGTCGGGGTCGTGGAGGAGGGGACCGAGGACGCCGGCACGGCGCGCGTGGACGAGGCACTGCTGCCGCAGCAGCGGTCCCTGCCGACGGCCGAGCTGCGGCTCGTCGGGCAGCGGTCCGCGCCGGAGCCGGACGACGGGGGCACGGCGACACTGCTGGCAGTCGTCGGGCAACTCGTGGACCGGGCCCGCGCGGCGGGTGAGCTGCGGCCGGACGTCACCGTCTCGGACGTCCTGCTGGTGATCGCCACGGCGGCCCCCTCGCTGCCGGACGCGACGCAGCAGGCGGCGGCGTCGTCCCGGCTGCTCGACATCCTCCTGGAGGGCCTGCGGTCCCGCCCGGTGTGAGACAGCCGGGGTCCTGACCGTCGGGGACCTCTCGTCTGCGGCACGACCGCTGTTCCCCGCTCCGCTGTGCGAGCGGGGGACGGCGTTGCGCCCGCGCCCGGGCTCCCCGGAGCGTGAGGTCCCCGGAGTCCGGCGCTGATGCCTCGGACACGGTGGTGGTGAGGGTGGCGTGGGCCGTCGGCGTGCGGCGGTCACCTTCCCGCGCCGAGCGCCCGCCCCCGCGTCGAGATGCCGGCCGGTACCGCGCGTGCCCGGGCGGGGGTGCCCGTCCAGCAGGTGCCCCGGCGGGCGAGCAGACGACGCAGCCACAGTTCCAGGGAGACCAGGTCCGCGAGGCCGTCCAGCGGGAGGGGCGCGCCGTCCACCGCCGCGCGCACGGCCTTGCGGACGACCCGGGCCTCCACCAGGCCCGCCTCCGCCAGCAGGGGCGTGTCGAACAGGGCCATCAGGGAGTGCACGGCCACCCCTAGCCCGGCACGGGCGGCGGCCGCCGAGGTCGCGTGCGAGGGAGCGCCCCAGCCGGGCGGCAGTCCGCCGACGCCCGCGCCCTCCAGGACCGTGCGCAGGATCGCCGCCCGCGCTCCCGGCTGGACCCGCAGCGCCTCCGGCAGCGCACGGCAGGCGCGGACGACCTGATTGTCCAGGAACGGCGAGTGCAGCCGCTGGGAGCGGATCTCGGCCGCCTGTTCCAGCACCCGCACGTCCGCCGCGTGGCGCGCCAGCGCGGTACGCGCGCGGTGGTCGCCCGGGCGCTGCCCGGGCCCGACTACCGCCCGGCCCGCGGCTCCCTGCAGGCGAACCGATACTTCAGCGAGGGCCTCACCGGTCAGCCACCGCGCCGCCGGCCCCGGTCTGGCCCAGGTGAGGGCGGCGAGCGACGCCCCCACCGCGCCCCCGGGTTCCTCGAAGCGCCGCTGCATCAGGCGGTCGCCCAGCCAGTCGACGCCGGTCCGGTACGGCGTACGGGCCAGTTTTCGCGCCGCGGCGTACACGCGCGCGGGGACCATCACGGAGCCGTCCGCCTTCGCCAAGGCGGCCACCGGGCGCACGAGATGGCGCCGTCTGCGGTCCATCAGCAGATCCGCGAGACGGGCCGGATGCGCGTCGAGGACCTGGCGGGCGCCGTAGCCCGTGAAGTGGTCCGCGCTGCCCGAGGCCAGTCGCGCGCGGTGCCGGGCCGCCGTCACCAGGGAGGGGCCCGGCTCATCCGTCAGCGGGCCCTCCAGTTCGGCGTAGGGGAGGGCCTCCTCACCGCCGGTGACCACCACATGGTGCAGCCGGGGATTGGCCGCCAGGGTGCCGGCCCGCTCCAGTTCGGCCTCGCGGCCGCGCACGGCGAGGTCGTTGAAGGTGACGGCCAGCAGGCGTTCACCGGCTCCGGTGCCGTGCCCGAGGATCGTGCCGGGCATACCGGGAAGGCCGGCCGCGAGCAGGGCCAGCGTGCCGGAGGCCGGTCCTCCGGAGAGGTCGGCGCCGATCCCGGGGACGGGTACCCCGCGTGCGGCGCGGCGTTCGGCCGGTCCCATTCCGGGGACGGGGCCGGGGTCGATTTCGGCGCCCGGCACATGGCGTGGCGCCGACAGCCGGGCACGGACGGCGTCGACGAGGGCGTCGCGCACCGCGTCCACGGCGTCGGCCGGGTCCGCCGGGGGCGCGGCGACCGCCAGGGAGGCCATCGGGTCGTAGCCGGCGATCTCACGGGCCCCCGCGCGCAGGATGAGCGCGTGACCCGGCGGAATGCGCCGCACGCCGTCGTAGGGGGTCGAGTCGTGGAGCGCGGCCGGTACATCGGGGGCGGCGAGGAGGGCCGCCAGGTACCCGAAGTCCAGGTTGGCCTCGATGAGGTCGGCGAGGGGCAGCGCGGCGGTCGCGTACGCGGTGCCGCCGGCCCAGGGGGTGTGGAAGACGGGCCGCACGCCCGCGAGATCACCGCACACCGTGATCCTGCGCCCGACCTGGACGACGGCGGTGTAGCTGCCGGACCAGGCGGTCAGATGGCGAAGTGCCCCTCCCCGGGCGGCGAACAGCCCGATGCGCAGTTCCTCGTCGGAGGCTCCGCAGGTGCCGAGGACCGCGATCCGGGTCTGGGCGTCCGCCTTCACGACGCGGACCTCGTCGGGGCGCCAGTCACCGACGGCCCACAGCGGATCGGGGTCGCCCCACAGGAGTTGGGCACCCACCGGGTGCAGGGTCTCACCGTCGTATCCGGTGGCTCCGGCCGATCCCGGCCCGGCGGCTCCCGCGGCGGTGCTGCTCCATCCCACCAACCACCGCATCGACGCCTCCACAGGCTGTGGACAACCAGTGCACCGTACGAACGGCTCCCATGCTGCCACGAAGAATGCGCGCCGGAGGGCGTGCGCCGCGTCTTGCGCGCCCCTGAATGCGCCCTTGGACCCCCGGTGACAAGCCGGTGAACTCCCTTTCCGAGCAGGAACATCGCCGGGAATCAGCGACGCGAATGCGCCCCCGGCACGCTCCCCGAAAACCCCGTTCGCGCCCTCAAGTGTCATGGTCGGGGGCCTGATCACCCGCGAGAACCACCGTCGGTTTTCGGCCAAATCGGCCACAGACGCGCAGGCTTGCGCACGCTCCGTACAGGCCCGGCACAACGCACAGTCCGGGAGGCGGAGTTCGCCTCCCGGACCGGTCCGCCGCCCGCGGGGATGGAGGCGGCGGTGTCCCCCAGCCCACTGGATCCAGTACAGCGGGCCGACCCACGCACAGCCCATGGAACCGTTCCGCAGGCCGGCCGGAGAAGAGCGCACGGACAGGCGCACGGCCACACACCAGGAGCACACCGCAACACTCCGTACTGAGGTACGGACCACAATCCCGCCATCCGGATTTAAGCCCCTTAACGCTTGGGATGCGGCGAACTACGCTGGGTTTACGAATGCCGCGCGGTTATGCCATGCCGCGGCAGCCGTCTGTGTCGAGGGGTGGCGCATGTCCAGGGAGCAACGCGGGCCGAACGAAAAGCTCGGCGCCGTTCTCGCCCTCGCGGGAATCAGCAACGCAGGACTCGCCCGGCGCGTCAACGACCTTGGCGCCCAGCGCGGGTTGACTCTTCGCTACGACAAGACCTCGGTGGCGCGCTGGGTGTCGAAGGGCATGGTGCCGCAGGGCGCCGCGCCGCACCTCATCGCCGCGGCCATCGGCCAGAAGCTCGGCCGCCCCGTACCGCTCCACGAGATCGGTCTGGCGGACGCGGATCCCGCACCGGAAGTGGGCCTCGCCTTCCCCCGGGACGTAGGCCAGGCGGTGAAGTCGGCGACGGAGCTGTACCGCCTCGACCTCGCCGGGCGCCGGGCCGGCGGCGGCATCTGGCAGTCGCTGGCCGGATCTTTCGCAGTGAGCGCCTACGCGACCCCTGCTTCCCGCTGGCTGATAACCCCGGCCGACAGCTCGGTGGCCCGCGACCCGGGCTCCGGCGACGGGTCGGGAGCACCGCTGAAGGTCGGCCACAGCGACGTCCAGAAGCTCCGGGAGGCCGCGGAGGACGCCAGGCGCTGGGACTCCAAGTACGGAGGCGGCGACTGGCGTTCGTCGATGGTGCCCGAGTGTCTGCGGGTGGAGGCGGCGCCGCTGCTGCTCGGGTCCTACTCGGACGAAGTGGGCCGCGCGCTGTTCGGGGCGAGCGCCGAACTGACGCGGCTGGCCGGGTGGATGGCCTTCGACACGGGACAGCAGGAGGCCGCCCAGCGCTACTACATCCAGGCGCTGCGCCTCGCGCGCGCGGCCGCCGATGTGCCCCTCGGGGGGTACGTCCTGGCCTCCATGTCGCTCCAGGCGACCTACCGCGGCTTCGGCGACGAGGGCGTCGACCTCGCCCAGGCGGCCCTGGAGCGCAATCGCGGCCTGGCCACGGCGCGCACCATGAGCTTCTTCCGTCTGGTCGAGGCACGGGCGCACGCGCGCGCGGGTGACGCCCAGGCGGCCGGCGCGTCCCTGAAGGCCGCCGAGGGGTGGCTGGAGCGCGCCCGCGACGGCGACAACGACCCCACCTGGCTCGGCTTCTACTCCTACGACCGCTTCGCGGCCGACGCCGCCGAGTGCTACCGCGACCTCAAGGCCCCGCGCCAGGTGCGCCGCTTCACCGAGCAGGCCCTGTCCCGGCCCACCGAGGAGTTCGTGCGCTCGCACGGGCTGCGGCTGGTCGTGTCGGCGGTCGCCGAGCTGGAGTCGGGCAACCTGGACGCGGCCTGTGAGCAGGGCGTGCGGGCGGTGGAGGTCGCCGGGCGCATATCGTCGGCGCGCACCACCGAGTATGTGCGGGACCTGCTGCACCGGCTGGAACCGTACGGGGACGAACCGCGCGTGGCGGAGCTGCGGGAGCGGGCACGGCCGCTGCTGATGGCGCCGGCATAGGGGGCCGAGGCCGTCGGCGACCGGCCACCGCGCATGCGGTGGGGCCGCAGATGTCCCGGCGCGCCCCTTTCGGGGACCGACGCGGCCGTGTGACCTGCATGGTCTTCGGTTCCTCCCGGGTTTGAGGGCATTGTCAGTGGCGCAGTGCACTATCGAAACCGGGAGGTGAAGCAGGTGCGGAAGATCGCGTACGACTGCGATGTGCTGGTGATCGGCGGCGGCATCGTCGGCCTGTCGACGGCGTATGCGATCACGCGTGCCGCCCCGGGCACACGGGTGACGGTGCTGGAGAAGGAGGGCGGACCGGCCCGCCATCAGACGGGGCGCAACAGCGGGGTCATCCACAGCGGGATCTACTACCGCCCCGGCTCCCTCAAGGCGCGGTACGCGGTCGAGGGCGCCGCCGAGATGGTCAAGTTCTGCGCGGAGTACGGCATCGCGCACTCCGTCACGGGCAAGCTGATCGTCGCCACGGAGCGCGAGGAGCTGCCGCGGCTGCACGCACTCGTCCAGCGGGGCCGGGAGAACGGCATACCGGTCAGGGAACTGGGCCCGGCCCAGATCACGGAGTACGAGCCGGAGGTGCGCGGACTCGCGGCCATCCACGTGGGCACGACCGGGATCTGCGACTTCGTGGCGGTCGCCCGCCGGCTGGGGGAGGGATCCGGCGCGGAGATCCGGTACGGGGCCCAGGTCGTACGGATCGACCGGCGCCCGGCGCTGGGCGTCGCGGTGCGCACGGCCGACGGGACGGTCCTCCGCGCGCGCGTGCTGGTCAACTGCGCGGGACTGCACTGTGACGAGGTGGCCCGGCTGACCGGGGACGAGCCGGGCATGCGGATCGTGCCGTTCCGGGGCGAGTACTACACGCTGGCCCGGCCCGAGCTGGTGCGGGGACTGGTGTACCCGGTGCCGGACCCGGCGTTCCCGTTCCTCGGGGTGCATCTGACACGGGGCATCGACGGAGAGGTCCACATCGGACCGAACGCCGTACCGGCGCTGGCCCGCGAGGGATACGGCTGGGGAGTCGTACGGCCACGGGAGCTGGGCACGACGGTGGCGTGGCCCGGGTCGTGGCGGATAGCCCGGCGGCACTGGCGGTACGGGGCGGGCGAGCTGCGGCGGTCGGTGTCGAAGGGGGCGTTCGCCCGGACGGTGCGCAGGCTGCTGCCGGCGGTCCGGGCGGACGACCTGGTCCGGGCCCCGGCGGGGGTGCGGGCGCAGGCCGTGCTGCGGGACGGGACGCTGGTGGACGACTTTCTGATCCGGGAGGGGGCACGGGCGGTGCATGTGCTGAACGCACCGTCCCCCGCGGCCACCGCCTCACTGCCGATCGGACGGGAGGTCGCGCGCCGGGTCCTGGCGGTGCTGGACCGGGATTGAGGCCACCGGGCACGACAGCCTGCCGTCGCCTTCTCCCTGAACGAGCGGATCCGCTCCTGAACGAGCAGCCCACGAGCCGACGCCCCGCCGCCCGGGCCGGACCCGCCCGCCATCGCCCCGATCGGGTCGGACCCACCACCGCGGCCCGCCGCCCCTGATCAGACCAGACCTGCCGCCTCCGCGCCCTCCCCCATCGGGCCAGGCAGGCCGCCGTCCCTCTACACAGGCAGACCTCGCCCCCCACCGCACCGGACCGACCGCCTGAACCGCCCGCGCCCGCCCCCCTCAGGCCGGACCGCCCGCCATCGTCCTCCCCCTTAAAATTGATGCCACTGTGTCTGACTCTCTCAATTTCGCCCCCGAAGACCCCGAAGCCCCCGAGGCCGCCCCCGGTGGTCGGCCGCCGCGTACCGTCGGGGCCTCGCCGGACCGCAGCCGGGCCAAGGGGGAGCCCCGGTTTCCCGGGGGGCCGAAGGCCGATCCCGCCGGGTCGCACTTCGAGCGGCGGATCCGGAGCTTCCAGCCGCGGCGCAGCCGGGTGACGGCCGGGCAGGCGGACGCCCTGAAGCGGCTGTGGCCCCAGTGGGGCCTGGACATCGACGGGCAGCGGACCGTGGATCCGGGCGAGCTGTTCGGGAACACGCACCCCGTGGTGCTGGAGATCGGCTTCGGCATGGGCGAGGCCACCGCCCGTATGGCCACCGAGGACCCGGGCACCAACATCCTCGCCGTCGACGTGCACACCCCAGGCCAGGGCAATCTGCTGGGTCTCGCCGAGCGGAACCACCTGACCAACATCCGGGTCGCGAACGGCGACGCGATCATCCTGCTCCGCGAGATGCTCCCGCCCGACTCGCTCGACGGGCTGCGCGTCTACTTCCCCGACCCCTGGCCCAAGAAGCGTCACCACAAGCGGCGGCTGATCCAGCCCGAGTTCCTCACGCTCGCCGCCGCCCGCCTCAAGCCGGGTGCGCTGGTGCACTGCGCGACGGACTGGGAGCCGTACGCCGAGCAGATGCTCGAGGTGCTCACCGCGCACCCCGCGTTCGAGAACACCCAGCCCGACGGCGGTTACGCGCCCCGTCCCGCGTTCCGGCCGCTGACCCGTTTCGAGGGCCAGGGGCTGGACAAGGGTCATATCGTGAACGACCTGCTGTTCCGGCGCGTACAGCACCGGGACCAGTCCTCCGCCGGCGACTGAGCGCCCCGCGGGCCCTCCGGGCACCGTCGCGTGCGGCGCCCCTGTCTCGTTAGGGTCGATTCCGTGGCCACCTGTCCCCCGTATCCGACGCGCCCCGACAGCAACGCGGGCGAGGGCCGGCACCCGCACTGGTGGCAGCGCCGGTGGGTGCGCTACGGAGCGCCGGCCATGCTCCTGGCGCTCTCCGGCCTCGTCATCCTCGCTCTCGTGCGGCAGCAGACGGGCACCGAGGGATTCCTCGTCGGACTGGGACTCGCGGTGCTGCCGGTGCCGCTGCTGGTCGCCGCGTTCCGCTGGCTGGACCGGGTGGAACCCGGGCCCTGGCGAAACATGATCTTCGCCTTCGCCTGGGGGGCGTGCGCGGCCGCGCTCATCGCGATCGTCGCGAACAGCTTCGCGACCCGGTGGATAGCCACCGCGACCGCCGACCCGAACAGCGCCGACACCCTCGGCGCGACCCTCATAGCGCCGATCGTCGAGGAGTCCGCAAAGGCGGCGGCCGTGCTGCTGGTCTTCCTCTTCCGCAGACGGGACTTCACCGGGATCGTGGACGGGGTGGTGATCGCCGGGGTCACCGCGACCGGCTTCGCCTTCACCGAGAACATCCTCTATCTGGGCACGGCCTTCGGCACGGACCAGCTCAGCGGCGGACGGGGTCTCGCGTCCGTGACGGCCGCGACCTTCTTCGTCCGTGTGGTGATGTCGCCCTTCGCGCATCCGCTGTTCACCGTGCTCACCGGGATCGGTTTCGGTATCGCGGCGCTGACGGCGGAGCGCCGCCGGGCCCGCCGCGTTCTGATGCCGCTGGGCGGGCTGCTGCTCGCCATGGGCATGCACTCGATGTGGAACGGATCCTCGTCGTTCGGCGAGTACGGGTTCTTCGCGGTGTACGCGTCCTTGATGGCGCCCGCGTTCGCGCTGCTGACCTGGCTGGTCATCTGGACGCGGCAGCGCGAGCTGAGGACGGTGCGGGAGGAGCTGCCGGCCTACGCGGCCACCGGGTGGCTGACGCCGGCGGAACCGTTCGTCCTCGGCTCCATGCGGGCGCGGCGACTGGCCCGGCAGTACGCGCGGCAGCACTTCGGGAAGGCGGCGGCGCGCTCGGTCGCGGAGTACGAGGCGTACGCGACGTCGCTGGCGTTCCTGCGGCACCGGGGGCGCCGCGGCCGGGCGGGAGCCGACTTCGTCGTACGGGAGAGGGAGCTGCTCTCGGCGCTGTGGGCGCGGCGTGCGGTGGCTCGGCCGGCGCTGGCGCACGCGGCGCGCACGACGGCGCCGATGCCTTCGCCGGTCTGGTCCGACCACGGGCATGGCTATGGATACGGCTACGGATACGGCTACGGATACGGCTACGGACACGTACCGTGGTACCCGGCGCCGCGATACGGGCCGACGACATCGTCGTATTCCGCGTACAACCCCTATCGGCCGTAGGGGCGCGGGGCTGTCCCCGGGCAGGGACAGCCCTCCGGACAGCGCGCTTACGCCGAGGCCTCCGTCAGCCTGGCCAGGTCCTCCTCCGTCAGGGTCAGGTCCGCCACAGCCAGCAGCGCGGGCAGCTGTTCCACCGTGCGGGCGGAGGCGATCGGGGCCGCGACCGTCGGCTGGGCCGCGAGCCAGGCCAGGGCCACCGTCGGGATCTGTGCGCCGCGTGCCTGCGCGACCTCCTCGAGGGCCTCGAGCACGCGTCGGCCTCGCTCGGTTTCCAGGTACTTGCCCGCACCCTGCGCCCGCGCCGAGTCCACGGTGGTGCCCGGCCGGTACTTGCCGGTCAGGAAGCCGGCGGCGAGGGCGTAGTAGGGAACGGCCGCCAGGCCCGCGCGGGCCGCGACGTCCTGGAGCGGACCCTCGTAGGTGTCGCGTGAGACCAGGTTGTAGTGCGGCTGGAGCGCCGTGTACCGGGCCAGGTTCTCGCGGTCGGAGAAGTCGAGGGATTCCTGGAGGCGCTCGGCGGAGATGTTGGAGGCGCCGATGGCACGCACCTTGCCCGCCTTCACCAGGTCGTCGAGCGCGCCGATGATCTCCTCCACCGGCACCTCCGGCTGGTCGAAGTGCGTGTAGTAGAGGTCGATGTAGTCGGTGCCCAGGCGGCGCAGCGACGCGTCGGCCGCGGCCTTGACGGTGGCGGCCCTCAGCCCCTTGTACTCGGGGTGCTGGCTGACCTTGGTCGCGATGATCATGTCGGAGCGGTTGCCGCGCGCCGCGACCCACTTGCCGATGACGGCCTCGGACTCGCCGCCCTTGTTGCCGGGGACCCACGCCGAGTAGGCGTCCGCCGTGTCGACGAAGTTGCCGCCGGCCGCCGCGTAGGCGTCGAGCACGGCGAAGGACTGCGCCTCGTCGGCGGTCCAGCCGAAGACGTTGCCGCCGAGGGAGAGGGGGAAGACCTCGAGGTCAGAGAAGCCGAGCTTGCGAAGAGAAGTCATGCCCTACTTCAGCGCTCACTCCGGAAGCCCTTATTCCGGCCGGGGGCGGTTCCACCCGGACGGCGTCATACACCGAACCGGCAGCCCCGGCGTCGGGGGTTGTCGCCAGGACCGCCGGGGTCCAGGACAGGACCGCCGGGGTCCAGGGGTGATACACGCCGGGGAGAAGGGCGCGGATGTCAGGGGTTGAGGCCCTTGCTCTGCAGCCACGCCATCGGGTCGATCGCGCTGCCGCCGTTCGGGTGGACCTCCAGGTGCAGATGCGGCCCGGTGACGTTGCCGGTCGCTCCCACACGGCCGATGACATCGCCCGTGGACACCCTCTGGCCGACGGTGACGCTGATCGACGACTGGTGGCAGAACCACAGCTCGGTGCCGTCGTCGAGGGTGAGAACCGTGCGATAGCCGTACGACCCCGCCCAGCCCGCCTGGGTGATGGTGCCGCTGTGGATGGCCTTGATGAGCGTGCCCGTGGGGGCGGCGAAGTCGAGGCCGGTGTGGTAGCCGGAGGACCACATGGCGCCGGCGTCACCGAAGCGCGAGGTCAGGGTGTAGGAGGAGGTGGGCAGCGTGAACTGCTTGGCCAGTTCCGCCAGCCGAGCGGCCTCGGCCTTCTTCTTGGCCTCCGCCTCCGCGGCCTTCTTGTCGGCGGCGGCCTTGGCACGAGCGGCGTCCTGAGCCTTGGCCGCCGCTGCGGCGGCCTTCTTCGCGGCCGCGTCCTCGGCGGCCCGAGCGGCCGTCGCGGCGATCCGGTCCTGCTGGGACTCGGCCTGCTGCATGATCCGGGCGCGCAGCGCCTCGCCCGCGTCCTTGCTGCCCGCGGCGGCGTCGGCGGTGCTGACACCGGCGGTGCTCAGGGCGGTGGCGGAGCCCTTGGGGGCGCCGGTGTCCACGCCGATGAGCGCCTTGGCCGAGTCGGTGACGGAGGAGAGGTCGGGGAGGGATATGGACACCGGGGGCTTGCCGGTCTGCGCGGTGGCCATGCCGCCCGCGCCGACCGCGGCCATCACGCCGACGCCCAGAACCGTGGAGCTGCGGGCGAGTCCGCCGCCGCGCTGCTTGCTGACGCGGTGCCGACCGCGGACGGGGCGGACGGAATCCTCCGTGGGATTCCACTCCTCCCAGGGGCCCTCGTCGGGGCGGGACGCAAAACCGATGGTCTGCGTGCCGGTCGGGGCGAACGAGGTGCTCTCGGCAGGCCGGTTGGACGCCACGTGGGCGCACTCCTTTCCTTCCGTTTCGCCTACCGGGTTAGCTGACGGGTTCGGAGGGGAAGGTCTCCTACGCGCGTATACCGGCCGTTGCGACACGGCGGCATCCGCCCGATTCACCCCAAGATGGTGGTTCCCCGGTTCCCTTGCGAGATTCGGCACACGCGCACGGAGCCGCCTCGGGTGACGGCTGGGACGACCGCGCTGCGTTATCGAACGTTAATAGACGCGGGGCTCGGATTCCAAGCCGTTCGGACAGATCCTTAGCGCCGCCTGGCCAGGACTTTCGCGACAGGAACGGTGAAAATCGGGCGAGTTGACCGCACCTCACCCGTCCCACCTGTTGTGACGGTGTGTCAGTTGTTATGCGGAGGGGCACCACTCACTCACGCCCCGTGACAACGTCCGGGCGTTCGGCGGCCCTTGGCTCCCCGCCGGGTTCAGGAGTGCTCGGACCGGCGCACGGCCAGCAGCGCCATGTCGTCCGTGGCCTGGCCGCCGGTGTGGCGGGCGACGTCCTCCGTGACGGCGGCCAGCACGGCACCGGGAGTGGCGGGGAACCGTCCGGCGAGGCGGCCGGCCGGGTCGTAGAACTCGCCGCGCGCGTTCCGGGCCTCCGAGACGCCGTCCGTGAAGAAGAGCAGCGTCGAACCGGACGGGAAGCCCCACTCCTCCGCGCGGTCGGGCCGCACGGCGAGGTCGCCCATGCCGAGCGGCAGCGCCGGCTCGCGGGCCTCCAGCTCGCGCAGGGTGCCGTCGGGGAGCAGGAGCAGGGGGGCCGGGTGGCCCCGGTTGACGATCCGGACGACTCCTCGCTTGTGCGAAATCCCCGCGTCCCCCCGCGGGTCCTCCCCGTCCTCGTGCGGGATCTCCGCGAGGACCGCGGTGGTGAACTCCTCGTGGGCGTCGGGGCCGTCCCGGCGGATGCCCTCGCGGGACAGCGCCCGCTCCAGGCGCCGGGCGACGGCCTCCAGCGTCGCCTCCTGCTCGGCGGCCTCCCGGAAGGCGCCGATCACGACCGCGACGGCGGCCACGGCACCCGTGCCCTTGCCCCGTACGTCCCCGACCACGAGCCGTACACCGTGCGGGGAGTCCTGAACCGCGTACAGGTCACCGCCGATGTAGGCGTCGGCCTGCGCCGCCTCGTACCGGGCGGCGATCCGGAGCCCCCCGATCCGCGCGGGGGGCTCGGGCAGTACGGCGCGCTGCGCGGCCTCGGCGATCCGGCGGGCGGAGGCGAGGCGTGCGTCGTTGCGGCGTACGAGCACATTGATCAGGACGGCCGGAACGGCGGCAGCGGCGGTGGTGACCGCCTCCGAGGCCGCGCCGGAGGACCCTGGTGCGCCGAGTCCCAGGTGCACGGCCAGGACGGCGGCGAGGGCCGCGGCGCCGGTGCCGACGGTGCCGCGCAGCGAGTGCAGGGGCGCGGCGACGAGCGGGGCGGCGGTGAAGAGCGGCACGCCGGGGAAGACGGACGGGGTCAGCCGGCCGCAGCAGACGCCGAGACCGATGAGCAGCGCGGGCAGGGCCCGCAGGAAGGCCCGCGCGTACGAACTCCGCCGGCTCTCCACCGGGCCCGGCTCCGGGGGCCGAATCCCCTCGGATCGTTCGTGAGGTCGTTCCGGGGGCCGGCCGCCGTCCTCCGGAAGAGGGGTGGCCGCCGGGCCGCCGATGGTCCGGTCGTACGGGACGCCGGCCCCCTCGTACGAAGTTCCGGGCTCTGGCCCGCTGACCTGCTCGTCGCACGGCGCCTCGATCCGCCACGCGCCTCCTTGCTGCACCACCCGTCCAGGCTTCCCGCAGGACGGGCGGGGGGCGACCGCTGTGGGCCGACCGGCGTACACACCCTGTGGACGGGCATGGGTCGGGCCCCCTGGCGGGAAGAGGGGGAGCGGGTGAAGAACACGGAAAAAGCCGAGGGCCGGAACCCTTTCGGATTCCGGCCCTCGGCCATCAGTAGCGGGGACAGGATTTGAACCTGCGACCTCTGGGTTATGAGCCCAGCGAGCTACCGAGCTGCTCCACCCCGCGTCGGTGATACCAGTGTACGCCATGCGCGCGACACGAAGCACACAGGTTTACGTCCACGGCGCTTTACCGGCGTTTTCCGGCTGTCAGCGGTTTTCGCGCGGGGGTGGGCAGCAGCCGTCAGCGGCTTCGGGCGGCGGGCAGCCGTCAGACGGCGGGTGGCGGGTGGCGGGCAGCCGTCAGACGGCGGGTGGCGGGCGAACAGCCGTCAGCGGCATCCGGGCGGAGCGGACAGCCCTCACCGGCCGGCAGGCGGGGCGAACAGCCTCAGCGGCCTTCGGGCGACGGCAGCAGATGGGCGTTCGGGGCCTTCGCCCGTTCCTCGTACTCGGGCAGCAT
Organism: Streptomyces sp. NPDC093261; assembly: GCF_044753645.1. Classification (NCBI taxonomy): domain Bacteria; kingdom Bacillati; phylum Actinomycetota; class Actinomycetes; order Kitasatosporales; family Streptomycetaceae; genus Streptomyces; species Streptomyces sp. NPDC093261. Next base: position 19,869 of record NZ_JBIVNO010000023.1, read on the forward strand.
CACCACATCCGCTCCCTCCGCCGTCAGCAGCGCGTTTCCGTCCGCCGCCGCCACGAACGTGTCCGGTTCACGCCAGGCCGTGACCACCCGCCGCACCCCGGCGTCGAGGATCAGCCGGGCGCACGGCGCGGGCCGGGACGCACGGCGGGCGCACGGCTCCAGGCTGCTGTAGACCGTCGCGGTGGCAAGGCGCGGATCGGCCGTGTCCAGCTTCGCCAGCGCCGCCTCCTCCGCGTGCACCAGCGGGTCCCCGCCCTCCCGGGAGTACCCCCGGGCGAGCTCCGTGCCGTCGGCGGCGACGATCACCGCTCCCACACTGAAGGCCGTGCGGGAGGGCGGGCACTGCGCCGCCAGCTCACACGCCGTCTCCAGCCACCGCCGGTCGGCGGCGGAGGCCGACCGGCCGGTGCCGGGTGCCGTGGGCGCGTAGCGCATCAGCACGACGTCCCCGACCGACCGCGCCTCCAGCAGCCGCATGCGTCCCGGCGGGTACGCCCCCGGCCCGAACATCCGCGGCGCGTCGGGCTGTCCCACGACCAGGGGAGCGAGCACGAGCTGCACCTCGTCCGCGAGCCCCTGCTGCAACAGCCGGGTGTGCACCTGTCCCCCGCCCTCGACCATCAGCCGGCGTACGCCCTTGACCTCACCCAGATGAGTGAGCACGGCGCGCCACTCCACATCGGGGCCGAGCGCGACCACGTCCACGTCCGCCGGCAGCAGCCCGCGCAGCCGCTCCGCGCCCTTGTCCGTGGTGTAGAGGGCCTTCGCGCCCCCCGTGTGCCAGAAAGGGGCGTCCGGATCGAGGTCACCGGACGCGCTGACCGCGACCTTCAGCGGGTACTCCGGCAGCCCGGCGGAGACCCGGGCTTCGCGCCGCTCCTCGGAGTAGACCAGCAGCCGCGGGTTGTCGGTGCGTAGCGTGCCCGCGCCGACGAGGATCGCATCGCTGCCCGCCCGCACCTCGTCGACCCGGTCGAAGTCCTCCGGTCCGGACAGCAGGAGCCGCTCGGGGCCGGTGTCGTCCAGGAAGCCGTCGAGGGAGACGGCGGCGGACAACAGGACATAGGGCTGGGCCATGGGGGTGCACTCCAGGGTCGAGGGGGAGAGGGCGGAGCGGGCGTCGAAGGCCGGGGGGCCCTGGTCGGGTCCCTGACCGCGTGGTCAGGATGCGCCGGGGCGGGTCCGGAGGTCCAGATCCGGCGGAACCCCGTGATCTTGTTTCAACTTTTGAACAATAACTACACTGGCGGCATGACGACCCGCTGGCTCACCCCCGAGGAACTGCGCGCCTGGCGTTCGTACCTCGCCGCGTCATGGCTCCTGGAGGATGTGATCGACCGGCAGCTCCAGCAGGAGGCCGGCATGCCGCATCTGTACTACTCCGTCCTCGCCAACCTCTCCGGCGCGCCCGACCACCGGATGCGGATGACCGACCTCGCGGAGACGCTGAAGATCACGCGCAGTCGGCTGACCTACGTCGTCACCCGCCTGGAGAAGGACGGCACGGTCCGCCGTGAGGGCTGCCCCACCGACCGGCGCGGCAGTACCGCGGTCCTCACGGACGAGGGCATGGCGCTGCTGGAACGCGCGGCGCCGGGCCATGTCGAGACGGTCCGCGCCGCCCTCTTCGACCACCTCACGCCCGAGCAGGTGGCCCAGCTGGAAGCCATCTGCAACCAGATCACGGACGCGCTCCAGGGCGATGAGGAGCGGCCCGCGTGCGACGGGCTGCCGTGGCGCCGACGTTCGTCCGGAACGGCGGAGTGACCCGGACTCACCCGGCCTGCCGCGGAAAAATTGCTTGAAACTTAAAGAGAGTACGCGTTAGAGTCTCCGACCGAGGTTGTGCTTCAAATCTGAAGCATGGGGCGCATCCTCCGCACCCGCAACCGCCGGCCCGGAGAAGGACGACAGACATGCGCGACTCACGTGACGACGCCACCGCATCCGGTGACAGCGACGCCACCGCCTCCAGTGACAGCAGCGAACCGACCCGTCTCCCCACCGATCTCCCCACGACCACCGATGTCCCCGCCGCCACGGTCCGCACCCGCGTGACCGTCCCGCTCCGCTTCGGCGACGGCTACACGGTCACCGCCGGGCTGGTCACCTTCCACGGCCTCGCCGACGGCGGGGAACACGTGGCCGTGACCCTGGGCGAGCCCACCGGCGGCCGCCCCCCGCTCGTCCGGCTGCACTCCGAGTGCCTGACCGGCGACGTCTTCGGTTCGGCCCGCTGCGACTGCGGGCCCCAGCTGCGTGAGGCGGTGGAGCGCATCGCCGACCGGGGCGGCGTCCTGCTGTACCTCCGTCAGGAGGGCCGTGGCATCGGCCTCTACAACAAGCTCGACGCCTACGCGCTCCAGGACCAGGGCCTCGACACCTACGAGGCGAACGCCGCGCTCGGCCTGCCGGAGGACGGCCGCGACTACACGGCCGCCGCGCAGATGCTCCGCGCCCTCGGCATCGACACCCTGGACCTGCTGTCCAACAACCCCGACAAGGCCGCCCAACTGCGCGGCCAGGGCCTCACGGTCACCCACCACGTCCCCACGGGCGTCTTCACCACGGCACAGAACGTCCGCTATCTGCGTGCGAAGGTCGTCCACACCCAGCACACCCTGCCCCTCACGGAACTGACGGCGGGCTGACCCCGCGGCCTCGGACGAGTCCCGCCGCGGCCCTTGCGGGCATCCCGGTCGGTCCCGGAGACGGCCTCCGGCCGGAAATCGAGGCGGCGCCCGAGCCGGCCGAAGCCGGCCCGGGCGCCGGGTGGCAGGTCGGAGGGGGTGAACCCTCTCCCGCGCCCGTAGGCCCTGTGGGACTCGAACCCACAACCAATGGATTAAAAGTCCACTGCTCTGCCAATTGAGCTAAGGGCCCAGGCGATGTTGCCTCCACGAGCATAGCCGGACGAGAGCGTCTCGTAGATCGGGTATCGGGGAGCCGGGCCGGAAGTGGGCCGTGCGGGTGCCGGAAGGGCTACGGATCGACCGGTTCGGGGCAGGCCGCGCGCGCGGCCTCGCGGGCGAGGGTGCGCTCATGCTGGGGGTTGAGGAACCAGTGCCGGGCCGAGGCCAGCCACCAGGACGCGGCGAAGCCGAGGACGACGAGGACGGCGACCGGGGCGTAGTTGAAGGTCCCCCAGGTGACCGGGGAGACCTGCGGGAGCATGAAGAGCACCGTGATGATCCCGACCCACACCACCGACACCACCCCGATCGCCTGCGACCAGCGGCCCAGGTGCCAGGGCCCGCGCTCGAAGGAGTCGCCCCTGCGCACCCGCAGCAGGGTCGGGATGACGTAGGCGATGTAGAGGCCGATCACCGCGATCGAGGTGACCGCCGCGTACGCCGTGACGTTGATCAGATACGGCAGCCCCAGGACGAGTGCGCCGAGCGCCGCCAGCCACACCGCCGCCACCGGGGTGCGCGTGCGCGGGCTGACCGTGTGCCACACCCGCGAGAAGGGCAGCGCGCCGTCGCGTGAAAAGGCGTAGATCATGCGGCTGTTGGCCGTCACCGACGCCATCCCGCAGAACAGCTGCGCGCCGATCACCACGAGCAGCAGCAGCTTGCCGGCGGTCGCGCCGAGGGCGTCCAGCAGGATCTGGGCGGGCGGCGCGCCGGTCGGGGACGTCCGCTCGCCGTCGTAGGACTGGATGGCGAAGGTGAAGCCCAGGAGCAGGACGAAGCCCGCCACCCAGGACGTCCAGATGGAGCGGACGATGCCCTTCGGGCCGGCCGTGGACGCGTTGTGCGTCTCCTCCGTCATATGGGCGGAGGCGTCGTAGCCGGTGAAGGTGTACTGGGCCATCAGCAGGCCCAGCAGGACGACGTAGACGCCGCTGCTCCAGCCCGTGTGGTTCACGAACCGGGTGAACACGAAGGACGCCGACCGGTGGCGGTCCGGTACGAACGCCAGTGCGCCGACGATCACCCCGACCCCCAGCACATGCCACCACACGCTGACGCTGTTGAGGAGCGCGACGATACGGACACCGAAGGTGTTCAGCAGGCCGTGCAGCACCAGGATCGCCGCGAAGAGCAGGACGGTGCGGCCGGGCGTGACCTCGAAGCCGAACTGGAGATCGAGATAGGCGCCCAGGAAGGACGCGGCACCGAAGTCGACGCCCGCGGTCACCGCCACCTGGCCCAGCACGTTGAACCAGCCCGTGAACCAGGCCCAGGCCGCGGCCGAGCGCCGCGGCGCCAGCCGGTGGGCCCAGAAGTACAGGCCCGCGGAGGTCGGGTACGCCGAGCAGATCTCGGCCATCGACAGCCCGACGAACATCGTCATCAGGCCTACGGCCACCCAGCCCCAGGTGATCACGGCGGGCCCGCCGGTGTTCATCCCGAACAGGTAGAGCGTCAGACAGCCGGAGAGAACCGAGATGATCGTGAAGGAGACCGCGTAGTTGGAGAACGCCGACATCCGGCGGGCGAGGACCTGTGTGTAACCGAGCTGGGCCAGCCGCTCTTCGTCGGACGGCCCGGCCGGTCGTACGTCTTTTGTCATGCACCCAGCGCTTCCCCGCCCGGAGGCGTGACATGCGGCACGGGCTGGGTGCTGTGGCCAAGAATCGCCGTACGAACGTCCGGGAACCGCTCGGCGTCCCCGTAGGTGCGGGGACGTGGAAAGCGCCGCACCCCCGCCCGGATCGGGGCGGGGGCGCGGCGCTCAGGTGCCGATGCCGGCGTCAGCCGTTGCGCTTCCAGCGCGGCTTGTCGTCACGGCGGCCGAAGCCGCCCGTGCCGCGGTGGTCGTCACGACGGCCGTACGGGCGGTCGTGTCCGCCGGAGCGGAAGCCGGGGCGGTCGCCCTGGCGGTCACGGTTGAACGGACGGTCGCTGCCGCGGTGTCCGCCGCGCTCGTCGCGCCGGTCGAACGAACGGTGGTCGCCGTCCCGACGGAAGCCGCCGCGGTCGTCACGACGCTCGAACGAACGGCCGCCCCGGTCGTCACGGCGGTCACGGTCGAAGGGGCGACGGTCACGGTCGCCGTCCCGGCGGAACCCGCCACGGTCGTCACGACGCTCGAACGAACG